>NZ_CP074405.1:2717883-3397354 GCF_018388445.1 Cellulomonas wangleii
GCTCGAGGCGCTCGGCCCGTACGCCGACGACGGCCGCCTGCCGTTCGCCGTGCCGCGGCCCGCGGGCTTCGCGCACCTGCCCGAGGGTGGCCGCGCCAGCGTCCACCGGGAGGTGCCGGGCCGTCCGCTGGAGCTCGAGCGGCTGCGCCCCGGGCCCGGCCTCGCCGCCGCCGTCGGACGGGCCGTCGCCGCGGTGCACGAGCTGCCGACGTCGGTGGTCGAGAACGCGGGCCTGGCGGTGTACGACGCCGCCGGGTACCGCGACCGGCGGCAGGCGGAGGTGGACGAGGCGGCCGGCACGGGGCTCGTCCCGCCGGTGCTGCTGCGCCGCTGGGAGGAGATGCTCGAGGACGTCGCGATGTGGCGGTTCCGGCCGACGGTGGTGCACGGCGACCTGTCGAGCAACCACGTCCTGGTGGCCGACGGCGCGGTCGCCGGCGTGCTCGACTGGGGCTCCACGATGGTGGCGGACCCGGCCGACGACCTGTCCTGGTTGCTCGTGTCCGCACCGCAGGACGCGGTCGACGCGATCCTCGAGGCCTACCTGCTGCGCCGGACCGAGCTGACGGACCCGCACCTGGCCGACCGCGCGCTGCTCGCCGGCGAGCTGGCGCTGGCGCGGTGGCTGCTGCACGGCGTGCGCACCCACCGCAAGGACGTCGTCGACGACGCGGTGCAGATGCTGCACGACCTCGAGGAGCACACCCGCGTCGACGAGGCCGCCGGGGCGTACTGAGCCCGCGGGTCACCGGCCCGCCTGCCGCACCGAGCCGCTCGCAGCCCCGGCGACACCGTCAGGACCGCGAACCGCGGCGCGCACCGGGGCCGGCCCCGTGGCGCACCGCCCCGCGGGCGCCGCCCGACCCGGCGGGACCGTCCGACCGTGCGGGACCGTCCGACCCGGCGGGACCGTCCGGTGCCGCCTCGGCGAGCAGCCGCGCCACGTCGTCGGGGCCGGGCAGCCGGTCCGGGACCACGGTGACCCCGGCGCCGACGTAGCAGAAGGCCGCCCGCACCAGCTCGGGGTCGGTCCCGGTGAGCCGCGCCCACGCGATCCGGTAGACGGCCAGCTGCAGGTCACGGGAGGCGCGGGCCGCGGTGTCGCGCGGGGGTGCGCCGGTCTTCCAGTCGACGACGACCACGGCCCCCGGGACGTCGGGACGGTCGGGGTCGGCGAAGACCGCGTCGATGCGCGAGCGCAGCACGTAGCCGCCGACGGTGGTCTCGACGTCGACCTCGACCGCCAGCGGCGAGCGGTGCGCCCACGGTGTGCGCAGGAAGGCGGCGCGCAGCTCGGCCTGGTCCGGGTCGCCCGGCAGGACGTCGTCGTCGGCGCCCGGCAGGTCGTCGACGTCGACGAGCGTGGCCCTGCCGTACCAGGACTCGACCCACGCGTGGAACGCGGTGCCGCGGCGGGCCTGCGGCGACGGCTCGCGCGGCACCGGACGCCGCAGCCCCAGCGCGAACTGCTCCGGCTGGGCGTCGAGGCGGACGAGCGACGACGCGGACAGGTGGGCCGGCAGCGCGACGCGGGCGTCCCCGCGACGGCGCGCCGCCTGCTCCGCGAGCAGCCGGTCCGCGAGCGCGTCCCAGTCCTCGGCACCGCCGTCATCGCGCCCGACCCCTGCTACGTCGGCCGCGTCATCGGTGCTCGCACGGTCGCCCGTGCCCCCGCCGGGGACACCGTCGTCCGGCGCCCGGGGTGCGGGCACGTCGCCCCGGCCCGGTGCCACCGACGCGAGCGCGGCCCGGACCGCGTCGGCCGCCGCGCTCACGGCGTCACGCCGGGGCGCGGCACCGTCCACCGCGAACGGGTCGGCCGGCCAGGTGGCCGCCGACGTCAGGGCCGCCCGCGGGTTGGCTGCGCCCGGCTCGGGCTCGTCGGCACGGGCCACGACGTCCACGAGTCCCGCGTCGACCAGGTCCGTGAGGAACGGCGACAGCCGCCGGGCCGCCTTCGGGTCCCCCCAGTACGCCGCGGAGAGCAGCAGGTCCTCACGCGCCCGGGTGACGGCGACGTACGCCAGACGGCGCTCCTCGGCGACCTGGTGGTCGCCGGCGTCCAGCCGCAGCCGCTCCAGCCGGTCGGCGAGCTCCTTGGGCGACTCGGCGCCCGCGCACGCCAGGAGCGGCAGCTCGTCGGCGTCACCCCGCAGCGGGTACGGCAGCACACCCAGCCCCGTGAGCCACGCGGAGTCCTTCGGCCCGTCCTTGCCGAGCATCGCGGTGGCGGGCAACCCGCCGTCGACCATGCCCGCGACGGCCACGGCGTCCCACTCCAGGCCCTTCGCCGCGTGCACGGTCATCACCTGCACCGCGTCGGGGTCCGGCTCGGTGACGGGCAGCTCGAGGCCGTCCTCGCGGGCGTCCGCCGCCTCGAGCCACGCCAGGAACGCCCCCAGCGTGGGACGGTCGGCACCGCGGGCGAACTCCGCGGCCACGTCGGCGAACGCGTCGAGGTGGGCGCGCGCCCGGCCCGGTGTGACGTCGGCACGGGCCTGCACCTCGATGTCGAGGCCGAACAGCCGTTCGGCCTCCCCCACCAGCTCGGGGAGCGAGAGCCCCTGCTGCGCGCGGACGGCGCGCAGCACCCCGGCGAGCTCGGTGAGCCGCCGGCGCCCCTCCGCGCTGAGCGAGCGGCCCGCGGGGCTGCGCCAGCCGGGCGGGGGCGGGTCGTCCACCGCGTCGACCAGGCTGCGCTCGTCGACGACGTCGGCCTGCACCCCGGGCACCCGCGCGCCCGCCGGCCGGGCTCCCTGCCGCGCCCAGTCCCCCAGGGCGTGCAGGTCCGCGGCACCGAGCCGGGTGCGGGCACCGGTGAGCAGGCGCACGACCGCGTCGCCGCGCGTCGGGTCGTGCGCCGCCTGCAGCACGGCGACCAGGTCGACGACCTCGGGCGTCGCCAGCAGCCCGCCCAGTCCGACGACCTCGACCGGCAGCCCCGCGGCCCGCAGCGCCCGCCGGACGGGCTCGAACTGGGACCGCTTGCGGCACAGCACCGCGGCGGTCCGCCGGCCACCCGGCGCGTGGCCGGGGCGCCACCGCCGTCCGACCCAGGCGGCCACGGCCTCCGCCTCGTCCTCGACCGTGCTCGCGACGACCGCCTGCACGGCACCGGGCCCGGCTCCGGGCCGCGGCGCGAGCCGCGGCACCTCGACGCGGGCCGCACCGGTGCGCAGGGGCGCGGCGACGTGGTTGGCGGCGTCGAGCACGGCGACGTCGTTGCGCCACGACGTGGACAGCTGCGCCACGGCGGCGGGGCGTCGGTCCTGCGTGCCGTCCGGTGCCGTGACCACCACCGGGAACGCCGCGGGGAACCGCGCCAGCCCCCCGGGGCTGGCACCGCGCCAGCCGTAGATGGACTGGTGCGGGTCCCCGACGGCCGTGACCGGGTGACCGCCGGAGAACAGCGCCTGCAGCAGCACGAGCTGCGCGTACGACGTGTCCTGGTACTCGTCGAGCAGCACGACGCGGAACCGGTCGCGCTCCCCGGCCCCGACCTCCGGGACGTCGCGCGCGATCCGGGCGGCCAGCGCCACCTGGTCACCGAAGTCGAGGCTGTCGGCGGCCCGCTTGCGGGCACGGTAGTCGGCCACCAGGTCGAGCACCCGGGCACGCTCCCCCAGCGACGCCACGAGGTCACGGACCCGGGCGTACGGCGCGCGGGGGGGCGTGCCCGCCGGGGTGGCCTGCAGGTCCGCGACGATCGCCTCGATCCCCTGCCGCGCACCGGCGGGGTCCAGCAGGTGCTCGTCGAGCGCACCCGACAGGGACAGGACGGCCTCGACCACCGTCGACGTGGCCGCCGACGTCTCCAGGTCGCCCGCCCACGACTCGACCACCTGCGAGGCGAGCTGCCACTGCGCCGCCTCCCCCAGCAGCCGTGCCCCGGGCTCGACGCCGAGGCGCAACGCGTGGTCGGAGACGAGCGAGGCCGCGTACGCGTGGTACGTCGAGACGTGGGGCCGCGCGAGCTCGTCGACGACGCCCACGCCCGTCGGCAGCTCGACGCCCTCCGCCGCCGCCGACCTGGCCAGGGCGCGGAGCCGTCGCCGCACCCGCTCCGAGAGCTCCCCGGCCGCCTTGCGCGTGAAGGTGAGGCCCAGCACCTGCTCCGGCGCGACCAGCCCGTTGGCGACCAGCCACACGACGCGCGCCGCCATCGTCTCGGTCTTGCCGGACCCGGCACCCGCGACGACGAGCGACGGGAGCAGGGGCGCCTCGATGACGGCCCGCTGCTCCTCGGTCGGGGGATGCTGCCCCACGAGCCGGGCGATCTGCAGCGCGGACAGGCGCGTGGCCGCCGGCGCGACGTCGGCGCTCATGCCACCACCTGCCCGCCCTCGCCGCGCAGCGGGCACGAGCGGCGCACCGGGCAGCGGTCGCAGAGGTCGTTGGCACGGGCCTCGAAGCTCGACGCGGCCATCCGCCCCGCGACCTCGTCGACGAGCTCGCGAGCCCAGACCGGCCCGTCGTCCGGTGCACCCAGGCCGTCCTGCCGTCGTTGCGTCGGGGCGCCCGAGCCCTGTGCGAGGTGCACGAGCCGGGCACCGACGCTGCGGGTCCCCGGCTCCAGCCCGGGCACCGCCCCCTCGTCCACCGCGAGCTGGTAGGCACCGAGCTGCGCGTGCTCCGCCGCCTGCGCGAGCGTCGGGACGCGCGACCCCGTCTTGAGGTCGACGACCTCGACCGCGGTGCCTGCCTCGTCCCCCTCGGTCACGACGCGCTCCACGCGGTCCACCGACCCGCGCACCACGGCACGGTCGGTCTCGAGCGAGAACGGCGCCTCGACCAGCAGGGGCTCGCCGGAGTCCCGCAGGTACGCGGCGAGCCGGACCAGCATCGCGTCGGCCCGGCGCCGGGCGGCCAGCGCGGGCCAGCCCTCACCGAGGCCCAGCTCGTCCCACCGGCGGTCCAGCTCCGCGCGCAGCGTCGGCAGGTCGGCCGTCGGGTGCTCCTGGGCGATCGCGTGCACGAGGGTGCCGAGCGACTGCTGGGCGGACGACGCCGGAGTGCCCCCGGCCGTCTCGAGCGCCCACCGCAGCGCGCAGCGCTGGGCCGTCTCGAGGCGTGACGGCGAGACGGGGACCTTGACGTCGGCCGGCCACAGCGGCGCGTCGCTGGACGGCTCCGGCAGCCCGAACCACGACGCGGGGTCCGCGCCCGGCACGCCGTGCGCCGCCAGGCGGGCCAGCGTCCGGGCGGCGGCGGGGTCGGGACGCCCGTGGGCCGCCGTGCGCTCCAGGGTCGCCCGCAGGCGCGCGACCAGCCCGCGCAGGTCGAGCGGCGCCGGCGCACTGGTCCGCCGGGGGTCGGGGCCGTCGTCGTCGGACCCGGGCTGCACCAGGTCGACGAACGGCGACGGCGTCGCGTCCTGGTCGTCGACGGCGGTGACCAGCAGGTGGGTGCGGGCCCGCGAGCAGGCGAGCGCGAACGCGCGCAGCTCGTCCGCCAGGACGGCCGCCCGCGCCTCGCGCGCGGCCTCCTGCCCCGCGGCACCGGCCACCTGCCGTCCGTCGAGGAGGTCGACGAGCGCCTGCGCCCCGAGCATGGAGTCGCGCAGCCGCAGGTCCGGCCAGACGCCCTCCTGCACGCCCACCACCGCGACGACCTCCCACGACCCGCCCGCCGCACCGGCGGGGGTCAGCACGCTGACCCCCGCCGCACGCGACGCGGGGGCCAGGGAGTCCGCCGGCAGGTCCTGCGCGAGCACCCAGTCGACGAACGCGAGCGGCGCCGCCTGCGGCATGCGCTCGACGAACGTCTCGGCCGCCCGGAACAGCGCCAGGACCGCGTCGAGGTCACGGTCCGCCCGCTCCCCGCCCGACCCGCCCGCGAGCGCGGCACGCCGCCAGGGGTCGGCCAGGCCGGCCCGGTCCCACACCGCCCACAGGACGGCCTGGACGTCCGCCCCGGGCTGCGCCGCCGCGTCGCGCCCCGCCTGCAGCACCGCGGCCAGGCGCTGCACCGGGCGCCCGACGTGCGGCTCCAGGGTCGCGGCCCGGTCCGGCGCGGACAGCGCCTCCACGAGCAGCAGGTCGCTCGACCGCCCACCGCCGCCCGCCAGCTCCTCCGCCCGCAGCGCACGACGGACACGGCGCAGCCCGACGGCGTCGAGCCCGCCCAGCGGTGAGCACGCCAGCCGGGCGGCCACCTCCGCGTCGAGCTCCTCCGGCCGCAGCGCGACCCGCACCGCGTCGAGCAGCGGGCGCACCGCCGGCTCGTCGCGCAGCGGCACGTCGCTGCCCACCACGCGGACCGGCACGCCCGCCTGGGCCAGCGCGCGCCGGACCGCCGTGACGCGGCTGCCGGCCCGCGCGAGCACGGCCATGCCGTCCCAGGGGATCTTGTCCTGCAGGTGGGCACGCCGCAGCCGGTGCGCCACCCACGCCGCCTCCTGCGCCGCGCTGGGCAGCACGGCGACGCGCGGCTCGGGCCCGGTGGCCCGGTCGGCGGGCACGTCGGCCCGGCGGTGGGCGACGGTGCCGGACGCCGCGACCCGCTGCGTGATCCGCTCGGTGACCTCGCGCAGGGGTGCGGTCTGGCGCCAGACCGTCCGCAGCACGACGTGCTCCGCGGCGAGCTCACCGGTCCCGGCCGCGGCGGCCCGGGCCACGAGCGCGGGCTGCGCACCGCGGAAGGTCTGCACCGCGACGTCCGGGTCACCCAGCAGCAGCAGGCGCGCGCCGCCGTCGGCGAACGCGCGCAGCAGCCGCGCGGTGGCCGCCGTGCTCTCCTGGTGGTCGTCCACCACCACCAGGCTGCGCCGCGGGCACGGGACCCCGGGCACGTCGTCGTCCCAGCGCCGCAGCGCCGCCACCGCCGCGTCGACGACGACGGCGGGGTCCAGGCGCTCCCCGGCGTCCGGCGTCGACGTGGCGAGTGCCATCACGTCGAGGTACTCCTCGTAGACCCGGGCGGCCGCCACCCACGCCGGGCGCTCCTCGCGCCGCCCGAGCGCGGCGAGGTCGCCCGGTGCCAGCCCGCGCTCGGCCGCACGCATGAGCAGGTCGCGCAGCTCGTCGCGGAAGGCGCGGGTACCCAGCGCGGCCTCCGGCACGCCCGGCGGCCACACGGGCCCGGGCACCTCCCCCGACGCGTGGCCCGCGAGCAGCTCGGCGAGCGCCACGTCCTGCTCCGGGCCGGAGACCAGCACCGGCGCGGGCTCCCCCAGGGCCCCCGCGCGCGCCCGCAGCACGGCGAAGGCGACCGCGGCGGGCGTCTGCACCAGCGGCCGCCCGGCGGTGCGCCCCAGGCGCACCGCGAGGCGGTCGCGCAGGTCGCCCGCGGCGCGGCGGCTCGCGGCCAGCACGAGGACGTCGTCCGGTGCCGTCCCCGCGTCGACGGCCGCGGCGGCCGCCTCCAGCGCGAGCGTCGTGCGACCCGTCCCCGGCGCACCCGTCACCAGCAGCACGCGGTCGGCGCCGGCGACCACGCGCTCGACCACCTCGCGCTGGCGGTCGTCCAGGACGGGGCGCGCACCGGCGCCGAGCGCGGCGCGCCGGACCAGGGGTGCGGCCACGAGCCGGGTGGTCGGTGCCGTCGTCACGGGCCCGATCACACCACGGCCCACCGACAGCCGGGACCGGGCACGCCGACCACGGGACGCGGGCTCCCGGGTGGCGGCCATGACCCCTGCACGCAACACGCCGTCGCTACGATCGCCTGATGACCAGCGCCCAGGACTCAGCCGAGCCGCGGCCGCGCGGACCCCGGATGGCGCGCGCCGAGCGCCGGTCCCAGCTCCTCGCGATCGCGCTCGAGCTGTTCGCCACGGAGGGCTTCCACCACGTCTCGATGGACGACATCGCCGACCGGGCGGAGGTGAGCAAGCCGGTGCTGTACCGGCACTTCCCGTCCAAGCTGGACCTGTACCTCGCGGTCGTGGACGAGCAGGGCACGGCGCTGCTCGCGGCCGTGGAGCAGGCGGTCGCGCCGATCGAGGCGGGGCCCGTCGGGCGCGGCGAGGGTCGTGCGGTCGTGGCCGCCGTGGTCGCGGCGTACGTCGAGTTCGTGCAGGTCGCCGGCGAGTCCTCCACGCTCCTGTTCGAGTCCGACGTCACCCACGACTCGCAGGTGCGCGGCCGGGTGGAGCACGCGTCGGCCGAGGCGACCCGCCGCATCGCGGACGTGCTGGCGGCGGCGACCGGACGGGACCGCGCCGACGCCGACGTGCTCGCCGCGGCCCTGGTCGCCACCGCGCAGGGCGCGGCCACCTACTGGCTGCGGCACGGTGACGGGCGCGGCGCGCAGCGGGTCGTCGACCTGGTCTCGGACCTGCAGTGGCGAGGGCTGGCCGGTCTCGTCCGTCCCGACTACCCGTACGAGGGCGCCTAGGATCGTGGCGACCGCCCGGCGACGCCGGGACCCGTCCGATGAGGAGTGCCCGTGGAGATCACGATCGGCGTGCAGCACCTGTCGCGCGAGCTGACGCTCGAGTCCGACCAGACGGCGGACGAGATCGCAACGGCCGTCCGGGCCGCGCTCGACGGCACGGCGGCGACGCTCGAGCTGACGGACGTCCGCGGACGTCGCGTCGTCGTGCCCACCGCCGTCCTCGGCTTCGTCGAGATCGGCGCGGAGACCAAGGGCCGCGTGGGCTTCGGCACGATCTGAGCCGTCCACCCGGCGCCCGGCTGCGGCCGGGCGCCGGGTGCGTCCGGACCCCGCACCCGCGCGCGGCGACGGGTCAGGCGGTCAGGTGCAGCCGCGACATCCGGCGCGTGTGCTCGGCCGTCAGCTCGTTGAGCACGGGCGCCGGGATCTGGGCCGCCCGATCCTGCGTCCCGCCCGCGGCTGCAGCCGCACCCGCACCCGTACCCGCGCGGTCGAGCGACCGCGCGACCTCGGGCCGCTGCGCCAGCCGCTGCACCACGCCGAGCGCCTCGCCGACGAGGCGGCGCCCCCACAGCGCCAGCCGCGAGGACAGGACGTCGTCGCCCGCGCAGGCCTCGTCCAGCTCGCGCACCGCCAGCTCGGTGCGTGACGCGTCGTCGAGCACCTCGGCCACCAGCCGCGCCGAGTCGGGGTCCAGGCCACGGGCCACGAGCCGGCAGAAGTCGTCCGCGACGCCGTACCCGACGTACGTCTTGAGGAGCCGCTCGGCCCACGAGCTCGCCGGGGTGCGCGCGTCGAAGTCGTCGAGCAGCCCGTCGAACCGGCCGAACGCCGCCGACGCGTCGCCGCCGAGCTCGTCGATCCGCGCCAGGACGCGGTCCCGCCGCTCGACGCACCGGGCCGCCTGCCGGGAGAAGGCCAGCGCCTGCTCGGGCCCGGGCGCCTGCCGGGCGTCGTCGGCGAGCCGCTCGAACGCCTGGTGCTCCAGGCTCGCGACGAGGCCCAGGACCTCCACGGCGTCGTCGGCGTGCGCGGCGACGGCGTCCTTCCCGGCGCGGTTGGCGGACCGGTCGTCGGCGCCCGCCTTGCCGGGGCTGAGGGGACGGGCGTTGCCGGCGCTGGTCGTCATCCCGCGATCGTAACGCCGCCGGACGCGCCGGTCGGGGCAGCCGCCGGGGCACCGGGACGGACGTCCGATAGACTGGCTGTGTACAACCCCGTACATCGGTTGCCCGTTCGTCTCGGTTTCCCGGTCCGGCCCGTGCCGCGACCCTCCCCGCTCGACGCGCACCGGCCCGCCTGCCCGCCGGGCTCTCCCGCCCGCGGACGTGCCGGCAGGGTGCGCCGCGCGGGGCGACTTCTACGATCGGCTGCCGGCCAACCCGCGTGGCGCAGCCCGCTGTCGCCCGGGGCGGACGAGCGCGCGACGCGCCGCCGGCCCCCCGGCCCGCACCGTGAGCCGCCACCCTGGCAGTGAAGAGCCGCCCGTGACCACCGACCAGACCGTCGACCAGGAGCAGCGCGACGACGCCTCCGTCGACTCCCCCACCACCGCCGAGGCCGTGACCGAGGTCCGCACCGCGGCCGACGCCGTGCCGACCGAGTCGCCGACCGGGTCCCGGCGCGCCGCCTCGGTGCAGGCGGTCGACGCCTCGTTCGCCGACTTCGACGTGCGCCCCGAGATCGTCGCGGCGCTCGCCGCCGCCGGCATCTCCCAGCCGTTCCCCATCCAGGCCATGACCCTGCCGGTCGCCCTGGCCGGCCACGACATCATCGGCCAGGCCAAGACCGGCACCGGCAAGACCCTCGGCTTCGGCGTCCCGCTGCTGCACCGCGTGGTCGCACCCGGTGAGGACGGCTACGACCGCCTGCCCGCCCCGGGCGAGCCGCAGGCGCTCGTCGTCGTGCCGACCCGTGAGCTCGCCGTGCAGGTCGCCGGCGACCTCGCGATGGCGTCCACCGGCCGCAAGGTCCGCATCGTGCAGGTCTACGGCGGGCGCGCGTACGAGCCGCAGGTCGAGGCCCTGCAGCGCGGTGCGGACGTCGTCGTCGGCACGCCCGGCCGCATGATCGACCTGCTGAACCAGCGCCACCTGCGGCTGAAGCACGCGACGGAGGTCGTGCTCGACGAGGCCGACGAGATGCTCGACCTGGGCTTCCTGCCCGACGTCGAGAAGCTGCTGGCCGCCACGCCGCCCAACCGGCACACCATGCTCTTCTCCGCGACCATGCCGGGGGCCGTCGTCGCGATGGCGCGGCGCTACATGTCGCAGCCCACGCACATCCGCGCGTCCGCGCCGGACGACGAGGGCCAGACGGTCAAGAACATCAAGCAGGTCGCGTACCGCGCGCACGCGCTCGACAAGGTCGAGCTGCTCGCGCGGATCCTGCAGGCCAACGGCCGCGGCCTGACCATCGTGTTCGCGCGCACCAAGCGCACCGCCGCCAAGGTCGCCGACGAGCTCGTCGACCGCGGGTTCGCCGCCGGCGCCCTCCACGGCGACCTCGGTCAGGGCGCCCGCGAGCAGGCGCTGCGCGCGTTCCGCCACGGCAAGGTCGACGTGCTCGTCGCCACCGACGTCGCCGCGCGCGGCATCGACGTCGAGGACGTCACGCACGTCATCAACTACCAGTGCCCCGAGGACGAGAAGACGTACCTGCACCGCACCGGCCGCACCGGCCGCGCGGGCAACAAGGGCACGGCCGTGACGTTCGTCGACTGGGACGACCTGCCGCGCTGGGGCCTCATCGACAAGTCGCTCGACCTCGGCATCCCCACCCCGGTCGAGACGTACTCGTCGTCGGAGCACGTCTACACGGACCTCGACATCCCGAAGGGCGTCACGGGCCGGCTGCCGAAGTCGCAGCAGACCCGCGCCGGCCTGGGCGCCGAGGTGCTCGAGGACCTCGGCGAGACCGGCAAGCGCGGCGGCGGCGCACGACCCGCCCGCTCGGACGACGGTCGCCCCGGTCGCCGCGAGGGCGGCCGTGACGGTGAGCGCGGCGGCGGCCGTGACGGCCAGCGTGACGGCGGTCGCAGCGGGTCCCGGCCCGCGGAGCGGACCGGCGAGCCCGCGGAGCGGACCGGCGAGGGCGACGCCGAGGGCGGCTCCCGTCGCCGCCGGGGCGGCCGTGGCCGCACCGGTGCCGAGGGCGCACCCACGGGCGAGCGGACCGCCGAGCCGACGTCGGAGCGTCCCGCCGCTGACGCCGCGCCCTCGCGCCCGGCAGCCGACGGCGCCACCGGCCCCGACGCCGGCGAGTCCGGCGGACCGCGCCGTCGCCGTCGCCGTCGCTCGCGCGGCGGGTCCGCCGGTGCGTCGTCCGACGCCGGTTCGCCGGCCCCGACGGACGCCTGACCCCTGCACGTCCGTCCGGCCCCCTCACCCTGCGGTGAGGGGGCCGGACGCGTGAGAGGCCCGGACGCGCCCGGACGCGTCAGACCTGGCGCGCGAACGTCAGCACGGCGTCCGCGAGCAGCTGCACCGCGATCGCGGCGAGCAGCAGGCCGGCGATCCGGCTGACGAGCATGGTCCCGGAGTCCTTGAGGACCCGGTGGATCACGCCGGCGAACCGCATGGACAGCCACAGGCACAGGTGCACGAGCACCACGCCCAGCGCCAGCGCGGCCCAGTCGGACGGCTCGGTGGACTGCTGGACGAACACCATGGTCGCGACGATCGCACCCGGGCCGGCGAGCAGCGGCGTGCCCAGCGGCACCAGGGCGACGTTGCCCTGCGTGCCCTCGTACCCCTCGTTGCTGTCCATCTTGCCGGTCAGCAGCTCCATCGCGACGAGCAGGAGCAGCAGGCCACCAGCACCCTGCAGCGCCTCGACCGACACGTGCAGGTAGTTCAGCAGCGACTGGCCGAACAGCGCGAAGCCGACGATGACACCGAAGGCGACGAGGATCGCCTGACGCGCCGCCCGCGTCCGCTGCTGGCGGGTCATGGACCCGGTGAGCGCGAGGAAGATCGGCACGGTCCCCGGCGGGTCCATGATGACGAACAAGGTGACGAACACCGACGCGAACAGCTGGATGTCGAGCACGCCGCTCACGCGGTCACCACCTCCGTCGTCCCCTGCCGGACGATCTCGTCCAGCACCTGCGGCTCGGTGAGGTTCTCGCCCAGCCGGTTGAGCTTTCCCGTGCCGTGGTAGTCGCTCGACCCCGTGACCAGCAGCCCGAGCCGCTCGGCGATCGCGAGCAGCCGCTCGCGCTGCGCCGGCGAGTGGTCACGGTGGAAGACCTCGAGGCCCGCCAGGCCCGCCTCGGCGAGCTCGTCGAACACGCGGTCGGGCACGATGCGTCCCCGGGCGTCGGCGGCCGGGTGCGCGAAGACCGGGACGCCGCCCGACGCCCGGATCGCCGCGACGGCGTCGGGGGCCTCGGGTGCGTAGTGGTCGACGTGGTACGGACCGTCGGACGCCAGGAGGTGCGCGAAGGCGACGTCCCGGTCGGGCACGACGCCCCGAGCGACCAGGGCGTCCGCGATGTGCGGGCGGCCGACGGCCACGGCGTCCCGCGCCTGGTCCAGCACGTCCTGCCAGGTGATCGGGACGTCCCGGGCCAGCCGCTCCACGATGCGCTGCGCGCGGTGCACGCGCGAGTCGCGGGCCCGCGCGAGCTCGTCGGCCAGGGCGGGGCGGTCCGGGTCCTGGAGGTACGACAGCAGGTGCACGCTGACGCCACGGGACCGGGCCGACACCTCGGTGCCCCGCACGAGCGCGACGCCGACGTCCCGCGCGGCGGCCGCCGCCTCGTCCCAGCCGTCCGTCGTGTCGTGGTCGGTGAGCGCGACGACGTCCAGGCCTGCGTCCCGAGCGGCGGTGACGAGCTCCGCGGGGGTCTGCGTGCCGTCCGACGCCCGGGAGTGCGTGTGGAGGTCGATGCGCACCTGCTCACGCTAGCCCCTCGCACCCGGGACACCGCGCCGGGGGCGGGCGGTGCGAGACTGGGAGGGTGTGCACCGACCAGCATCCCGAGAACCTCACCTCCGAGACGCTCACGCCGGCCGCCGAGGAGCAGCCGCTCGAGGAGCGCGGCTCCAACCGGTCGCACCGGCCGCAGTCACGGCGCTTCGTCGAGTTCGTGACGTCCGGCTGGGGCGAGCGTCCGGCGTCGACCGCCACCCGCGCCCCCGTCGCGGACATGGCCGCCGCACGGCGCAGCGCGCTCTCCGCGCAGTTCCCCGGCACGCGGCTCGTGGTGCCCGCCGGGTCGTTCAAGGTGCGGTCGAACGACACCGACTTCCGGTTCCGCCCGCACGCGGCCTTCGCCCACCTCACCGGGCTGGGCACCGAGCAGGAGCCCGACGCCGTGCTGGTGCTGCACCCCGTGCCGGACGGCACCGGCGACGACGGCAGCGCGCACCGCGCCGTGCTCTACATGAACCCGCTGGCCGGGCGCGACACCCCCGAGTTCTTCTCCGACGCCCGGTACGGCGAGTTCTGGGTGGGCGCACGGCCCACGCTCGACGAGATCGCCACGACCACCGGCATCACGACCGCGCACCTCGACGACCTGCGCGACGCCCTGGCGAAGGACGTGGGAGCCGGCGGTGTGCAGGTCCTGGTCGTCCCCGAGTCCGACGAGGCCGTCGAGGAGGTCGTCGCGCAGATCCGCGGCGAGGAAGCCACGGGCGAGGCCGACGCGCGGCTCGCGGAGGCGCTCTCGGAGCTGCGGCTCCTCAAGGACGCGTACGAGGTCGAGCAGATGCGGCTGGCGGTCGACGCGACGATCGCGGGCTTCGAGAAGGTGGTGCGCGCCCTGCCGCGCGCGGTCGCGCACCGTCGCGGCGAGCGCGTCATCGAGGGCACGTTCCTGGGGCACGCGCGCGAGGAGGGCAACGACGTCGGCTACACGACGATCGCCGCCGCGGGCGACCACGCGACCACGCTGCACTGGACCGACAACGACGGCCTGGTGCGCCCGGGCGAGCTGGTCCTCGTCGACGCCGGCGTGGAGGTCGACTCGCTCTACACCGCGGACGTCACCCGCACGCTGCCCGTGGACGGCACGTTCACGGAGGTGCAGCGCCGCGTCTACCAGGCCGTGCTCGACGCCGCCGACGCCGGGTTCGAGGCCGCGGTCCCCGGTGCCCGGTTCCGCGACGTGCACGACGCGGCCATGCGCGTGCTGGCCGCGAGGCTCGAGGAGTGGGGGCTGCTGCCGGTCAGCGCCGAGGAGTCCCTCCACCCCGACAACCAGCACCACCGCCGCTGGATGGTCCACGGCACGTCGCACCACCTCGGCCTCGACGTGCACGACTGCGCGCAGGCCCGGGCCGAGCTCTACCTGGACGGCGTGCTGCAGCCCGGCATGGTGTTCACCATCGAGCCGGGCCTGTACTTCAAGTCCGACGACCTGCTGGTGCCGGCCGAGTACCGCGGCATCGGGGTGCGCATCGAGGACGACGTCCTCGTCACGGCCGACGGCAACGAGAACCTCTCGGCGGCGCTGCCGCGGGACCCCGATGCCGTCGAGGCCTGGATGGCCGCGCTCCGCGAGGGCTGAGTCGGCGTCGCCCGGGCCCCGGTGACCCGCCGGGGCTCAGGCGCTCGGAGGCGCCGGCGGTGCGGGCGGCTGCGCGGGCGGCGCGGGTGGCTGCTGCGCCGGCGGCGGGGTCGTGGGCGGTCCGTACCCCGGCCGGGGGTCGGACGGCGGGGCCCCGACCGGGGGTGCCGGCGGACGCACCGGCTCGGGCCAGCCCGAGACCACGCCCCCGGTGTCCGCCAGCAGGGTGCGCGCCCGGTGGGCGTGCTCGGCCTGGCACAGCACGGAGTACGACGTGGCGACGATCTGGCTGGCGGACGCGAAGTCCCGCCGACCGCGCGTGAGCGAGTACCCGATGACGGAGAACAGCAGCCCGAACGCACCGCCGAACAGCACGGCCGGCAGCATGACACTGGCGCCGCCCGTCGAGAACAGCGTGAGGATCAGCCCCACGAACAGGCCGAACCACGCACCGGACAGGAACCCGCCCAGCGCCGCGCTCGGGTACGACAGCCGACGGATGACGCGCTCGACCATGCGCAGGTCCGTGCCGACGATGGTCACCGCCCGCACCGGGAACTGCTTCTCGGCGAGCAGCTCGACGGCCTTCTGCGCCTGCAGGTACGTGCCGTAGGTCGCGACGGTCTCGCCCGTCGGCAGGGTGGGCGTCGTGGGGATGCGCTCGGACTGCGGGAACGACATGTGCTGATCCTCCCGCACCGGCCCCGGGGCCGCCAGGGAGCGTCCGGCTCGCCGGGCCGGCGGCGGGCCGGACGGGAGGTCGGCGTCTAGGCTGACCGGCGTGAGCAGCGTCGGCGCCCGGGTGTTCGTCGCGCGTCTCGCCGGCACCGCCGTCTTCGACCCGATCGGCGACGAGGTCGGCCGGGTGCGCGACGTCGTCGTGCTCGTGCGCCTGACGGGCGCACCCCGCGCGGTGGGCCTGGTGGTCGAGGTCCCCGGCCGGCGCCGGGTCTTCCTGCCGCTGACGCGCGTGACGGCGGTCGACGCGGGCCAGGTCATCTCCACCGGGCTGGTCAACATGCGCCGCTTCGAGCAGCGCGTGTCCGAGACCCTGGTGGTGGGCGAGCTGCTGGACCGTACGGTCGAGCTCGCCGACGGCTCGGGCACGGCGCGCGTCGAGGACGTGGCGATGGAGCTGCAGCGCAACGGCGACTGGTGGGTCACCAAGGTCTTCGTGCGGCGCACCGACCAGCGCGGTGGCCTGCTGCGCCGGCGGGGCGAGACGATGCTGCTGCCGATCGAGGAGGTCGTGGGCCTCGGTCGCCCGTCGGAGTCGCAGGGCGCCCAGCTGCTGCTCGCCCAGTACGAGGACCTCAAGCCCGCCGACCTGGCGGACGTGCTGCACGACATGGGCGTGCGGCGCCGGCTGGAGGTCGCCTCGGCGCTCGACGACGAGCGCCTGGCGGACGTGCTCGAGGAGCTGCCCGAGGACGACCAGGTGGCGATCCTGGGCGGGCTGGAGCGCGGGCGCGCGGCCGACGTGCTGGAGGCGATGCAGCCCGACGACGCCGCCGACCTGCTGGGCGAGCTGCCCCAGGAGCAGGCGGCCGAGCTGCTGGCGCTCATGGAGCCGGCCGAGGCCAAGGACGTGCGCCGCCTGCTGGCGTACGAGGACAACACCGCGGGGGGTCTGATGACCACCGAGCCGGTGATCCTGGGGCCGGAGACGTCGATCGCCGCGGCGCTGGCCCACGTGCGGCGACAGGACCTCAACCCCGCCCTCGCGTCGCTCGTCTTCGTCGCCCGCCCGCCCCTGGAGACGCCGACCGGCCGCTACATCGGCGTCGTGCACCTCCAGCGGATGCTGCGCGAGCCGCCGCACGAGGCGATCGGGCAGATCGTGGACACGGACCTGGAACCGGTCGCGGTGGACGCGCCGCTGCTGTCGGTGACGCGCCAGCTGGCGACGTACAACCTGCTGGCCCTGCCGGTCGTCGACGAGCAGCGCCGCCTGCTGGGCGCGGTGTCGGTCGACGACGTGCTGGACCACCTGCTGCCCGACGACTGGCGCGAGACCGACGACGTGCACGTGGGGCCGCCGACGCGGCCCACCGCGGTGACGCGCGACGGCAGGGCGGTGGGACGTGGCTGAGCGTCTCGACCAGCCGCGGGTGCGCGGCCGCTCCCTGCTGCCCCGCTGGCAGGTCGAGGCGGACGCCTCGGGCCGCGTCTCGGAGTCCATCGCGCGGTTCCTCGGCACGCCGCGGTTCATCCTGTACCTGACGGCGTTCTGCGTGGTGTGGCTCGCGTGGAACTCGTGGGGTCCGGAGCACCTGCGGTTCGACCAGTCGGAGAACGGCTTCACCGCCCTGACGCTGATGCTCTCGCTGCAGGCGTCGTACGCCGCCCCGCTGATCCTGCTCGCGCAGAACCGCCAGGCGGACCGGGACCGCGTCTCGGCGGAGCAGGACCGGCAGCGGGCCGAGCGCAACCTGGCCGACACGGAGTTCCTGGCCCGCGAGATGGCGTCGCTGCGCATCGCCCTGTCCGAGGTCGCCACCCGCGACTTCGTCCGCTCCGAGCTGCGGGGCCTCCTGGAGGACCTGCAGGCGGAGCAGGCCGCGGCCGCGGACGACCACCACGACCGGCGGCACGGCGACGCACGGCGCGGCACGGCCGACCGCTGACCACGGGGCGTCGGGCCCGCGGTGCGGCCCCGCGGGCGACCTACGATGGAGGGGTGCCGCCCCTCGAGAACCCCGCGCCCGCCGACCCGCTCGTCGACGCCGTCCGCACGGCCCTGGCCGGCGTGCAGGACCCCGAGATCCGTCGCCCGATCACGGACCTCGGGATGGTGCGGTCCGTGGAGGTCGAGCCGCGCGAGGGCGGTGCGTTCGTCGTCGTCGGTCTCGACCTGACCACGCCCGGGTGCCCGCTGAAGGAGACGCTCACGCGGGACGTGACGGCCGCGGTGGCACCCCTGGACGGGGTGGTCGGCGTGCGCGTCGACCTGGGTGTGATGTCGGCCGAGCAGCGCGCCGACCTGCGCACGATGCTGCGCGGCACCGACGCCGAGCCGCAGATCCCCTTCGCCCAGCCCGGGTCGTTGACCAAGGTCATCGCGGTCGCCTCGGGCAAGGGCGGCGTCGGCAAGTCGTCGGTCACGGCCAACCTGGCCGTCGCCATGGCCGCCGACGGCCTGCGCGTGGGCGTGGTCGACGCCGACATCTACGGCTTCTCCATCCCGCGGATGCTCGGCGTGGACCGCCCGCCGACGAAGGTCGACGACATGCTGCTGCCGCCGGTCGCCCACGACGTCAAGGTCGTGTCCATCGGCATGTTCGTGCCGGCCGGGCAGCCGGTGGTCTGGCGCGGGCCGATGCTGCACCGGGCGCTGCAGCAGTTCCTCGCGGACGTCTTCTGGGGCGACCTGGACGTGCTGCTGCTGGACCTGCCCCCCGGGACGGGCGACATCGCGATCTCCGTGGCGCAGCTGCTGCCGGGCTCCGAGCTGGTGGTCGTGACCACGCCGCAGGTCGCGGCGGCGGAGGTGGCGGAGCGCGCCGGTGCCGTGGCGGTGCAGACGCGCCAGCGCGTCGTGGGCGTGGTCGAGAACATGTCCTGGCTCGAGCAGCCCGACGGCAGCCGGTTGGAGCTGTTCGGCGCCGGCGGTGGGCAGCGGGTCGCGGACAACCTCGCGCGGCTCACCGGGGCTGCTGTGCCGCTGCTGGGGCAGGTGCCGCTGGACGTCGCGCTGCGGGAGGCCGGCGACGGCGGGGCACCGGTCGTCCTGACGGCGCCCGACTCCCCCGCGGCCGCGGTGCTGCGCTCGGTCGCCCGCACCCTCGCGTCCCGGCCGCGGAACCTGGCGGGCCGCCCGCTGGACCTGTCGCCCGTCGGGCGCTGAGTCGTCGCGCCGAGTCGTCGCGCCGAGTCGTCGCGCCGAGTCGTCGCGCCGAGTCGTCGCGCCGAGTCGTCGCGCCGAGTCGCCGACGCCGCCGGAGCGGACCCCCGCCGGGGCCCGGGGCACGTCGTGGCCCCGCCCTTCGCGCCGATAATTTCGGTGCCGAGGCGCGCGAGCACGCCGCCGCCGTGACCGCGAACGTGACGTGGGTCACGCCAGTTTCCAACCTAATCGCCAACAGCGAGCGGCGCGATCGCCTCGGAGAGTGGTGAAACGATTAGGAGCCCCTCGAAACTCTCTGCTCCGGCTCCGAAAGTATTGACGTTAAACCTCCCCTGAAGGACGGTGTGCTGCCGGCTTCTCGCCGGCAGACCACCCTGAGGAGGGATCGATGACGATCACACGTCACCGGCATGGACGCCGACGCGCCAGCGCCGTCAGCGCCGTCGCCGTGGCCACCCTGGCCGTGGCCCTGGCCGTGCCGGCCGCCGCAGCGGGCAGCACGCTCCAGGCGGCCGCAGCCGAGTCGGGTCGCTACTTCGGCACCGCGATCGCGGCCAGCCGGCTCAACGACGGGACCTACACGAACATCGCGAACCGTGAGTTCAACATGATCACGGCCGAGAACGAGATGAAGATGGACGCGATGCAGCCCAACCGCGGCCAGTTCAACTGGTCCTCGGGCGACCGCATCGTCAACTGGGCCCGGCAGAACGGCAAGCAGGTCCGCGGGCACGCCCTCGCGTGGCACTCCCAGCAGCCCGAGTGGATGCGGACCATGGAGGGCCCCAGCCTGCGCACGGCCATGCTCGACCACGTCACCCAGGTCGCCACGTACTACCGCGGCAAGATCCACAGCTGGGACGTGGTGAACGAGGCGTTCGCCGACGGGAACTCCGGCGGCCGCCGCGACTCCAACCTGCAGCGCACGGGCAACGACTGGATCGAGGCGGCCTTCCGCGCCGCCCGAGCGGCCGACCCCGGCGCCAAGCTCTGCTACAACGACTACAACACCGACAACTGGTCCCACGCCAAGACGCAGGGCGTCTACAACATGGTCAAGGACTTCAAGGCGCGCGGCGTGCCGATCGACTGCGTCGGCTTCCAGGCGCACTTCAACTCGGGCAACCCGGTGCCGTCGAACTACGACGTGACGCTGCGGAACTTCGCCGCGCTCGGCGTGGACGTGCAGATCACCGAGCTCGACATCGAGGGCTCCGGCTCCTCGCAGGCGCAGCAGTTCCAGGGCGTCGTCCAGGCCTGCCTCTCCGTGGCCCGCTGCACCGGCATCACGGTGTGGGGCGTGCGTGACAGCGACTCGTGGCGCGCCTCGGGCACCCCGCTGCTGTTCGACGGCTCGGGCAACAAGAAGGCGGCCTACACGAGCACGCTCAACGCGCTCAACGCCGGCGGCACGCCGGTCCCGAGCACGAGCCCGACACCCGGCCCCTCGACGAGCCCGACGCCCGGCCCCAGCACCAGCCCGACGCCGACCCCGACGACGACGCCGCCGCCCACGGGCAGCGGCACCTGCACGGCGACGTACTCCGAGGGCCAGAAGTGGAACGACCGGTTCAACGGCACGGTGACCATCCGCGCCAACGGCAACATCAGCAGCTGGACCTCGACCGTCACGGTCCGGTCCCCGCAGCGCATCATCGCGACCTGGAGCGGCTCGCCCACCTGGGACAGCAGCGGCAACGTCATGACGATGCGTCCCAGCGGCAGCGGCGCCCTGGCTGACGGCCAGACGGTGTCGTTCGGCTTCACCGTGCAGCACGGCGGCAACTGGACGTGGCCGACGGTGGCCTGCTCGGCCTCCTGACGACCTGATCGTCCGCCCCGTCGTCGTGATGGCAGGGGCCCGGCACCGCAGGGCACCCCACTGAATGTTGGTTTCTGTTCGGTCGTGATGGATACTGTTCTCATGCTTGCCACCCAACGGCGGGAACGGATCCTCGACGAGATCCGGACGCACGGTGCCGTGCGCGTCGCCGACCTCGTCACCGCGCTGGACGTCTCCGACATGACGGTCCGCCGCGACATCGCCGAGCTCGCCCGCGACGGCCTCGTGCGCCGCGTCCACGGCGGCGCCGTCGCCCCCGACACCCCCGCCCGCTCGACCGACGAGCCGGGCTTCGAGGCCAAGCGCACCTGGTCCTCGGCGGAGAAGTCCGCGATCGCCCGCGCCGCGCTCGCCGACGTCGAACCCGGCCAGTCGCTCGCGCTGTCCGCCGGCACCACGACCTGGCTGCTGGCCACGCTGATCGCGGCCGACCCCGCGCTGCGCCCGCTCACGGTGGTGACCAACGGCCTGCGCGTCGCGGACGCGCTGCACGGCGTCCCCGACGTCGAGGTCGTGCTCACCGGCGGCACCCGCACCCCGTCGGACGCGCTCGTCGGGCCCGTCGCGGACGCCACCCTGCACCACCTACGCGTCGACCGCGCCTTCCTCGGCGTCCACGGTCTGGACGCCGACGGCGCCACGACCCCCAACCTCGCCGAGGCAGCCACCGACCGCGCCCTGGTGCGCTGCGCGGCGGCGACCACGGTCCTGGCCGACCACACCAAGTGGGGCACGGTCGGCCTCGCGCGCATCTGCGGCCTCGACGAGATCGACACCCTGGTCGTCGACACGGGACTGGCCCCCGACGCCCGTGCCCACCTCGCCGACGCCGTCGCCCGCCTCGTGCTGGCCGCCCCGACCGCCACCCCCGCCACCCCCGGAGGCCAGCAGTGAGCACCGACCCGCAGCCCGACCTCGCCGCCCGCGTGCGCCGCACCGCCACCCGGCTGGCCGACGGCCGCGAGCTCATCTACTTCGACGACTCCGAGCCGTACGTCTCCGGGGCTGCCACGCGGCGGCTCGACGACCCGCGCCCGCTGCCGGACCGGTACGCCCCCGTCGTCGACGCCGACGGCGTCGCGCACCCCGTCACCGGACCCGAGCTGCGCCTGGACCCGCTCACCGGCGAGTGGATCCCCATGGCGGCGCACCGCATGAACCGCACGTTCCTGCCCCCGGCGGACGCGAACCCCCTCGCCCCGGCGCGGCCCGGCGCGGCCTACCAGGACGGGGAGATCCCCGACACCGACTACGACGTCGTCGTGTTCGAGAACCGGTTCCCCTCCCTCATGACCCTGCCCGGGGTGGAGACCGGCACCGAGCTCGTCGACGGCGAGCCGCTGTGGCAGCGTCGCGCGGGCGTGGGCCGCTGCGAGGTCATCTGCTTCTCGTCCGACCCGACCGCGTCCCTGGCCACCGTCGGGCCGCGGCGCATGCGCACGGTCGTCGAGGCGTGGACCGACCGCACGCGGGAGCTGTCCGCGCTGCCCGGTGTCGAGCAGGTGTTCTGCTTCGAGAACCGCGGCAAGGAGATCGGCGTCACCCTGCACCACCCGCACGGCCAGATCTACGCGTTCCCGTACGTGACCCCGCGGACGCAGGCGATGCTGCGGCAGGCCCGGGCGCACCACGAGGCCACAGGTCGGCTGCTGCTGCGCGACGTCCTCGACGCCGAGCTGCGCCACGGCCGCCGGGTGGTGCTGGAGTCCGAGCACTGGGTGGCGTACGTCCCGTACGCCGCGCGGTGGCCCGTCGAGGTGCACCTCGCACCGCGGCGCGACGTGCCGGACCTGCCGGCGCTGACCGACGCCGAGAAGGCCGACCTGTCGACCACCTACCTCACCCTGCTGCGCCGGCTCGACCAGTTCTTCGTCGACGGTGACGGCGGTGCGATCCCGCTGCCCTACATCAGCGGCTGGCACCAGGCCCCGGTGCACGAGGGGCGCGACGTGTCCCGCCTGCACCTGCAGGTCTTCTCCGTGCTGCGGGCGCCGGGCAAGCTCAAGTACCTGGCCGGGGTGGAGTCCGCGATGGCCTCGTGGATCTCCGACACCACGCCCGAGCGGATCGCGCGCCGCCTGCAGGAGCTCGCGTGAGCCGGTCGGCCGCGGGCACGCCCGCGACGCCCCCCTCGACCCCCACGGCACCCCCGCACCCCGCACGCACGAGCACGGAGCAGACCACCATGACCGACACCGCCACCGTCTGGACCGCGGCCTGGGACCGCCCGGCGGGCGAGGAGCGTGCCCGGGAGCTGTTCGACGCGACGTTCGGGACGGCGCCCGACGGCGTCTGGTCCGCCCCCGGCCGCGTCAACCTCATCGGTGAGCACACCGACTACAACGCCGGCCTCGCGCTGCCCGTCGCGCTGCCGCACCGCACGTACGCCGCGGTCGCGCGGCGCGACGACGACCTCGTGCGCCTGGTGTCCGCGCAGGAGCCGTCGGGGGTCCGCGAGGTCCGCCTGGCGCACGCCGTGCCCGGCGCGGTGAGGGGATGGGCGGCGTACGTCGTGGGCGTGGCGTGGGCGCTGCGCGAGGCGGGCCACGACGTCGGCGGGTTCGACGTCGCGATCGACTCGTGCGTGCCGTTCGGCGCCGGTCTGTCGTCGTCGGCGGCGCTCGAGGCGTCGGTCGCGGTCGCGCTCGACGCGGTGCACGGCCTCGGCCTGGCCGGCGGGGTCGACGCGGACGGCGCCGCACGTGACGACGCCGGTCGTGCCCGCGTCGCCGAGCTGTGCGTGCGCGCCGAGAACGAGATGGCGGGCGCACCGACGGGCGGCATGGACCAGGCCGCGTCGCTGCGGGCCCGCGCGGGGCACGCGCTGCTCCTGGACTGCCGGGACGGCGGCGTGCGGCACGTGCCCTTCGACCTGGCCGCGCACGGCCTGGCGCTGCTGGTGGTCGACACCCGTGCGGAGCACTCGCACGTCGACGGGGAGTACGCGCAGCGCCGCGCCGCGTGCGAGGACGCGGCACGTCGGCTCGGTGTCGCGTCGCTGCGGGAGGTCGCCGACGCGGCCGAGGGCACCGGTGCCGCGCTGGCCGCGCTCGCCACCGCCGCCGACGGCGACGTCCTCGTGCGCCGCGTCCGGCACGTCACGTCCGAGATCGCTCGCGTACGTGCCTTCGTCGAGGCGCTCGACGCGGGCGACGTGCCGGCGGTCGGGCCGCTCATGGACGCCTCGCACGCGTCGCTGCGGGACGACTACGAGGTCTCCTGCCGTGAGCTCGACGTGGCCGTGGACGCGACCCTCGCCGCCGGCGCGCTCGGGGCCCGGATGACCGGGGGCGGGTTCGGCGGGTCCGCGATCGCGCTGGTCCGGGCCGCGGACGTGGACGCGGTCGCGACGGCGGTGGCGGCGGCGTTCGCCGCGCGCGGCCTCGCCACGCCGGCGTTCGCGGTCGCGGTCGCGGGTCCTCCCGCGGCATGAGACCGGGCGGGTGACCCGTCCCGCAACGTCCTCCCGCAGGTTGACGCGACGTCCACGGGCTGCTCGCTAGCCTCCCCAGGGTCGAGGCGTCCCGCAGTCGTGGTGCCGTCCCCGGCACCGACGTGAGGAGCTCACCGCAGTGGTCCGTCGCTACGTCTTTCCCACCCTGCGCATCATCATCTGGGCCGTCATCGCGGTGGCGCTGGTCCGCATCGCGTTCGCGGGTGCCGACGTCAGCACCGACGCGTCCGGGGCCGAGCCGACCGGACAGGTGGTCGAACCGACCGTCGAGGCGACGACCGCGACGATCACCAACGCGGTGACCGTCCGCGGCTCGGTCGTCGCGGACCCGGCCGTGCCCGTGCGCGCGACGCTGGCCGGCACGGTGTCCAAGGTGCTGGTGGCCGACGGTGCGCGGGTCGAAGCCGGCACGCCCGTCCTCGAGATCCGGCAGGAGACGCCGCAGGACCCGCTGACCCGGACCGACCCCACGACGGGCGAGACCACCGTGACCGAGCGCAAGCCCAAGGTGGTCGTCGAGCAGGTCACGGCGCCGGTCGCCGGGACGCTCGCCATGCCGACCCTCAAGGACCAGGTCGTCTCGGTCGGCGACACGGTCGGCCAGGTCTCCCCCGGCACCCTGTCGGTCTCCGGGACCCTGACGCCGGACCAGCAGTACCGGCTGGTGGGCGCACCGGCCGAGGCGCAGGTGACCCTCAAGGGCGGGCCGGCTCCGTTCACCTGCAGCGGGCTGCGGATCGGCGCCGCCGCGCAGCCCTCGACGCCGGGCGACACGGAGACCGAGACCACGACCACCCCCTCCGGCACCATCGCGTGCTCGCTGCCGGGCGACGTGACCGCGTTCCCAGGGCTGGGGGCGGACCTCGAGATCGTCAACGGCACGGCCCCCGACGCGGTGGTCGTCCCCGTCAGCGCCGTGCAGGGCACCGTGCAGCGCGGCAACGTCTGGGTGGTCGCGGCCGAGGGCGCCGAGCCGGAGCAGCGCGAGGTCGGGCTCGGCCTGACGGACGGCCAGGTCGTGCAGATCACCGAGGGCCTGGCGCTCGGCGACCTGGTCATGCAGTTCGTCCCGGTGCCCGCCGACGAGGGCGAGGTCGACTGCGCCGACCCGTCGCAGTTCGACCCGGCGGTCTGCGCATGAGCCTCCTGGAGCTGACCGGGGTCACCCGGTCCGTCCGCCTGCCCGACGACCGGCTGCTGGAGATCCTGCGCGGCGTGACGCTGAGCGTGGACACCGGCGAGCACGTCGCCGTGGTGGGGCGGTCCGGCACCGGCAAGTCGACCCTCCTGAACATCCTCGGCCTGCTCGACGCCCCGACGGACGGCGAGTACCTGCTCGAGGGCACGCCCATCGGCCGGCTGTCCGCCCGCGAGCGCACGCGCCGGCGGGGCGAGGACTTCGGGTTCGTGTTCCAGCAGTTCAACCTGCTGGCCGGGCGCACCGCGCTGGAGAACGTCGCCGCGCCGTTGATGTACGCCCGGGGCCGGCAGTTCTGGCACCGGCGGACGCTCGCGGCGCAGATGCTCGACCGCGTCGGGCTGGGCGACCGGCTCGACACCATGCCCGAGAAGCTGTCGGGTGGCGAGCAGCAGCGCGTCGCCATCGCGCGGGCGCTAGTCCGCGGACCCCGCGTGATCCTCGCGGACGAGCCCACCGGTGCGCTGGACGTCGAGACCGGCCAGGAGGTCATGGGCCTGCTCGACGAGATCGCGTCGATCACGGGCGCGGCGCTGGTCACCATCACCCACGACCTGGCGGTCGCCGCCCGGGCGCAGCGCCACTACCGGCTGACCGAGGGGGTGCTCGTGCCCGTCGACCTGGGCGGAGCCGGCCACGAGTGGGTCGGGGACGTGCCCACGCTGCCCGGTGCGCGGGCGCTGCCCGGCGCCGTGCGGGGTGTCCCCGAGCTCGGCCCGTCCGTCCCGGCGCAGGTGCACCCGTGAGCGGGCTGGTCGGGGCGGTCGTCGAGGCCTGGGACGAGCTCCGCCTGCACAAGATGCGCGTCCTGCTCGCCCTGGTCGGGGTGGCCGCGGCGGTCACCGCCATCACCGCCGTGACAGCGGCCGTGCAGATGCTCGCGCAGGGCTTCACGGAGCAGGACGAGCGGTTCAACGGCCGGCAGGTGACGCTGAGCGTCGACGCGTGGGCCATGAGCCCCGACCTGCAGGCGGACACCGGGGCGCTGGACGCGGCCTACGCGACGGCGCTCGAGCGCTACGGCATCACCTACGCCAGCCGGGACATGTACACGCAGGTGCCGTTCCGCTTCCCCGACGGGACGCGGCCCACCGAGACACGTGTCGTCGACCCCGACCTGGGCACCATGCAGCGCATCGGGGTGGCCGAGGGCCGGTGGTTCACGGAGGCCGACGTCGAGACGTTCGCCCCCGTCGTCGTCGTCAACGAGGCGTTCCTGGACTCCCTCGGGGTCTCCGGGCTGGCGAGCCGCCCGACGGTCCTGCTCGGCGACGCGTCGCCGGTCCTGGCCACGATCGTGGGGGTCACGCCGAAGGCGTGGCAGGGCGAGGGGCCGTCGGCGTACGTCCTCCACGACCAGCTCGCGCGCTGGTACACGCCGGCCGAGCCCGAGTGGGGGCCGACCGTCCCGTCGCTGAAGGTGTGGGTGCCGCCCGAGGCGGCCGACGACCTGGCGCCCCGCCTGCGGCGCGACGTCATGGCGGCGCTGCCCGGGTGGGAGGTGCAGATCGGCGACAACCGGACGACCGGCTCGTCGGGCCTGGACGGTGCGGCACGGTGGGTGGCGCTCGGGGTGGGCGCCTTCGCGCTGTTCCTCGGCGGGCTGGGCCTGGTCAACATCGCCCTGGTCACCGTCCGTCACCGCATCCGCGAGATCGGCATCCGCCGGTCCTTCGGCGCCACGTCCGGCCGGATCTTCTTCGGGGTCCTCATGGAGTCGGTCGTCGCGACCGTCGTGGCCGGCCTGGTCGGCGTCGTGCTCGCCGTCGCGGTGGTCAAGAACATCCCGGTCGACTTCCTCTTCGGCGGCGGGATCCAGGACATGCCACCGTTCCCGGTGTCCGCGGCGGTCATCGGGATGGTGTGCGCGACGGGGGTCGGCGCGCTGGCGGGGCTCCTGCCCGCCACCGTGGCGGTCCGCGTCAAGGTGATCGACGCGATCCGGTACTGACGAGGCCGCCCGGGCGGGCACGCGTCACAGGACCCGCACAGGATCAGACCCCGGTAGCCCAACCTTTCGAGGGTTGTCCTCCCCACGTCGTCCTCACGTCATCCTCGCGCCCGACCCGGCGCCCACGACGCCCTGGCTATCGTCGGCCACGGCGCTCGTCGACAGTGCCCTGACTCTCGTCATCGACCCCCGAGAAAGGCACGCCGATGCGTCGCACCCCCGGCCTCCCCGTCCTCAGCCTCGCCGTCGCGGCACTCGTCCTCGCCGGCTGCACCGCAGGCGGGTCCGACGCCCCGTCGGACGACGCGACCGGACCGCTGAGCGCGTGGTTCGAGAAGGTCGGCGGCTCGTACGAGGGCGAGGACTACGAGCGGCAGCAGCGCGAGGCCGAGGAGATCGTCGCGGCGTGCATGGCCGAGGAGGGCTTCGAGTACGCGCCTGCCGAGCCGATGGCCGGGGGCGAGGCCGAGGACGCGCCGGAGATGGACACGAAGGAGTTCGCCGAGCAGTACGGGTACGGGGTCACCTTCAGCGACGAGCTGTACGGGAGCGGCGAGGAATGGGTCGACCCCAACGAGGACTACGTGGCCGCGATGTCCGAGAGCGAGCAGGCCGCCTACTACGAGGCGCTGATGGGGGCGATGGCGGACTACGACTACGCGGCGGACCCGGAGGGCACCAACATGCCGGGCTGGGAGGAGCAGGGCTGCAACGGCAAGGCCCAGCACGAGGTGTACGACCAGGACATCTGGTCGAACCCGGCGCTGGAGTCCTTCTGGGACGAGATGCAGCGCGAGTACGAGGGGCTCGCGGACGCGAACCCTGAGCTCGCCGAGGCGGAGAAGAAGTGGTCCGCGTGCATGGCCGAGGCCGGGTTCGACTTCGCCGGCCCCGACGAGGCGCAGCAGAGCGTCTACGACCAGTGGGACGCCCTGTACCAGGCACTGCCGGCGTACGACCCCGACGCCGACCCCGACGAGCTCGACCCCGCGGCGTACGAGATCGACCCCGCCGCCGAGGCCGAGCTGCGCGAGCAGGAGCTGACCCTCGCGCCCGCGGACTACGAGTGCCGCTCCTCCACGGGCTACGACAAGGCCTACGACGTCGCGAACCTGGAGCTCGAGAAGCGGCTCTGGGACAAGTACGGGGCGGAGCTCGAGGCCGCCACGGGTGGCAGCACCCCGAGCGAGTGACGGCCGCAGCGGCACGGGGGGCGACGTCATGAGCAGGGTCTCCACGCACGTCTCCGGCGGGCGGCGCACCATCGTCGTCATGGCGGTCGTCGCCGTCGTCTGCCTCGCGCTCGGCCTGCTGCTGTCCCGGCTGATCGTCTCGCCGGGGCAGGCCGCCGCGAACGCCGCAGCACCGACCGCCGGCCCCATCACGGTGCCGGTCGAGAGCCGGGTCATCGCCAACGAGGTCCTGCTGCGGGGTGACGTGGGGTACGACGACCCGGTCGACCTCGCCATGGAGACGGGCGACCTCGGCGGACCCGCCGTCGTCACGGGTCAGGTCAAGGAGGTCGGTGCCACGGTCGAGGCTGCCTCGGTCGCGCTCGAGGTCGTCGGTCGGCCCGTGATCGTCCTGCCCGGGGAGCTGCCGACGTACCGGACCCTGCGCTCGGGCGTCTCGGGGCCGGACGTGCAGCAGCTCAAGCACGCGCTGCGCGCCGTCGGTCTCGACGGCGGCGACCCGGGCGGCGCGACGTACGACGCCGCGACGGCGGCCGGCGTGCGCGCGCTGTACCAGAAGGTGGGCTACGAGGCGCCCACCGCCGGCCCGGAGGTCCAGCAGGCGGTGGAGGGCGCGCAGGAGGCCGTCACCGGTGCGCAGGCGTCGGTCCGCGCCGCGGAGGCGGGGCTGTCAGCCGCCGGGCGGGCAGCGGCGGGCACGCCGGTGGCGGCGCTCGACGGGGACGTGCAGGTCGCGGAGGCGCGCCTGGCGTACCTCACCGAGCAGTGCGCCGCCCCGCCGGCGGAGGACGCCGAGAGCGTCGTCGACTGCTCCCCGCCCGCACGGGTGGAGGCCGAAGCGGCCCTGGCCACCGCCCGGGCCGCACGCGCTGCCGCGGACGTGGGGCCGGACACCACCGCCGAGCGCGAGGCGGTGCGCGCCGCGCGCGACGCGCTGACCGCCGCGCGCGAGACCCTGGCGAAGGCCCAGGCCGAGGCCATGACGCCGCTGCCCGCGACCGAGGTCGTCTACCTGCCGTCGCTGCCGCGGCGCGTGGACGCCGTCGAGGTGGAGCGGGGCGGGATCGTCCAGGGCGAGTTCATGAGCCTGTCGGGGGCGACGGTCCAGATCACCGCGTCGGCCTCGCGCGCGGACGCCGAGCTGCTGGTGCCGGGCACGGTGGGCACGGTCGCCGTCGACGGCACCGACGTCCCCGTGACGGTCGCGGAGATCACGGCCCCGAAGGCCGGCGCGGACAAGGAGGAGACGACCTCGGGCGGCGGCACCGCGCCGACCGGCGAGCGCCGCCGGGTCGTCCTCAGCGTCGGTGAGCTGACACCCGAGCAGCTGGCCGCCGTGCAGGGCACCAACGTGCGGGTGCGGATCCCGGTCAGCTCGACCGACGGGGAGGTGCTGGCCGTCCCGCTGGCGGCCCTCACCGCGGGACCGGGCGGTGAGAGTCGGCTCGAGCTCGTCGCGGACGGCGGGAGCCGGCTCGTCGAGGTCACGACCGGCCTGGCCGCGTCGGGCTACGTCGAGATCGCCGGGTCGCAGGATCCGATCGAGGCCGGTGACCTGGTCGTGGTCGGCATCTCCCCGCAGGAGGGACCGTCCGACGACGGCACACCGGCCGACGGGTCGGACCCGGACGCCGAGGAGGACGCGTGACCGTGCTCGACCTCCTCGGCGCCGACGGTGCGACCGACGCGGTCCCCCCGGTCGTGGAGCTGCGGGGGGCCGCCCGGCAGTTCCCCGGCGACCCGCCGGTGAACGCCCTGCATCCCGCTGACCTGCAGGTCCGCGCCGGGGAGTACCTCTCGGTCGTCGGCCCGTCAGGCTCCGGGAAGTCGACGCTGCTCAACCTCCTCGGACTGCTGGACCGGCCCTCGAGCGGGGAGTACCTGGTCGACGGGATCCCCACGGCGCAGGCCGGGGAGCGGGAGCGGGCCGCCCTCCGGGCCCAGCACATCGGGTTCGTCTTCCAGGCGTTCCACCTGCTGCCGCACGCCACGGTGCTGGAGAACGTGCTGCTCGCGACGCTCTACAGCGGCGTCCCGCGCACCCAGCGGCGGGACCGGGCGGCCGAGGCGCTGGACCGCGTGGGGCTGAGCCACCGGCTCGACTTCCGCCCCACGGTCCTGTCCGGCGGGGAGCGCCAGCGCACAGCCGTCGCCCGCGCCGTCGTGTCGCAGCCGCGCGTCCTGCTGGCCGACGAGCCGACCGGCAACCTCGACTCCGAGAGCTCGGCCGCCGTGCTCGAGCTCTTCGACGAGCTGCACGCCGACGGCCTGACGCTCCTGGTCATCACGCACGAGGACGAGGTCTCCGCACGCGCCCAGCGGCGCGTGCGCATCACCGACGGCCACCTGCGGGAGATCACGTGACCGCCGTCGCGCAGCACGTGCCGCGCACGGACCGGTTCGGGGCGGGTGACCTCCTCGCGGAGGCCGCCGCCGGGATCGGCGCACGACCGGGCCGGCTGATGCTGACGATCCTCGGCACCGTGCTGGGCATCGCGTCCGTCGTGGTGACGGTGGGGCTGGCGCAGACCGCGGCCGGGCAGATCAACAAGCAGTTCGACGCGGTCGCCGCCACGCAGGGCGCGGCGGAGGCGGCGACCAGCAGGGCCGCCGGCGGCGACGAGCTCGCGCTCGGCGCGCTGCCCTGGGACGCGCCCGCGCGGGCCGAGCGCCTCAACGGCGTCGAGGCCGCCGGCCTGGTGTCCGAGATCGAGGTCGACGGGCTGGAGGTCACGGCCGTCCCGGTCCACGACCCGTCCGCGTCACGGACGGCGAGCACGCCCGTGATGGCCACGAGCGCCGGTGCACTGGCCGCGCTCGACGGGCGCGTGGTGCAGGGCCGCTACTTCGACGCCGGCCACGACCAACGAGGCGACCGTGTCGTGGTGCTCGGGGCGGACGCCGCCGAGCGTCTCGGCGTCGTGCGGGTCGACCGGCAGCCGTCGATCTTCATCGGCGAGCGCGCGTACCAGGTGATCGGCGTCGTCGACGACGTGGTGCGGCGCACCGACCTGCTGTCGGCGGTGATCCTGCCGAACGGGACCGCGCGTGCCGACCTGGGCCTGACCGTGCCGCAGGAGCTCCACCTGCACCTGCAGGTGGGTGCCGGACCGGTCGTCGGCTCGCAGCTGCCGACCGCCCTGAGCCCCGACGCGCCCGAGGCGGTGAAGGTGGCCGTGCCGACCGGGGGCTCGGCCGTGCAGCGCAGCGTGCAGGCCGACATCAGCGCGATCTTCCTGGCGCTCGGCGGTGTCGCGCTGCTCATCGGCGGGGTGGGGATCGCGAACGTGACCCTGCTGTCGGTGCTGGAGCGCGTCGGCGAGATCGGCCTGCGGCGCGCGCTCGGCGCGACCCGGCGCCAGATCGCCGCGCAGTTCATGGTCGAGTCCGTGGTCGTCGGCATGCTTGGTGGCCTCGTCGGCGCGGCCCTCGGCGTCGCCGTGGTCACCGCCGTGTCCGCCGCGTCCCGGTGGACGCCGATCCTCGACCTGCGGATGGTCGCCGTGGCGGCGCTCTCCGGTGGGCTGATCGGGCTGCTGGCCGGGCTCTACCCGTCGATGAAGGCGGCCTCGATCGAGCCGATCTCGGCCCTGCGCGGGGGCGTCTGACCGGGGCGCACGGCCCGGGCCGTGACGACGCCGTCGGCACGGCGCGTCGTCACAGGTCGTACTCCACGACCACCGGGGCGTGGTCGCTGAACCGCGCGGCGTACGTCTCCGCCCGGTCCACCACGGCGGTGCGGGCTGCCCGGGCGAGCGCGGGCGTCGCCAGCTGGTAGTCGATGCGCCACCCGGCGTCGTTGTCGAAGGCCTGACCCCGCCAGGACCACCACGTGTAGGGCCCCGGTCCGGGACCACCGAGGTCGCGGCCCAGATCCCGCCAGCCGAGCCCGTCGAACCACCGGTCCAGGTACGCGCGCTCCTCGGGCAGGAACCCGGCCTTCTTCAGGTTGCCCTTCCAGTTCTTGATGTCGACCTCGCGGTGGGCGATGTTGAGGTCGCCCGCGACCACCGCGAGCCCGTCGGCGGCCACCAGCGCCTCGAGCCGCGCGGTCACGTGCGCGAGGAACGCGTGCTTCTCGTCCATCGACGGCGCGCCGGCCGTGGCGGAGTGCAGGTAGGCGGACGCCACCGTGAGCGTCCGCGCGGGGTGCTCCCCCTCGGCCGGCACCTCGAGGTCGGCCTCGACCCACCGCCCGGCGTCGCCGGTGACACCCGTCCCGAGCCCGATGCGGACCGCGCTCATGGGCAGGCGCGACGCGATCGCCACCCCGGCGCGTCCCTTGGCGTGCCCCGCCTCGTGCGCCAGGTGCCACTCACCGGGCGGCAGGTGGTCGGCGAGGATCTCGTCCGAGCCGCGCACCTCCTGCAGCAGCAGGACGTCGGGCTTGCGGACGTCGAGCCACTCCCCCATGCCGCGGCGGAAGGCGGCCCGGATGCCGTTGACGTTGACGGTGGCGACGCGGAGCACGCAGCCATCCTGCCCCACCCCGCCGGCACCACCGCCGCCACCACGACGTCGCGCTCGTCACCCCTGCGCGTAGGCGGCCTCCAGCGGCGCGATCTCCAGCTTCTGCATCCTCAGCATCGCCTGGGTGGCCCGCGCCACGCCCGCGGCATCGGGTCGCGACATGATCTCGTCGAGCGCCGTGGGCACGACCTGCCAGGACACCCCGTACCGGTCCTTGAGCCAGCCGCACTGGCTGTGCACCCCGCCGCCGGCCACGAGTGCGTCCCAGTAGTGGTCGACCTCCTCCTGGGTCTCCACGCCCAGCACGAACGAGAACGCCTCGTCGGGGGTGAACTGCGGACCGGCCGTGAGGATCGTCACGGCGTGCCCGTCGAGCTCCAGCTCGACGAGGAAGGGTTCCCCCTCGGCGACGTCGGGGACGCCGGCCGGCGCGTGCTGGACGCGGGTGATCCGCGACCGCGGTACCACGGAGACGTAGAACTGCGCGGCCTCGTGACCCCGCTCGGCGAACCACAGGTGGGACCGGACCATGCCCATGACGGGCTCCTCTCGTCGGCGCGTACCCCCGTACGGACCGGTGCCGTCCCCCCGACTCATCGCCCGGCACCTGCCGGCCCGCGTCCCGCGTCCGGGGAGGCCGGTCCCCACGACGCCGACGGGCCCGGGTCGACGTGCGACCCGGGCCCGTGGGCGTGCGACGACGACGTCAGCCTGCCTGGCGCTCCGCGGTGGCGACGACGTTGGCCAGCAGCATCGCGCGGGTCATCGGCCCGACCCCGCCGGGGTTGGGCGAGACCCAGGACGCCACGTCCCAGACGTTCGGGTGGACGTCGCCGACGATCCGGCTGCGGCCCGTCTCGGGGTCCTCGACGCGCGAGACGCCCACGTCCACGACGACGGCGCCCGGCTTGACGATCTCCGAGGTGATGATGCTCGGCACGCCCGCCGCGGCGATGACGACGTCGGCGTTGCGCGTGTGCTCCGCGAGGTCCTCGGTGCCCGTGTGGGTGAGCGTCACCGTGGCGTTGACGGCGCGCCGCGTGAGCAGCAGGCCGATGGACCGGCCCACGGTCACGCCGCGCCCCACGACGACGACGTCGGCCCCGCGCAGCGGGACGTCGTGCCGCTCGAGCAGCTCGATGATGCCCGCGGGCGTGCACGGCAGCGGCGACGTGATCTCGTCGTTGACCCGCAGCACCAGCCGCCCGAGGTTCATCGGGTGCAGGCCGTCGGCGTCCTTCTCGGGGTCGACCAGCTCGAGCACGCGGTGCGTGTCGATGCCCTGCGGCAGCGGCAGCTGGACGATGTACCCGGTGCAGGACGGGTCGTCGTTCAGCCGCTGCACGGCGGCCTCGATGTCGGCCTGCGTGGCGTCGGCGGGCAGCTCCTCACGCAGGGAGGCGATGCCGACCTCGGCGCAGTCCTTGTGCTTGCCGTTGACGTACCAGCGCGAGGCGGGGTCGTCGCCGACGAGCAGCGTGCCGAGCCCGGGCACCACGCCGCGCGCGGCCAGCGCCGCGACGCGGGTGGTGAGGTCGGCCTTGATGGCGGCGGCCGTGGCGCTGCCGTCGAGCTTCTGAGCGGTCATCGGTGGGCCGCCGCTCAGTACTGCTGCAGGCCGGGGTACAGGGGGAACGCCTCGGTCAGCTTGCGCACCCGGGCGGCCAGCGCCTCGACGTCGGCCGACGTGCCCTCGACCAGTGCGGTGGCGATGATGTCGGCGACCTCGGTGAACTCCGCGTCGCCGAAGCCGCGCGTGGCCAGCGCGGGCGTGCCGATGCGCAGGCCGGACGTGACGCGCGGGGGGCGCGGGTCGAAGGGCACCGCGTTGCGGTTGACCGTGACGCCCGCGGAGTGCAGGAGGTCCTCGGCCTGCTGGCCGTCGAGCGTGGAGTGGCGCAGGTCGACGAGCACGAGGTGGACATCGGTGCCGCCGGTGAGCACAGAGACGCCGGCCGCGGCCACGTCCGGGGCGGTGAGGCGGTCGGCGATGATGCGCGCGCCGTCGATGGTGCGCTGCTGACGCGCCTTGAAGTCCTCGCCCGCGGCGATCTTGAACGCGACGGCCTTGGCGGCGATCACGTGCATGAGCGGGCCGCCCTGCTGGCCCGGGAACACCGCGGAGTCGATCTTCTTGGCGTACTCGCCCTTGCTGAGGATGAAGCCGGAGCGGGGGCCGCCGATGGTCTTGTGCACGGTGGACGACACGACGTCCGCGTACGGCACGGGCGACGGGTGCACGTCCGCGGCGACCAGGCCGGCGAAGTGCGCCATGTCGACCCACAGCTTGGCGCCGACCTCGTCCGCGATCTCGCGGAACGCGGCGAAGTCGAGGTGGCGCGGGTACGCCGACCAGCCGCCGATGATCACGTCGGGCCGGTGCTGGAGGGCCGCCTTGCGCACGGCCTCGGGGTCGACCCGGAAGGTCTGCGGGTCGACGCCGTACGCGGCGACGTCGTAGAGCTTGCCCGAGAAGTTGATGCGCATGCCGTGCGTGAGGTGCCCGCCGTGCGCCAGGTCGAGGCCGAGGATCTTGTCGCCGGCGTTGATGAGCGCGTGCAGCACCGCGGCGTTGGCCGTGGCGCCCGAGTGCGGCTGGACGTTGGCGTGCTCGGCGCCGAACAGGGCCTTGGCACGGTCGATCGCGATGGTCTCGGCGATGTCGACCTGCTCGCAGCCGCCGTAGTAGCGGCGGCCCGGGTAGCCCTCGGCGTACTTGTTGGTCAGCACGGAGCCCTGCGCCTGCAGGACGGCGCGCGGCACGAAGTTCTCCGACGCGATCATCTCGAGGGTGTTCTGCTGGCGGGCCAGCTCACCGTCGAGGACGGCGGCGATCTCGGGGTCGAGGTCGGAGATGTTCTGGTCGAGCACGTTCTCGCTCATACGAAGGGCTCCTGTCGCAGTCAACTGTGCGGGCGTCCGGCGCACCGCACACGTCGGGTGTGGGGCGACCGAGGGCCCAGGCGTCCGACCCGTTGGTCCAGCTGCTGCGTCGCTCCCCGGTGGTGACCCACCTGCTGCGCCAGTCGCGACCGGGACAGCCTAGCAACGTGCCACGCGCGGCGGGCGTCGCGTCCACGGGACGCCGCCCACGAGCGCGCCGCGCGGCCCGTGGTCGACGGTCGGCCCGGCACCGATGCCCCCCCCCCCACGCCACCCACGTCGGGGTGGAACGCGAACGGCCAGAGGGGCATGCCGTCGCCGTGGCCGACATGCATCTCGCCGGTCCCGACGTCGCCGCCCTCCCCCCACGGCCACGTGGACCCCGTGCACGTCGTCGCTGCACGCGGTGCGGACCTCGACGTCGAGCCACGCGTCGTCCAGACGGACCCCGGACCACCAGGCGACGAGGGCCCCGCCGCACCGTCCACGTGAGGTCGCCGCTCAGGGTGAGGTCGACGCACTCGTCCGCGTCGCCCGGGCGGGCGTCGGCCGCCTCGTGTCCCGCGTCCGCGGGTGCGAGCCGTGCGGGCGGCACGTCAGATGTACCCGCCGGTGCCGGGCGCGGCGGGCGCGGCCGGGGCGACGGGGCCCGGCCCCGGCCCGCGCAGCAGCACCACGCCGGCACCGCCGAGCGAGGCGGTGGCCAGCCACCGCATGCCGGACAGCGGGCAGACCCGGACGGACGCCGCCCGCCCCGCGACCGGGAGGACACCGGTCGCCACGCCGAGATGGGACGTCGCGTACCGCTCGGCGAAGCGCCCCACGAGGGCCGAGACCTGCCAGCACCGGCAGGTCGCGGCCTGCTCGAGCTCGGCGGCGTCCACCTCGGCGCGGGTGCGGGCCGCCGCACGTCGGCGACGCTCCCGGTCCGCGCGCACCCCCGCCCACACCGCGAGCGACGGGACGACCAGCCAGCACAGGCCGAACACGACGCCCGCGACCTGCACCGGGACGCCGTGCACGGGGTCGAGCGCCCACTGGCCCCACCACACACCGAGCGGCACGCCGACCCCGAGGCCGCACACCGCGCCGAGCGAAGGGAGCAGGCGCAGCGACGTCAGGTTCTCCTGCGGCTGACCGGACCTCTCGTCGAACCGCAGGGCGACGAGGGCGTCCCAGGCGCGGCCGTCGGCCACGGACATGCCGTGCACCGGTGGCCACCAGCGCCGCGACGCCCGGATCGCGGCAGCCCCGAGGATCATGCCGGGCAGCCCGTGCCGGACCAGCACCATGGAGAGCCCGAGCGCGACCACGAGCACCAGGAACGGGACGACGCGCTGCGAGATCCGGCGGCGCGGCGCGTGCGCGGCCTCCAGGGCGTCGAGCGCCTCGCTCCTCGGACCCAGGCGACAGACCGCGGCCGTCAGCAGGGCCGCACCGGCGGCGTCGCCCCGCGCCACGAGCAGGCGCGTCGTCGCCTCGAGCGTCGCGACGTCCTCCCAGGGGCGTGGGACCGCCCCGACCAGCTCGTGCGCCCCCTGGGCCACCCGTGTGACGAGCGCGCGCGGGTCGGTGCCGCGACGCCCCTGCACCCACGCCGCGACGCACCGGCTCAGGGCGTGGGGCGTGCGCACGCCGTGGTCCGCAACGACGCTGAGCCACACGTCGTCCGCGAGCGCCTGCTGACCTGCACCCTCGGCGGCGGCACCGAGCACGTACAGGTAGGTGAGCCGCACCTGCGCCGGGAGCGTCGAGCCGGCGGCCACGAGGCGCGACAGCTCGTCCTGGCGGCCGAGCGCCGCGCGGCACCCGAGCACGACGAGGTGGTCGACGTTGCGGGGGCCGTCCGCCGGCACGTCGGCCACGCCGGCCGTCTCGAGCAGCGCGAGCGCACCAGCGGCGTCGCCGGCGAGCAGCGCGAGACGGGCGCGCCCGGACGTGCCGCGCGGGTCGTCGACCTGCGACCACAGCGCCGCGGCCAGCGGTACGTCGTCGACGTCCTCGGCGGCGAGCGCCCACGCGCTCGACAGCTCCCGACGGTCGGCGCCGGCCGCCCCGTCGAGGGGATGGGACGAGGAGGCCGGGGCACGCGTCACACCCTGGCATCGGCAGGACGTACCCCCCGGTTGAGCGCATAACCGTCATCGGTGACGCACGGGCCCCGGGCGGCGGCCGCGCCTGCGGGCGCGGCTCATGCGCGAGGTCGCCGCACCGCGTGAGGCGGCCGCGGCACCCGTCGGGTGCACGGCCGCCTCACGCGGTGGTCGGCGGCTCCTCGAGCGCCGCGAGCCAGGTGCGCAGGGCGTCCTCGAGCCCGTGGGCCTGCGCCGGCGTCAGCACGTCGACGAGTCGACGCTCGTTGGCCATGTGGTCGGCGAACGCGGCGTCGATGACCTCGCGACCCCGCGCGGTGAGGGCGACGACGCGGGCGCGGGCGTCGCTGTCGCTCACGCGTCGCGTGACGAGCCCGGCCTGCTCCAGCCGGTCGATGCGCTTGGTCATGCCGCCGCTGGTGACCAGCGTGTGGAGGGCGAGGTCACCGGGCGAGCGCTCGTACGGCGCCCCGGCCCGACGCAGCGTGGCGAGGACGTCGAACTCGCCCTCGGTCAGGCCGTGCCGCTCGTAGACCGTGACGAGCTCCTCCGTGAGGTGCCGGGCGACGCGGTGCAGGCGCCCGATCACCTGCTGCGGCTGCAGGTCGAGGTCGGGGCGCTCCCGGTGCCACGCCTGAGCGATCAGGTCGAGGCGGTCGGGTGCGTCGTCGCCGCGCACGGGATCGGGCCTGTCCACCCCCGGAATATATCTTCCCCGTCAGACATTTTGTCTTCCATGGAAAATACCTGGCGCTGGTCGCTGCTCGCCGCCGTCGCACCCGTCACCTGGGGCGCGGCCTACTTCGTCACGGCGCACACCCTGCCCGCGACCCACCCGTTGTGGGGCTCGGTGCTGCGCGCGCTGCCCGCGGGGCTGGTCCTGCTCGCCCTCGCCCGCCGCGCACCCCGCGGCGCCTGGTGGTGGCGGTCGCTCGTCCTCGGCACGCTCAACATGAGCGCGTTCTTCGTGCTCGTGTACGTCGCCGCCCAGCGCCTGCCCACGTCCGTGGCCTCCACGGTGATGGCCGTGTCACCGTTCGCGCTCGTGCTCGTGGCCTGGCCGCTGCTCGGCCAGCGCCCGCGGGTCGCGTCGCTCGCCGGGGCGGGCCTCGGGTTCGCCGGCGTCGTCGCGATGCTCGTCACCGGGAGCGTGCGGATCGACCCGCTCGGCGTGCTCGCCGGCGCCGCCGCGATGGTCATGTCGTCCGTCGGGTTCGTCCTGGCCACGCGGTGGAAGGACGACGTCGACGTGCTGACGACGACGTCCTGGCAGCTGGTGGCCGGCGGGCTGCTGCTGGTGCCCGTCGCGGTCGTGGTCGAGGGCGCTCCCCCGGCGCTCGACGGTCGCGGCTGGCTCGGGCTGGCGTTCCTGTCGCTCGTCGCCACCGCGCTGGCCTACGTCGCGTGGTTCACCGCGCTGCGCCACCTGCCCGCGAGCGCCGTGGGGCTCGTCGGGCTGCTCAACCCCGTCACCGGCGTCGTCGTCGGGCTCACGCTCGGCGGCGAGCGCCTCACCGGGCTGCAGACGCTCGGCGTCGTGGCCGTCCTCGCCGCCGTGCTCCTGGGTCAGCCCTCGCTCCAGGCACGGCTGCGCGGCCGACGCGCGGCACCCGGCCGCGACCACGGCCCGGTGAGACCGCCGGCGCAGCTCACGCCGGTGGGCCGCTGAGCCACGGGCCGGTGCGCCACCCGGCGGCCCGGCCGACGCCGGCGCGGAGGTCCCGCCCGCCACCGCGCCGGTTCACCCCCGCGCGCACACCGCCCACGACTCGCAGCCGAGCGGCTCGAGCGACGGCGCCACGGGCGTCCCCTCCACCGGCCGCTGCTCGAGGAAGAGCGTCCGCTCGTCGTACTGCGGCGACCGGCTCTCGAGCAGCAGACCCGTCGCGGGGTCACGGACCAGCAACGCCTGCGTGCCGTCGGCCGCGGTGCGCCGCAGCACCTCGCCTGCCCGGCCGCGCGAGTCCTGGCCGGTGCTCGACGTCGTCCCCGGGACGAGGGCCGCGACCCCCCAGTACGCGTCGCGCAGGTCGCGGCGCAGCAGGCCGCCGCGATGGGAGAGCTCCTCGATCACCTGCTCGAACAGGGCGTCGTCACGAGACGGTCCGTCCGTCGGCAGGGCGTCGGCGATGGCGCGCGTGAGGTCGACGGGGTCGGTCGGCAGCGACCTCGGGTCCGACAGGGCGTCGTACCGCACACCGTCCAGGAGGTACGTGCCGCTGAGCACGTCGAGGGGCCCCAGACCGATGGCCCGGCCCAGGTCGCCGTCGATGACCAGCAGCCCCGGACGCTCGCGGCTCGTCCACCACTCGATGCGCTCGTCGATGTGCTCCGACCGCGAGCCCGGGCCCGGCGGGACCTCTTCACCCGTGCGCTTCTCGGCCAGGACGTACCAGTACGCGGCGTCGCCGTCCCAGGGGTCGCCGGGTACGCCCGTGACCGTGCCGTCGTCCGCGACCGTCGCGACGGCGGGCGGGACGAGCGCGGCCGCCCCCACGGCGTCCGGCGACGCGCTCGGTGCGGGGGTCCCGCCGTCCGGCACCGCGGGGACGACCTGGGGCAGCCCCGCACCCGACGCCCCCCAGACTGTCCCGACGACCGCGACCAGGACGATCGCCGCACTCGTGCCCCACGTCACCGCGCGGCGGCGGCGCGCTCGCGGCACGACGTTCCGCACGTCGACCACGACCTGCGGGACGACCCTCTCCACCCGGTCGCGCAGCTGCTGGGCGATGTCCTCGTCCGCGGTCACCCCACACCTCCGTCCTGCGCGCCCGCCGGAGCGGCACCGCCGTCCTCGCCCATCGCCTCACGCAGCTGCCGCAGCGCGCGCGAGGCGGTCGACTTCACCGTTCCCACCGCGATGCCGAGGTCGTCCGCGACCTCCTTCTCGGTCAACCCCTCGAGGTGTCGCAGCACGACGACCCGACGCTGCCGCGGCGTGAGCAGCGCCAGCGCCCGCACCAGCCGGTCCCGGTCCGCGTGCACGTCCTGGGCGTCGGCGACACCGGTCTCCGGCAACCGGTCCGTCGAGAGGAGCACCTCACGACGGCGCCGGCGCCACGTCGAGATCCGCTGGTTCGCCAGCACGCGACGTGCATACGCCAAGGGCTCGCGCTCACGGGCGCGGTCCCAGACCAGGTAGGTACGCACGAGCGCCTGCTGCACGAGCTCGTCCGCCTGGTGCGCGTCGCCGCAGAGCAGCCACGCCGTGCGGGCGAGCGACGGCGCGGCCACGGTCATGAACGCGGCGAACTCCTCGTCGCGGCCGCGACCTGCCGGCGGCAGCGTCGCGACGGACTCGGTCGCGTCCTGCTCCACCGGCACGGTGCCCTCCCGGCTCGCTCTCCACGGACGCCGGTCTCGACGCCCTCACACCCCTTACACGCCTGACGCCCCACGAAGGTTGCGCCGCGGGGCATCGGGATCGTTCCGGGTGCGGCTCAGGCCTGGACGGGCTCGCCGTCGCCGAGGAGCTTGCGCAGGTACGCGTAGGTGAGGTCGCCGGCCGTCCGGTCGTGCTGGTGCTCGTAGCCGGCCTTGTTGTAGAGCGCGATGTTCTGCAGGGAGTCGCGGCCGGTGAAGACCCAGACCTCCTCGATGCCGTCGGGCAGCGTCGGCAGGATCGCCGAGAGCAGCTCGGTCCCGATGCCCTTGCCCTGCAGGTCGGGCGCCACCGCGAACCGGCCGAGCGTGGCCTTGGTCCCCTCGACCAGCACGCGGATCGAGCCGACGAGCCGGTGGCCCCACCACGCGCCGAGCGTGATGACCCCGTCCGCGCGCAGGTCCTCCTCGAGCTCACGGAGCGTCTGCGTCAGCGGCGGGATGTTCGGGTCGCCGTACTGCTGCGCCTCGGTGACGAAGGCGGCGCGGCGCAGCGTGAGCAGCTCACCCGCGTCGTCCACGGTGACCGGGCGGATGTCGAGGGCCGTCATGGCGCCATGGTGTCAGCCCGCGGCGCCCGCGCACTACTCTCGGACCTCGTGTCCTCCACTTCGCCCGTCGACCCGACGCACCTCGTCCTGACCCTGTCGTGCCCCGACCGCCCCGGCATCGTCGCGGCCGTCGCCGGCCTGCTGGCCGAGCACGGGGGCAACATCACCGAGTCGCAGCAGTTCGGCGACCCGCTGTCGGGGCTGTTCTTCATGCGGGTCCAGGTGACGACCGACGTGCCGGTGACCCAGCTGCGGGCGGACCTGACGCGGCTGGCCGCGCGGTTCGAGATGGCCTGGCAGCTGGACGTCGCCGGGCGGCCCGTGCGCACGCTCGTCATGGTGTCGACCACCGCCCACTGCCTCAACGACCTGGCGTTCCGGCAGCGGTCGGAGGCACTGCCCATCGACCTGGTCGCGGTGGTCTCGAACCACGACCTGCTGCGGCCCATGGCGGACTTCTACGGCATCCCGTTCCACCACGTGCCCGTGACGGCCGCGACCAAGGCGGCCGCCGAGGAGCAGCTGCTCGCGCTGGTCGAGGAGCTCGACGTCGAGCTGGTGGTGCTCGCGCGGTACATGCAGATCCTCTCGGACGACCTGTGCCGGCGCCTGCAGGGCCGCGTCATCAACATCCACCACTCCTTCCTGCCGTCGTTCAAGGGCGCGCGCCCGTACGCGCAGGCGCACCAGCGGGGCGTCAAGCTCATCGGGGCGACCGCCCACTACGTGACCGGGGACCTCGACGAGGGACCGATCATCGAGCAGGACGTCGAGCGCGTCGACCACACGCACGCCGTCCAGGACCTCGTCGCGCTGGGCCAGGACGTCGAGCGGCGGGCGCTGGCGCGGGCGGTCCGGTGGCACGCCGAGCACCGCGTGCTGCTCGACGGCAACCGGACCATCGTCTTCCGCTGACGCGACCCACGGGGCCCGGCCGGCGCGCGTCGCAGGCCGGCTCGATCGTTCGCCCACGTCCGCCCGGAGGGACGGGCGCGTGCGAAGCGTTTCGGGGCGTGCGGTGGCCCCGCGGCAGGGACATGCTCGGCTCGACGGCCCGGCAATCGTTCGCCGGGTCGCGTCGACTGCGCCGCGCGCACTGCCGCGCCCGGCCGGGCCAGGAGGACACGATGAGAACACTCCGCAGCGGCGCGGGTCGCCGCACCGCCGTGCGCGCCGGGCTCCTGGGCACCGCGTTCGCACTCGCGCTGACCGGCGCGGCGCAGCTCGCGACCGCCCCGCCCGCGCAGGCCGCCTCGCTCGTCGAGGTGTCCGGGTTCGGCAGCAACCCCGGCGGGCTGCGGATGAACCTGTTCGTCCCCGACCGCCTCGCGGCGACCCCCGGGGTCCTCGTCGTCGTGCACTACTGCACGGGCAGCGCGCAGGCGATGTACAACGGCTCGCAGTTCGACGAGCTGGCCTCCCAGCACGGGTTCATCGCGATCTACCCGAGCACGAACCGGCCCGGCAACTGCTTCGACGTCTCGTCGACGGCCGCCATGACGCGTGACGGCGGCAGCGACCCGCAGAGCATCGTCCAGATGGTCCGGTACGTGCAGCAGCGGTACACCACCGACACGTCGCGCGTGTTCGTCACGGGCGTCTCCTCCGGTGCCATGACCACCCAGCTGCTGCTGGCGGAGTACCCCGACGTCTTCGCCGCCGGGTCGGCGTTCGCCGGGGTCCCCGCGACGTGCTTCTCGACCGGTGGCGCGGCCCCCGGCACCAGCGCGCAGGCCGGCTGGAACAGCGACTGCGCGCAGGGCCGGCGGATCCTCACCGCCCAGCAGTGGGGCGACCTCGCACGTGCGACCTACCCGGGGTACACGGGCAAGCGCCCGCGCGTGCAGCTCTGGCACGGCACGAACGACGAGACCCTGAACTTCCAGAACTTCACCGAGGCCGTGAAGCAGTGGACGAACGTGCTGGGCGTGAGCGCGACGCCCGCGTCCACGGAGACCATCGGCTCCAACCGCACCCGCGCCCGTTACGGCGGCACCGGGACGCAGGCCCCGCTGGAGACCAACCGGTTGCAGGGCACGTCGCACAACCTGCCCGTCGACGCGGCCGCGGCGATCGCGTTCTTCGGGCTGGACCAGGCGGCGCCGACGCCCACGCCCACGCCCAGCGTGACGCCCACCCCGAGCGTGACCCCCACGCCGACCGTGACACCGACCGTGACACCGAGTCCCACCGTCACGCCGACGCCGACCACGACCCCCTCGCCCGGCACGACGCCGACGCCCGGCCCCACCCCGGCCGTGGGCGGGTGCGCCGTGACCTACGCGGTCAACCAGTGGAACACCGGCTTCACGGCGAACCTCACGGTGCGCAACACGTCGAGCACCCCGGTCGACGGCTGGACGCTGCGGTGGTCGTTCCCCTCGGGGCAGCAGGTGACGCAGTCGTGGAGCAGCACGGTCTCCCAGACGGGCAGCCAGGTCACGGCGACCAACGCCCCCTGGAACGGGTCGATCCCGCCCGGCGGCTCCGTGCAGATCGGGTTCAACGGGTCGCACACCGGTACCAACACGGCACCGACGGCGTTCACCCTCAACGGCGTGACCTGCGCGGTCGCCTGACGCGCGCACCGTTTCCCGCGGGTCCCGGGCTGCGGCCCGGGCCCGCGGCGCGCAGGGCCGGACTCGCAAATCGTTTCGTCTCATATCTCCTTGAGATTTCATCCACCACGGTGGGTGGCACCGGCGCCTCTCGGCACCGACGCTACCGATCGAAGGGGAGTCCCATGTCCGCCGACGTCGCACCCACTGCCGCATCCTCCGGCGCCACCACGGCGCCCGCGCCCCGCGCCGCCCGCCGCACCCGCCTGCTGGGCACGCTCCTCACCGCCCTCGGGATCGTCATGGCCCTCGCCGGGGTCGCCACCTGGGGTGGCATCGCCCAGGGCCTCGCGCAGGAGGAGATCGTCGTCTCCGACAACGCCGCGGCGTTCGCGGGGTCGCCCGTGGTGACGCCCTGGACGGCGTGGGCCCAGGCCGAGGTGATCCGCACCGACCTGGACGAGATGACCGGCGGGCTGACCTACGCCGAGATGGACCGCGAGGACCCGCAGCGCCAGGCCGTCGCGACCGGGACGTTCCTGCGCGCCTCGCTCATCACGTCGGTCATCGCGTTCGGTGTCGCGCTCGCGCTCGTCGGCATCGGGACCGGGTTCGTCCTGGGCGGGCTGGGTCTGCGCAGCGCGTCGGCCGGTTGAGCGCCGCGGGGTGCGGGCGTGCGCGGTGCCGCCCGCACCCGCCTCGTCCGAGGCGTCGTGCGGGGCCGTCGCGCCCCGCCGCTCCTGGTCAGAGCATGCCGTCGAGGTCAGAGCATGCCGTCGAGGTCAGAGCACGGCGTCGAGCGGGTGCGTCCGGGAGACCTGCGTGGCTCCCGTGATCGCCGCGAGCAGCTCCTCCTGGGTGACCGAGCGGGCGTCGAACGACCCGTTGTTGCGGCCGTGGCGCAGCACCTCGATGCGGTCGGCGACCGCGCGCACGTCGTTGAGGTTGTGGCTGATCAGCACGACGCCCAGGCCCAGCTCACGCAGGCGCTGGATGTGCGTGAGCACCTCGGCCGTGTGCGCGACGGACAACGCCGCGGTCGGCTCGTCGAGGATCACCAGCCGGGGCGAGCCGATGAGGGTGCGGGCGATCGCGACCGTCTGCCGCTGCCCCGCGGACAGGTGGCCGATCGGGGTGCGCACGGACGGGATCCGGCTCGTCAGGTCCCGCAGGATGCCGCGGGCGACGCGCTCCATCTCGCCGTCCCGCATGAGCGAGTGCTCGCGCAGCTCGCGGCCCAGGAAGAGGTTGGCCGTGACGTCGAGGTTCTCGCACAGCGCGTAGTCCTGGAAGACCGTCGCGACACCTGCCTGGTGGGCGTCGGACGGCGAGCCGATGGTGATCGGCTCCCCGCCCATCTCGATCAGGCCCGCGTCGGGCTGCACGACCCCGGAGACCACCTTGGCGAGCGTCGACTTGCCGGCACCGTTGTCACCCACCAGCGCGACGACCTCGTGCGGGTGCACGGTGAGGTCCACGTCCACCAGCGCCTCGACCGCGCCGAACCGCTTGGACACCTGACGCAACGACAGCACCGGCGTCCGTCTGCCGACACCCACGGTCCCGACCACCTGCCCTCCGTCGCGCACGTGAGGACCAGTGAAACCCTCGCCCAGGGGCGCGTCAAACCTCGTCATGAGCCGCCTCCGGCGGGGGTGTCCGAGTGGTCGGCGATGTCCGGTGCACCGCTCACGGCGGCCTGGTCCGTGGCCTCGAGCGCCATCGCGAGCGCGCCGAGCACGGACGCCCGCACCCCCAGCTCACCGGGGACGACGTCGAGCGTGGCCACCTGGTTGAGCGGCACCCGGCGCGCGATCGCCTCACGCATCGGCTGCACCAGCACGTCCCCGGTCTGCGCGAGCTCACCACCCACGACGACGCACTGCGGGTTGACGACCATGGCCATGCCCGCCACGACCCCACCGATGACCGCGCCGGCGTCCGCCACCACCTGCCGGCACCCCGGGTCACCCTCCGCGGCGCGCTGCACCACGTCACGGATGGTCAGCGCGCCGTGCGTCTCGGTCAGTGGCTCGACCAGCGCGGGGTACCCCACCACGGTGTCCAGGCAGCCGCGCGAGCCGCACCGGCAGATGCGTCCCTGCGGGTCGACCTGGACGTGCCCGATCTCCCCCGCCGTGCCGCCGAACCCCCGGTGGAGGTGCCCGGACAGCACGATGCCGGCACCGGTCCCCGTGCCGACGGACACGTACACGACGTCCTGGTAGCCACGGGCGGCACCGAACCTGCTCTCGGCCAGCGCGCCGAGGTTGGCCTCGTTGTCGACCAGCACCGGCTTGGCGAGCCGCTTGGCCAGCACGTGCACGACGGGGACCTCGTCCCAGCCCCGCAGCACCCCCCGCACCGTCACGAGACCCGTGCCGGGCTCGACCGGCGCCGGGAGCCCGACGCCCAGCCCCAGCAGGTCGTCGAGCGAGGCGCCCAGACGCTCCAGGAGGTCGACGACCAGCAGAGCCGCACGGTCCAGCGTGGTGTCGGCGCGGTGCTCGGCGGGCAGCGGCAGGGTCTGCTCGGCGACGATCTCGCGCGTGACGTCCGCGAGCGCGACCCGCAGGTGGCGCCGACCGACGTCGACGCCCGCGGCCAGCCCGGTGCGTCGGGCTATGGTGACCAGCTGCGCGCGCCGCCCGGAGCGGATGGTGCTGCGGGTGTCGACCACACCGGCGGCCAGCAGCTCCTTGACGATCGAGCTGACGGTGGCGGGCGACAGGCCCGTCGCGGCCGTGAGCTCGACCTGGGTGAGGCCGCCGTACCGCTTGACCGTCTCGACGACGAGAGCGCGGTTGGCGCCCCGGAGGGACGACTGCGATCCCGACATCGGTCCCCTCACGTCGGCCGAGCCTACTGGCGGCACCGCGGTCACGGGGCCGATCGACCCCGCGCCGCGGTGCACGGATGGGGACGGGCCCGCGCCGGCGCTGCCGGCACGGGCCCGTCGTGGCGTCAGCGCGCGTCGGCGCGACGCTTGTTCCAGACGTCGAAGGCGACGGCCAGGAGGAGCACGAGGCCCTTGACCATCTGCTGGATCGACTGCGGCACGCCCATCAGCTGCATGCCGTTGCTCATGACGGCCATGATCAGCGCACCGGTCATGGCGCCCGTCACGCGGCCCACGCCACCGGTCGTCGACGCCCCGCCGATGAACGCGGCGGCGATCGCGTCGAGCTCGAACATGTTGCCCGCGCTCGGCTGCGCGCCGTTCATGCGCGAGGAGTACACGACACCCGCGACACCGGCGAGCAGACCCATGTTCACGTAGGTCCAGAAGGTCACGACGCGGACCTTCACGCCGGACAGCTGCGCGGCGTTGAGGTTGCCACCGATCGCGTAGACGTGCCGGCCGAAGACCGAGCGCTGCGTGATGACGGAGTACGCCATGATCAGCACCGCGAGCAGGATCAGCACGTTCGGCAGGCCGCGGTACTGCGCGAGCTGGTACCCGAACCACATGACGACGACGCCGACGGCGACGATCTTGCCGACGAAGATCGGCATGGACTCGACGACCTGCTGGTACGCGATGCGCCCGCGGCGCGTGCGCCACTGGCTGACGGCGTACCCGGCCACGGCCACCGCGAAGATCACCAGCGTGAAGACGTCGACCCCGTAGCCCCCGAACCAGCCGTTCGTGGAGAACCCGTTGGCGATGTCGTAGTACGTGCCACCGAAGGGCGACAGCGAGACGTTGTCGAGGACCCGGTACGTCATGCCGCGGAACAGCAGCATGCCGGCCAGGGTGACGATGAACCCGGGGATCCCGACGTAGGCCACCCAGAAGCCCTGCCACATGCCGACCAGGACGCCGACGACGAGCGCAGCCAGCACGCCGATCCACCAGGGCGCACCGTGCCGGATGACCAGCACGCCCGCCACGGCGCCGGTGAGCGCGACCACCGACCCGACGGACAGGTCGATCTGACCCAGCACGATCACCATGACCATGCCGATGGCCAGGATGAGGATGTAGGAGTACTGCAGGACGATGTTCGTCAGGTTGCCCGGGCTGAGGAAGTTCGAGTTCATCAGCGAGAACATCAGCACGATGATCACGAACGCGATGAAGATCCCGCTCTGGCGGAGGTTCCGCGTCACCATGTCTCCGAAGCCGGCGATGGCCGTCATGATGCAAGGTCCTTTGCTGTCTCGCGCTCGATGGTCATGAGCTCCATCAGCCGCTCCTGGGTGGCCTGCGCGACGGGCACCTCACCGGTGATGCGCCCGAACGCCAGGGTGTAGATCCGGTCGCAGATGCCGAGCAGCTCGGGCAGCTCGGAGGAGATGACGACGACCGCCTTCCCCGCCGCGACCATCCGGTTGATGATCGTGTAGATCTCGTACTTGGCCCCGACGTCGATGCCACGCGTGGGCTCGTCGAGGATCAGCACGTCGGGCTCGGTGTAGAGCCACTTGGCGAGCACGACCTTCTGCTGGTTGCCCCCGGAGAGCTTGCCGGTGAGCGCCATGACGGTCGGGGCCTTGATGTTGAGGCTCGCGCGGTACTCCTCCGCGACCTTGATCTCCTCGTTGCCGTTGACCCAGCCCCGGGGGGCGAGGCGGCGGATGCCGGCGGCGGAGACGTTGCGGCGGATGTCCTCGATGAGGTTCAGGCCGTAGCGCTTGCGGTCCTCGGTGGCGTACGCGAGCCCGTGGGAGATCGCGGAGTCCACGTCGCGGACGGAGATCTCCTGCCCGTTCTTGTAGATGCGCCCCGTGATGCCACGGCCGTACGAGCGGCCGAAGATGCTCATCGCGAGCTCGGTGCGCCCCGCGCCCATCAGGCCGGCGATGCCGACGACCTCACCGGCGCGCACGGTGAACGACGCGCCGTCGATCACCACGCGGTCCGACTGCGTGGGATGGCGCACGGTCCAGTCCTCGACGCGCAGCACCTCGTCGCCGATGGCGGGAGTGCGCTCGGGGTACCGGTGCTCCAGGTCACGGCCGACCATGCCGCGGATGATGCGGTCCTGGGTCGAGCCCGGCTCGGACATGTCCATCGTCTCGATGGTCCGGCCGTCGCGGATGATGGTCGTGCGGTCGGCGATCTCGGCGATCTCGTTCAGCTTGTGGCTGATGATGATCGACGTGATGCCCTGCTCCTTGAGATGGCGCAGGAGATCGAGCAGGTGCTCGGAGTCCGTGTCGTTCAGCGCGGCGGTCGGCTCGTCGAGGATGAGCAGCCTGACCTGCTTCGACAGCGCCTTCGCGATCTCGATGAGCTGCTGCTTGCCGACACCCAGTTGCGACACCTGCGTCGTCGGGTTCTCGGCGAGGCCCACGCGGGCCAGCAGCCTCGCGGCCTCGGAGTTGGCCTTGTTCCAGTCGATCAGCGGGCCGCTGCCCCGGACCTCGTTGCCCAGGAAGATGTTCTCCGCGACCGACAGGTACGGCACCAGCGCGAGCTCCTGGTGGATGATGACGATCCCGCGGCCCTCGGAGTCGTTGATCGAGCCGAACTCGACCTCCTCACCCTCGAAGACGATGTCGCCGTCGTAGGTGCCGTGCGGGTACACGCCGGACAGGACCTTCATGAGCGTCGACTTGCCGGCGCCGTTCTCCCCGCAGATGGCGTGGATCTCGCCGCGCCGCACGGTGAGGTTGACGTCCTGCAGCGCCTTGACCCCCGGGAAGGTCTTGGTGATGGACCGCATCTCGAGGATGTCGCTGTGGTCCATGACCCCTCCGTTCAGTGGTGGTGATGGGGCTGGGGGTGCGCGGCCCGGCCGGCTGACCGGCCGGGCCGCGCGATCGGGTCAGTCGGAGACGCCCGACGCGACCTCGTCAGCCGTCCAGTAGCCCGAGTCCACCAGGAGCGGGGTGATGTCGTCCGTGAACACCGTGTCCACGTCGAGCAGGAACGAGGGCACGACCTTCTTGCCGTTGTCGTACGTCTCGGTGTCGTTCGCCTCGGGCTCGTCGCCGTTGATGAACGCCTCGGTGACCTTGATGGACTGCTCCGCGAGCTTGCGGGTGTCCTTGAAGATCGTCGAGGACTGCACGCCGTCGGCGATGAGCTTGACGGAGGCGACCTCGGCGTCCTGCCCGGTCACGATCGGCAGGCCGGCCTCGATGGTCGGGCCCTGGCCGACGCCCTGCAGGGCGGTGATGATGCCGCGCGAGATGCCGTCGAACGGCGAGAGCACGCCCGCCAGCGTCGAGCCGTCGGAGTACGTGGAGGTCAGCAGGTCCTCCATGCGCTTCTGCGCGGCCTCCTGCGACCAGCGCAGCGTGGCGACGGTGTCGAAGTCGGTCTGCCCGGACTTCACGACGAGCGTGCCGTCGGTGATGTACGGGTCGAGCACCGACATGGCGCCCTCGAAGAAGAACCCGGCGTTGTTGTCGTCCGGCGAGCCGGCGAAGAGCTCGATGTTGAACGGGCCGGTCACGTCGGCGACCTCGGCACCCGCCTCGTCGACGATGCCCATGCCCCGCAGGAGCGCCGTGCCCTGGGCGACGCCGACCGCGAAGTTGTCGAACGTGACGTAGAAGTCGACGTTCTCGCTGTCGCGGATGAGGCGGTCGTAGGCGATGACCGGGATGTTCGCCGCTGCGGCCGCCTCGAGCTGGCTCGTGAGCGCGGTGCCGTCGATCGAGGCGACGATGAGCACGTCGGCGCCGCTCGTGATCATCTGGTCGATCTGCTGGGTCTGCGTGGGGATGTCGTCGCCCGCGTACTGCAGCTCGACCTTGTAGCCGAGCTTCTCCAGGCCGTCCTTGACGGCGTTGCCGTCGGCGATCCACCGCTCGGAGGTCTCGGTGGGCATGGCGACACCGATGGTGATGTCGCTCTTCTCGGCGCCGCCCCCGGCGCCCTCGGTGCTCTCGGTGCTCCCCGCACCGCCGCCGCCGCAGGCGGCCAGGCTCAGCGCCAGCGTGCCTGCTGCTGCCGCCATGGTGATCTTGCGTCGCATCTCGTTCGCTCCTTCTCGTCGTCGAGAGGTTCCGGTCCCGAATTCATCGGGCGTCCGAACGCGGTCGCTGCGCCGCGACCGACCGGAGGCTCCGGCTGCGTCGGGCGTGGACAGGGTCGTCGTCGTCCCGTGCAGTGCCCACACTCTGCTTTCGTTCGGAACCCGAAGTCAACCCACGCAGCCTGTCTCTTGGTTGCGAACTCATCACGACTTGGTGACGGTGCGCCGGACCGGTGGGCGAGAAGGCGACCAACCCACCGAATGCGCACCGGACGCACCCGGCGCAGGAGACCTCGCGGCGGCGTGCGCCCGCACCGCACGGCAGCGGCGGGGCGTACGGGGCACACCCCGTCCGGGCCTCAGGGCCGGACGGCGGCCGGGCGTCGGGGACCGTCCGGGCGCAGCGCGCCCGTGATCGCCGCGAGGATCTGCTCGTACCCGGTGGTGCGGGCGTCGAACGAGCCGTTGTTGCGACCGTGGCGCAGCACCTCGACGCGGTCCGCGACCGACCGCACGTCCGTCATGTTGTGGCTGATGAGGATCACACCCAGACCGAGGTCCCGCAGCCCTTCGATGTGCAGCAGCACCTCCGCGGTCTGGGCCACGGACAAGGCGGCGGTCGGCTCGTCCAGCACGACGATGCGCGGGTCGCCGATGAGCGTGCGCGCGATCGCGACCGCCTGCCGCTGCCCGGCCGACAGGTTCGCCAGCGGCACCCGCACCGAGGGCACACGACTCGTGAGGTCGCGCAGGATGCGCCGGGCCACCTGCTCCATGCGCTCGTCGTCGCGGACGCCGCGGGCGTCGCGCAGCTCGCGGCCGAGGAAGAGGTTGGAGGTGACGTCGAGGTTGTCGCACAGGGCGAGGTCCTGGAAGACGGTCGCCACACCCAGCGCGTGGGCGGCCGCGGGCGTGGGGATGCTCACCGGGACGCCCTCGATCTCGACCAGCCCCGTGTCGGGCGCGAGCACGCCCGCGACCGTCTTGGCCAGCGTCGACTTGCCGGCGCCGTTGTCGCCGACCAGCGCCACCACCTCGTGGCGGTGCACGTCGAGGTCCACCCCGACCAGCGCCTCGACCCCACCGAACCGCTTGCTGATGCCGCGCATCGAGAGCAGCGGAACCCGCGTCCCGTCCGTCATGCTGGACCCACCCGTTCCCCGTCGCGCACGCGTCACGTGCAGTGAATCCCCCAGCCCTTGCGCGGTCAACCCTGTTCGGCACGCCCGTCGGCCGCGGCCGACGCACCGGGCAGGTCCGCCGTCACCCGCACGGGCACGTCCGCAGCGCGCAGGGCCAGCACCAGCGCCCCGACGACCTCGGCGCGCTGCCCCAGCCGGGCCGGCACCACCTCGAGCGGTGCGATCTGGTTGGGAAGGACGCGCCGGCGCACCGACTCGCGCAACGGCCCCAGCAGCACCTCGCCGGTCTCCGACAGCTCACCACCCACCACGACGCACTGCGGGTTGACCGCCGTACCCAGCCCGGCCACCACCGCCCCGATCGCGGCGCCGGCGTCCGCCACCACGCGCACGAACCCGGGATCACCCTGGCGGGTCCGCGCGATGACGTCGCGCAGCGCCAGCGAGCCGTGCGCCGCACGCAGGGGCGCCACCAGTGCGGGCTCCCCCACCACCGTGTCGAGGCAGCCGCGCGAGCCGCACCGGCAGATGTGGCCCGTCGGGTCCACCTGCACGTGCCCGATCTCCCCCGCGGTGCCCGCGAAGCCCCGGTGCACCTGGCCGTTGATGACGATGCCCGCCCCGGTGCCGTACGACGCGCGCACGTACACCGCGTCGCGGTAGCCGCGTGCCGCGCCGAGCGTCGCCTCCGCGAGCGCACCGAGGTTGGCGTCGTTGTCCACGTGCACCGGGCGACCCAGCCGCTTGGTGAGCACCTGGCCCAGGTGCTCCCCCTCCCAGCCCGGCATCACCCCGGGCACCGAGACCATGCCGGTGTCCGTGTCCACGGGGGCGGGCACGCCCACGCCGATCCCCACGACCTCCTCGAGGTCCGAGCCGATGCGCTCCAGCAGGTCCATGACCAGCAGCGCCGCCCGGTCGAGCGTCGTGTCCGACGGGTGCTCGTACGGCAGGGGCAGTGCCTGCTCGGCCACCACCTCGTGCGCGAAGTCGCCGAGCGCGACGCGCAGGTGCCGGTGGCCGACCTGCACCCCCACGACCAGCCCGACGCGCCGCGCGAGCGTGACGAGCTGCGCGCGCCGGCCGCTGCGCGTCGTGACGGCCGTGTCGACGAGCCCCGCGGCGAGCAGCTCCCGGACGATATTCGACACGGTCGCCTGCGACAGCCCGGTCGCGGCGGCGAGCTCGACCTGCGTGAGCCCGCCGTACCGCTGCACCGTCCCGACGACCAGCGCCCTGTTCGCCTCACGCAGGGCGGTCTGCGATCCCGCTGCCGCCCCTCGCCTGCTCACCGTCGCAACCTACCGGCGCGCACGGCCCCCGCCGCGCTGCCGCGCCCCTACTGCGTACCCGCGCGCCGCTTGTTGATCAGGTCGAACGCCACCGCCAGCAGCAGCACCATCCCCTTGATCGCCTGCTGCCACGAGGGGTCGACCGACAGGATGGACAGGCCCATGTTGAGCACGCCCATGATGAGTGCACCGACGATGGCCCCGGCGATCCGTCCGACACCGCCGGTGACGGCGGCACCACCGATGAAGCAGGCGGCGATCGCGTCGAGCTCGAAGTTCGCACCGGCGGCCGCCACGGCGGCGCCCGCCCGCGCGGTCGTCAGGACGGCCGCGACACCCGCGAGCAGGCCGATGTTGACGAAGATCCAGAAGTCGACCTTGCGGGTGTCGACCCCGGACAGCGCCGCCGCCGCGCGGTTGCCGCCGATGGCGTAGATGTGCCGACCGAACACCGTGCGGCCCATGAGGAACGAGTACACGACGACCAGCACGCCGACGATCACCAGGACGATGGGCGTGCCGCCGGCCGAGAACGACAGGATGACCGTCAGGGCCCCGATGCCCGCAGCGATCATCACGAGCTTCGTGACGAACAGGCCGAACGCCTCGACGTGCAGGTCGTGGCGGCGCAGCGCGCGACGCGCCCGCGCCTGCGTGAGCACGATCGCGGCCACCGCGAGCGCCCCGATCACGAGGGTGACGACGTCCATGTCGCCGGCGTACCCCAGGGCGGGTGGCAAGGACCCCTTGGAGATCCGGATGAAGGCCGGCGGCAGGCCCGCGAGGGTCTCGCCGACGATCACCAGCGCGAGCCCGCGGAACACGAGCATGCCGGCGAGCGTCACGATGAACGCGGGGATCCCGACGTACGCGACCCAGAACCCCTGCCAGGCGCCCACCAGCGCACCGACCGCGAGACCCACCAGGACGGCCGCGATCCACGGCAGACCGATCGGGTCGCGCATCGTGACCGCGACGATCCCGCCCACGAACGCGACGACCGACCCGACCGACAGGTCGATGTGACCGGCGACGATCACCATGAGCATGCCGATGGCCAGCACCATGATGTGCGCGTTCTGCTGGAACAGGGCGGCGAGGTTGTTGGGCAGCAGCAGCTTGCCGTCGGTCAGCACCTGGAACAGCAGCACGATGACGACGAGCGCGGCGAAGATGCCGTACTGCCGCGCGTTGCCGCCGAGGCCCTGCAGCCGCTGGGCGACCGAGAACCGGGGGGTGTCCGGCGGCATCGGCGAGGGAACGTTGACGTCGGTGCTGGTGCTCATCGGGCGATCCCGTCCTTGTCCATCGTCATGAAGTGCATGAGGTGCTCCTGGGTCGCGTCGGCCCGGGCCACCTCGCCCGTGACGCACCCCTGGCTGAACGCGTAGATCCGGTCGCAGACGCCGATGAGCTCGGGCAGCTCGGAGGAGATGACCAGGACGCCCTTGCCCTCGTCCGCCAGCCTGTTGATGATCGTGTAGATCTCGTACTTCGCCCCGACGTCGATGCCACGCGTCGGCTCGTCGAGGATCAGGACGTCCGGGTCGGCGTAGATCCACTTGGACAGGACGACCTTCTGCTGGTTGCCGCCCGAGAGCTTGCCCACCAGCGCCGCGATCGTCGGGGTGCGGATGTTGAGCTCCGTGCGGTACTGCTCGGCGACCCTGGCCTCGGCCTCCCGGTCGACGACGCCCCCGCGCGACAGCTTGTCGAGAGCGGCCGCGGAGACGTTGTGCTGCACCGAGTCGATGAGGTTGAGGCCGAACCGCTTGCGGTCCTCGGTCGCGTAGGCGATGCCGTGCGCGATCGCCTGCCGGACGCTCGCCGCGGTGATCTCCCGGCCGTCCTTGTACAGGCGACCGGAGATGCGCGTGCCGTACGAGCGGCCGAAGACGCTCATCGCCAGCTCGGTGCGTCCTGCGCCCATGAGCCCGGCGAGCCCGACGATCTCGCCGCGGCGCACCGTGAGGCCGGCGCCGTCGACGACCTTGCGCGTCTGGTCGACCGGGTGGTGCACGGTCCAGTCCTCGATCCGCAGCACCTCCTCGCCGATGCGGGGCGTGTGCTCGGGGAACCGGTGGTCGAGCGGGCGACCCACCATGCCGCGGATGATGCGCTCCTCGCTGACCGGCTCGCCGCCCCGCATGTCCAGGGACTCCACGGTCCGGCCGTCGCGCAGGATCGTCGTGGTGTCCGCGATCGCCTCGATCTCGTTGAGCTTGTGGCTGATGATGATCGAGGTGATGCCCTGACCGCGCAGCCCCTCGATGAGGCCGAGGAGGTGGGCGCTGTCCTCGTCGTTGAGGGCAGCGGTCGGCTCGTCGAGGATGAGCAGACGGACCTCCTTGGACAGCGCCTTGGCGATCTCGACGAGCTGCTGCTTGCCCACCCCGATGTCGCTGACGCGCGTGTCGGGCCGCTCCGTCAGACCCACGCGCTCGAGCAGCCGGGCGGCCTCGGCGTTGGTGCGGTTCCAGTCCACGACCCCGCGCGCCGCGCGCTCGTTGCCGAGGAAGATGTTCTCGGCGATCGACAGGTACGGGGACAGCGCGAGCTCCTGGTGGATGATGACCACGCCCTGCCGCTCGGAGTCGCGGATGCCGCGGAACTCCTGCACCTGCCCGTCGAGCAGGATGTCGCCCTCGTAGGTGCCGTGCGGGTAGATGCCCGACAGGACCTTCATGAGCGTCGACTTCCCGGCGCCGTTCTCGCCGCAGACCGCGTGGATCTCGCCGCGGCGTACCGCCAGGTTCACGTCGGAGAGGGCCTTGACGCCCGGGAAGGTCTTGGTGATGCCGCGCATCTCGAGGATGTGCTCGGTGTCCATGTGTCCTCGCTGGGTGGTCCGGCCGGGTCCGGCGGCCGGCCGCGCGACCGTGGGGTCGCGCGGCCGGCGCGCTCTCACAGACCGAGCTCGTCGGCGGTGTAGAACTCCGAGTCGACGAGGACCTCGACGTTGTCCGGCGTGATGACCTGCGGGTCGAGGAGGTAGGTCGGGACGACCTTCTCGCCGTTGTCGTAGGTCTCCTCGTCGTTGACCTCGACGGTCTCGCCGTCGAGGATCTGCTGGATCATCGTGGCGACCTGGTCACCCAGCATGCGGGTGTCCTTCCACACCGACATCGACTGCTTGCCGTCGATCATGTTGAGGACGTTCGCCTCGTCCGCGTCCTGCCCGGTGAGCACCGGGTAGTCCGCGCCGGGGGCGTACCCGGCGCCCGCGAGCGCCTGGGCGATGCCGAGCGCGAGGGAGTCGTTGGGCGACAGGACGACGTCGACCTTCGCACCGTCCGCGTAGAACGAGTTCAGGCGGTTCTCCATCTCGGCCTGGGCCGTGTCGGAGACCCAGCCCTGGATCCCGATGGACGTCCAGTCGTCGTTGGACGCCGGTTGCTTGCCCGACGGCACGACGAGCTGGCCGTTGTCGACGTACTCCGAGAGCACGTCCCACGCCCCGGCGAAGAAGAACTTCGCGTTGTTGTCGTCCGGCGACCCGGCGAACGGCTCGAGGTTGAACGGGCCCGCACCGCTCTCGAGGTCGAGCGCCTCGACGATGAACTCCCCCTGCATCGTGCCGACGCGGTAGTTGTCGAAGGTGGCGTAGTAGTCGACGTTCGGCGTGCCGAGCAGCAGACGGTCGTACGCGATGACGGTGACGCCCGCGTCCGCAGCCTGCTGGAGCGTCGGCGCGAGCGCCGTGTCGTCGATCGGCGCGACGACCAGGAAGTCAGCCCCCTGGTTGATCATGTTCTCCAGCTGGGTGACCTGCTGGTCGACCTTGTTGTCGGCGTACTGCAGGCTCGTCTCGTAGCCCGCCTCCTCCAGCAGGCCCTCGAGGTGCGCCCCGTCGCGGTTCCACCGCGGCAGGCTCTTCGTCGGCATCGCGATGCCGACGAAGGTGTCCTCCGCGCTGCCTCCTTCGGTGCTCTCGGTCGCCGAGTCCCGCTCGCTGCTGCAGGCCGCCATGGACCCGACGAGCACACCCGCGGCGACCATCGCGATCGCGCTCTTCTTCCACGCCAGTGACATCGTTGTCGCTCCCTCGTCGTGCCGCAGAGCCGGTCGGGGCACCGGTGGTCCGGGCCTCGCTCCGGCAACGGTGCCGGTCAGCCGGTACGGCTTCGCGTTGCATTCAAGACCTGAACGCTAGGGGTCGGCAAGACCCGTGACCATTCCGTGTCCTGACCGGAACGCCGGGATCGTCCTCGAGCCGTGGCACCCGGCGAACGGCACCTCCCGGGAGCAGCCGGGCGAACGACCGGGTTGTGCCTTCGAGGACTGAAGGCACAACCCGGTGCCGCCTCACCCGCAGAGACCCGGCAGCCAGCGTCCGAGCACCCCGCACGCACCGCGCCACCAGCCGCCGCCGGAGCCGGGGCGCGCGTCCTCGACGAGCACGGCCACGGTCCGCGCCGGGACCACCACGGTCCCGGTCGCCCGGTCGTAGGTGGTCCCCCGCACCACCGGGTCGACCCCGGTCGCCTGCACCGGCGAGAGCGCGTAGCCCCGGCCGGCGAGTGGTTCGACCGTCTGCGTGGTCGGCTCGTCGGACGCGTTGACCACGACCAGCAGTCCGTCGAGCCGCGGGTCCACGTCCGTGGGCGGGCGCCAGGAGCCGGCGCGCCGACGGTCGTCCACGTGCATGACGACCACGCCCGGTGCGGCCTCGGGACCGGACCCGGGGAAGGTGACCTTCTCCTCGATCAGCCGCGCGTCCCCGAGCCGGAACAGGCGCGTCGAGGAGCGCAGCTCCAGCAGCTCGGCGGACGCAGCCGCGGCCGTGGCGATGTCACCGGGTGCGGGCACCAGCGCGGGGTCCGCCAGCAGCGGCTGCTGGAAGCCCCACTTCGCCTCGTTGTCCGGCGCCGGGGGCAGCCCGCGGCCGAAGCCGTTGGTCTGCTGCGACCAGTCGAGCTCGTTGAACCAGTCACCCGAGTCGTAGGAGTTGCGGTCCAGCGACTTGCTGCGCAGCAGGTCGGCTCCCGCGTGCCAGAACGACGGCGTCTGGGCGAGCGTCGCCGTGGCGAGGGACACCGTGTTCATCCGGACCCGGTCCGCCATGGGCGTGTCCTGCGGCAGCTTGAGGTACAGGTTGTCGAACAGCGTCTCGTTGTCGTGCGCGTCGACGTACGTGACGACCTCCTCCGGGGAGTCGGCGTAGCCCGCCGGCTGCCCGTTGTAGTCGAGCTGGTCGCCGCGACGCACCGTGCCGTCGCTCGCGAGCAGCCGGTAGTCCCGCAGGTTGCCCGCCATGCCGAGCCGGACCAGGTCGGCCTGGTGCTGCACCCGCGCGAGCTGCTCGTCCGCGGTGCCGTTGACCGGCGCGCCGTTGGGGTCGGTGAACGCCCCGGAGCCGAAGCCCTGCAGCCGCGGGTCCTCGTCGAACGGGCCGCCGCCGCGCACCGCGTCGCGCAGCCGGTCGGAGAACGTCCCGATGCCCGTCCCGCCCAGCTGCCCCTGCGTGGCCTGCTCGAACAGCCGGTCGTCGGCCACCTCGCCGAAGTTCCAGCCCTCGCCGTACAGGTAGACCGCGGAGCCGTCGACGCCGTCACGCCGCGGGGTCAGGCGGTCGAGCGCGGCACGGACCTTCTCCATCGTCTGGCGCGAGTGGTGGCCCATGAGGTCGAAGCGGAAGCCGTCGACCTTGTGGTCCCGGGCCCACGTGACGACCGAGTCGACCATCATCTTCTCGGCCATGGCGTGCTCGGTGGCCACGTTCTGGCAGCAGGTCGACGTCTCCACCTGACCGGTCGCGTTCAGCCGGTGGTAGTACCCGGGCACGACGCGGTCCAGCACGCTCTTGGCGTCCTGCCCGCTGGCAGCCGTGTGGTTGAACACCTGGTCGAGGACCACCTGCAGGCCGTCGGCGTGCAGCGCCCCGACCATGGACCGGAACTCCGCGATGCGGGCACCCCCGTGGGCGTCGACCGCGTACGAGCCCTCGGGCGCGGTCCAGTGCCACGAGTCGTAGCCCCAGTTGAACGCGTCCTGGCCCGCGACGGCGCGGACGCACTCCTGCTGCTGCGGCGAGTCCGGCGGCAGCTCCGCGAGGTCGCAGCCCGGCGTCGCCTGCGCGTCCCGGTCCTCCTCGATCGACGCGATGTCGAACGTGGGCAGCAGGTGCACGGTCGTCAGCCCCGCGTCGGCCAGCCGCCGCAGGTAGTCGCGGCCGTCGCTGCTGCGCACGGCGAACGCGCCGTACGTGCCGCGCAGCCGCTCGGGCACCGTCTCGTCGGAGATCGAGAAGTCGCGCACGTGCAGCTCGTAGATCGTCTGGTCCACCGGCCGCACGACCGGCAGCCGCGTGCGCTCCCACTGCCGCGGGCGGTAGCGCGGGTCGTCGAGGTCGACGAGCACGCCGTGCGTCGAGCTCGGCGTCAGCGCCACCGCGTACGGGTCGGTGACCCGGTTGACCTCGACCTCCCCCGTCGTGGGCGCGTAGACCGTCACCTCCCACAGGTACGCCGCGCCGGCCCAGGCACGCGGCCCGGCCGCGGTCCACGAGCCGTCGGCCTGCCGCTTCGCGGCGGTCCGCACGGGATCGGCCGACGTGTCGACGGCGCCGCGCCGGTCCGCGGGCCACACCAGCAGGTCGACGTCCTGGGCGGTGGGCGCCCACAGCGCGAGCGACGGCGCGCCCTTGGCCCACGTGGTGCCCAGCGTGCGCTTCACCGCCCGGCTGCCGTACAGGTCGTCGAGCACGCCCGGAACCTGGACGCCGGTGATCGCCTGCGCGACACCGTCGGCGTCCGCCTGCCTCACCAGCAGCTCACCCGTGAGCAGCCGCTCGACCGCGGCGCGGTCGGCGTCGACGCGCAGCGCGAGGTACCCGGCGAGCGCCGGGAACCGGGCGCGCTGGGCTTCGGTCAACCCACCGGGCACGACCGCGAGCGCGACCTCCTCGCCGCCGGTGACCTGCCCGTCGACGACCTCGAGGGTCGCGTCGGCCGCGCCGTGCAGCGTGAAGCCGAGCGTCGTCGGGTCCGTCCCGCTCGGGACGAACGACGCGGGCCAGGCGAGCGTGCGTGCGTCGACCCAGTGCGCGGCGAGCTGCCCGGTGCCGGGAAGGGGCGGGTCCGAGGCCTGCACCGTCAGCACGTGCGTCGCCAGGTCGTACGTGAAGGTGACGGGCGCTCCGCCCGGCACCGAGAAGGCGATGTTCGCGCCGCCGCGGACGCCGTCGACGCCGTAGTTCTCGTCCCACGACAGACCGTGGGCGACCTTGACCTCGTAGGTGCCGGCCGCCAGGTCCGGCAGCGTGAGCGTCGCGGTGCCGTCACCGTCGCCGTCGACCAGGGCGGTCGCCAGGCACGCGGGGTCCCAGTCGGCGGCGCAGCCCGCCTCGCTCTGGTACGAGCCCGGCAGCGTGAGCAGGGCGCCCTGGGCCGACGACGTCACCTGGTGCGTGGTCGCGTCGTACACGAACGTCACCTGCTGCGGGCCGTCGCCCGTGACGGCGTACGTGATGTTGTCGCCGCCCGGGGTGCCGCCCGCGCCGTAGTTCTCGTCCCAGGTGCCCCCCACCGCGACCTTGTACTCGTACGAGCCCGGCGGGAGGGTGAACGTCCCGGAGTACACGAGCCCGTTGGTCGACGTCAGGCGTGCGGCCTCGCACTCCGGCTGCCAGTCGCCCGGGCAGCCCATCGCCGCGTTGTGGCTGCCGGGGACCGTGACGAGCGCGTCGCCGGGGCCGGCCGGCGGCTCGACGCCGTCGACCGCGACCCCGACGCTGCCGTACGTCGACGCCGCGCTGCGGGCGCCGGCCGCGTCCTCACGCACGGCGCGGTACTCCACCAGGGTGCCCGGCGCCAGGTCGGCGACGTCGTGGAAGACGCGCGGCGTGGTGGTCTCGGCGGTGCCGAGCGGCGTCCAGGCGTCGTCGCCGACGACCCGGTAGGCGAACGAGGTGGCTGCCGCCACGTCGTCGGCGACGTCGGCCGCCACGGGCGCGAGGCCGGTGAGTGCCGCCCCCGGCGCGGGCACGGTCAGGGCGATCGCGTCGTCGCCGGTGGCGACGGTCGTGCCGGCCCGCAGGACCGTGGCACCGAACGGCGGGACCGTGAGCGTGACCGCTCCCTCACCGTCGGCGGTGACCGGCGCGCCGTCGACCGCGTCCGTGCCCGACGTCGTGAGCAGCGGCGTGAACGTCGCGCCGGGGGTCAGCGTGTCGAGCGTGACCGTCGCCGGCGCGGCGGCGTTGTTGAGGGCGACCAGGTGCTCGACGTCGTCGTCGCCCACCCGCGAGAAGGCGTACACCGCGCCGTCCGCGTAGCGCTCGACCTGCGCCCCGGTGGTCAGCGCCGGCGTCGCGGCCCGCAGCTCCGCCAGCGCCGCGACGTGCGTGTAGAGCGCCGTGCCCGTGTCGTACCGGTCGACCGAGCCCGCGGGGGTGCCGTCGAGCAGCGCCTGGTCGGCGTACTCGTCGACCTGCGTGGCGAAGAGCGACTGCCGGGCGGCCTTGTCCCCGCCGCTCTGGCCGTCGTCGCCGACGAACCCCTGCTCGTCGCCGTAGTAGACGACGGGCTGGCCGCGCGTCAGGTACATCAGGGAGTGCGCCAGCCCGGAGCGCGCCTGCGGGTCCTCCGCGCCCTTCACGACGTACCCGATGCGGCCCATGTCGTGGTTGCCGAGGAACGTGGGCAGCGCCTGCGCGTTGCTCGTCGGCGTGGTGTAGCGGTCGTCGCTCGCGAACAGCGCCTGCAGCCCCGCGGCGGACAGGCCCTTGGCGTAGTTCGCCGCAGCCGCCTGGAAGGGGAAGTCGAGGACGGCGTTCATGTCGGTCTCACGCACGTAGGGCGCGGTGAGCGCGGCGTCGGCGTCGTAGACCTCGCCGAACATGAAGAAGTCCGGGTTCCCGGCCGCCGCCGCGTGCTGCGCGACCTGCGTGGTGAACACGTCCCAGAACTCACGGTCGACGTGCTTGACCGTGTCGATGCGGAAGCCGTCGACGCCCAGGTCGACCCACGCCTCGTAGACCTCGACGAAGCCGTCGACGACCGTGGGGTGCTCGGTCATGAGGTCGTCGAGCCCGCTGAAGTCCCCGTGCGTGACCGACTCCCCCTCCCACGTCGAGTTCCCGCGGTTGTGGTAGAGCGTCGGGTCGTTGAGCCACGCCGGGACCTTGAGGTCCGCCTCGGCCGGGTCGACCACGGGGGTGTAGGGGAACGACCGCTCCGCGTCGAGCGTCGGGAACTCGCCGGTGCCCGCGAAGTCCGCCGGGTCGAACGGCTCGCCCGTCGCGTCGCGGTACGGCTCGGTCGCCTGGTCGACGTAGTCCTGGGTGCCCTCGGCGTAGTCGATGACGTCGGCCGTGTGGTTCGTGATGATGTCGAAGTAGACCTTGATGCCGCGCGCGTGCGCGTCGTCGATGAGCGCCTCGAGCTCGGCGTTCGTGCCCAGGTGCGGGTCGATCCGCGTGAAGTCCGTGATCCAGTAGCCGTGGTAGCCGGCCGACGCGTCGGCGCCCGTCCCCTGCACCGGGCGGTTGAGGAACGACGGCGTCAGCCAGATCGCGGTGGTGCCCAGCCCCTCGATGTAGTCGAGCCGCTCGCGCAGTCCCGCCAGGTCGCCGCCGTGGTAGAAGCCCTTGTCGGTGGGGTCGAGGCCGGTGGTCAGGCGGTCACCGGTCAGGCCGCCCGTGTCGTTGGTCGGGTCACCGTTCGCGAACCGGTCGGTGAGGACGAAGTAGAAGCTCTCTCCCGCGCCGGCGTCGCGGACCGGGTCGGCGACCAGCGCGGCGTCGGCGTCGGTGTAGCCGCCCGTGAGGTCCTCGACGACCACGGACGTGCGGTGCGTGGCGTCGTCGTAGGTGAACGTGAGGTCGGCAGGGCCGGCGAGCACCAGCGGGGTGTTCGCGTCGGTGCCGTCGGCGCCGTACGACGCGTCCCAGCTGCCGTCGAGCGCCACCTTCCACTCGTGGCTGCCGGCGGGCACCGTGAACGTCGCGGAGAAGCGTCCGGGCACGTCGGTGGGGCCGAGCGTGGTCGCGGCGCAGGCGGGGTCCCAGTCGGCGGCGCAGCCGAGCTCGTCCTGCAGGCTGCCGACCAGCACGACGGACCCGGCGGCGGCCGCGGCGGGCGCCGTGAGCGCGAGGGCACCGCCGGCGGCGACGGCGGCGGCGGCCACCGCGGCGACGAGGCGACGGGCCGTGCGTGGGGCGGGTGGGCGGGGCTGGGGACGGCCGGCCATCGAGACTCCTTCGTCGCGGCACGTCGTCGTGCCGTGGTGGATGTGCAGCGACGGTAACCCGTTGCAAGAACTTGCAGCAAGGGTTTCGGGCAGAGCGGTCGAACCGGAGGAGCCGGGCGACCGGCAAGCGCTCCCCCGACAGGCACGGCCCGCGCCTCGCCCCCGTTGCCGACCACGGCCGGCGAGGGCATCGTGGACGCCACAGGCCCGCGGGGGCCCGGCGACGGTGACGACGACGTCCCGTACGAGGGGGAGGCGGCAGCATGCGCACGGTCCGGCAGACATGGTTCTCGGCGGGCGGCGCGGTCGCCCTGACGCTCGGCCTCGCGGCGAGCGCGTCGGTGCAGGGACAGCCCGACGGGCAGGGCGCGGACCGCGGGCGCGGGAGCCCCGCCACCGCGCGCAACGTCGTGCTGGTGGTCGGCGACGGGCTGGGCATCGCGGCGCGCGAGGCCATCCGGCTCGCCACGGTCGGCCAGGACGGGCAGCTCGCGATGGACGGGCTGCGGTACGCCGGGTGGACCCGCACGGACTCCGCCGACCCGGAGGAGGCCGTCACCGACTCGGCCGCGAGCGCGACCGCGTTCGCCACCGGGGTGCGCACGTACAACGGCGCGGTCTCGGTCGACGTCGACGGCAGGCCCGTGGCCACGCTGCTCGAGCACGCCCAGCGGCTGCGCAAGGCCACGGGCCTGGTCACCACGGCCCAGGTCACCGACGCGACACCCGCCGCCTTCGGGGCGCACGTCCCGGACCGCGGCGACCAGAGCGAGATCGCGCGGCAGTACGTCGAGGTCACGCGTCCCGACGTGATCCTGGGCGGCGGCGAGGACTGGTGGTACCCGGCGGGCGACGAGGGCGCGCACCCGGACGACCCGGACGACCCGCGCCCGGAGGTGTCGCGCAGCACGGCCGGCGACCTCGTCGCCCGTGCGCAGGCGGTCGGCTACGACTACGTGACGAACGCCGAGGAGCTGGCCGCCAGCCGGTCGGGGCGCGTCCTCGGGCTGTTCGCCAACGAGGAGATGTTCGAGCAGGCCCCCGAGGGGCAGGGCGACGAGTACGCCCCCACCGTCCCCCTGGCCACGATGACCGCCAAGGCGCTCGACGTCCTCTCCCGCGACCGGCAGGGCTTCTTCCTGCTGGTGGAGGAGGAGGGCGTCGACGAGATGGCCCACGCGAACAACGCCGCGCGGGCGATCCAGGCGGGGCAGGCGCTCGACGAGACCGTCGCGCTCGTCCGGGAGTTCGCCGAGCGGAACCCCGGCACCCTCGTGGTGGTCGTGGGCGACCACGAGACCGGCGGCCTCGCGGTCGAGAACGTCGACACCGCGGACGAGTCCGGCGACACCGCGAGCACGGAACCCGCCGTCACCCAGAGCCTGGAGGACGGCCCCTTCCCCATCGCGGGCAGCGACCTGCAGTTCACGGTCGACTGGACCACCGGGAGCCACACCGGCGGCGCCACCCCGCTGACGGCGGAGGGCCCCGGCGCGGACCGGCTCGCGCGGTCCCAGCACAGCACCGACGTGTTCGACGTGATCCGGGAGGCCATGCGCGGCCGCCGCTGACCGGGCGCGACGTGGCGTGGGCGGCCGGGCCAGCCCACGCCACGTCGAGACTCCCCGGGAGCAGGTCCCCGAGCCGTCGCGCGCCCGTCAGACGAGCCCGAGCGCCCGCACCGCCTCGCGCTCCTCGACGAGCTCCGCCACGGACGCGTCGATCCGCTCGCGCGAGAACGCGTCGACGTCCAGGTCGGGGACGATCGTGTAGGCGCCGCCGGCCGCGGTCACCGGGAACGACGAGATCAGCCCTTCCGGCACGCCGTACGACCCGTCGGACACCACCCCCGCCGACGTCCAGTCGCCGCTGGGCGTGCCGTGCACCCACGTGTGCACGTGGTCGATCGCCGCGTTCGCGGCCGAGGCCGCCGACGACGCGCCGCGGGCCTCGATGATCGCGGCGCCGCGCTTGGCGACCGTCGGGATGAACGTGTCGCGGACCCACGCGTCGTCGCCGACGACCTCGAGCGCGGGACGCCCCCCGATGGTCGCGTGCGTGAGGTCGGGGTACTGGGTGGCGGAGTGGTTGCCCCAGATCGCGAGGCGCGCGATGTCGTCGATGGCCGCGCCCGTGCGGTGCCGCAGCTGGGCCAGGGCACGGTTGTGGTCGAGCCGCGTCATCGCGGTGAACCGGTCCGCCGGGACGTCGGGCGCGTGGGACGACGCGATGTACGCGTTGGTGTTGGCCGGGTTGCCCACCACCAGGACACGCACGTCGGACGCGGCACCGGCGTTGATCGCCTCACCCTGCGGGCCGAAGATGCCGCCGTTCGCGCTGAGCAGGTCGCCGCGCTCCATGCCCTTGGTCCGCGGACGGGCACCCACCAGCAGCGCGACGTTCACGCCGTCGAACGCAGCCTTCGCGTCGTCGGTGATGTCGATACCGTCGAGCAGGGGGAAGGCGCAGTCGTCGAGCTCCATCGCCACACCCTCGGCGGCCTTCACCGCCGGCGGGATCTCCAGCATGCGCAGCCGCACGGGGGTGTCGGGCCCGAGCAGCTGGCCCGAGGCGATGCGGAAGGCGAGGGCGTACCCGATCTGACCGGCGGCGCCGGTGACGGTGACGACAGCGGGCGTGGAGACGGACACGGACGGGCTCCTTCGATCGGCCGACGGGCGGCGCGACACCCAAGGCGTCGACGCCTGCGTCGAACCTACCGGAGCGGCACGCACGACGGCGCCCTCCCCGGTGGGGAAGGCGCCGTCGTGGCGTGCGGCCGGGCGTCAGCCCAGGCGCGCGGCGAGGTTCTCGTCGAGCGCCGCGAGGAACTCCTCGGTCGTCAGCCACGGCTGCTCGGGGCCGACGAGCATCGCGAGGTCCTTCGTCATCTTGCCGCTCTCGACGGTCTTGATGACGACGTCCTCGAGCGTCTCGGCGAACTGCGTGACCTCGGGCGTGCCGTCCAGCTTGCCGCGGTGCTTCAGGCCACCGGTCCACGCGAAGATCGACGCGATCGGGTTGGTCGACGTCGGCTTGCCGGCCTGGTGCTGGCGGTAGTGGCGCGTGACGGTGCCGTGCGCCGCCTCGGCCTCGACGGTCTTGCCGTCCGGCGTCATGAGCACCGACGTCATCAGGCCCAGCGAGCCGAAGCCCTGCGCGACGGTGTCGGACTGGACGTCGCCGTCGTAGTTCTTGCACGCCCAGACGTAGCCGCCCTCCCACTTCATCGCGGCGGCGACCATGTCGTCGATCAGGCGGTGCTCGTACGTGAGGCCCGCGGCCTCGAACTTGTCCTTGTACTCGGTCTCGAACACCTCGGCGAAGATGTCCTTGAAGGCACCGTCGTACGCCTTGAGGATCGTGTTCTTCGTGGAGAGGTACACCGGGTACCCGCGCTGCAGGCCGTACGAGAACGAGGCGCGCGCGAAGTCGCGGATCGACTCGTTGAAGTTGTACATGCCCATCGCGACGCCGCCCGCCTCGGGCATCGTCACGACCTCGAACTGCTGGGGCTCGGAGCCGTCGGCCGGCTCGAACGTCATCGTGATCTTCCCGGCGCCGGGAACCTTGAAGTTCGTCGACTTGTACTGGTCGCCGTGGGCGTGACGGCCGATGATGATCGGCTTGTTCCAGCCCGGCACCAGCCGCGGGATGTTGGAGATGATGATCGGCTCGCGGAAGACGACGCCGCCGAGGATGTTGCGGATCGTGCCGTTGGGCGAGACCCACATCTTCTTCAGGCCGAACTCCTCGACGCGCGCCTCGTCCGGCGTGATCGTCGCGCACTTGACGCCGACGCCGTGCTCCTTGATGGCGTGCGCGGCGTCGATCGTGACCTGGTCGTCGGTGGCGTCCCGGTTCTGGATCGACAGGTCGTAGTAGCGCAGGTCGATGTCGAGGTACGGGTGGATCAGGCGGTCCTTGATGAACTGCCAGATGATGCGCGTCATCTCGTCGCCGTCGAGCTCGACGACCGGACCGACGACCTTGATCTTCGCCATGCGGGGGCCTGCCTCCTGTGCCGTGGGTGTGGCGGCAAGGTTACTCGACATCGAGAGACCTCGACGGCGACGGCGCGGCAGCCGTCCGCCCCGCGGCCCGCCCTGCGCGCCTGCGGCCCCGGCTGGCATGCTGGTCTTGCGTAGTTCGCCCCAGTGTCGCCCGTGCCACGCCCGTCCACCGGACGCAGCCCGACGGCATCGCGGCACCGACCGGTGGCCCGGCCACCTGACACGACAGGACCGACATGTCCCAGCAGAAGCCAGAGACACCCGACGGCACCCCGGAGCCCGGGGACACGACGGCCGCAGACGCCGCCCCGCAGCCGACGGCGAACGAGCCCGTCGAGGAGGTCGTCGTCGAGGAGGTCGTCGTCGAGGAGGTCGTCGTCGACGAGCCGGTCGACCGGCCCGCGACGGGCACCACGCCCGCCGCGGCCGCCGGACCTCCGGCGCCCGCCACGCCTCCCGCACCCGCCACCTCCCCCGCACCCGCCACGTCCCCCGCGCCGCCCGCTGCCACGGACGACGACGAGGACGACGACGACGACACGGGTGAGGAGTACGTCGTGCCCGCGGGGACGGTCGTCGCCGCCGCGCCCGGCCTGCCCGCACGGCTCGGCGCCGAGGCGTTCGGGACGTTCTTCCTCGTGCTGACCGGCGTCGGCATCGCGCTGTACGCGTCGTTCAGCAACGTCGGCGGCGGCCTCGGCGTGGCCCTCGGCTTCGGTGTCGCGGTCCTCGCCGGCATCGTCGCCGTCGGTCACGTCTCGGGCGGGCACTTCAACCCGGCCGTGACGCTCGGCGCCTGCCTCGCCGGCCGCACGCCCTTCCGCGACCTGCTGCCGTACTGGCTCGCGCAGGTCGTCGGCGGCGCGATCGCGGCCGCGGTGCTGTTCCTCACGGTCCCGGACACGCTCCCCGCCCTGCTCAGCCAGGGCGCCGAGGCGAGCACCCGCTCGTTCTTCAGCGGCACCGCCAACGGCTTCGGCGAGCACTCGCCGCTGGCCCTGCTGTCGAACGGCGGGGCGCAGTTCGGCCTCGTGGCCGCGCTCCTGGTCGAGGTCGTGGCCACCGCCGTGTTCGTCGGCGTGATCCTGGGCGCCACCGACCGGCGCGCCAACCGCCAGCACGTGCCGTTCGCCGTCGGCCTCACGCTGACGGTGATGCTGCTGCTCGCGACGCCCATCACCAACGGCTCGCTGAACCCCGCCCGCTCGCTGGCGACGGCGATCTTCTCCGACTCGTGGGCACTCGAGCAGGTCTGGCTCTTCTGGGTCGCGCCGCTGCTGGGTGCCGCCATCGCCGCTCTCGTGTACCGCGCGTTCGCGGCCGAGCCCGTCGAGGACTCCCTGTTCGGCGAGGACGAGCTCTACGTCGCCGACGAGGACGTGGTGGTCACGGAGCGCTGAGCCCGCGACGCGCACCAGGACGAGGCCCGGGGGCACCGCCCCCGGGCCTCGGCCGTCCCGCCGGACGACACGACCGGCGGTGCAGGCCGCGGGGTCGGCACGAGGCTGCGCGTCAGCCGGTCGGCACGAGGCTGCGCGTCAGCGCACCGGCACGATCTGCGCGAGCACCAGGAGCGCGAGCGCCCCGCTCACCAGGACGGCGACGTCGACGGGCTGCGAGCGCACCGTGACGGCGACGGGCGCGTCCTTCCCCGCACCGCGCACCACCGCGTAGCCCAGCAGCAGCACCGCCAGGACCCGCGTCCCGACCACCGCGTCGGTGAGGAAGGTGACGACGACGGCCACCGCGATGCCCGACAACGTCCACCACAGGGAGCGGTTGCGACCCGCCGCCAGCGACGCGCGCGCGATGCTGCGCGGATCGAGCGGACGCTCCTCCGGCGGGACCTCCGGCGCCTCGGGCGGCCCGTCGGGCACCGGCCCCGTCGACGTCCCGGCCGCGGCCGGCGCGGCGGCCGGCACCGGCGCGGGGGCCGGCGCCGGCGCGGGGGCCGTGGTCGGGGCGGGGACGGTGGCCGGGCGCACGGCGGCGCCGGGAGCCGCGCCGGAGGTCGCGAGCGGGGGGCCGACCGCCGGCTCGGACGCGGGGCGCCCGGTGCGCGGCGCCGCGACGTCGGGGCGGTCCCGCGCGTCGGGCCGCGCGTCGGGTCGTGCGTCGGGTCGTGTCGAGGGCGTCACGGGCCGCGTGGGCGGTACGGGGCGCGGGGGCCACACCGGCTCGGAGCGGCCGGGCGCGGGGGTGCGCGCGGGACCCGACATCCGTGCGCTCCCTCCGACGTCTGTCGCCGCCGGGCTGGGCCACGGCCCCGGCGACCCGCGGGCGGCGACCCGCGGGCGTGCGCGGTGTGGACCAGCGTACCGCTGCGGGCCCCTCGTTACGGTGATCCCGTGACGTCCGACCCGCAGCCCGCCCCCGGCTCCCCCGCCCCCGTCCCCCCCGACGTCCTCGTGGTCGGGGGCGGTCTGGCCGCGCTGCGGACGGTGGCCGCGCTGCGCGAGCACGGCTACGACGGCACGGTCCGCGTGCTGGGGTCCGAGGGGGTGGAGCCCTACGACCGTCCCCCGCTGTCGAAGCACCTGCTCGACCGACCGACCCCCGCGTGGCTCGCCGACGACCTGGGCCACGACCTGCACGCGCTCGCCGACGAGGTGCACCTGGACCGGCCCGCGCGGTCCCTGCGGGCCGCGGACGGCGGCGGCGCCGTCGTCACGACCGACCGCGGCGACGTGGCCGCCGCGTGCGTGGTGCTGGCGACCGGCGCCCACGCGGTGACCGTGCCGGGGTGGCGGGCCCGCACGCTGCACACGGCCGCCGACGCCGACGCGCTGCGGACGGCGCTCGGCGCGCCGGCGCGCCGGCTCGTGGTCGTCGGCGCGGGCTGGATCGGCGCGGAGGTGGCCGGGGTGGCCGCGGCCGCGGGGCACGCCGTCACGGTGCTCGAGGCGCGACCCGCCCCGCTCACGGCGGCGCTCGGCGACCACGTGGGCGGGCTGACCGTGCCGTGGTACGCCGCCGCGGGCGTCGACCTGCGCACCGGTGTGCAGGTCGCCGGCGTCGACGACCGGTCGGTGCACCTGGCGGACGGCACCCACGTGCCGGCGGACGCGGTGCTGGTCGCCGTCGGTGCGCGCCCCGCCACGCAGTGGCTCACCGGCGCGGTCCCGCTGCGGGGCGGCGCGGTGCCGGTCGACGAGTCGTACCGGGTGCTCGGGGCGTCGGGCCCGCTGCCGGGGCTGCACGCCGTGGGCGACGTCGCCGTCCGCCGGTCCCGTCGCCACGGCTGGGTGGCCGGCGGGCACTGGGACGAGGCGCTGCACGGGCCGGACGTGCTGGTGCGCCGGCTGCTGGGCGTCCCGGTCGCGGGACCCGAGGCGACCCCGTACGTCTTCTCGACGCAGCTGGGGCACGACCTCACCCTGTTCGGTCTGCCGGGTGGCGACGACACCGTGACGATCCTGGGTGATCCCGCCGCGGACGGCTGGACCGCCCTGTGGCACCGCGACGACACCGTGACCGGCGTGCTCGTGGTCGACCGACCCCGGGACGTGGGGGCGGCCCGGCGCCTCCTGGCGCGCGACGACCTGCCCCGCGTGGCGCTGCCCGACGCCGCGGCGCTGCCCGACGACCTGCGCACCCTGCTGCGGGCGGTCCCCGCGACCTGACCACCGGCCGCACGGGGGCGGGGCGACCCGGCGCCGCCCGCCCGCCGTGCGGTGGACGAGCGGCGCCCGTGCGGGTCAGTGGGCGAAGTGCCGGGTGCCCGTGAGGTAGAGCGTCACACCGGCCGCCCGCGCTGCCGCGACGACCTCCTCGTCACGCACGGAGCCTCCCGGCTGCACGACGGCGCGCACCCCGGCGTCGAGCAGCACCTGCAGGCCGTCCGCGAACGGGAAGAACGCGTCGGACGCCGCGACGGCGCCCCGCGCCCGCTCGACGTCACCGGCGTTGGCGCGCTCGACGGCCAGGCGGCACGAGTCGACGCGGTTGACCTGCCCCATCCCGACCCCGACGGACGCCCCGTCGCGGGCCAGCAGGATCGCGTTGGACTTCACCGCGCGCACCGCGCGCCAGGCGAACGCGAGGTCCGCGAGCGTGGCCTCGTCGGCGGCCTCCCCGGCGGCCAGCGTCCAGGCGGCCGGGTCGTCGCCGGGCGCGTCGACCCGGTCGACCGACTGCACCAGCAGCCCTCCGGACACGGCGCGCGTCTCGACCGCGGCCGACGGCGGGGTGTCGACCACCAGCAGGCGCAGGTTCTTCTTCCGCGTGAGGACCTCGAGGGCGTCGTCGTCGAAGCCCGGGGCGACGACGACCTCGGTGAACACCGGCGCGATCTGCTCGGCCGCGGCCCGCGTCACCTGCCGGTTGCTGGCGATGACGCCGCCGAACGCCGACACCGGGTCGCACGCGTGGGCCCGGGCGTGGGCGTCCGCCACGTCGGTGCCCACGGCGATCCCGCAGGGGTTGGCGTGCTTGACGATCGCGACGGTCGGGACGTCACCCTGGTCGTGGGCGGCCCGCCAGGCCGCGTCCGCGTCGACGTAGTTGTTGTAGCTCATGGCCTTGCCGTGCAGCCGCCGCGCCTGGGCCAGCCCGGCGGGGCCGTGGCCGGTCGTGTAGAGCGCGGCACGCTGGTGCGGGTTCTCGCCGTAGCGCAGCACGTCGGCGCGGTCCCAGGTCGCACCGAGCCACGCGGGGAACCCGGTCGCGACGCCGTCGACCTCGTCGGTCGTCGTCGCGACGCTGCCCATCCAGGAGGCCACCGCGACGTCGTACGTCGCCGTGTGCACGAAGGCCCGGGCCGCCAGGCGGGTGCGCTCCGCGAGGGTGAAGCCGCCGGCCGCGACCGCGGCGACGACGTCCGGGTAGCGCGCGGGCTCGACCACGACCGCGACGCTCGGGTGGTTCTTCGCGGCGGCGCGCACCATCGAGGGGCCGCCGATGTCGATCTGCTCGACGCACTCGTCGACACCGGCGCCGGAGGCCACGGTCTGCGTGAAGGGGTACAGGTTGACCACCACGAGCTCGAAGGCGGCGACGCCGAGCTCGTCGAGCTGGGCGAGGTGCTCCGGGCGGCGCGTGTCGGCGAGGATCCCGGCGTGCACGCGCGGGTGCAGCGTCTTGACACGGCCGTCAAGGCACTCGGGGAAGCCCGTGAGGTCCTCGACCCGCGTCACCGGGACGCCGGCCGCGGCGACCGTGGCCGCCGTCGACCCGGTCGACACCAGCTCGACGCCCGCGGCGTGCAGGGCGGTGGCGAGCTCGACCAGACCCGTCTTGTCGTAGACGGACAGCAGCGCCCGGCGCACCGGCCGGCGGGTCTCCCCCGCGGTCGGGTCGGCGACGGGGGCGAGGGGGGTGGTGTCGTGCGGCATGGCAGGGACCTTCCTGGGTCGGTCGGTGGTCCGGACGGACCTCGAGCAAAGACCCAGGCACCCAGGCGGGCGGTGCACGGACAGGGGTGGTGCTCGGTCGCTCCCCGGTGGTCCTCCACCCGCGCCAGTCACGACCGCGGCCCACTCTAGCGGCGCCCCGGCCACACGGAGCGACCGCGGTGGGCGTCCCTGCCGGGTCAGCCGCCCAGGACCACGCGGCGCCCCTCGACGCGCAGGCCGCCGCGCGCGATGCGCCCGACCACGTCCACCAGGAGCCTCCGCTCGACGACCTTGATCCGCTCGTGCAGCGTCTCCTCGTCGTCGTCGTCGGCCACCGGCACCGCCTCCTGCGCGACGATCGGGCCCGCGTCGACCCCGTCGTCCACGACGATCACCGAGCAGCCGCTGATCTTCACCCCGTACGCGAGCGCGTCGCGCACGCCGTGCGCGCCGGGGAACGCGGGCAGCAGGGCGGGGTGGGTGTTGACGGTCCGGCCGCCGAACCGGTCGAGGAACGCCGCCCCCACGAGCTTCATGAACCCGGCCAGCACGACCGTGTCCGGGGTGAACACCGCGACGGCCTCCGTGAGCGCACGGTCCCAGGACGCACGGTCGGGGAAGTCCGGCAGCGCCACGACCGCGGTCGGCACCCCCGCCGCGCGGGCGCGGTCGAGCGCGGCCGCGCCCGGGCGGTCGCTGACCACGCCGACCACGCGTGCGCCGTACGCCGGGTCGGCGTGCGCGTCGAGGAGCGCGGCGAGGTTGGACCCGGCACCGGAGACGAGCACCACGAGGCGGTGTGCCGCCGTGACCGGGGGCGTGGGCGGGACGGGGCCGGGCTGCGCGGAGGACGTCACGCGCCGCAACCTACCCGGCGGCACCGGCGCCCGGACGCACGTCCACCCCGTGACGTGCGGGAGAATGGCGGCATGGGCAACCCCTGGGCACCGCCGGAGCGGTCGACGACGCCGGACCACGCGACGCAGGACCCTGCGGCGGCGGGGCAGCCGGCGCAGGACCCGACGGCGGGGCAGCCGGCCCCCACGCACCAGCCCCGGGCTGCGCACGGAGCCGGCCTGCCGGGCGGCCCGGCGACGCCGGACCCCGCCGCACCCGGTGGGCCGTGGGCCCCGCACCCGGGCGCGCCCGTCCCCGCCGAGCCGCCGCACGGCACCGCACCGCACGGCACCCCTCCGCACGGCACCCCGCCGGACCCCGCAGGCGTGGCGCGCGCCACGCGCACCGCCGCCTGGAGCGCCGCTGCGCTGCTGGTCGCGGTGCTGCTGACCGGTTCGCCGTACCCGGGCATGCTCGCCGCACCGCTCGCCTCGGTCGCGGGTCTCGTGCTCGCGATCCTGGCCGTCGTCCGCGCGGCCGGTGCCCACGGACGCGGGCCGGTCATCGCGCTGCCGGTGGTGCTGCTCGTCGCGGCGCTCGGCTGGACCGTCATCAGCTCCGCCAGCCTGCTGTACGTGGGGGCGGCGCGCGACTACCAGCAGTGCGAGGCCGCCGCGCTGACGCAGCAGGCGCAGCGCGCGTGCGCGCAGCAGCTGGAGGAGGACATGAGCGAGCGGCTCGGGTCGATGGCGGGCCTGGTCGACGGCGGCCGCGCGCGCCCCTGAGGCGCGCTCGGTCCGCGCTCAGTCCTCCGCGCGGGCGCGTCCGACCCGCCGGCGCTCGCGCCGGTCGCGCACCGCGGCGCGCACCGCACCGTCGCTCGGTACGGCCGCCACCGCGGCGCCCAGCCCGCAGCCCGCCGCAGCGAGCAGACCCACCAGCAGCGGCTGCGCGCCGACCTGCGCCATGCGACCCGGCCCCGCGGCACCGCTCGCGGCCTCGACCAGCAGCGCCACGAGCACGCCGACCGTCACGGCGGTGACCCCGACGGCGACGAGGACGTCGCGGGCGCGCACCGACGCCAGCCACCGGTGCACGGCGAGGCCCGCCAGCGCGCCGACACCGAGGAGCAGGGCCGGCGCAGCGAGTGCCACACCGCCCTGCACGTCCGGCAGGGCGCCCAGCAGCGGCAGGGCCGGCAGCGGTCCACCGACCACCTCCCCCGGCGAGAACCGGGTCCCGGCGCCGACCTCGAAGCCCGGTCCCGCCACCCACGCGAGCGCCCACACCACGAGGTTCGGAACGAACGAGAGCTCGGCCAGGCCCAGGACGACCCCACCGATCGCGTCGAGGGACAGCCCGCGCACGACGTCGACGATGGTGGCATAGCCCGCGAGCACCCACAGCGTCGTCAGGACGGCGGCCACGGTCAGGGACGCCGCCACGGCGAGCAGCCCTGCGCGCAGCCCCACGACCACCGGGGCCGTCAGCCGCTCGGTCAGCGGCGCGACCAGCGTGCGCCACGGCGGTGCCTCCGGGCGCCGCAGCAGGCCCGCCCCGATGCCGGGCACGGCGACGAGCAGGCCGCCGAGCACCGCGCGCAGCGCACCGAGGGCGTCCGCGCCGGAGACGAGCCCGACCACGCCCGCCAGCAGACCGTAGGCGCCGACGGACGCGACCAACCCGACGCGCGTGGCGAGACCGGACCGCCGCGCGGAGGCGTAGCAGGTGAACAGGGCGAGCATCGTCAGGCCCAGCGGCACCACCGACACGACCGCGCCGTCCAGCACCGCAGGCACCCCGTGCGCGAGGAGCCACAGGTGCGTCGCGACCGCGACGGCGCGCGTCCAGGCGACGTCGGCGTTGGCAGGGTCGGCGGAGGTCGCCACGAAGACGGCGACCGCGGGCACGGCGAGCGTCAGCAGGGACAGCGCCGCGGCCTGCGCCGCCGTCAGCGCACCGACCGCCCAGCGGGGCGCCCCGTCGATCGCCGACGTGAAGAAGGTCGGACGCGGGTCGTCCTGCAGGACGCGGCGCGCGCGACCCGTGACGGGCACAGGACCGGTCGGGGTGGGCACCCGTCCATGGTCGCGGGTGCCCCCGGCGCGTCGCCGGACCCGGGCCCGGCGCGTCGCCGTCGACGAGCCGGTGCGGTGCCGTCGGCGAGCCGGTGCGGTGCCGTCGGCCCGTCGGCGCGGCACCGTCGGCGAGCCGGCGAGGCGTCTCGACTGCGCGGCGCTCCCCCGGACGTCGCCGCGCCGACCCGCGTCCCGACGACCCGCGTCCCACGGGCCGCTCCCGGACGCGCCGCGGCCCCGGTCCGTGGGACCGGGGCCGCGGGGACGGACGTCGTCGCGTCAGGCGCTGAGGATCTCGCGCGCCAGCGCGGCCGTCTCGGACGGGGTCTTCCCGACCTTGACGCCCGCGGCCTCGAGGGCCTCCTTCTTGGCCTGCGCCGTGCCCGACGAGCCGGAGACGATGGCGCCGGCGTGGCCCATGGTCTTGCCCTCGGGCGCGGTGAAGCCGGCGACGTAGCCCACGACGGGCTTGGTGACGTGCTCGGCGATGTACGCCGCCGCCCGCTCCTCGGCGTCGCCACCGATCTCGCCGATCATGACGATGAGCTCGGTCTCGGGGTCGGCCTCGAACGCGGCGAGCGCGTCGATGTGCGTCGTGCCGATGATCGGGTCGCCGCCGATGCCGATGGCGGTGGAGAACCCGAAGTCCCGCAGCTCGTACATCATCTGGTAGGTCAGCGTGCCGGACTTCGACACCAGCCCGACCTTGCCCGGGCCCGTGATGTCGGCGGGGATGATGCCCACGTTGGACTTGCCGGGGCTGATGAGGCCGGGGCAGTTGGGTCCGATGAGCCGGACGCCCTTCTCCTGGGCGTAGGAGAAGAACTCGGCCGTGTCCGCCACCGGGACGCCCTCGGTGATGATGACGACGAGCGGCACACCGGCGTCGACGGCCTCGATGACCGCCGCCTTGGTGTGCGCCGGCGGCACGAAGATGACGGAGACGTCGGCGCCGGTCTTGTCGACGGCCTCGACGACGGACCCGAACACCGGGACGTCGACGTCACCGAACGTGACCGTGGTGCCGGCCTTGCGGGGGTTCACCCCGCCGACCACGTCGGTGCCGGACGCGAGCATGCGGGTCGTGTGCTTCTGGCCCTCGGAGCCCGTCATGCCCTGGACGATGATCTTGGAGTCCTCGGTCAGGAAGATCGCCATGTGAAGTCTGCTTCTCTCTGCGTCGGGGGTCTCAGGCGGCGGCGTGCGCCAGGCGGGCGGCCGTGTCGGCGCCGCCGTCCATCGTGTCGGCCAGGGTGACCAGGGGGTGGCCCGCCTCCGCGAGGATGCGACGACCCTCGACCACGTTGTTGCCGTCCAGGCGGACGACCAGCGGCTTGGACGCCTCGTCCCCGAGGATCTCCAGCGCCGCGACGATGCCGTTGGCGACCGCGTCGCACGCCGTGATGCCGCCGAAGACGTTGACGAACACGGACTTGACCTGGGGGTCCGTGAGGATGATGTCCAGGCCCGCGGCCATGACCTCGGCCGAGGCGCCACCGCCGATGTCGAGGAAGTTGGCGGGCTTGACCCCGCCGTGCGCCTCGCCGGCGTACGCGACGACGTCCAGGGTGCTCATGACGAGCCCCGCGCCGTTGCCGATGATGCCGACCTCGCCGTCGAGCTTGACGTAGTTGAGGTCCTTCTCCTTGGCCTTCGCCTCACGCGGGTCCGCGGCGGCCTTGTCCTCGAGCGCCGCGTGGTCCGGGTGCCGGAAGCCCGCGTTCGCGTCGAGGGTGACCTTGCCGTCGAGCGCGACGACGTCGCCGTCCTCGGTGAGGACCAGCGGGTTGACCTCGACGAGCGTCGCGTCCTCCTCGCGGTACACCGTCCACAGCGTCTGCAGGACGTCCGCGACCTTGCCCGCGATCTCGGGGGCGAACCCGGCGGCGGCGACGATCTCGTCGGCCTTGGCCTGGTCGATGCCGGCGCGCGGGTCGACGGCGACCTTGGCGAGCGCCTCGGGACGCTCGACCGCGAGCTGCTCGATGTCCATGCCGCCCTCGACCGAGCACATCGCCAGGTAGCGGCGCTCGGCGCGGTCCAGCAGCAGCGAGAAGTAGAACTCCTGGGCGATCCTCGCGCCCGCCGCGATCATCACGCGGTGCACGGTGTGGCCCTTGATGTCCATGCCGAGGATCTCGCCGGCCTTCTCGGCGGCCTCGTCGGCCGACCGCGCGAGCTTCACGCCGCCCGCCTTGCCGCGCCCGCCGGTCTTCACCTGGGCCTTGACGACCACCACGCCGCCCTCGGGCGGCAGCAGCTGCTCGGCCGCCGCGCGCGCCTCCTCGGGCGTCGTGGCGACGATGCCGCCGAGCACGGGCACGCCGTGCTTCTCGAAGATGTCACGTGCCTGGTACTCGAACAGGTCCACCTGGTCCGGTTTCCTCTCGTCGACCGCGCGCAGCGACCTCGGTGCGGCCGCATCGCCCGGACGCATGCTATCGCCGGGACCGAGGTCCCTCGACATCAAGAGACTGTGGCCGGGCTCACCTTCTCAGCGGACCGTCCGCGGCGAGCCCGATCCCGGACCGCGCGGGCGACCGCCCCGTCCATCGCGCCCGGCCGGTACCGTCCGCCCCGTGACCGACGAGCGCAGCCGGGTGCTGCACCGCGTGGCGACGGCCGTGCCGGACGCGCACCGCCTCGGACGCCCGGTGCGGGTGGGCGTGGACGGCGTGGACGGCGTGGGCAAGACGACGTTCGCCGACGACCTCGCGGACCTGCTGCGCGCGGACGGCCGCGAGGTGCTGCGGGCGTCCGTCGACGGGTTCCACCGGCCGGCCGACGAGCGCTACCGCCGCGGACGCACCAGTCCCGAGGGGTTCTTCCTCGACTCGTACGACCTCGACGCCTTTCGGCGCATGCTGCTCGACCCGCTGGCACCAGGCCGCACGGGCCCGCGGCGGGTCCGGACGGCGGTGCGCGACGTCGTCACCGACACGGCCCTCGAGACCCCCTGGCGCGACGTCACCGACACGACGGTCGCCGTGGTCGACGGCGTCTTCCTGCAGCGCGGCGAGCTCGTGGACGCGTGGGACCTGCGGGTGTGGCTCGACGCGCCGTTCGAGGCGACGTACGCGCGCATGGCGGCGCGCGACGGCTGCCCGCCGGACCCCGCGCACCCCGCGAATGCGCGGTACCGCGAAGGTCAGCTGCTCTACCTGGCGGCGTGCCGCCCGGTCGAGCGCGCGCACGTGGTGCTCGACCACACCGACCCGAGCCGACCGCGGGTGGTACGAGGGGCCTGACGGTGACGGCGCCCGTCACGGACGGGCGACCCTCTGCGGGCACGCCCTCAGACGTCGCCACCCTCCCACGGGTAGCCGTGCCGCACGAAGGCCGCGCGCACCGCGTCCTTCGGCCCCTCGACGTCGTCGGCGAACAGCTCGCGGCCCTGCGCGCTCTCGACCACGACCTTCGACCCGCGCCGGTGGACGCCGTCGACCTGGTCGCGCCGGATGACCCGCTCGACCTGACCTCGGCGCACGACCTCGACCTGCGCGTCGCTGAGGACCAGCACGGCGGTGCCGGTGACGACCCACGCGGCGAGCAGCAGCCCGAGGACGGCGCCGAGCAGGGGACGTCCCCAGACGAGCCAGCTCCCGTCGAACGAGGCGAGAAGGCGCAACGGCCCCTGGAACGGCACCCACGGCAGCCCCGCCGCCCACCCCGCGAGCAGGGGCAGCAGCAGCCCGAGCGCCGCTCCCGCGGCCGCGAGCAGCCCGGCGACGAACCACCGCCCCTCGGTGTCGAAGCCACCCACCCGCGTCTCGCCGTTCGCGCTCTCCGTGACCACGAGCACACCGTAGCGGCGTGACCCGACCGTCGGGAGCGGCGGTCCGGGACGACACCCACCGGGTCGCCGGGACCCACCGCCCCGCCGCTGAGCGCCTCCGTCGCGGGCACGCCGGTCGCGAGCGGTTCGTCCTCGACCCGTACGCCCGCCCTGCACGGGTGGCACGACGCGGAGCCGGTCCGCGGTCAGCCGTCGACGACGGGCACGTCGGTGAGCCGGAAGGGCGCACGGCCGGCGACCTGCACGCCGGCGATGCTGCCGTGGAACCGGGGGGCGACGTCGACCGTGACGGTGTCGGTCCCGGGGTCGGGCCAGACCACGGTGACCAGCCGCGTCTCGCCGGGGTCGATGCTGTTGACGATCCGGTCGGACAACGGCTCGCGCTCGTCGTCCTGCGGGTCGGTGCGGTAGTCGACGGGGTACAGGCGCGTGCCACCGGAGACGAGCGTGACGTTGGTGGGTGCGGTCTGCAGCTGCGGGTCGAACGACCCGCGCGAGTCCCACGCGCCGACCGAGAGGGAGCCCAGGGACAGGTCGGCGGCGCCGGTGTTCGTGACCTCGAGACCACCGACGACGTAGCGCCCGACCCGGCGGACCTGCTCGAGCCGCACGTCGAAGGCGTCGTCGCCGGCCACGGAGACGCCGGTCGGACCAGGGGCGACCGGGCCCTGGGGGTCCGGCAGCGACCCGACGGCCTCGACGACCTCCTCCGGCTCCGGCCCGCCCGAGGTCTCGAGCACCAGCTCCACGCGCCGGTTCAGGGCACGCTCGGCCTCACCGCTGCCCGCCACGGCCGGCTGCGTCTCCCCCCGCCCCTCGACGGCGACGTCGAATGCGGCCAGGTCCGCGAGCCCGGCCACGCGCGCCGCGACCGTCGCCGCGCGGCGCTGCGAGAGGTCGAGGTTGTACGCCTCGTCGCCCTGGTCGTCGGTGTGACCGACGACCGTGAGCCTGCCGCCGTCGTGCCCCGCGACCTGCGCGGCCGCGGCCTGCAGGACGCCGTCGGCGTCGGGGGCGAGCTGGTCGGAGTCGAACGCGAAGAGCACGTCTGACGACACCGCGACCTCGAGGCGCTCGGTGCTCTGCCGCGACCGCACCTGGCCGCCCAGCACCTCGGTGTACGCCTCGAGCGTGAACGCGTCCTGCTGGACCGGAGCCCCCTCGACCAGCTCGGACGGCGGGACGGTGAGCACGCCGGCGTGGTCGGCGCTGACGACCGGGACCCCGGGGACCCACCCGGCGGCGGGCAGCAGCACGTCGACCGTCGCCGCGTCGGGCACGGGGAACGCGACGTAGAGGATCACGACGTCGTCGCCGGCGGCCTCGTCGGCCGCGTCGGTCGCGGGCCCGCCCGGGGTGCCGTTGCGCGTCATGACGACCCTGTCGTCGTCGGTGCGCAGCGCCCGCGTCACGGTCCCGGCGTCCAGGTCGACCACCCGGACCCCGTTGGGGCCCGGGCTGCCGATGCTCTCGAACACGAAGGAGAACGCGGACATCAGCGTCGGGTACGTCGCGCTCGCCGCGAGCCTGAGCACCGCCGCGTCGTCGTGCACGGCCAGCGGCCCGACCTGGAGGTCGACGGTCTCACCGTCCAGCACGGTCTCGACGACGACCGGCTCGACCGGCTCGACCGGTGCAGCCGCGGTGGCGGTCGCGCTCGGGGTCCCCGCCGGCACCGGCACGGCGCCTCCCCCGGTGCAGGCGGTCAGTGCCACCACCGCACCGACGGCCACCGCCAGAGCGGTCCTGGTCCTGCTCACGCGCGTGCTCCCGTCCTCGGCGTCCCGGCGGGACACGGTAGCGGACGGCGCGCACCTGCCCGCCCGGGACGGGCACGGGCCACCCGTCAGAGCTTGGTGACCGGGGAGTACCGCAGCAGCAGCCGCTTCTCGCCGTTCGAGCCGAAGTCGATCTTCGCGACGGCGTTCTGCCCGGCGCCCTCGAGCGCGACCACCGTGCCCAGCCCGTAGGAGTCGTGCGTGACCTTGTCGCCGACGGCGAGGTCCGGGACGGAGGCCCGCGGCGTCGCCGAGCCGAACGACGCACCCGTGCGGGGCAGCGGCTCGCGCTTCTCGCTGCGCACCGGGCCGCTGCTCGACCCCGACGAGCCGCGCTCACCCCACGAGGACGCGCCGCGCGACCCGCCGCCGGAGCCGAAGCCCGAGCCCCACCCGCCGCGCAGCCGCGACGTCGAGGACTCCCGGCGCCGCCAGTCGACGAGGTCCTCGGGGATGTCGTCGAGGAACCGGCTGGGCGGGAACTCGTTGGGCACGCCCCACGCGGTGCGCACCGCGGCGCGCGACACGTACAGCCGCTGCCGGGCACGCGTCAGCCCGACGTACGCCAGGCGCCGCTCCTCCGCGAGCTGGTCCGGGTCGGCCAGCGACCGCATGTGCGGGAACGTGCCGTCCTCCATGCCGGTGAGGAAGACGACGGGGAACTCGAGGCCCTTGGCGGTGTGCAGCGTCATGAGCGTCACCACGCCGGCGTCGCGCGCGGCTGCGGCGGTGGCCTCGTCGTCGACGCCGTCCGGCACGGGGATCTGGTCGGAGTCCGCCACGAGGGACACGCGCTCGAGGAAGTCCGTGAGGTCGCCCTCGGGGTCGGACTCCTCGAACTCCGCGGCCACGGCGTGCAGCTCCGCGAGGTTGTCGACGCGCGAGCCGTCCTGCGGGTCATCGCTGCCGCGCAGGGTCGTCAGGTAGCCGCTGCGGTCGAGCGCGGCCCCCAGCACCTGCGCGGGGCCGGCGCCGGACGCGGCGAGGTCGCGCAGCTCGTCGAGCATCGCGGCGAACGCGCGCAGCCCGGTCAGGGCGCGGGTGCCCAGGCCCGGCACCTCGTCGAGTCGTGCCAGCGCAGCACCGAACGAGATGCGCTCCCGCTCGGCGAACGCCGCGACCATCGCCTCCGAGCGCTCCCCCAGCCCACGCTTGGGCTCGTTGAGGATGCGGCGGGTGCTGACGTCGTCGTCGGGGTTGGCCACGGCGCGCAGGTAGGCGATCGCGTCCTTGATCTCCTTGCGCTCGTAGAAGCGCGTGCCGCCGACGACCTTGTACGGCAGGCCGACGCGGACCAGCACCTCCTCGAGGGCACGCGACTGCGCGTTCGCCCGGTAGAAGATCGCCACGTCGCCGGGGCGCACACCCTCGGTGTCGCCCAAGCGGTCGATCTCCTCGGCGACGAACCGCGCCTCCTCGTGCTCAGTGTCCGCGACGTACGCGACGATCTGCGGCCCGGCGCCCGAGTCGGTCCACAGGCGCTTGGCCTGCCGGCCGGAGTTCTTGCTGATGACCGCGTTGGCGGCCGACAGGATCGTCTGCGTCGAGCGGTAGTTCTGCTCGAGCAGGATCGTCGTGGCGTCCGGGTAGTCCTCCTCGAACTCCATGATGTTGCGGATCGAGGCGCCGCGGAACGCGTAGATCGACTGGTCCGCGTCGCCGACGACCGTCAGCTCGCCGCGCTCGACGCCGCCCTCGGCCGGCGCGCCCACGCCCGCGAGCTCGCGCACCAGGACGTACTGCGCGTGGTTGGTGTCCTGGTACTCGTCGACCAGGATGTGCCGGAACCGGCGCCGGTAGTGCTCGGCCACCTGCGGGAACGCCTGCAGCAGGTGCACGGTGCGCATGATGAGGTCGTCGAAGTCCAGGGCGTTGGCCTGCTGCAGCCGCTGCTGGTACCGCGTGTAGACCTGCGCGAGGACGGTGTCGAACTCGTCCGCGCGGCCACCGCCGTTGCTCGCGGCGAACGCGTCGGGGTCGACCAGCTCGTCCTTGAGCGCGGAGATCTTGTGGCCCAGCGCCTTCGCCGGGTACCTCTTCGGGTCGAGCTCCAGCTCACGTGCCACGAGCGTGAGCAGGCGCTGGGAGTCGGCCTGGTCGTAGATCGAGAAGCTCGTACGCAGCCCCAGCGTCGCGGCCTCGCGACGCAGGATCCGCACGCACGCCGAGTGGAACGTCGAGACCCACATGCGCTGCGCGGACGGCCCGACCAGGTGCTCGACGCGCTCGCGCATCTCGGCCGCGGCCTTGTTGGTGAAGGTGATCGCGAGGATCTCCCCCGCCCGCGCCCGGTGGGTCGCGAGCAGGTGCGCGATGCGGTGCGTGAGCACGCGCGTCTTGCCCGAGCCGGCGCCGGCGACGATGAGCAGCGGGCCACCCGCGTGCAGCACGGCGGCGCGCTGCTGCGGGTTGAGGCCGTCGAGCAGCGCGGCGGCGCGCTGCTCGTCGACGGCGGCGTCGTGCCGCGCCGCGGCGTTCAGGCGGGCCCGGTCGTCCTCGGCGGCGGGGTCCCGCTCGTCGTCCCGCGGGGGGACGACCAGCGGCAGACCGGACGACTCACCGGCGTGCGAGCGCGCGACGGCGGCGCGCGCGGCCGGGGCTCCGGGGACGGGCAGGGCGAGGCTCTCGAACAACGACGTCATGGCACCTCCCAGCCTAGGCGCCACCGCCGACATCCCCGCCCCGCGACGTGGGGCGCGTCAGCGCCAGAGGACGGCGATCGCGACGTTGAGGGCCGTCAGGCCCACGATCCCCCCGAGGTACCCGCGCGTGACGAGCTCGGGGCGGCGGCGACCGACGACGATCATCGCCGTCACCGCGAGCGCGACGACGAGCTTGACCGCGATCTTCGCGTTGTCGGGCTCGTGGCCCGCGACGCCCGACGACGCGAGCCCGACCAGCAGGATGCCGGTGACCAGCGCGGTGAGCACCCCGTGGAAGGCGCCCGGGTTCAGGGTCACGCCCTTCATCCCCGCGAGCACGCCGCCGAACACCATCGCCCACCCGAGCAGGTGGAGCACCACAAGAATCCCGTACACCGTGTCCATGGCCCCATGGTAGGCGATCTGACGTCGTGTCAGATCACCTCCCGGGACGGGTCCGCCCTGCGCGTCCGTCCCGGCCGGTAGCCTCACGCGCACACGCACACCGACGCGCGCGGAGGAACCCGGATGACCGACCTGCAACGCCACCCGGCCGCGGCGCTCGACGTCCCGGCCCTGGTCGCCCGCGCACGCGCCGCCGCGGGTCCCGACGGCCGCCTGCCCGTCGGCGACGTCGTCACCTGGGACACCTTCCCGTTCGAGGCGGACGGCGTGTGGCTGCGCGAGCTCGACGACCCGGTGGTCCCCGAGCCGCCGCGGCACGACGAGGACGCGCAGACCTGCTCGCGCTGCGCCCGCCCCGACGAGCGCTTCGCCTGGACGGACGACGCGTGGCGGCTCAGCGCACCCGACACGGTCAGCGTCCCGTCGGTGATCCTCGACCGACGCGCGCACGGCGACCTGGGCGACCTCGACGACGAGGCCGCCGCCGATCTCGGTCGGATGATCGTCCGCGTGGAGCGCGCGCTGGCCGCCGTGCCGGGCGTCGGGCGGGTGCACGTGCAGCGCTGGGGTGACGGCAACGGGCACCTGCACGTGTTCTTCTCCGCACGCCCCGAGGGCATGCTCCAGCTGCGCGGTCTCGTCATGCCGCTGTGGACGCTCCACCTGCCGGCGCTGCCCGACGACGAGTGGGCCGCGATCGTGGCGTCCGTCGTCGCACGGCTCGACGCCGGGCGCGCCTGAGGTCCACCTCGGGAGGCGGGCGGCGCGCGACTCAGAGCAGCCGGCGCGCCGCCGCCCACCGGGTCAGCTCGTTGCGGTTCGACAGCTGCAGCTTGCGCAGCACCGCCGAGACGTGCGTCTCCACCGTCTTGACCGAGATGAACAGCTCGCCGGCGACCTCGCGGTACGTGTACCCGCGGGCGATGAGCCGCATGACCTCGCGCTCGCGCGCCGAGAGCCGGTCGAGCTCGTCGTCACCCGTGGCGATGTCACCCGCCGCCGCACCGAAGGCGTCGAGCACGAACCCGGCCAGGCGCGGGGAGAACACCGCGTCCCCGCCGGCCACCCGCACGACCGCGTCGGACAGCGCCTGCGGGTCGATGTTCTTGGTGACGTAGCCGCGCGCGCCCACGCGGATGACCGCGACGACGTCCTCCGCCGCGTCCGACACGGACAGCGCGAGGAAGCGCGTGCCCGGCACGTCGACGCACCGCCGCACGACCTCCGCACCGCCACCCCCGTCGCCGCCCGGCAGGTGGACGTCGAGCAGCACCACGGGCGGGCGCAGGTCGTGCACCACCTGCACGGCGGAGTCCACGTCGGCCGCCTCGCCCACCACGTGCACCCGGGCGTCGAGCGACGCCTTCACGCCCGCACGGAACATGTGGTGGTCGTCGACCAGCACCACGTCGACCGGTTCGCTCACGCCTCGTCCTCCTCGTCCTCGCCCCTGCTGGACCCGCCGCCACCCACGGGCATGCACAGGTGCACCTCGGTGCCCCGTGCCGGGCTGCTGGTCACGCGTGCGGTGCCGCCGCGGCGCCGCACCCGCCCCATGATCGACTCCCGGACGCCGAACCTGTCGGCCCCGACGTCCTCCGGGTCGAAGCCGTCGCCGCGGTCGCGCACGAACACCTCGACCGCGTCCGGCCCGACCTCGAGGTACAGCGAGACGGGCGGCCGCCCGTGCACCACCGCGTTCACCAGCGCCTCGCGCGTGGCCTGCAGCAGCGCCAGGGTGTCCGGGTCCGGCACGCGGTCCCCCACGACGACCACGTCGACCGCCACGGGCTCCCCGCTCGGGCCGGACCGCGAGTCCTCGACCTCGGCCACGACGGCACGCAGCGCCCCGACCAGCGACGTCCCGGGCTCGTGACGGTCGTCGTACAGCCACTCGCGCAGCTCGCGCTCCTGCGCACGGGCCATGCGGGCCACCTCCGCCGGCTCGTCCGCCCGCGCGCGGATGAGCGCGAGGGTCTGCAGCACCGAGTCGTGCAGGTGCGCGGCGATGTCGGCCCGCTCCGCCTCACGTGCCCGCGCGGCCCGCTCGTCGCCCAGCTCGCGCACCAGCCGCACCCACCAGGGCGCCATGACCAGCCCCACACCCAGCAGCACCGCGAGCGCGGCCACGCCGGACTGCAGCAGCAGCACCGGCTCGACGCCCTGCCCCACGGCCTGCCCCGCGACGAGCAGGACTCCGGCCGCCGCGAGCAGCCCGCCGCCGATCAGCCGCAGCACGCTGATCCGACGCCCGTCCGGGCGCTCCCGCTGCACGGCGTCGAGCTGGCTCCAGGCGAGCGCGACGCCGACCAGCACGACGAGCACGGGCAGGGCCCACGCCGCGTCGATGTCGGCGCCGAGCCGCATCGCCACCATCACGGCGGCGGCGAGGACCAGCAGCGCGCCGAGCGCGAGCTCCGCCCACGGCACACGACGGCCGTCGGAGCGCAGGGGCTGCCGTCGCGCCAGGCGCTGCAGCGCGCTCGGACGCGCCGCGGCGGCCACCGCGGCCGGGTCACCCTCGGGCACCGTGATCCACCAGAAGACGTAGGCCGCCAGGCCGGCACCGGCCGCCGGGACGAGCGCGACGAGGGTGATGCGCACCAGCGCGACGGGCACGTCGAGGTGCGCGGCCAGCCCGGTCGCGACGCCGGCGAACCACCGGCCCTGCTCCGGGCGGCGCAGGGGCAGACGGACGCGCGCGGGCGCGGCGGTCTGCGGCGGGGCGCCGGGTGGAGGGGTCACGCCCCGATCGTCACACGTCCGCGCACCTCACGGACCCATCCGCGCGCAGGATCAGGGGTGGCCGCGACGAATCCGGGGTCCGGGCCAGGGTCGGGTCAGGGACGGTCCCCGATGCGGCGGCACGGGACGGCGCGGCAGGCTCGGTGCCATGGACACGCAGACTCCCGCCGGCGGCGACGCCGGCACGCCGGGCCCGGCGCCCGGACCAGGTACCGGACCGCACCACGGACCGACACACCCGCCCGCGCACCAGGGCTTCTGGGCCGGGGTCCGCCGCACGGGCCTGCGCCGTTCCGACGAGCGCTGGCTCGGCGGCGTCGCCGGCGGACTGGCCGAGCGGGTCGGCGTCGACCCGCTGGTGGTGCGCGGCCTGTTCGCGGTCACGTTCCTCGTCGGCGGCCTGGGCCTGGTCCTGTACGGGGTGGCCTGGGCGCTGCTCCCGGACGACCGCGACGACCGCATCCTGCTGGAGCGGATGGGCGCCGGCGACGCGGACGGCGCTCTGCTCGGGGCCCTCGCGTTCGTCGTCGTCGGCTTCGCCCGCGGCGACGGCTGGTGGTGGTTCTGGGACGGCGGCAGCGCGCTCGGCGGTGCCGTGTGGCTCGCGTTCGTCGTCGGGCTGACAGCCCTCGTGGTCACGGCGGTGCAGCGCCACCAGCGCGGCACGGCACCCTGGCAGCACGGCGACGGGCGGCCGGGCTGGCCCGTCCCGCCCGCGGGAGCCCCGTCCACCCCGCCGGGCGCCGCGCCCTACGGCACACCCACCGGCACAGCGGCAGCGGGCACACCGGCCGCGGCCGCGTGGGCGCAGACCTCGACGGCACCCCTGCCGACGAACTCCCCGCAGGACGGCGCGCAGTGCGCACCCGTCCCCCCGTACGCCGTCGCGGGCCACCGCCCGCCGGGCCCCCCGTTCGCGGGCGGTCCGCCGGTCGTCCCGCGTCCCCCGCAGCGCGGTGCGGACGGTGCGACGGTCGGCGCGGTCGTCGGCCTGAGCGTGGTCGGCCTGGGGGTCCTGCTGCTGGCCGAGCGGATCGGCGCCTTCGACGGGCCCGTCTGGCTCACCGCCGGGGGCATCGCCCTGGTGCTCGCCGGGCTGGGCATCGTCTCGCTGGCGGCGCGCGGCCGCAGCAGCGGCTTCATCGGCTTCCTCGCCGTCGTCGGCCTGCTGGTGGCGGTCCCTGCGGCCCTGGCGCAGCAGTCCGACTGGGCCGACGTCGCCCGCGGCTGGGAGAACCGGGGACGCGACGTCACGGTGACCAGCCGGGCGGTCGCGGCGAACGGGTTCGAGCTGAACGCCGGACGCTCCCGCATCGACCTCACGGCCGTCCCGATCGACCCCGACGAGGTGCTGCGGGTGCCGATCAACGTGGGCACCGGGCAGCTGACCGTGATCGTGCCCCGGGACGCCGCCGTGCGGGCCCACGTCGACCACGCCATCGGGTCGGTGCGCTGGGAGATGGACGACGACATGCACGAGCAGAGCGGCGTCGGGCTCGGCGACCTCCTGTACGAGGACGACGACGCGGCCGCGGGCTCGCCGGACCTGGTGCTCGACATCGACGGAGGGGTCGGGCAGATCCGCATCATCGACGAGGGGAACGCATGATGAGCGACGACGTGACCGCCGACGACGCCACGGGACAGGGCACCAACGGACAGGGCACCAACGGACAGGGCACCCACGGACAGGGCACCACCCGGCCGGGCACGACGCCGGACGCGGAGCGGGGGCACCGTCCCCCGGTCCGGGTGGGCGGCGTGGTGTGGGGGCTCATCGTGGTGCTGGTCGGCGCCGGCGTCCTGCTGGTCGCCGCCGGCTACACGATCGACGTCCAGCTCGCCGTGATCGTGCTGCTCATCGCCGCGGGGGTGGGACTGATCGTGGGACCCGTGATCCAGGGCCTGCGCCGCGGCCGCACGCCGTAGCACCGTCCCGGGGCCCGGCCTGGAGGGGGCGGTGTCCCGGGACGCGCGAAGGGCTGGTACCCCTGAGGGGTACCGGCCCTTCGCGTCTGCCGTGCGGTCCGCTCGCCGGACCGCGCGGTGCGCGACCCGTGGAGGAAGCGGGTCGATCAGACCCGCTCGACGGCCGGCGTCGCGACGGCGGGCGCCTCGACACGGACGGCGATGCGGCGCAGGGCCTCACCGGTGATGATGAAGACGACGCCCAGGCCGAAGACCAGGAGGCCGACACCGAAGGCCACGACCGAGGTGAACAGCGAGGCCCGCAGGAAGGAGCCGTTCATGACGGACGCACGGGCCGGGTCCTCCTTGTCGAGCTCGGCGTAGGTCTTGCCGCCCGAGCCGGCGAGCGCGTGCTTGTTGATGATGTCGGCCTGGGCCCAGGCCTCCCACGGCGTGTCGACGGTCTCGCCGCCGAACGCCGCGGCGTCCTCGGAGACGGTGATCTGCTCGGCGCGCAGGTTGGTGGACACCGCGATCCAGGTGCCGGTGCCGGCGACGGCGAAGACGGCGCCGAAGACGATGACGATGATCGCCAGAAGCTTGATGTGGGCGGGCTTCGACTGGACTGCTGCTGCGTTGGACATCTCGATCTCCCCGATCGTCTCTGTTCCCCCACGGGACCGGATGTCCGGCCCGGTGAGCCATCTGCTCACAGGAACAGCGTCGTCCCAGGTGAGCCCCGCTCGGTGGGACTCTGGTCCCGCCCGCGCACTAGGGTACTCACCCGTACGAGTGAACGGATCAGGCTACCCGGACCAAAGGCCCGGGGCGACGGTGTGACCTGCGACGTCGCGACGTGCACGCCGCGACGGATCCCGGGGGGTCAGACGAGCCGGGCAGCCCGTGCGTACTGCGCGCGCGCGGCGGCCAGCACGTGGTCCCAGTCGAACGGCGGCGGCTCGGCAGCGGCGCGCTGCCGCATCGCGGCCAGCAGGTCGCGGTCCTGCACCAGCCGCACGACCGCGTCGGTCATCGCCTCGTCGTCCGCGACGAGGAACCCGTCCACCCCGTCGGTGACGAACTCCCCCACCCCGGTGCCGGCGTGCGCCAGGACCACGAGCCCGGCGGTGCGGGCCTCCAGCGCCGCGATGCCGAAGGCCTCCAGGCGCGCCGGTGCGAGGAAGACGTCGGCGTCGGCGTAGGTCGCGCGGACCTCGGGCCGGTCCAGGCGGCCCCGCAGGTCGACGACGTCGCCCAGCCCTGCGGCGGACACCCGCGCACGCACGGCGTCGCGGGCCGGGCCGTCGCCGATCAGCGTCAGACGGACCGCACCGGCCGGCAGCCGTCGCGCGGCCCCGGCCACGACGTCGACGAGCGGCACCGCGCGCTTGCGCGGTGCGAGCCGCATCGTGGCCACGAGGCGCACCGGAGCCCCGGGGTCGAGGACGGCGGGGCCGGCCGGCGCCCACAGCCCGGTGTCGATGCCGTTGGGCACGACGTCGACGCGGGAACCGAGCATCGTCCGGACCCGCTGCGCCGCCGCCCCGCTCACGGCGCTCAGCGCGGCGGGCAGCCGCGCCCACCGGGTGCGCCGCACGACCGGACCGGCGACCCCTGCGACGCCGTCGAGCATGCAGTGCCACGTGATCGCCGTGGGCAGCCCCAGGCCGGTGGCCACCCGCACCCCGTCGAACGCGAACGGTGACAGGACGCCCGCGTGGACGTGCACCGCGTCGGGCCGCACCTCGCGCAGCGCCGAGCGGATCAGGCCGGGGCCCGCCAGCGGGTTGACCGGCAGGTCGAAGGGCAGGCGCGCGCCCAGCCGGTGCACGTGGACCCCGTCCTCGACGTCCACCACACCGCCGCGCTCCCCGCCGGGGCCGAGCGTCGCCGTGAGGACGTGCACCTCGTCACCCGAGCGGACCTGGTGCCGGGCGAGGTCCCCGACCTGCGTCTCGATCCCCCCGGTGCGGGGCGCGAAGCAGTCGGAGACGTGGACGACCCGCACGCCGTGCCGTCAGCCCTGGGGCGCGGACGCGTCGATGCGCGCCTGCGCGTCGGCGTGCACGCGACGCTCGAGGACGAACGACATGACCGGCACGACCCCCGCCGCGGCCAGCGACACCAGGCGCCCGAGCCGCCACCGCAGCGTCGACCACAGGTCGAACACCGTGACGAGGTAGACCACGTAGATCCAGCCGTGCGCGAACGCGATCCACGAGCCCAGCACCGGCAGCGCGTCGCCCTCGGCGTCGACGCCCCCGGCCTGGAACACGTACTTGAGCAGCATCTCGACGCACAGCAGCAGCAGCATCGACCCGGTGATCCACGCCATGACCCGGTAGCGGGTCAGGGAGCCGCGGGCCCTGCGCGCCCACGCGGCGGCGTCGGGCACCCCCGGGCTGGTCGTCGGTGTGCTCGTCGGTCCGGTGCTCACGCTCGTCCTCTCGTCGTCCGTCGGGTCGCCGGCGGCCGCGTCCGCGGCCGGCCCGCTCACTCCCACTCGATCGTGCCCGGCGGCTTGCTCGTCACGTCGAGCACGACGCGGTTGACCTCGGGGACCTCGTTGGTGATGCGCGTGGAGATGGTGGCCAGCACGTCGTACGGCAGGCGGGTCCAGTCGGCCGTCATCGCGTCCTCGGACGACACGGGGCGCAGCACGACCGGGTGCCCGTAGGTGCGACCGTCGCCCTGCACGCCGACGGACCGCACGTCGGCCAGCAGCACCACCGGGCACTGCCAGATCTCGCGGTCCAGCCCGGCACGCGTCAGCTCCTCGCGCGCGATGGCGTCGGCCGCGCGCAGCGTCGTCAGGCGCTCCGCGGTGACCTCGCCGACGATCCGGATGCCCAGGCCGGGGCCGGGGAACGGCTGGCGCCACACGATGCCCTCGGGCACGCCGAGCTCCAGGCCCACCGCGCGCACCTCGTCCTTGAACAGCGTGCGCAGCGGCTCGACGAGCTCGAACTGCAGGTCGTCCGGGAGCCCTCCGACGTTGTGGTGCGACTTGATGTTGGCCGCGCCCTCGCCGCCGCCGGACTCCACGACGTCCGGGTAGAGCGTGCCCTGCACGAGGAACTTCACGGTCTCGCCGTGCGCGCCGGCGTCCTCGACGACCTCGCGCGCCGCGTCCTCGAAGACGCGGATGAACTCGCGGCCGATGATCTTGCGCTTGGTCTCGGGGTCGGTGTGCCCCGCGAGGGCGGTGACGAAGCGCTCGCGCGCGTCGACGACCTTGAGCTGCACGCCCGTGGCGTCGACGAAGTCCTTCTCGACCTGCTCGGCCTCGCCCTCGCGCAGCAGCCCGTGGTCGACGAACACGCACGTGAGCTGGTCCCCCACGGCGCGCTGCACGAGCGCGGCCGCGACGGACGAGTCCACCCCGCCGGACAGCCCGCAGATGACCCGGGCGTCGCCCACCTGGGCGCGGATGCGCTCGACCTGCTCGGCCACCACGTTGCCCGGGTTCCAGTCGGGGGTGATCCCGGCACCGCGGTACAGGAAGTTCTCCAGCGCCTTCTGCCCGAGCGGCGAGTGCTTCACCTCGGGGTGCCACTGCACGCCGTACAGGCGCCGCTCGCGGTCCTCGAACGCCGCGACGGGGCTGCCGGCGCTCGTCGCGAGCACCTCGAAGCCCTCCGGCGCGGCGTGCACGGCGTCGCCGTGGCTCATCCACACGGTCTGCTGCTCGGGGCTGCCGTCCAGCACGGTGCCCGGCTCGGTGATCTCCACCGCTGTGCCGCCGTACTCGCGCTGCCCCGTCTGCGCGACCGTGCCGCCCAGCGCCTGGGCCATCGCCTGGAAGCCGTAGCAGATGCCCAGGACCGGGACGCCGGCCTCGAACAGCTCGGGGCCGACGAACGGCGCCCCCGTCGCGTAGACCGACGACGGGCCGCCGGACAGGATGATGGCCGCCGGGTCCTTGGCGAGCATCTGCTCGACCGTCGCCGTGTGCGGCACGATCTCGGAGTACACGTTCGCCTCGCGCACGCGCCGCGCGATCAGCTGCGCGTACTGGGCGCCGAAGTCGACCACGAGGACCGGCCGGTGCGTCGTGGGCGAGGTGCTCGTGGGCGAGGGGGTCGTGGCGGGCTCGGGCGTCTGCGTCACGAGGCCAGCCTAGTCGGCGGTGGCACGCCCCCCGGGCCGTCGGCACCCGTCGTGACGACGGCCACGGGCGGACGTCACGCGCGCGCGCCGTCCCCAGCGCGCAGCGCGCGGCGGGTCACCCAGCCGAGCAGGAGGAGCACCGGGCCCACGAGGACGAGCACCCCGCCGAAGCCGGAGCTGCTGCGCGGTCCGCCCGGGTCCGCCGACACCGCGACCTCGGTGAGGTCACCGCCGCTGCAGGTGACGTCCGCCGCTGCGGCGGTCCCCCCGGTCAGCGCGAGCAGCGTCCACTCCCCCGTCCCCCCGGCGTCCCGGACGGTCGCGGGCCGTCCCTCGGTGCTGCCGACGGGCAGCGTCGCGACCTCCTGCCCGGAGGACCGGGCGGTGGTGCACGTGACCCCCTCCGCCGACGGCCGGCCCCAGACCGCGGTGTCGCGTCCCGACGGCAGCAGCTCCACCGCGGAGCCCGCGGCACCGGTGCGCCACATCTCCACCGGCCGCTGGGCGCCCGGCCCGGTACCGGTGACCAGCAGCACGCCCATGACGAGCACGAACGGCCCGCCGAGCAGCGCGACCCAGGACCACAGGTGAGCCGTACGCCGCAGGTTGCGGCGTGTGAAGACGGCCACCGTCAGCCGACCGTCACGGACGCGAGCACGTCGTGCGCGCCCGACTCGTCGAACGTGTCCGCCGGCGCGACGACCGCGACGATCGCCTGCGCGTCGTCCTCGAGGTCGACCACGAGGTACTCGTAGCGCATCTCGACGTCCTCGCTGCCGACCGTGACCGTCGCCCGGTAGCCGATCCACCCGGCCGCCTCCGCGCCCGGCCACGTCAGCTCGGCCTGCTCGACGTCCTCGGCGCCGACGCTCGCGTCGCCGACCGAGCCCAGGTTCTCGATCGCAGCCGCCGCGTCACGCGTCCGCTGCGACGTGACCGACGTGTGGACCCCGGTGCCGGGACCCTCGCCGGCGGCGCGCAGCGCGAACGCCTCGTCCGCCCGGTCGCCGGGCTGGGTCTCGAACTCCTCCCAGTCCGCCGGGGCCGCGAGGGTCACGGGACCCATCGCGTGCGACTCCCACCCCGCCGGGGGGTCGGCGGGGACGAGCGGTGCGCCCGTGCTCGCCTCGGACGTCCCGCACGCGGCGAGGACGAGCGGCAGGATCGCGAGCGCGAGCACGCGGGGGGACTTCACAAGGACCTCCAGGGGATGGTGGGGCCGGGTCGAGCCGGCGCCGTGACCGACGAGCATCACACCACGCACTCGGCGCGATCGACCATGCCGGTGCCGTCGAAGTACCGGTAGCCCGTCGTGGAACGCCCGCTCTCGATGCTCTCGATGGCCAGGCCGAGCTCGAGGCCGACCTTGCCCTGGGCGTTGACGCCGTCCTCGTTCTCCCACTGCGTGTACGTCTGCTCGTAGATGTACCCGCGGTCGGCCGCCGCCTCACCCAGCTCCCGGCCGAGCGCGACGGGGTCGAACCTGTCGAGCAGGGTCTGCGGCAGGTCGACGGAGTCGGTGATGCCCGGGTAGTACGGCAGGCCGGCGGCGTGCATGACGCGGGTCGCCAGGCGGCGGTCGGCGGTCGTCTCCAGCGGGATCTCCACGACCCGCTCGGTGTAGCTCGGGTCGCCGTCGATGCCTCCCGGACCGGAGTAGCTGTTGTCACCGACCGGGTTCCACATCGTGACGCTGCGGATCCGCAACGCCACGGGGTTCCCGTCCTCGTCGCGGTCGACCTCCATGACGGCGGCCATCGAGCCGTCGAGCGTGAACTGCTGGTAGATGTCGTAGCCGGACGCGGTCACGCCGTGGCCCTGCAGCCCGCCGCCGATGCCCATGTCGGCACGCAGGTAGTCGGTCGACGTGCCGTCCTTGCGGTGCGTGCGGCCGACGTAGGCCTCGAGGAACGCCTCGGCGCCCGCCGAGCCGATGATCGCGTTGGCGCCCGCGGACGCCTCACCCTCGACACCGCCCTCGACGAACCACTCGTCCGGGTCGAGCTGCTCGTACTCGTTGCTGCCGCCGAGCTCCTCGTTGAGCCAGTCGACGCCGTCGCGCAGGGGGTTGTCGTCCCCGAACCACAGGTCCTTGGTCTCGTCGTTGCGCTTGTGGTCCAGCACGCGCCGGGCCTCGTCCGCCGAGTGCACGATGTACGACTCGCCGCCGCCGACGACCAGGGCCGCGCTCGCGTCGGCGGTCGCGCCCAGGCCGTAGGACTGCCCGTCGTTCGTCACGCTCACGTCGAACCCGACGCCGACGCCGATCCCGAGGCCGCCCTCCCGGGCGCGCGTCAGCCGGTACGTCCCGTCACCGAGCTGCTCGATGACCCACTGCTCACCGCCCTCGACCGTGACGACGACCGTCACGGACGCGTTGTCCTCCTGGCCGTGCGAGGACACGACGCACTCCTCCGGCGGGACGTAGTCCTCGGCGTCGCGGCCGGGGGTGGGGTCGCAGCCGCCACCCTGCCCGAAGGCCTCCATGATGCGGCAGAGCGCCGCCGACGCCTGGTCGGCGGGCCGCATCGACGTCAGCGACAGGACCACCGCGGTGATGAGCACCGCGGCGATCGTGATGATGCCGATGTACTCCAGCGTGCCGATGCCCGCGTCGCCCTGCAGGGCGCGCTCGCGCGCCGTCCGCCACCGCCTCATCGCCCGTACCCCGTCACTCGCTCGTGCGACCGTGCGCGCACGGTCGCCACCGTCCCCAGCACGACCACCAGCCACCCCACCAGGTCCACCAGGAGCGTCCCGACGCCCGCCGGCAGCACCAGCTGCCCGACGAACGTGCGCGCCGCCCACGTGAACGGGTCGGCCAGGAAGCCGACGAGCGCCGCGACGGCGACAGCGACGGCGGCCCGCGGCGTCACGTCGACGCCCTGCAGCCCGCGCCACGTGACGACGACCAGCACGAGAGCGACCAGCAGCGCCTTGAGCACCAGGGCCGGCACCGTCGGGAGGCCCGACAGCGCGATCACCCCCGCCGCCAAGGACACCGCCGCCGCACCGGCCGCGTACGCCGCGGCCATGACCGCGAGCCGGACCACCGTCACCGCGCACCTCCAGGTCGATCCGCGACGTCGGTGCGTCGCAGCGACGCAAGTCTGACCGGCGGCGCACCGTCGGCGGTGGGGCCAGGGGTCCGTTCCGACGCGGCAGGCCTGGGTCGTCGGGCCCACCGGCGCACCCGGCCGATGTCCCTGGACGCGGCGGTGGACGCGACGGCGGAGGGCGTCAGCCCTCGGCTGCGGAGGGCGTCAGCCCTCGGCGCCCGCCCGCACCGCGATGCTCGACTCGATGCCGGCGACGATCTCGTCCGGCAGGTCGCGCCCGGTGAGCTGCAGCCCGACGGTCGTCCCCGACTCGGGGTCCGCCGCCGCCCAGAAGACGCCGCTCACGTCGTCGTAGGTGAAGTCGTTGCGCTGCACCTCGAGCGTCGCGGTGTCCACGGGCGTCGACATGCCGGTCGAGCCGTAGCCCCAGCCCCCGACCTGCGCACCCGCGACGAACGTGTCCAGGCCACGCTGCGCACCGTCCTGGCCGAGCGCGGGCGCGCCGACCAGCAGGAGCGAGTCCGGGCCCAGCTCGCTGCTGTCGGCCCAGCCCACGCTCCACAGGTCGTCGGACTGCGCCGCCTCGACCCAGTCCTCGGGGACGGCGAACGACAGGGCGCCCGACTCGACGCGCTGCCAGCCCTCGGGGGTCGTCGGGGCGCTCTCGCCGGCGTCCGAGCACCCGGTCAGACCGGCGGCGAGCACCGCTCCGAGGACGAGTGCCGGCACGGGACGACGGGACACGTCACACCACCTCCGCATAGGACGACCGGCTGGCCGGCGTCCAGCGTACGTGCGCCAGCAGACCACCGGCCCCACCGGTCGCGAGCAGCACGATCACGGGCACCGCCACGTCGACGGCGTGGACGAGGGGCGGCACGTCGGCGCGCGACGCGGCCTCGAGCGAGCTCGCGACGGACATGCCGAACGCGACGAGCGCCGGCAGGGACACGGCGACCAGGCCGCGCCGGCGCGGGGGCCGGACCACGGCCCGCGCCGTCGCGACGAGCACGGCCACGGCGCCGGCGACCACGCCGGGCACCACGAGCAGCGGCCATGCCGTGACGACCTCACCGCTGCGCGCGGTCAGCACACCGACCAGCACCGCGCCACCGACCAGCACCGCCACGTACGTCACCGTGCCCGCCACCCACGCCCACACGAGCCTGCGCATCGTCGTCACCTCGTTCCTCGTCCGCCCGGTCAGTTGCACAGGGCGTCGTCGACCAGCTGCCGCGCACCGTCGCGGCCCGGCGCGCCGAGGAACTGCGCCTCGGTCTTGGTGGCCGTGGCCTCCTCGGCGCTGATGTTGAAGCCGAACTCCCAGCCCTTCTTCACGGCGGCACCGAACTCCCAGGAGTCCTTGACGTTGTGGTACGTCACCCGGCTGAGCCTGGCCTGCTCGTACATGAGCTGCATGAACGGGTCGTCCGACGGCTTCTCCGGCATCATCGCCGAGAAGGGCAGGGTGAGCGTGGTGCCGGCGGCGTGGTCGTCGATCCAGCCCTGCACCAGGGCACGGTTCGCGTCGGTGACGTCCAGCTTGGTGGTGGTGACCACCGAGCGGGTCTCACCCTCGGCGAGGCTGCCGCTGGCGGCCTTGAACGTGTTGTTCCCGAGGCTGCCCGTGCCGCCGACCTCGTAGGCCGACTTGAAGGCGATCTGCGAGAGGTTGCCGTCCTTGTCGTACGTCGTCGTGAACGCCCCGGTGATCGAGCCCTCACCGGTGGCGTGGCCGACGATCATGCTGCCGCCGAGCGTGCCCTTGCCGCTGAGCTCGTACGTGTAGCTCTTCGAGCCGGACTGCTTGTCGTTCATGACGATCACCGAGCCGCCGGCCGTGACCGACCCGTTGACACCCAGCTTGGGGTCGATGAGCTTGTCGTTGCCCTTGTCGTCCTTGCTGGTCCCCGGGATGCGGGTGCCGGCGCTGGCCTTGAGGGCTGCCTCGAGCGAGATCTTCGAGTACGAGATCTTGGGGTCCTTGGGCGCCTCGACCCAGCCGTCCGTGAGCCACAGGTAGAACGCCATGCCCGCGGCGCCCTCACCCTTCATCTGCTCCTGCTGGATGAGGTAGTCGTCGAGCTGCTCACGCATCGACTCCCACTGCTTCTTCGAGTCGAACTCCCACGTCGAGCCGTACTCGAACTTCAGGTTCCCGCCCAGGCTGACCTCGGCGCCCGCGTTGTCACCGTCGCCGAGCTTGCCGGCGTCGAACGTCTTGGAGCCGAGGTTGCCGCTCGCACCGATGCCGCCGCCGTCCGTCAGCGTCGCGCGCACCGTGCCGTCGGAGTACTCCTGGACGATGAAGCCCGAGCTGTCGCTCAGCTTGAAGAACCAGATCTTGACCTCGGCGGAGTACTTCTCCTTGGACTCGGACAGCATGCAGACGCCCGGGTGGTAGTCCATGTCGTCGTCGGGGTCGGTCTCGGGCGTGGTGTCGCACCCACCCGCCCCGCCGTCGAGCGCGGCCGTCACGCGGCACAGCGCCGCGGCGGCGTAGGGACCCACGTTCGTGGTCCCCAGGACCGTCGCCACCACGAGGATCGCCGCGAGCGCGACCACGCCCATGTACTCGAGCGTGCTGACCCCTCGGTCGTCACCGCTCATGCGCGCCCGCACGGCCGCCACCCTCACGTCGCCTCCCGGTCCTGAGCATCCGTCCAGGCAGGACGCTACGGTCCTGCTCCCGCCGATCCGAGGGCCCACGGTTCTACCGGCGGGCCGCCGCTCACGGGTGGTGGTGGGGCCAGGGGCCCACCGCGGGGCCCACGGTCCCGCGGGCGGCTCCCCGGCCCGGGGTCACTCCCAGGTGACCGGGACCGTGACCGGATCGGCGCCGGGGAAGACGAGGACGACCTGCGACGCCCCGGCCGGCACCGGCGGGAACAGCGCCGAGCGCACCTGCGCGGTCCCGCCCACGATCTTGGGGAACGCCCCGCACGCGCACAGCGCGTCCAGCTCGATGTCGGGCTTGTCCATGATCGTGTACGGCTTGATCGACGACTCCTCGTCGGGGCGCAGCTCCAGGGAGCGCAGGTCGCTCGCCGTGCTCGTGCCCCACGAGTAGTGCTCGCTGCGGGGGCCGTCGCTGCCGTCCGCGGTCCGCATCGCGAAGGTCAGGTCGGTGCCGCGCTCCGAGGCCGTCAGGGACACCACGGTGACCTCGACGTCGTACGGCTCGCTGGCCGAGGCGACCACGGGCACCGTCAGGGTGGCCAGCGGCTCGTCGCCGCCCGCCTCGGCGTCGGTGACGTCCTCGTCGACGAGGACCGAGGCCGCGAAGTCCTCGACGCTCATGTCCGCCGCCGCCGTCGCGGCCGCCGACGCGCTCGGCGTGGGGTCGCCGTCGGCGTCACCGCCCGTGCAGCCGGCGACCAGCACTGCGGTGGCCGCGGCCACGACCAGCGTTCGACAGGCCCTCACGACCCCTCCTCGATCTCGTAGACGACCTCGACGCGACGGTTGAGCTGCATGTTCTCCGGGCTGTCGTTCGGTGCGACGGGCTCGTTCTCGCCGCGCCCGACGGCCGTGAACGTGACCCTGCCGCCCGCGGCCGGCTGCAGCGCCGCGACCACGGCCGCCGCGCGCTCCTGCGACAGCGCGTCGTTCGAGCTGGTGGACCCGTCGGAGTCGGTGTGCCCCACGACCTGGACCTCGCCCGTGGCGCGCGCCGCGATGTCGGCCGCGACCTGGGCGAGCACCTCCTGCGCGGCCGGCGTCAGCGCCGCCGAGCTCTTGTCGAACAGCACGTTCGCGTCGAGGGTCGTGGCGACGCGCTCGGACGTCTCCGCGGTCTGCGTCGCCGCGGTCGCGGTCCGCGTGACCAGGTCGAACGTCGAGCGCGCGGGGTCGGCCCCGAGACCCGCCACGTCGGGCACCGCCGGCCAGCCCGTGCCCGCCCGCGGGCCCGGCTCGTCGGCCACGGGCTCGAGGAGCCCCTCCTCGACGGGGACGGCGAGGACGGCGGCGCGCTGGTCCCCGACGAGCACGTCGACAGTGCCCGTGCCCGCGGGCAGCTCGGGGAACACGGCGTAGATGACCGGCAGCTCACCGGCCTCCGCCTTGACGTCGTCGAACACCGAGGTGGCGTCCTGCGCGACCAGCGGCAGGTAGGCCTTGCCGCCGGTGCGGTCGACGAGCACGAGCTGGCTGATCGCGTCGAACTCGTAGGCGCCGGTCCCCGGACGGAAGATCGAGCTCATGTGCAGGTACGCCCCGGAGGACGCCGTGGTCCCCAGCGACAGGTACAGCACCGTGCCGCCGTCGACCCGCCGCACGCCGTGGACGGCGCCGCGCACGAGCGGGCCGGTGCCCTCAGCATTGGTCCGGGCCGTGAACGTGCCGCGGACGGGGACGTCCACCCCCTCGACGCGCACGTCCTCGCCGTCCGGCGCCGGGGACGACGCGGCGGGCGCGGCCGCGGCCGACGACGCCACGAGGACGGCACCCGCGACCACGGCGACCACCCGGGCCGACCTGCTCGCGCGGCGACGGACTGACGACATGCTCGACCTCCAGGAAGTGGCGGTGCGTGACGACCGGCTCGGCGGGACGCAGATCATCGCACGAGGCGCGGTTCCAGCCGCGCGTCCAGCCAGGCCCGCATGGCGGTCCGCACGACGGCGACGTCACGCTCCGGGCCGAGGCTCACGAGCACGGCACCGCCGCCCGACGTGCAGGTGAACGTGTGGTCCCACCCGAAGATCGGCACCGGCGGCGGGGGCGGCGGAGGGGTCGGGCTCGGCGTGGGCGTGGCCGACGGGTCGGGCTCGGGCTCGGGGGTGGGCTCCGGCGGCGGGGGCGGCGGCTCGTACCCGACGATGACGCGCTCGCGCGTCAGCTCGCAGCGGTCGAGGGCGACGCCGACCTCGGCCTCGGCCTGCCGGTAGGTGCCACCGCGCAGGCCCTCCGGGTCCGGCGTGCGGACCTCGACGCGGACCCGGTCCGCGCGCAGGTCCGCGTGGTAGCGGGCGCCGACCAGCTCGGAGCCGTTGCGTCGCGCGTACGTCTGGGCGTCGGTGATGCCGACCGACGGGGCCATCGTCCCGCCGACCGTCCCACCGACGGGCACGACGAGCGCGGCGTCCAGGGCAGCCTCCCGCACCCGCTGCGCCGCGGCGAGCGCGGCGGCGTCGGCGGCGGACGACGAGCGCCCGGCCATCCCGGTGCTCGTGACCAGGGGGACCAGGACGAACGCGAGGAGCGCGAAGGCGCACAGCACGACGCCGACGATGAGGCCGAGAGCGGCGGCACCGCGGTCGTGGGCACCGCGGTCGGCGTGACGGCGGCGCGCGTGCGGGGTGGTCACGGTGTCCTCGCTCCTCGTGTCGGTGGGCGTGTGGGGACGGCGGAACGGCGCTGCGCCGGGACCCGCAGGGGTCCCGGCACAGCGCCGTGGCGGAGAGGGACGTCAGCCCCCGACGACGCCCTCGATCTCCGTGATGGCGCTGTCGACGAAGCCCTTGGGGTTCCAGCCCTTGACCGTGCCGATCACGGCGACGAGCAGGAGGCCGGCGACCACGAGGATGCCGATGTACTCGATGGTGCCCTGGCCGGCGTCACGGCCGCCGGCGTTCTCGAGAGCCTTCTGGATGCGGACCTGCGTCTTGACGAACATGCGCGTCATGGCTGACTCCTGACTCTGCTGCAGCGGGCTCCCCGCTGACCTGACCTGTGGTGATCCGGTGCGGCGTCCCGCTGTGGACCTCTGACGACGAGGACGACACTACGGACGAGCCGGACGCGGGCGACGGGTCCGTGGACCCAACTCAGGGCCCATTCACCCGCCCCGCGGGACCGGGCCCGCCGCACCACCGAGCCACACCGCGACGGCCTCGGCCCGGGTCCGTACACCCAGCTTCGCGAAGATGTGGTTGATGTGGTTCTTCACCGTCTTCTCGGACAGGAAGCACGTCGCCGCGATCTCCCGGTTGGTCTGCCCCGCCGCGACCAGCTCCATGACCTCCGCCTCGCGGGCCGACAGTCCGGCGTCGGGACGCACGGGTGCCGGCGCGGGCGCCGGGCGCAGCGCGTCGCGCATCACGGCCGCGGCGTGCGGCGACAGCACGAACGAGCCGGCCGCGACCGACAGGATGGTGCGCTCGAGGTCCCCCGCCTCGAACTGCCCGTGGACCAGGTAGCCGCTGGCCCCGGCCTCCACGGCCGCCCGGACCACCTCGGGGGCGTCGGAGTACGTGAGCATGAGGACCTTGCTCCACGCGGACACCTCGGCGGCGACCTGCACGCCGTCGCGGCGCGGCATCCGCACGTCGAGCAGCACCACGTCGGGCATGGTGGCCCGCACGACGCGCACGGCCTCCTCGCCGTCGGCGGCCTGCCCCACGACGCGCAGCCGGTCGGAGGCGTCGATGAGGCTCGTGAGCCCCATCCGGATCACGGAGTTGTCGTCCACGACGACGACCGTCACGTCCGTCACGGCGCGGTGCGCGCTCGTGTCCGTCCCGTCGCGCGTGCCCGTCGCCTCAGCCATGGAGCTCCACCAGTCCTCCGCTCTGCGGGGCGCGCCCGCCCGACGTCGCGTGGACGATCTCCACGCGGGTGCCCGCGCCGGGCCGGGACGACACGGCGAGCCGCACCCCCGCCTCGCGCGCACGCTCGTGCATGCCTGTCAGGCCGAAGTGGCCGTGCGGGCTCGTGCCGTCGACCCGGGGGGCGAACCCCTGGCCGTCGTCGGCGACGACGATGCGGCAGGCGTCCCCGGTCGCGGCGAGCTCGACGGTCACGTGCGTCGCGCCGGCGTGCCGACGCACGTTCTCCAGGGCCTCCCCGACGATCGCGAGGACCTCGTAGCGCACCTCCGTGGGCAGGTCGACGGCGAACCGCACGACCAGCTCGCAGGGGATGCCCGTCTCCGCCTGCCACGCCTCGCAGCGGTCCCGCAGGACCTCGACCAGCGGACGGTCCGGCTGGTCCGCGCGCAGGCGCACGAGGATCTCGCGCGCCTCCCGTGCCGCGTCCTCCGCGGCGTCCCCGAGGGCGCGCGCGAGCTCGGCCGCGCGCGCGGGGTCCCGGTCGACCCAGCCGACCAGGCCGCGGGCCCCCAGCGCGATGCCGTGCAGGGTCTTGCCGACGGAGTCGTGCATCTCCCGCGCGAGCCGGGCGCGCTCGTCGGCCGCGACGAGCGCACGCTGCGCCGCCTGCGTCTGCGCGTGCAGCGACGCCTGCTCGGCGTGGGCGCGGCGGACCGCGGCGCCGAGCCCCACGAGGCACAGGTACAGCGTCGGGACCCCGAGGGCGAGCATGAAGCCCTGGTCCCGCCCGTCCGTGGCCAGCGTCCGCACCACGACGTACCCCGCCGCGAGGATCAGCGCACCGGCGACGGCGGCGCGTCGCTCGGTGAGCATCCCGACGAGCAGCGCGCTGGAGAACGTGGCCAGCACCAGCGGGCTCTCGACGCCCAGGGCCGCCACGAGCCCCAGGTTGATGAGCACGTCCACCACGAGCACGAGCGGGTGCCGCGTCACCGCGTCCAGCATCGGCGGGTGGACGAGCACCGCGAAGCCCGGGCCGGCCAGCACGAGGACGCAGATCAGCAGCACGGGCGTGACCTGCTGCCCGACCATGCCGAACAGGGCGACGACGATCGCACCGAGCCGCACGAACATCGCCGCGGACACCAGCCGGTGGTGGAACCCGGGGCGGCCGGTCATCCCAGCCCTTCGGTCAGCGAGCCGAAGTCGATGTCCGCACCGATCCACAGCCCGACGAACACGAAGATGACGGCGGCCGGCACCAGGACGAGCGACGTGACCAGCGTGACGCGCGGGGCCATCCGCGCCGCGGCCTGCCGCATCCGCTGCCCGCTGTCGCGGCGCATGTCCAGCGCGATCTGCTTGAGGGACGCGGCGAGCGGCGCACCGAGCTCCTGGGACTGCAGGAGCGCCGAGACGAACTGCGCGACGGGCTCGGACGAGCTGCGTCGCCGGAAGGCGTCGAGCGCGTCGCGCACCGAGGCGCCGTTGGCGACCTGCTGGAGCGTCAGCTGGATCTCCTCGGCCAGGGGCCCGGAGAACCGGTCCGCGACGCGGGCCATCGCCTGCCGGAAGCTGACGCCGGCCATGACCGTGACCGCGAGCACGTCCAGGAAGTCCGGCAGGTCCTTGTCGATCTGCTCACGACGCAGGCGCTGGGCGCGTGCGACCTGACTGAGCGGCAGCACGAGCGGCGCGACGTACGCCAGCGGCACCCACAGCAGGTTGCCCTGGAGCACGAACAGCACCGCGATGGGCGTGACCACGAGGAGCCACCAGGCGACGCGCTCGAGGAAGCCGTCGACGGTCAGACCGTCGGGCCGCCCGGCCTCGTCGATGCGTCGCTGCAGCGACGCGAGCCGCGCGGGACCCAGTGCGCGCCGCAGACGCGGCACCAGCCGCCGCGCGAGGCGCTGCAGCGGCGTCGTGCCCTCGGCGCGCCGCCGACGCTGGCCCTTGAGCAGCGCGAGGTCCTCGACCGCGAGCGTGTCCAGGGCGTCCGTGCGCATCGCCCGGTACCCCAGCAGGCCCAGGACCGTCGCGATCGCGGCGAGTCCCCCGCTGAGGAGCAGGACCGTGCCCGCGGTCATGACGGGAACCTCGTCATCCGGCGGATCACGAGTGCGCCGCCCACGAGCAGCCCTCCGCCCACGAGCAGCGCACCGCGGCCCAGCCACTCCTGCGTCATGCGCTCGACGGTGCCGGGCTGGATGACGTTGAGGAGCACGAGGATGCCGAAGCCCATGCCGACGACCGTGTAGCCGGTGGCCGTGGCCTGCGCGAGCACCGTGCGCACCTCGCGGCGCGTCTCCTTGCGCTGCTCCAGCGTGTCGGCGATGTCGCGCAGCGCGGTCACGAGGGACCCGCCGCTGCGGGCCGAGACGAGCAGGGTCGAGCTCAGGACCGCGACCTCGCGCGAGGGCAGCCGCTCCTGGAGCTCCTCGATCGCGGTGTCCAGCGCGACGCCGAACCGCAGCCGGTCGGCCACGCGCCGCAGCTCGGGCCCGGCCGGGGCGGTCAGCTCGCCCGCGGCGACGCCGATCGCGGCCGCGATCGACAGGCCGGCGCTCGTCGCGTTCGACAGCACGCGCGCGAGCTCGGGCATCTGGGAGATGAACTGCTCGTTGCGGCGCTGGCGCGTGCGGCCCAGCCACGTGCGCAGGCCGACGACCATCGCGACGACGCCCAGCACACCGAACGCGGGCGCGAGCGCCACCGACAGCAGCCAGGCCGTGACGGCACCCGAGGCGAGCGTCACCGCGGCGACCAGGGAGGGCGAGCGCTCCTCGCCCGCGAGGACGAGCTGGCGGCTGACCCACCGCCCGGGGCGGGTCTGGACGAACGACCGGTCCCACGCGTCGACGCGCGCGTTCCAGGACGCGGGGTTCTCGTCGACCACACCCTCGACGATCGCGCGGCGCCGGCTGTGCACGAAGGAGATGTCGGCGATGCCGACGACGAGCAGCACCGAGGCCGCCGCGACGCCGACGAGGATGAGCAGGACCGTCACGACGCGGCCACCTCGTCCTGCGCCTCGGCGGCGGCCGGCACGTCCTGCGGCTCGGCGACGGACGGCACGGCCTGCGGCGGGACCGCGGCACGGCCGATCGCCTCGCCGGCGATGCGCAGCCGGTCGAGCAGCCGCTGCGGGATGGGGTGCAGGACGAAGCGCCCCGGTGTGCCCGTCGGGCCCTGGGCCTCGGGGTCCCAGCGCATGATCGGCTGGACCTCGAAGTCCTCGCGGTGCTTCGACGCGACCCACCCGATCTCGACGACGCGCCGCGTGCCGTCCGCGCCGCGCAGCAGCTGCACGACGATGTCGATCGCGTTGTTCACCTGGTCGCGCAGCGCGTGGAACGGCACGTCGACGTCGCTCATCGACGCGAGCGTCTCGAGGCGGATCAGCGCGTCGACCGTGGAGTTGGCGTGCACGGTGGCGAGCGAGCCCTCGTGGCCGGTGTTCATCGCCTGCAGCATGTCGAGCGCCTCGCCGCCGCGGACCTCGCCGACGATGATGCGGTCGGGCCGCATGCGCAGCGCGTTGCGCACGAGGTCGCGGATCGTCACCTGGCCGTGGCCCTCGACGTTGGCCGGTCGCGTCTCGAGCCGGACCACGTGCTCCTGCCCGAGCGAGAGCTCGGCGGCGTCCTCGATCGTGATGATGCGCTGGCGACCCTGGATGAACGCGGACAGCGCGTTGAGGAAGGTCGTCTTCCCCGAGGAGGTACCGCCCGAGACGATGATGTTGGCGCGCGCGCGGACGCACGCGGCGAGCAGCTCGGCGCTGGCGGCGTCGAGCGTGCCGCGGCGCAGCAGCTCGTCCAGACCGTACGAGCGCGGGAAGAGACGGATCGTGACGGTCGGACCGTTGAGCGTCAGCGGCGGCAGGACGACGTGCACGCGCGCCCCGCGCGGCATGCGCTCGTCGGCGGGCAGGCGCGCGTCGACCATCGGGCTCGACTCGTCGACGCGCCGGTTGACCGTCGAGACGATGCGGTCGATGGTCTGACGCAGCTGCTCCTCGGTCGCGAAGGTGGTCGCCACGCGCTCGATCTGGCCGAACCGCTCCACGTAGATGGTGTCGTGCCCGTTGATCATGATCTCGGACACCGTCTCGTCCGCGAGCAGCGGCTCGAGGACGCCCAGGCCGATGGACTCGTCGACGACCCGCCGGATCAGGGCGTTGCGCTCCCGCGTCGTGAGGATGACGCCCTCGGTCGACACCAGGTGCGCCACGACCCGCTCGAGCCGCACGCGCCGCTGGCCGGTGTCGAGCCGGCCGAGCTCGTGCAGGTCGACCTCGTCGAGCAGCATGCGCTTGAACTGCGAGACGAGCTGCTCGTCGAGCTCGCTGCGCGCGAACGCCGACCCCGCGGCGACGGGGCTCGCGTCGGACCGGCGGTCCCAGTCGGAGAAGCCGCTCATCGGCCGGTCCTCGGCATGGCGACCTGGCGGTCGACCTGGATCTGCGGGAACCCGGCGACGCGGCGCACGTCGAGCGTGACCTTCACCGTGTCGGGCGCGGGGTACGTGACGCGCGCGTCGAGCGTGCCGGGCAGCGACCGCTCCACGGCCTGCTGCACCGGACGACCGAGGCTCAGCGCGCGCGCACCGTCGCGGGCGGCCTGCGCGGCGGCGTCCGCCGCGACGACGTACCAGACGAACTGCATGATGCAGACCACCGCGAGCGCCACCGCGACCAGCCCGCCGACGACCTCGATGGTCGCCGTCCCCTCGTCCCGGCGGCGCAGGTCGCGCACGAGCCTGGTCATGGTTCCACCACCACTTCCCGTCCGATCGTGATCCGCCACGGCGTCGACGCGAGCCCGGGTGCCAGGATCGGCACCGCCATGCTGACCTCCACCTCGCGCCCCGTGGGGTCGCGCCGCACGCGCAGGTCCGAGTGGTACCCACCCGGCACGGCGTCCTGCGTCGCCTGCCGCAGCTCGCTCGACGAGGCGTGCACCGCGGCCGCACGGGCCGCGGCCGACGCGCCGTAGCCGGTCCACAGGGCCGTCAGCCCGACGACCGCGAGCTGCACCACGACGACGCACACGACGACGACCGTCGGCAGCACGCCGACGAGCTCGATCGAGGCCGAGCCCTCGTCGGAGGCGGCGGTACGACGGCGGCGCCCGCGCGCGGCCTGCTCCCCGGCCGCCGGCGCCGAGGCTGCGGCGCGCCCGCGGCCGACGCCCACCGCGCGTCCGAACGCGCGCACCGACTGCCACCACGAGGCGTCCTCGACGTACTCGGGCGAGCGCGAGTTGACCGAGCGCTCGAGCTTGCGTCCCCGGTCCGTCAGCGTCACGTCGAGCACCGGGCTGGGCGAGAGCCGCGCGACGGTGTCGGGCTGGATCTCGTCGGCGCGCGAGTGCCGGTTGACCAGCACCCACGTGCTCTCCGGCTTGCGGACCGACAGCTGGTCCCACCAGCCGACGTTGCGGCGCAGGGCGCGCAGGCTCACCAGGTCCGGCGTCACGACCGCGACCGCCTCGTCGGCGATCTCGACGACCGCCGCCTGCAGCGGGGTGACCCGGGCGCCGGCGTCGATGACGACGAGGTCGTACTGCTGGCGCACCAGCCCGATGATCTGGCGGATCGCCGCCGGGGTCACCAGCGAGGCCTCGCGCACGTCCTCCGGCGGCAGCAGCAGGTGCACGCCGGACTCGTGCTCGAGGATCGCGTCGGCGACCGTACGGAACGACAGGTCGTCGGCGACCTTGGCGACGTCCGCGACGGACACCCGGTGCCGGGCCTCGATGAGGCTCGACACGTCGCCCTTCTCCAGGTCGAGGTCGATGACCAGGACGCGGTGGTCCGGGAGCTCGCGGCGCACGTCCCACGCGAGGTGGGTCGCGACCGTGGTCGCGCCGACACCGCCCTTGGTGCCCGTGATCGCCAGCACGAGCGCCCGGTGGCCGGCGGTGCTGTCGGTCTGCTCGACCAGCAGGGACTGCAGGCGCGTCGACCAGTCGATCGCGTTCGTGATGCGCTGCTGCACCTCGGCGAACGACAGCGGGTACGTCAGCAGGCCGCGCGCCCCGGCGTCGGTGGCCTCGGCGAGCGTCTCGGGGTCGGAGTCGCCCGACACGATGAGCGTCACGCTCGCCGGGCGACGCAGGCTCAGGTCGCGGACGACCTGGTGGACCGGCTCGGGACCGAGCTGGTCGTGCAGCAGCACGAGGTTGGGGTCGCGCTCCACGACGACGCGAGCCAGCTCGGCGGTCGACTCGACCACGGCGAGCACCTCGACGTCCGCCACCTCCGCGAGCTGCGAGCGGAGGTCGTACGCGAGCGTCTGGTCCGCGCACCCGATGACGACTGTCCCGGCCATCAGCCCTGGCTCCCCTCGGGCACCGCGACGCCACCGAGGTCCTCGGCGTCGAACTCACCCTGCTCACCGGTGCGGTCCTCGCCCGTGCCGGTCGGCAGACCGACGAGGCGCACCTCCTGGGCGAACGCGGCGGCGTACGTCACCGCGAGCGCGTCGTTCGGCTCGAGCGCCAGCGTCACCGGGACGACCGCGGCCTCACCGGTCGGGCTGTCCTCGTCGAGGCGCACCTGGCTGCCGCGCACGGAGACCACGCGCACGTTCTGCACGAGCACGCGCACCTGCTTGGGCAGGCCGGGCACGTCGGCGAACACCGCGTAGATGTCGACGTAGTCGCCGGGCCGCACGCGGTCGGCGATGCCGGTGATCTGGTTCACCTGGATCGCGATCTCGCGCTCGGTGGCCGACAGCTCGGACGGCGGCACCAGCATGTCCTCCGACAGCAGCGTGCCCTGCGCGATGTTGAACCCGATGCGGCGGCCCACGAGGTCCTCGGCGTCGAGGCGGGCCGACTCGGACAGCCACCGCGCCGGCACCTCGTCGGCGACGATCGACGACTCCTCGATCGTGGCGAAGGCCGGCATGTCGTCGGCCGTCCGGTACACGGTCACCACCGACCCGACCTGGCTGGCGACGTTGTTGACGTAGGAGGCGACGACGAAGAACACGACGACGGCGAGGACGACGGCGAGCAGGACGAACAGCACGCCACGGCGCTGGCGGGGGTTCACGCGGGGACTCCTCGGGGGTCGGCGGCAGAGGGCCGCACGTGGCAGAACGGGCAGGTGTCGGAGAAGACGAGGGCCTCGCACACGTCGCAGCGGCCTCTGGTCGCCGGCAGCTCCAGGCGCCGGTCGGCGGGCAGGGCGACCAGCTCGACGGCCCCGTCGGACCCGGTGCGTCCGGCGGTGTCGAGCGCGAGCGCGGGGACGTCGGCCGTGCCGGTGGCGCCGGACGTCGTGAGCGCGTCCTGCAGACCGGCCGCGGGCACCCGTCCCAGGCCGGCGCCGTACAGCTCGCCGCGGGCCAGCACGGGCTCGGCAGGTTCCGCGCGGCCCACCGCGCGGGCCGCCGGCGCGGGGCCGGAGAACGTCACGACGAAGCCGTCGCCCCCGGGCAGCCACGAGCGCAGGTGCTGGCCGACCGCCACGGGCGGGTGCTCCAGCCTCGCGACGCTCGGCGTCCAGGCGCCGCTCCACGTCTGCTCGAGGAGCTGGTCGGCCACGACGCAGGCGATGCCGGCGTCCACGCCCGCCGCCGCGACCTGCCCGGCGACCAGGACGAGCGCGGCCGGACCGTGGTGCGCGACGCGCCACGCGACGGGCATCCCGGCGTCGGACAGCACCGCGGCGTGCCGCCGGACGAGTGCCTCGTGTCGCTTTTCACCCAGAATGAGGACGTGGCCGTCGCCCGGACGGAGTCGTTCCCGGAGTGCCGGGAGGTCGTGCGGGTCGACCAGCAGGAGGCCGTCGTTCTCGACCAGCTCCCGTGCGTCCGGCACGAGCGGCACGAGCGCCGACACGACGATGCGCTGCATGGATACCGTGATCTCCTCGGGGCCGTGGCCTGCGTTGACGCTGTGACTGGCTGCGGTGCCGACACCTGGGAAAGGTGCATCAGGAATGCATCGGACACGTCGTAGGACATATGGCCCGGTGATGACCCGCCCGACGGATGATAGTGGGGAAAAAGCAATGGCCAATTCCAGCGCTCGGCTGTTCGTGGACGGCCGCGAGGTGGCCGACGTGGTGATCGCGGACACGTGGGCGCGGCGCGCCCGCGGCATGCTCGGACGCCGTCCCCTGCCCGCCTCGATGTGGTTCGTGGGCGAGGCGGGCGTGCACGGGATGGGCATGACGCAGCCGCTCGACGTGGCCCTGCTCGACGACGCCGGACGCGTCGTCGCGACCACCGTGCTGCGCCCGTTCGGCATGACGCGGCCGCGGCGCGGCGTCGTCGACGTCCTCGAGGCACCCCGGGGCAGCTTCGCCGCGTGGGGTCTCGTCGTCGGCAGCACGCTCGCACGGCACGCCGACGACGCGGCGGCGACCGGCACGGGCTGAGGCATGCCCACATGCTCGGTGCCCACGGCCCTCCGGACGCAGGGCCCGTGGGCCGGTTCGACCCCGCCCGGCCTGGGCCCGCCGTGGGCCCGTCGACCCACGCGTGACCTGCGCGCCGGCGCGCTCGCGCGGGTCGCCGGGACCGACGGCGCGGGCGGCGGGCGGGACCGGCGGACGGGGACCGGCGGACGCGACGGGAACGACCGTCGCGGGCTGCACAAAACGCTTCTGGCCTGTCGGTGGCGCGACGTACGTTGACGGACGTGCGCTCACTCCCTCTCGCCGATCCCGGCACCCCGCCGCTGCGCGGCCCCGCCGCCTACCTCGGGTGGCTGGCCCGGCGCCAGTGGGGCATCCTCCTGGCGGCCGTCACCTGCGGCGTGGTCCAGTTCGCCTGCCAGGCGTTCCTGCCCTACCTGACCGGCCGGGCGATCGACGACGGCCTGGAGCAGGGCTTCGGCCCCGGCCTGCTGAGCGCCGCCGGCGCCCTGCTGGCCCTCGGCGTGCTGAGCGCGGCCGCGTCGGCCGTGGGCCACCGGTTCGACGTCGCCAACTGGCTGCGTGCGGCGTTCACGACGTCCCAGCTCGTCGGGCGGAGCACGGCGCGCACCGGGCACGCCGTGACGGCGGAGCTCCCGACGGGTGAGGTCGTGTCCGCCGTCGCGAACGACGCGCTGCGGGTCGGCGACCTGTTCGCCGTCACGGCCCGGTTCATCGGCTCGCTCACCGCGTACGCCGCCGTCGCCGTGCTCATGCTGCAGGTCTCCGTCCCGCTGGGCCTGGTCGTGGTGCTCGGCCTGCCCACGGTCGCCGCGGTCCTGGGCCTGCTGGTCAAGCCGCTGCAGCGTCGCCAGTCCGCGCAGCGCGAGGCCTCCGGGCGCCTGACGACCCTCGGCTCCGACACCGTCTCCGGGCTGCGCGTGCTGCGCGGGATCGGCGGCGAGTCGGTGTTCACCGGTCGCTACCGCCGCCAGTCGCAGCTGGTGCGCGAGCGCGGTGAGCACGTCGCGGTCACGCAGTCGTGGCTGGACGCGCTGCAGGTGCTGCTGCCCGGCATGTTCGTCATCGCGCTGGTGTGGCTGGGCGCCCACATGGCCCTCGAGGGCACCATCACGCCCGGGCAGCTCGTCACCACGTACGGCTACGCGGCGTTCCTCGGCTGGCCCGTGCAGAACGCCACCGAGTTCCTGCAGTCCGCGACGCGCGCCGTCGTGGCCGCCCGCAAGGTGCTGACCGTGCTGCGGGTCGTCCCCGCCGCCGGTGCGGCACCCGCGTCCGTCAGCACGCCCCCGCCGCCGGGCTCGCCGCTCGTGGACGAGGCGAGCGGCGTGACGCTCGAGGCCGGCCGGGTCGTCGCGCTGGTCTGCGCCGACCCGGACGAGTCCGCGCGCATCGCGACCCGGATGGGACGGTTCGACGACGACGCGGAGGCCGCGACGCCCGTGCGCCTCGGCGGGGTCCCGCTGCGCGACCTGCCGCTGGCCGAGGTGCGGCGGCGCGTCGTGGTCGCCGAGGCCATGCCGCAGCTGTTCTCCGGCTCGCTGGCCGCCGGCCTGGACGTGCGCGGCGGCGCGCGGCGCGAGGACCTGCTCGACGCGATCGCCCTCGCCGACGCCCAGGACGTGCTCGACTCCGTGCCCGACGGGCTGGACGGGGAGCTGCCGGAGAAGGGCCGGTCCCTGTCCGGCGGTCAGCGCCAGCGCGTCGCGCTCGCCCGCGCGCTGCTCACGCAGGCCGAGATCCTCGTGCTGGTCGAGCCGACCAGCGCGGTCGACGCCCACACCGAGGCGCGGATCGCCGCCCGGCTGTCCGACGCGCGCCGCGGGCGCACCACGCTCGTCGTCACCGCCAGCCCCCTGGTGCTCGACCACGTGGACGAGGTGCAGCTGGTCGTCGACGGCGCGCTCGTCGCCCGCGGCACCCACGCCGCGCTGCTCGACGGCGCGGCCGGCCCCGAGGTCGCCGCGACGTACCGCCGCGTGGTGGGCCGCCGCATGGACGACGACCTGCCCGTCGAGGAGTCGTTCGACCGCACCGACCCCCGCGGCCCGTCGTCGACGGACCGCTCCGCCGTCGACCTGCCCACCGGAGGTGCCGCATGAAGCTGCCCGTCGCCGACGCGGCCACCGTCCGCGCGTACGCGACCGAGCTGCTCGGCCGGCACCGCCGCCGGCTGGGCGGCCTGGCCGCGCTGCACACGCTCGCCGCCGTCGCCGGCCTGGCCGGGCCCCTGCTGCTCGGGCGTCTCGTCGACGCCGTGACGTCGGGCACCGACGCGCGGTACGTCAACACGCTCGTCGTGGTCGGGGCGGTCGCCGTCCTCACCCAGACCGGGCTCATCCGGTACGCGCAGCGCGCCTCGATGCTGTTCGGCGAGCAGGTCTTCGCCGAGCTGCGCGAGGAGTTCCTCGAGACCGTGACGTCGCTGCCGCTGTCGGTGGTCGAGCGCGCCGGCACCGGGGACCTGGTGGCCCGCACCACCAACGACGTCAACAAGCTGCAGCACGCCGTGCGGTTCGGGGTGCCGCGGGTGATCGTCGCCGTGGTGACGATCACGCTCACGGTGGTCGCGTGCCTCGTGATCGACCCGCTCGTGTCGCTCGCGCTGTTCGTCGGCGTGCCGACGATGGTGATCATGGTGCGCTGGTACCTGCGCCGTGCCACCCCCGCGTACGTCCGGGAGTCGGCGGCCTACGCCGTGCTCAACGGCACCATCACCGAGACCGTCGAAGGGGCGCGCACCGTCGACGCCCTGGGTCTGGGGGACGCCCGCGAGGAGCGCGTGCGCGACGACCTGCGGGAGGCCTTCGCGGCCGAGCGGGCGACGCTGCGGCTGCGGACCATCCTGTTCCCCGGCGTGGACCTGGCCTTCGTGCTGGCACCCGTCGCGGTCCTGGTGTGGGGCGGGTACCTCGCGTCGACCGGTCACGTGACGCTCGGGGCGGTCACCACGATCGTGCTGTACGCCTACCAGGTCACCGGTCCGGTGTGGGAGCTGATCTTCTGGGTCGACGAGATCCAGGTGGCGGCCACCGCCCTCGCGCGCATCGTGGGCGTGCGGCTGGTCGGGACCGACCGCGAGGCGGGTGACGCGCGCCCGGCCGACGAGCGCATCGCGACCCGCGGGCTGCGGTACGCGTACCGCGAGGGCCACGACGTGCTGCACGGGATCGACCTGGACCTGGCGCCCGGTGAGCGGCTCGCGGTCGTGGGCCCGTCGGGCGCGGGCAAGTCGACGCTCGGCCGCATGCTGGCCGGCATCCACCCGCCCACGGCCGGCACCGCGACCGTCGGGGGCGTCCCGCTGGTCGACCTGCCGCTCGAGGACCTGCGGGGGCACGTCGCCCTGGTGACGCAGGAGCACCACGTCTTCGTCGGGACCGTCGCGGAGAACCTGCGGCTGGCCAAGGTCGACGCGGACGACGACGACCTCGAGCGCGCCCTGCGCGCGGTCGACGCGTGGGACTGGGTGCAAGGGCTGCCCGAGGGGGCGGCCACCGAGGTCGGGTCGGGCGGCACCGCGCTGACCCCGGCGCAGGCGCAGCAGCTCGCGCTCGCGCGCCTCGTGCTGCTCGACCCGCACACGCTCGTGCTCGACGAGGCGACGTCGCTGCTCGACCCCCGCGCCGCCCGGCACCTGGAACGGTCGCTGTCGGCGGTGCTGGCCGGGCGCACGGTGGTCGCGATCGCGCACCGGCTGCACACGGCGCACGACGCCGACCGGGTGGCCGTGGTCGACGCGGGCCGGATCAGCGAGATCGGCCCGCACGACGAGCTGGTCGCGGCGGGCGGCGAGTACGCCGCGCTGTGGAGGTCGTGGCAGCACGAGGGCTGAGGGCGCCCGGGGTCCGCGCGCGGGCCCCGGCGTCCGGCTCCTCGCTCAGGGGCAGGGATCAGGGGCAGGGATCAGGCGCCGGGTCGCGCCTCGACCGGCGCCTGCGCGGTCCGCCGGTCGTCGTCCTGACGCCCGCCGTCGTCGGGCGGACCGGCGGCGGGTGCCGCGCCCGGCAGCGGTGGGCGCCCCGCGGCCTCGTCACGCACCATCCGCCACCACAGCCCCGCGGCGAACAGCCCGAAGATCCACCACTGCGCCGCGTAGGCGAGGTTCTGCACGTTGAGCCCGGCGCCCGCGCGCGTCGGCGGCGCCAGGCCCTCGAGCCCCTCGGCCGTGGCCGGGTCGGTGGGGTCGCTGGTCTGGACCACCAGGTAGCCCGTGTAGACCGGTCCGCCCCAGGCGGCGAGGAGCTGGGCCGCGCTGATCGCGTCGGTGCGCCCGTCGACGATCGGCGCGCCGGCCTCCTCCGCGTACTGCAGCCACCCGACGACCTCGACGTCGCCGGCGGGCGCGGGGGCGACGTCGGGCGTCGCCGACCAGCCCCGGACGACCGGCAGCACGGCGGTCCCGTCGTCCGTCGGCACCCGCAGCGGCGTGAGCACCAGGTACCCGTCGGTGCGCCCGGCGTGCGCGCGGCCGGTGACCAGGAGGGTGTCGTCGTCGTCGTAGGTGCCCGTCACGACCACCTTGTGGGCCACGAGGTCGGCGCTGAACGTGTCGCCCGGAGCCAGCAGGTCGGCCAGCGGCTCCGGGTCGGCGGTGACGATCCGCTCGGCCTCCCGCGCCGCGGACGCCGCGCCGCGGACCTCGGCACGCTCGAGCTGCCACACGCCGAGCCGCGCGCACACGGCGGCGGCGGCCAGCAGCACCACCAGCAGCACCAGCATCCGGGGCCGGACCGCGGCGCGCCACACGGAGGTCGGGGTGTCGGCCACGCCTTCACGGTACCCGGGCCGACGCGCGGTCCCGTGCGATGCACCCCACCGGGCGGCGGTCCGTGGCGGACGTCACCCGATGCTTCTGCGGCACGGGCGCATCTGCGCTTGTATGGCTGTGATCAGGAGTACGGGCGCTGGTGGGCCGGACGTCCCAGGTCCCGCCCGGGCCTCACGGAATGCTGGGCTCCGCCCGGCCACTGGTACTTCCCTCGGGAGGGGACATGACATCCACCGCCGCGGACCCGCAGTCCGTCGTCAAGGCAGGTCCGATCGCGTCGGGGAAGTTCGCCGCGACGGAGGCCCGCACGTCGTGGCGGGCCGGCTCCGGACAGCTCGACGACGCGACGCTGGAACGCATCGAGAAGTGGTGGCGTGCCGCCAACTACCTGTCGGTGGGCCAGATCTACCTGCTGGACAACCCGCTGCTGCGCCGCCCGCTCAGCCGTGACGACGTCAAGCCGCGGCTGCTCGGGCACTGGGGCACCACGCCGGGCCTGAACTTCCTGTACGCGCACCTCAACCGCGCCGTCGCGGAGCGCGAGCAGTCGACGATCTACATCACCGGCCCGGGCCACGGCGGCCCCGGCCTGGTGGCCAGCGCCTACCTGGACGGCACGTACTCGGAGGTCTACTCCGACATCACGCACGACGAGGAGGGCCTGCGCCGGCTGTTCCGGCAGTTCTCCTTCCCCGGCGGCATCCCCTCGCACGTGGCACCCGAGACGCCGGGCTCCATCCACGAGGGCGGCGAGCTCGGCTACGCGCTGAGCCACGCGTACGGCGCCGCGTTCGACAACCCGCACCTGCTGGTCGCCGCGGTCGTCGGCGACGGCGAGGCCGAGACGGGGCCGCTGGCCACCAGCTGGCACTCCAACAAGTTCGTCAACCCGCAGCAGGACGGCATCGTCCTGCCGATCCTGCACCTCAACGGCTACAAGATCGCCAACCCGACGGTCCTCGCGCGCATCAGCGACGAGGAGCTGCACGACCTCATGGTCGGGTACGGGCACAAGCCGCACGTCTTCGTGGCCGGCTTCGACGACGAGGACGTCCTGGAGGTCCACCGCCGGTTCGCCGTCCTGCTCGACGAGGTGCTCGACGAGATCGCCGAGATCAAGGCGCGGGCGGCGCGGGGCGACCTCACCCGCCCGCTGTACCCGATGATCGTCTTCCGCACCCCCAAGGGGTGGACGGGCCCGGCGGAGATCGACGGCAAGAAGACCACCGGCTCATGGCGGGCGCACCAGGTGCCGCTGGCCAACGCCCGCGACACCCCCGAGCACCTCGCGGTCCTCGAGGCGTGGCTGCGCTCGTACCGCCCGGACGAGCTGTTCGACGAGCAGGGGGCCGTCGACGAGGACGTCACGGCCCTGGCGCCGGAGGGCGACCTGCGGATGAGCGCCAACCCGCACACCAACGGCGGCCTGCTGCTGCGCGACCTGCGGATGCCGGACTTCCGGCAGTTCGCGCAGGACGTGCCCGCCCCGGGCGCGACGTTCGCGGAGGCACCGCGGGTGCTGGGCCAGTTCCTCACCGAGGTGATCCGCCGCAACCCCGAGAACTTCCGGATCTTCGGTCCCGACGAGACCGCGTCCAACCGGCTGCAGGCGGTGTACGAGGCCACGGACAAGCAGTGGAACGCGGAGTTCTACGGGCCCGACGTCGACGAGCACATGGCCCGTGCCGGACGCGTCATGGAGATGCTCTCGGAGCACCAGTGCCAGGGCTGGCTCGAGGGCTACCTGCTCACCGGGCGGCACGGCCTGTTCACGTCGTACGAGGCGTTCATCCACATCGTCGACTCGATGTTCAACCAGCACGCGAAGTGGCTCAAGGTCACCAACGACATCCCGTGGCGACGCCCGATCGCGAGCCTGAACTACCTGCTGTCGAGCCACGTGTGGCGGCAGGACCACAACGGCTTCAGCCACCAGGACCCCGGGTTCATCGACCACGTGGTGAACAAGAAGGCCGAGGTCGTGCGGGTCTACCTGCCGCCGGACGCCAACACGCTGCTGAGCACGTACGACCACTGCCTGCGCAGCAAGCAGTACGTGAACGTCGTCGTGTCCGGCAAGCAGCCCGCGCCGAACTTCCTCACGATGGACCAGGCGGTCGCGCACTGCACCCGCGGGCTGGGCATCTGGGAGTGGGCAGGCTCCGAGGCCCCCGACGAGGAGCCCGACGTGGTCCTGGGGTGCGCGGGCGACGTCCCGACGCTCGAGGTGCTGGCCGCCGCCGACATCCTGCGCCGCGAGATCCCGCAGCTGAAGGTGCGGGTCGTCAACGTCGTGGACCTCATGCGGCTGCAGGACGCCCGCGAGCACCCGCACGGGATGACCGACGCCGAGTTCGACACGATCTTCACGCACGACCGGCCGATCGTGTTCGCGTACCACGGGTACCCGTGGCTGATCCACCGCCTCACCTACCGTCGCAACGGGCACAACAACTTGCACGTGCGCGGGTACAAGGAGGAGGGCACCACCACGACGCCGTTCGACATGGTGATGCTCAACGACCTGGACAGGTACCACCTGGTGATCGACGTCATCGACCACGTGCACTGGCTGCGGGCGTCCAAGGCGGGCCTGCGTCAGCGTATGGTCGACGCGCGGATCCGCGCCCGGCAGTACACCCGTGAGCACGGCGAGGACATCCCCGAGGTGCGGGACTGGGTGTGGCCGGACGTCGGCGAGACCGCGACGGAGGAGGGTGGGCCGCAGCCCACCCGCGGCCCCGCCGCCGCCGCCGACACCGGCGGGGACAACGAGTAGCCCCACCGTCAGTGGTCGCGTCCGGGCACACCCGCCCGGACGCGACCGGACGACAGACAGCCCCTACCGGGGCGACGAGGAGTGAGCAGCACAGTGGCCCGGACGATCTACGTCATGTCGGCCGAGGGGGACACGGGCAAGTCCGTCGTCGCCCTCGGTCTCGTCGACCTGCTGACCCGCACCGTGCAGCGGGTCGGCGTGTTCCGCCCCGTCGCACGGTCGACGGAGGAGCGGGACTACGTGCTCGAGCTGCTGCTCGAGCACGACGGTGTCGACATCGCCTACGACGAGGCGGTGGGGGCCACGTACGACGAGGTCATCGCCGACCCCGAGGCGGCCCTCTCACGCATCGTGTCCCGCTTCCACGACGTCGAGCGCCGGTGCGACGCCGTCGTGGTGGTCGGTACGGACTACACCGACGTGGCCGGCCCCACCGAGCTCGCGTACAACGCCCGCATCGCCGCGAACCTCGGCGCCCCGGTCGTGCTCGTCGTCAACGGCGCCCACCGCTCCCCCGAGGACGTGCACCACGCCGTCGACGTCGCGGCCACGGCCATCGCGGCGGACCACGCGCAGGTCGTGTCCGTCATCGCCAACCGCTGCGCGCCGGGCTCGCTGGACCGCATCCGTGAGGTGCTCGACGGCGCCGTGCCCGTGTGGGCGCTGCCGGACTCCCCGCTGCTCTACGCGCCCACGCTGCGCCAGCTCATGGACGCCGTCGGCGGCACCCTGACCGGGGGCGACGAGGAGCTGCTGGGCCGCGAGGTGCTCGACGTCCTGGTCGGCGCCATGTCGATCGAGAACCTGCTGGACCGGCTGCAGGACGGCGCCGTCGTCATCACCCCCGGCGACCGCGCGGACGTCCTGCTCGGCCTGCTCATGGCCCACCAGGCGGACGGCTTCCCGTCGCTCGCCGGTCTCATCCTCAACGGCGGCGTGAACCCTGCCCCGACGATCCAGCGCCTGGTGGAGGGTCTCGGCTCGCGCCTGCCGCTCATCACCACGTCGCTGGGGACGTTCCGCTCCGCCAGCGCGGCCGGCTCGACCCGCGGGCGCCTCACCCACGACGCGCAGCGCAAGGTCGACACGGCCCTCGCGCTGTTCGAGCAGCACGTCGACGGCGAGGCCCTGCTCGCAGCGCTGGACGTGTCGCGGCCCGAGGTCGTGACCCCGCTGATGTTCGAGTACGCGCTGCTGGACCGCGCCCGCAGCGACCGCAAGCGCATCGTCCTGCCCGAGGGCAACGACGACCGCATCCTGCGGGCGGCCTCCACGCTGCTGCAGCGCCAGGTCGCGGACCTGACGATCCTCGGTGACGAGGCCACGATCCGGACCCGGGCGAACGAGCTGGGCCTGGACCTGGACGGCGCGCAGGTCATCGACCCGAAGAACGGCGAGACCCTCGAGCGCTTCGCGGAGGTCTACACCGAGCTGCGCAAGCACAAGGGCATGACCGTCGAGCGCGCCCGCGAGATCGTGTCGTCGGTGTCGTACTTCGGCACGCTCATGGTGGAGCTCGGGCTGGCCGACGGCATGGTGTCCGGCGCCGTGCACACCACCGCGCACACCATCAAGCCGTCGTTCGAGATCATCAAGACGACGCCCGGCGTCGGCAGCGTCTCGTCCTGCTTCCTCATGTGCCTCGAGGACCGGGTGCTGGTCTACGCGGACTGCGCGGTCATCCCGGACCCGACGGCGGAGCAGCTCGCGGACATCGCGATCTCCTCGGCGGAGACCGCCACGCAGTTCGGCATCGAGCCGCGCATCGCCATGCTGTCGTACTCGACCGGCGAGTCCGGCTCGGGTGCCGACGTCGAGAAGGTGCGCGAGGCGACGCGGCTGGTCCGCGAGCGCCGCCCGGACCTGTCGGTCGAGGGCCCGATCCAGTACGACGCCGCCGTCGACGCCTCCGTCGCCCAGACGAAGATGCCCGACTCGGCCGTCGCCGGGCGGGCCACGGTGTTCGTCTTCCCGGACCTCAACACGGGCAACAACACCTACAAGGCGGTGCAGCGCTCCGCCGGCGCCGTGGCCATCGGCCCCGTGCTGCAGGGGCTGCGCAAGCCGGTCAACGACCTGTCGCGCGGCGCGCTCGTGCAGGACATCGTCAACACCGTCGCGATCACCGCGATCCAGGCGCAGGCACTGGCCCAGGCCGCCGCCTCGGCCGGCGAGGCCGGCGCCGTCACCACCCCGGAGGGATCCGCCCGATGAGCACCACCACCCCGTCCGAGCAGCCCCGCGCGAGCGTGCTCGTCATCAACTCGGGCTCCTCGTCCATCAAGTACCAGCTGGTCTCGCCGGAGGACGGCGAGGCGATCGCGTCCGGCATCGTCGAGCGCATCGGTGACACGGTCGGCGCCGTCAAGCACGTGGCGCACGGGACGACGACGAAGCGCGAGCTGCCGGTACCGGACCACGCCGAGGGGCTGCGCATCGTCCTGGGTCTGTTCGACGAGCTCGGGCCCGACCTGGAGTCCGCGCACGTCGTGGCCGTCGGGCACCGCGTGGTGCAGGGCGGCGCCCTGTTCGACGGTCCCGCGCTCGTGACCCCCGAGGTCGAGCGGGACATCGAGGACCTGGCGCCCCTGGCGCCGCTGCACAACCCCGCGAACCTCACGGGCATCCGCGTCGCGCAGACCCTGCTGCCGGACGTGCCGCACGTCGTGGTGTTCGACACCGCGTTCTTCCGTCACCTGCCCGAGGCGGCGGCGACGTACGCCATCGACGAGGACGTGGCGACCCGCTACCGGGTGCGCCGCTACGGCGCCCACGGCACGTCGCACCAGTACGTGTCCCAGCAGGTCGCGCAGATCCTGGGCCGCCCGCTGGAGGACCTCAACCAGATCGTCCTGCACCTGGGCAACGGCGCGTCCGCGTCGGCCGTGCGCGGCGGTGTCGCGGTCGAGACCTCGATGGGCCTGACGCCGCTCGAGGGCCTGGTCATGGGCACCCGCTCGGGCGACGTCGACCCGGCGATCCTCATCCACCTGTACCGCAACGCGGGCATGAGCATCGACGAGCTCGACGACCTGCTGAACCGGCGCTCGGGCGTCAAGGGCCTGTCGGGCGTCAGCGACTTCCGTGCGCTGCACGACCTGGTGGCGCAGGGCGAGGCGGGTGCGCGCCGCGCGCTCGACGTGTACCTGCACCGGCTGCGCAAGTACATCGGCGCCTACCACGCGGTGCTGGGGCGGCTCGACGTCATCACCTTCACCGCCGGGATCGGCGAGAACGACGACATCGTGCGCGCCGGCGCCCTCGCGGGCCTGGAGGCCCTGGGCATCGAGGTCGACCTCGCGCGCAACGAGGGCCGCAAGAGCGAGCCCACGGTGATCTCGCCCGACGGGGCGAAGGTCACGGTGCTGGTGGTGCCGACCAACGAGGAGCTGGCGATCGCCCGTCAGGCCCTGGAGGTCGTCGGCGCCTGAGCGCCGGCCCCCCGTCCCGCAGGACACCGAGAGGTCGGTCCGGCCCGTGCCGGACCGGCCTCTCGTGCGTCAGGGGGTGCGGTGCGCGCCCGGTTCAGGGCAGTCGCAGGGCGCGCTCGAGGCGCAGCAGCCGCGTCAGCGCGCGGGGCCACACGTCGGACCCGAGCTCGTGGACCTGCCGCATGCCCAGCCCGCGGGACCCGTGCACGCCGCGCTGGGCCACGACGGACTGCGTCCACGTGGTCTCCCACAGCCCCTCCCGGCCGTGGCGCCGCCCGTGGCCGGACGCCCCGACCCCACCCAGCGGCGCGCCGACGCTGCCCCACAGCAGCTGGTGGGTGTCGTTGACGGACACCGCGCCGGCCCGCACCCGGGCGGCCAGCGCGGTGCCGCGCGCCGTCGAGCGGGTCCAGACGGCAGCGACCAGCCCCAGGTCGGAGTCGTTCATGGCGGCGACGGCCTCGTCGTCGGACGCCACCGGGTAGACCGCGACCACGGGGCCGAAGGTCTCCTCGCGGTGGGCCCGCGCCTCGGGCGGCACGTCGGTCAGCACGGTCGGCTCGTAGAAGTACGGCCCGAGGTCGGGTCGCTGCTCCCCGCCCGTCAGGACGGTGGCACCGTGCCCCACGGCGTCCTCGACGTGCTCGACGACCCGTGCCAGCTGGGCCGGCCCGACGAGGGAGCCCATGTCGGCGCGGTAGTCCAGACCGGACCCGAGCCGCAGCGCGGTCGTGCGCCGGACCAGCGCCGCGACGAACTCGTCACGCACCTCCTCGCGGACGTAGATCCGCTCGACGGAGGCGCACAGCTGCCCGGCGGAGCCGAAGCACGCGCGCACGGCGCCCTCGGCGGCCGCCTCGACGTCCACGTCCTCCGCCACGTACATCGCGTTCTTGCCGCCGAGCTCCAGGGTGACCGGCACGCCGAGCTCCCCCGCGCGCTGCGCGACGACGCGCCCGGACCGGGTCGACCCCGTGAAGCCGGCGTGGTCGACGTGCTCGAGCAGCGCCATGCCCACGTCGGGACCGCCCACGACGACCTGCAGGAGGTCCGCGGGCAGACCGGCGTCCTCGAGCAGCTCGGCGCACCACAGCAGCGTCAGCGCGGTCTGCGGGTCGGCCCGCAGCAGGACCGCGTTGCCCGCGACGAGCGCGGGCAGGGCGTCGCCGAGGCCGAGCGACAGCGGGTAGTTCCACGGGGTGAGCACCGCGACGACGCCGAGCGGGTGGCGCAGCACGCGGCCCCGCGAGAACGGCCCCCACAGCCCACGCACGGCGCGCGGCGCGAGCAGGCGGCGCGCCCGCAGCGCGTAGTACCGGGCGGCGTTGGCGACCTCGCCGAGCTCCTCCCAGGCGTGCCCGCGGGCCTTGCCCGTCTCGACCTGCACCAGGTCGAGCACGTCCGACTGACGTTCCAGCAGCAGGTCGTGCACCCGCAGCAGGACGGCGGCGCGCTCCGCGACGGGACGGGCGGCCCACAGCCGCTGCGCGGCACGTGCCCGGCGGGCGGCGTCCGGCAGGTCGGCCGGCGTCGTCAGCGGCACGGCCGCGATGGGAGCGCCGGTGAACGGGGCGATGGACGCGGCCGTCGCGTGGCCGGCGGCGGCGACGACGCGGCCCAGCAGCGGGCGCACGTCGTCGGGCTCCAGCACGTACGTGGCGAGCGGGTCGGTCTCCGGGTCGTGCAGGTCGGCATGCTCGTGCGCCATCGCGCCAGGCTACGCCGCGCACCGGGAGCGCCGCCCGGACGCGCCGCGCCGCCGTCCCGCGGGACGTGCGCCCGACCGCGCGGGCGGGTGGCACCTCGCAGGACGAGCGGGGCGTCAGAGGGCGAGAGTGGTGCGCACCTCGGGGTCCACGAGGGCCAGCGCCGCGGCGCGCGCCTCCGGGGCGGTGCGCGCCGCCAGCGCGGCGTCGGCGACCTCCTCGCAGGTCAGCAGGGTGTGCCGGCGCAGCGCGTACCGGACGGCCGGGAGCGCGCCCGGGGCCATCGACAGGCTGGTGACGCCCAGGCCGACGAGCACGAGCGCCATCAGCGGGTCCCCCGCGGACTCCCCGCACACCCCGACCGGCTTGCGCGTGGCGCGCCCGGCGCGGGCCGTCGCGGCGACGAGGTCGAGCACGGCGGGCTGCCACATGTCGAGCAGGTCGGCGAGCTCCCCGCGCAGCCTGTCGGTCGCCATCGCGTACTGCGCGAGGTCGTTGGTGCCCAGGGAGACGAAGTCGACCTCGGCGAGGACGTCCGCCGCCCGCAGCGCGGCGGCCGGCACCTCGACCATCACGCCCACGGTGTCCACCCCCGCCGCGCGGGCCCGGGTCGCGAAGTCGCGGGCCTCGTCGGGCGTCGCGACCATCGGCGCCATCACCCACGGCGAGGCGCCGGTGGCCGCGCGGGCGCGGCCCAGCGCGGCCAGCTGGGTGTCGAGCAGCTCGGGGTGGGCGCGCACCAGCCGGTACCCACGGACCCCGAGCGCGGGGTTCTCCTCGTCGGGGAGCGTGGCGAACGCGAGCGGCTTGTCGGCACCGGCGTCCAGGGTGCGCACGACGACCTTGCGGCCGTCCGCCGCGCGCAGCACGGCGGCGTAGGTCTCGGCCTGCTCCTCGACGCTCGGCGCGGTCGCGCGGTCGAGGAAGAGCACCTCGGTGCGGAACAGCCCCACGCCCTCGGCGCTCGCCACGAGACGCTCCGCGTCCGCGGCGGTGCCGATGTTCGCCAGCAGCCCGACGGCGCGGCCGTCGGCCGTCGCCCCCGGTGCGGTGTCGTCCGCGAGCATCGCCTCGGTCGCGCGGCGACGCTCGAGGGCGGCGCGCACGTCCTCGCCGGGGTCGGGGAGCACGGTGCCCGCGGCGGCGTCGACCGCCACGACCGTCCCGTCCTCCAGGCCCGTGGCGCCGGTGACCCGGACCACGCACGGCAGCCCCAGCTGGCCGGCGATGATCGCGGTGTGCCCGGTGGGACCGCCGAGCTCGGTGACGATGGCGACGACCTTGGTGAGGTCCAGCGCGGCGGTGTCCGCCGGGGCCAGGTCCCGCGCGACCACCACCGAGGGACGCTCGAGGTACGGCACCCCCGGCTCGGGCAGCCTGAGGGTGCGGGCCACGACGCGGTCGCGCACGGAGCGCAGGTCGGTGACCCGCTCGGCGAGGTACCCGCCCGCCTGCTCGAACATGCCGGCGAACGTCTCGACGACGCCGTCGACGGCCGCGACCGGCGGCTCCCCGGAGTCGATGCGGGTGAGCACCTGACCGCGCAGCGCCGTGTCGTCGGCCATCTGGGCGGTGGCGGCCAGGACGTCGCGGACCGTGCCCGTCGCGGCGGCGGCCTGCTCGCGCAGTCCTGCCGCGACCTCGTCGAACGCGCGCTCCACCGTCTCCCGGACCCGGGCCGGGGCGGCCTCGACGCCGTCCACCAGGAGCGGTGCACCGGGGTCCACCGCCGGTGCGGCCCGCACGAGCGCCACCGGCCCCACGGCGGCCCCGCGTCCCACGCCGACGCCGTGCAGCGCGCCCGCGGGGGCGCCGACCGGTGCGCCCGTCACGACGCCGCCCCCGACGGCGCGGTCGGCTCGGGCGCGTCGAGGTCCGTGGCGAGCAGGGCCACGAGCTCGTCGAGGACGCGGTCCGCGTCGGGCCCCTCGGCCGCGAGCGTCACCTCCTCGCCGTGCGGCACACCCAAGGACATCACCAGCAGGATGCTCGACGCGTCGACGGGCGCACCGCCCGGCCGGGCGATGGTGACGGGCACACCGCCGGCGGCGACGGCCTGCGTGAACAGCATCGCGGGGCGGGCGTGCAGCCCGACGCGGGACGCGACGGCGACGGTGCGCTCGGCCATGGGGTGGTCTCCTTCGACGGCGGTCGGGTGACGACGGGTGGTGCCGGGTGCTGGGGTGGGCCGCTCAGGTCGCGGTGAGCTCGGGGTCGCGCGCCTCCTCGGCGGCGCGCTCGGCCGCGACGGCGGGGTCGTGCGCGAGCGTCTTGAGGACCACGACGACCAGCGCGCTCACGAGGGTCCCGACGACGACGGCCAGGAGGAACCCGACGGGGTTGCCGATGAGCGGCAGGACCCAGATGCCGCCGTGCGGGGCGACGAGCGTCGAGCCGACCGCCATGACGATCCCGCCGGTGGCGGCCGACCCCACGACCGAGGACACGATGACGCGCCAGGGGTCGGCAGCCGCGAACGGGATGGCCCCCTCGGAGATGAACGAGGCGCCCAGCAGCCACGCGGCCTTGCCGTTCTCCTGCTCGGCGTGCGTGAACAGCCGCTTGCGCACCGTGCTGGCCAGCGCCAGGGCGAGCGGTGCGACCATGCCGGCGCCCATGACCGCGGCCATGATCCGGTACTGCGTCGCGTCGGTCGCCAGCCCCTCGGTCGCCAGGCCCGTGACGGCGAACGTGTAGGCCACCTTGTTGACCGGGCCGCCCAGGTCGAAGCCCATCATGGCGCCGAGCAGCAGACCCAGCAGCACGGCGCTGGACCCGGACAGGCCCTCGAGCCAGCTCGACAGCCCGTCCATGGCCGCGGCGATGGGCCTCCCGATGAGCACGAGCATGACGACGCCGACGATCGCGGACGACAGCAGCGGGATGACGACGACGGGCATGATCCCGCGCACCCCCCGCGGCACCTTCCACCGGCTGATCCAGAGCGCGACCCCACCGGCGAGGAAGCCGGTGACCAGACCACCGAGGAACCCGGCGCCGACGAACCCGGCGGCGGCGCCACCGAGGAACCCGGGCACCAGGCCGGGGCGGTCGGCGATCGCGTAGGCGATGTACCCGGACAGCACGGGCACGAGGAACCCGAAGGCGAGCTGCCCGGTCGCCAGCAGCACGACCGACCAGTCCTGCAGCGACGCGAAGTCGAACGAGGCGACGACCTCGGCCTGGTCCACCGCGGTGACCTCGATGGCCCCCTCGGCACCGCCCCACGCGACCTGCGCCAGCATGTAGGACAGCGCGATGAGGATCCCGCCGGCGGCGACGAACGGGATCATGTACGACACGCCCGTCATGAGCCACTGCCGCACGCGGGTTCCCGCACCGACGCTGCGGGCGCCGGACCGTGCAGCGGGCGTCGCGGCGGGCCGGCCGCCGGGGGCCGGCGTGGCGGACCCGGAGGCGCCCGCACCGCCGCCGCCGCCGGCTGCACCGGCTCCGGCTGCACCGGCTCCGGCTGCACCGGCTGCAGCGCCGCCGGTCGCCGCACCCGCGGGCGGCGGCGTCTCCCCCGCGCCACCGCCCGCCCGGCTCGCCTCGACCGCCGCGACCGCCGCCGCGAGGACACCGGGCGCGTCGTGCACCGCCTTCTGCACCCCGACGTCGACGAACGGCTTGCCGGCGAACCGCTGCTTGTCCTTGACCTCGAGGTCCGCGGCGTAGATGACGCCGTCCGCCTCCGCGATGATCGCCGGGTCCAGCGGCGTGGAGCCGGCCGACCCCTGCGTCTCGACGTGGACCTCGTGGCCGGCGGCGCGACCCGCCTGCTCGAGGGCCTCGGCGGCCATGTACGTGTGGGCGATCCCCGTGGGGCACGAGGACACGGCGACGATCTTCATGCGGGGACCACCTCTCGCGTCACGATCTCGGACACCGTCGCGGCGTCCGGCGCCTCGAGCAGCGAGGTGCGGAACGACTCGTGCACGAGCCGTCGCGCGAGCGCCGCCAGGATCTGCAGGTGGTCCGCGTCACCGGACGCGGGGGCCGCGATGAGGAAGACGAGGCGCGCGGGCCCGTCGGGTGCCCCCCAGTCCACGCCCTCGGCGAGCTTGCCGACGGCGAGGCTCGGCGCGACGACGTGCTCGGAGCGGGCGTGCGGCAGGCCGATGCCACCGGGCATGCCGGTGGCCATCTGCGCCTCGCGCGCGGCGACGTCGGCCGCGAACCCGTCGGCGTCCGTCACCCGACCGGCCGCGACGAGCAGGTCGACGAGCCGGCGCGTCACGGCCGTGCGGTCGGCGGCGACCAGGTCGACCGCGACCAGGTCGGGGGTGATGAGCGGGGTGGTCGTGCCCATGTCAGAGCTCCTTGAGTGCCAGGTCCGGGTCGGGGTCCTCGACGACGCGGACCGCGTCGAGGTCGATCTGCTCGGGAACGGGGACCGCCGTGCCGGGCAGCAGCACCGCGGCGCGCCCCCACGCCACGGCGGTGCGGAGCTTGGCGGCGGCCGTGCCGGGCGTGGCGACGAAGCCCGCGAGCGTGGCGTCGCCCGCCCCGACGGTCGACAGCGGCACGAGAGGCGGTCCCCCCGCCCACCAGGTGCGGTCCGCGTGGACGAGCAGCGCACCGTGCGCGCCCAGGCTCACCAGGACGGCCCGCGTGCCCAGCGCGATGACCTCCCGCGCGGCGGTGACGACCTCGCCCACCGTGCCCAGGGCGCGGCCCACCAGCTCGGACAGCTCGTCCTCGTTCGGCTTGACCAGGGCCAGGCCGCCCGAGCGGACGGCGCGCGCGAACGGTGCCCCCGAGGTGTCGAGCACCACGGGCACGCCGTACCGCCCGGCCATGCCGCTGAGCCGCACGTAGAACGAGTCCCCCGCGCCCGCCGGGAGCGATCCGGCGCCCACCACCGCACGGGGAGCGGCCCCCAGCTGCATCTCCACCGCGGCGAGCAGCGCGTCCAGCTCGGCGCCGGACAGCGTGTGCCCGGGCGCGTTGACCTTGGTGGTGGCGCCGTCCGCCTCGGACAGCGTGATGTTGCTGCGGGTGCTGCCCGCGACGGGCACGGGGACGGCCGGCACACCGTGCTCGGCGAGCAGGGCGACGAGCTGGGCGCCGTCGGCGCCGCCCACGGGCAGCACCGCGAGCGCGTCCACGCCCTGCCGGCCGAGCGCACGGGCGACGTTGAGCCCCTTGCCGCCGGGGTCCACGTGCGTGGCGTGGGCGCGGTTCACCTCGCCGACGACGAGGCGGTCGAGGTCGAGCGCCCGGTCGAGGCTGGGGTTGGGGGTCACGGTGACGATCACGCGCGCACCACCCGCACCCCGGCTGCCTCGATGTCGTCGGCCGCCTCGGGCTCGACGTCCGAGTCCGTGACGAGGGTGTCGACCTCGGCGACGTCGACGACGCGTGCCAGGTCGACGTGCCCGACCTTCGTGTGGTCGGCGAGCACCACGGTGCGGCGGGCCGCGGCGACGAGAGCCCGCTTGACGGCGGCCTCGGCGAGGTCGGGGGTCGTGACGCCGTGCTCGGCGGTGACGCCGTTGGCACCGAGGAACGCGACGTCGACGTGGATCTCGGCGAGGTCGCGCAGCGCCCACGTCCCGACGGAGGCCAGCGTGCGCCCCCGGACCGTGCCCCCGATCAGGTGCAGGACGACACCGGGCCGGGCCGCCAGCACGGTCGCGACGGGCAGCGCGTGGGTGACCACGGTGAGCTCGCGGTCGGCGGGCAGCATCTCCGCGAGCCGGAGGGTCGTCGTGCCGGCGTCGAGCAGCACGGCGCCGGCGTCGGGCAGCTCGTCGAGGGCGGCCTTGGCGATGCGCTCCTTCTCCCCCGACAGCAGGTCCTGACGGTCGACGAGCCCGGGCTCGAACCCGAGGCGCTCGACAGGGAGCGCCCCACCGTGCACGCGGCGCACCAGGCCGTGGCGCTCGAGCGCGGTGAGGTCGCGGCGGATGGTCTCCGGGGTGACGTCGAGCTCGACGGCCAGGCGCGTGACGTCGACGCGGCCGTCGGCGCGAGCACGCGTCAGGATCTGCTGGTGCCGCTCCGGTGCGTACACGTCGACTCCGTCCGGTGCCACCGAGACGGCGGCTCCTTCAGCATCACCCCGACCGCGGGAGGGGGCAACTCATCCGGACATGTCCGGATCTGGACAGATGTCCGCTCCTGCGAGGCCGCTCGACCGGGCGGGCGACCGGGCGGGCCCGTCGTGACGACGTGTCCCACGTCACCCTCCCGAGCCTCCGCGGCGTGCGGTAAGGTAAGCCTCACCTACGAAGCCCGCGCTCGCGGGCCCGTCGGGGCGTCCCGGACGCGCCGACGACTGCGACCCCAGCGAAGGACACCATGCGCACTGCGCCCTCCCGCCGCGCCCTGCGACCCCTGGTCGCCCTGGCCGCCGCGTCGCTCCTGCTCGCGGCCTGCAGCACCGCCGACCCCGAGCCCGCCGCCACCGACCCGGCGGCCGGGTCGGGCTCCGACACCTTCCCCGTGACGCTCGAGAACACCTTCGGCGAGACCACGATCGAGGCCGAGCCGACCCGCGTCGCCACCGTCAACTGGGGCAACCACGACGTGCCGATCGCCCTGGGCATCGTCCCCGTCGGCTTCGCCAAGGCGTCCTACGGCGACGACGACGCCGACGGCGTCCTGCCCTGGACGTACGAGGGCCTCGAGGCCCTCGACGCGACCGGCGACGCGCTGCCCGTGCTGTTCGACGAGACCGCGGGGATCCCGTTCGAGGCCGTCAACAACACCGAGCCGGACGTGGTGCTCGCGGCCTACTCGGGCCTGACCGAGGAGGACTGGACCACGCTGTCCCAGATCGCCCCCACCGTCTCGTACCCCGAGGCCGCGTGGGGCACGAACTGGAAGGACATGGCCCTGATCGACGGCCGGGCGCTGGGCCGCGAGGCCGAGGCGCAGGAGCTCGTCGACGACGTCCTCGCCCAGGTCGACGCCGCGCTGGCCGAGCGCCCCGACGTCGAGGGCAAGACGTTCGCGTACACGTACCTCGACCCGTCCGACCCCAGCACCATCGGGGTGTACACGCCGCTCGACGCGCGCGTGCAGCTGGTCGAGGACCTCGGCATGACCGTCGCACCGTCGGTCGTCGAGCTCGCGGGCGACACCGACCAGTTCTTCGTCGACCTGTCCGCCGAGCAGGCGGACGCGCTGTCCGACGTCGACGTCCTCATCACGTACGGCGACGAGTCCACGCTGGCCGCGATGCAGGCCGACCCGCTGCTGAGCAAGATCCCCGCCGTCGCGCGCGGCTCCGTCGCGGTCGTGCCGGACGGCGCTCCCCTCGCGTCCGCCACCTCCGGGCCGACGATCCTGTCCGTGCCGTGGGCGCTCGACGCGTACCTCGACCTGTTCCAGGCCGCCGCCGAGAACGTCGGATGACGCTGACCGCCGCGCCGGGCACGCCGGCCGCACCCGCAGGGGTGCGGCCGGCGGCCCTGCGCCGGCGGCGCACCGTCGGGGTCGCGCTGTGCGTCCTGGCGGTGCTGCTGGCCGTCGTCGCCTCCCTCGCCTTCGGGACGCGCGTGGTCGGCTGGTCCGACGTCGTGGCCGGGGTGCTCGCCCCCGACACGTCCGACATCGCCCAGGCGGCCGTCCGCTCGCGGGTCGCCCGCACGGTGCTGGGACTGCTGGTCGGGGCCGCCCTCGGTGTGGGCGGGGCCGTGCTGCAGGGCCTGACCCGCAACCCGCTGGCCGACCCCGCGCTGCTCGGCATCAGCTCGGGCGCGTCGCTCGCCGTCGTGCTGGGCATCATGCTGCTGGGCCTGTCCACGCTCTCGCAGTACGTGTGGCTGGCCTTCGCCGGCGCCGCGGTCTCCTCGGTGCTCGTGTACGCCATCGCCTCCCTCGGCCGCGAGGGCGCCACACCCCTCAAGCTCGCGCTGGCGGGCGCGGCCACCACCGCCGCGCTCGGCTCCGGCGTCTCCATGGTGCTGCTGTCACGCACCGACGTCCTCGACACGTTCCGGTTCTGGCAGGTCGGCTCCCTGGGCCGCGCCTCGTTCCCCGAGATCGCGCAGGTCATGCCCTTCCTCGTGGTGGGTGCCGTGCTGGCGCTCGGCTGCGCCCGCGGCATGGACGCCATCGCGCTCGGCGACGACGTCGCGGTCGCCCTGGGGCGGCGCGTCGGTACCGTCCGGGCCGTCGGCGGGGCCGCTGCCGTGCTGCTGTGCGGCACCGCGGTCGCGGCCGCCGGACCCATCGGGTTCGTCGGCCTGGTGGTCCCGCACCTCGCCCGCACCTTCACCGGCCCCAGCCACCGGTGGCTGCTGCCCTCCTCCGCCGCCCTCGGCGCCGCCCTGCTGCTCGCCGCCGACGTCGTCGGGCGCGTCGTGGCCCGCCCGCAGGAGATCGAGGTCGGCATCGTGACGGCCGTGCTGGGAGCCCCCGTGTTCATCGCCATCATCCGGCGGCGCACGGTGGCCGAGCTGTGACCGCCGTGCTGCCGACCGCCACGACCGCGCCCGCCGGCGCGGCCGTCGCCCGCGGGCGACGTGCCCGGCTGCGCCGACGGCGGGTCGTGCTGCTGGTCCTCGCGGTCGCCGTCGTCGCGGTCGCCGTGGTGGCGCTGTGCGTCGGCGAGCGCACCTACCCGCCGGGTGAGGTGCTGCGGGTGCTCCTGGGCGAGCAGGTGCCCGGCGCGTCGTTCAACGTCGGGGTGCTGCGCGCCCCGCGCGTGCTCACCGGCGTGCTCGTGGGGCTCGCGTTCGGCATGGGCGGCGTCGTCTTCCAGACGATGCTGCGGAACCCGCTGGCCAGCCCCGACATCATCGGCGTGAGCGCCGGGTCGAGCGCCGCGGCGGTCGTCGCCATCACGATGTTCGGGTTGTCCGGCACCACGCTGTCCGTCGTGGCGGTGGTCGCCGGCCTGGGCGTGGCCGCCGCGATCTACGCGCTGTCCTGGCGCAGCGGCGTCCAGGGGGCACGGCTGGTGCTGATCGGCATCGCCGTCGGCGCGATGCTGGACTCGGTGATCGCGTACGCGCTGACCCGCGCCGGCGTCTACGACGCGAGCGAGGCGCTGCGCTGGCTCACGGGCTCCCTGAACTCCGCCTTCTGGCCCGGTGTCGCACCGCTCGCCGGCGCGCTGGCGGTCCTCGTGCCCGTCCTGCTGGTGCTCGCCCGCCGCCTGCCCGCCCTGCAGCTGGGCGACGACGCGGCCGCCGGGCTCGGCGTGCGCCCCGACCGCTCGCGGCTGGCGCTGCTGCTCGTGGCGGTCGCCGTCATCGCCGTCGCCACCGCGGCGACCGGCCCGATCGCCTTCGTCGCGTTCCTCTCCGGCCCCATCGCGCACCGCCTGGTGCGCGGCACCGGGTCGCTGCTGGTGCCCGCCGCGCTCGTCGGCGCGCTGCTCGTGCTCGTCGCCGACCTGGTCGGCCAGCACCTGCTGGTGCACCGCTTCCCCGTCGGCGTCGTCACCGGCGTCCTCGGGGCGCCCTACCTGCTCTGGCTGCTGGCCAGGACCAACCGCTCCGGAGGATCCCTGTGACGGACCCCGTCCACACGCTCGCGGTCGAGGGCGTGACCGTCGGCTACGACGAGCGGGTCGTGGTGCACGACATGACCCTCGAGGTCCCGCCCGGCGCCGTCACGGCGATCGTGGGGGCCAACGGCTGCGGCAAGTCGACGCTGCTGCGGGCGATGGCCCGGTTGCTGCGCGCCCGCGCAGGCCGCGTGCTGCTCGACGGCACCCCCATCGACGCCATGCCGTCGCGCGAGGTCGCCACCGTGCTGGGCCTGCTGCCGCAGGCGCCGGTCAGCCCCGAGGGCATCGCCGTCGCCGACCTGGTCGGGCGCGGCCGGTACCCGCACCAGGGCTGGTTCCGCCGGTGGACGGCGCACGACGACGCCGTGGTCGAGGAGGCGCTGCGGGCCACCGACATCCTCGACCTGGCCGACCGGCCGGTCGACGAGCTCTCCGGCGGACAGCGGCAGCGCGTGTGGATCGCCATGGCGCTCGCCCAGCAGACCGACATCCTGCTGCTCGACGAGCCCACGACGTTCCTCGACGTGGCGCACCAGGTGGAGGTCCTCGACCTGCTGGTGGACCTCAACCGCGACCACGGCACGACCATCGTCATGGTGCTGCACGACCTGAACCTGGCCGCCCGCTACGCCGACCACCTGGTCGCCATGACCGACGGGCGGCTGTACGCGCAGGGCGACCCGTCCGACGTGGTCACCGAGACGATGGTGCGCGACGTCTTCGGGATGGCCGCGCGCGTCGTGCCCGACCCGGTGAGCGGCTGCCCCCTCGTGCTGCCCCTCGGCCGGCACCGCACGGGCCGGGCCGCACAGCCGACCGAGGACGGCACCAGCGTGCCGCCCGCCGAGCGCCCGGCGGCCCAGCCCGTACCGTGAGGTGATGACGTCCGGCGGCGACGCTGCGGACCCGGCGCCCGGGTGGCGCCCGGACGTGCTCGGTGCCGGCTACGAGCAGCACACGCTGCCGCTGCCGCCGGACGACGCCGGGCCCGTGGTCGCCACCCTCGTCCGCCACGTCCCGGCCGCGGACGACCCCGACCTGGGGCTGGACGTGCTGTACGTCCACGGGTGGTCGGACTACTTCTTCCAGACCGAGCTGGCGGACTTCTGGGGCACCCAGGGCGCCCGGTTCTTCGCTCTCGACCTGCGCCGTTACGGCCGCAGCCTGCGCCCGGGCCAGATCCCGGGGTTCGTGACGGACCTGGCCACCTACGACGAGGACGTCGCCGCCGCGCGCGCGGTGATGGCGCAGGACGTGCCGGCGGACCGGCCGCGGCGGCTCGTCCTCATGGGCCACTCGACGGGCGGGCTGACCCTCAGCCTGTGGGCGGCGCGCCACCCGGGCGAGGCAGCCGCGCTCGTCCTGAACTCCCCCTGGCTCGAGCTGCAGATCCGCGAGGTCGGCCGCGCGCTGCTCGAGCCCGTGCTGCAGGTCGACGCGCGGCTGCGGCCCGCTCACCGCCTGCCCGTGGTCGACCGCGGCTACTACACCCGCGTCGTGTCCGACGCCTACGGCGGCGAGTGGCACTACGACCTCACGTGGCGTCCGGAGCGCGGGTTCCGCGTCACCTCCGGCTGGCTCGCAGCGATCCTCGCCGGGCAGGACCGGCTCGCCCGCGGCCTGGACCTGGCGGCGCCGGCCCTCGTGCTGCTCTCGACGCGCAGCGCGCTGCTGCCCCGCTGGGACCCGTCGATGACGCGGGCGGACGTCGCGCTCGACGTCGACGGCGTGGCCCGCCGGGCGGCCGACCTGGGCCGGCACGTGACGATCGCGCGCATCGAGGACGCCCTGCACGACGTGGTGCTGTCCCCGCCGGCCGTCCGTCGGGAGGCCTACGCCACGACGGCGCGGTGGGTGGCGGGCACGGTGACGCTCACCGACGCGGCAGCCGCCGCCGGCCGTGCGCCGCGGCCCCACGGCCCCGCACCGTCGCGCCCGCGCCTGCACGTGCGGGGACCGGACCGGCGCCGACGCCGCTGAGGCGTCGGCGCAGGTCGGGTCACGACGACCGGGTCACGACGACGGGGTCATGACGACCCGGGTCACGACGACCGGGTCAGGACGACCGGGTCATGACGACCGGGTCATGACGATCAGGTCAGAACGGCTGGTACGGGGAGACGACGACCTCGATGCGCTGGAACTCCTTGAGGTCGGAGTAGCCGGTCGTGGCCATCGCGCGGCGCAGCGCGCCGATGAGGTTGAGCGTGCCGTCGGCGGTGCGGCCGGGACCGAACAGGATCTGCTCGAGCGTGCCGACCGTGCCGACCTCGACGCGCTCGCCGCGGGGCAGCTGCGGGTGGTGCGCCTCCGGCCCCCAGTGGAAGCCGCGACCGGGGGCGTCGCTCGCCCGCGCCAGGGCCGCACCCAGCATCACGGCGTCGGCCCCGCAGGCGATCGCCTTGACGAGGTCCCCGGAGCGGCCCACGCCGCCGTCGGCGATGACGTGCACGTACCGGCCACCGGACTCGTCGAGGTAGTCGCGCCGGGCGGCGGCGACGTCCGCGACCGCGGACGCCATGGGCGCGTGGATGCCGAGGGACACGCGCGTGGTGTGCGCGGCACCCCCACCGAAGCCGACGAGGACGCCGGCCGCACCGGTGCGCATGAGGTGCAGCGCCGCCGTGTACGTCGACGCACCGCCCACGATCACGGGGACGTCGAGCTCGTAGATGAAGCGCTTGAGGTTGAGCGGCTCGGCGCGACCCGACACGTGCTCCGCGGACACCGTGGTGCCGCGGATCACGAACAGGTCCACACCCGCGTCGACGACCGTGCGCCAGTGCTCCTGCGTGCGCTGCGGGCTGAGCGCGCCGGCCACGACGACACCGGCGTCCCGCACCTCCTGCAGGCGGGCGCGGATCAGCTCGGGCCGGATCGGGGCGGCGTAGACCTCCTGCATGCGGGCGGTCGCGTGCCGGGCGTCCAGCGTGGCGATCTCCTCGAGCAGGCCCGACGGGTCCTCGTAGCGCGTCCACAGACCCTCGAGGTCCAGGACGCCCAGGCCGCCGGCACGCCCGAGGGCGACGGCCGTCGCGGGGCTCATCACGGAGTCCATCGGCGCGGCGAGGACGGGCAGGTCGAAGTGGTAGGCGTCGATCTGCCAGCCGACCGACACCTCCTCCGGGTCGCGGGTGCGCCGCGAGGGCACCACCGCGATGTCGTCGAAGGAGTACGCCCGGCGTCCCCGCTTGCCCCGCCCGATCTCGATGTCGCTGGTCACCCGACGAGAATACCGGCGCGCGCCGGTGGCCCGGCGCGCAGTGCGCTCAGCGACCCGTGTAGTTGGGCGCCTCGACCGTCATCTGGATGTCGTGCGGGTGCGACTCCTTGAGCCCCGCGGGCGTGATGCGGATGAACTGCCCGCGCTGCTGCAGCTCGGGGATGGTGTGCGCACCGACGTAGAACATCGACTGGTGCAGCCCGCCGACCAGCTGGTGCGCGACGGCCGACAGCGGACCGCGGTACGGCACCTGGCCCTCGATGCCCTCGGGCACGATCTTCTCGTCGGTGGTGACGTCCGCCTGGAAGTACCGGTCCTTGGAGTAGGACACGCGCCCGCGCGACGCCATGGCCCCGAGCGAGCCCATCCCGCGGTAGTGCTTGAACTGCTTGCCGTTGACGAACACGAGGTCGCCGGGCGACTCGTCGCAGCCCGCGAGCAGCGAGCCGAGCATGACGGTGTCGGCCCCGGCCACCAGCGCCTTGGCGATGTCCCCGGAGTACTGCAGGCCGCCGTCGCCGATGACCGGCACACCCGCCGGGCGGCACACCTGGGAGGCGTCGTGGATGGCGGTGACCTGCGGCACCCCGACGCCCGCCACGACGCGGGTGGTGCAGATGGACCCCGGACCGACGCCCACCTTGACGGCGTCGACGCCCGCCTCGACCAGCGCCTGCGCGCCGGCGCGGGTCGCGACGTTGCCGCCGATGACCTGCACGTGCCGGGTGGCCGGGTCGGACTTCAGGCGCCGCACCATGTCGAGCATGAGCCGGGCGTGGCCGTTGGCCGTGTCGACCACGAGCACGTCGACGGCCGCCTCGACCAGTGCCGTCGCCCGCTCCCACGCGTCACCGAAGAACCCGATCGCGGCGCCGACGACCAGCCGGCCCTCGGCGTCCTTGGTGGCGTGCGGGTACTGCTCGGACTTCACGAAGTCCTTGACGGTGATGAGGCCCGCGAGCTTGCCGTGCTCGTCGACGAGCGGCAGCTTCTCGACCTTGTGCTTGGCCAGCAGGGCGGCGGCGTCGGCGCGCTCGATCCCCACCGGGGCGGTCACCAGCGGCATCGACGTCATCTCGTCGCGCACCCGACGGGTCGCGAACTCGGCGGGCGGCACGAACCGCAGGTCGCGGTTGGTGATGATGCCCACGAGGCGCCCGTCGGCGTCGACCACGGGCAGGCCGGACACCCGGTAGGTGCCGCACAGCGCGTCGAGCTCGGCCAGCGTCGCGTCCGGCCCCACCGTCACGGGGTCGGACACCATGCCGGACTCGGACCGCTTGACCAGGTCCACCTGGTGCGCCTGGTCCTGGATCGAGAGGTTGCGGTGCAGGATCCCGACGCCGCCCTGGCGGGCCATCGCGACGGCCATCCGGGACTCGGTGACGGTGTCCATCGCCGCCGACACCAGCGGCACGCGCACCGAGATCTCGCGGGTCAGTCGCGAGGACGTGTCGACCTCGGACGGGATGACGTCCGTCTCACCGGGCAGCAGCAGGACGTCGTCGTACGTGAGTCCGACCCGGGCGAACGGGTCCGCGGGAGACGTGGAGGAGTCGGGCGCCGTCATCCCGTCAGGATACGTGGCCCGCGGGACGACGGGGACGTGCGGTCAGTCGATGATCCCGCGCCGCAGACCGATCGCGACGGCCTGCGCACGGTCCGACGCACCGAGCTTGCGGAACAGTCGCCGCGCGTGCGTCTTGACCGTGTCCTCGGACAGGAACAGCTCCTGGCCGATCTGGGCGTTCGACCGCCCGTGGCTCATGCCGACGAGCACCTCGATCTCGCGCTTGGTCAGCACCGGGGTCGGCTCGGCGGTGCGGGCGGCGACACCGGCGTCGCTGCGCGCCGCGTGCGGCTCCTGCAGGGGCGACGCCGGGTGCGGCACCGCCTGCTGACCGCCCGGCACCGACGTCACGGGGCTCGCCTGCACGTGCGCGGCGACGGCCGCGAGCTCCGCGCGGCCCACGTCGGGCGCGAGGAAGCCCCGCGCACCGAGCGCCAGCGCCCGGTCGAGCGCCTCACCGTCCTCGGGGCCGGCCAGCAGGACGACCGCCGCGGAGGGCGCGACCGAGCGCAGGCGACGGATCGCCTCGGCGGGGCCCGCACCGGGCAGGTGCGCGTCGAGCAGGACGACGGTGGGAGCGATGCGTCGCGCCAGGGCGATGAGCTCGTCCGCGGACGCGGCAGCTCGCACGGGCGCCAGCGACGGCACACCGATCGATGTCACGACGAGCCGCTCACGCACGGTCGCCGAGCCGTGGCAGACCACGACTCCAGCCATGGGGTTCCTCCTCGCGCCGATCCCGGTTACCACATGCGTGCACGGGTCCATGCCTGCATCGGCGTTACCGGTGGGTCACGTTAGCCTCCGGGACGCACCGGAGAGAATCTGGCGTCCCGTTTTCTCCCGGTTGTCGGGCCCCACGTGCTATGTCGTCACGCGAACGGGTCACCCGTCGCGTCCCGGACGGCACCGGGTCATGGCGCCGACGACTGCGCGACGGCCGCCAGCGCCTCGTGCAGCAGGCCCGGCAGGGTGCGGGCGCGGTGCACGGTGCGGTCGAGCGGCACCCGGTCCTCGGCACCCTCCGCCACCATGACGAACTGCGGCAGGTCCGTGCGCTCGCCCGCCAGCCGTGCCACGACCGACAGGTCCGGCGCGGGCGACTCGGAGAGCGTGACCACGGCGCGGGCCCGGGTCATGAGCGCGAGCTCGCCGGCGTGCCGGGTGGACACGGGCCCGGCGACGAGCCGCGCGTCGACGCCGCCGTCGACGAGCGCGGCGGCCAGCACGTGCGCGAGGACCGGACGCACCTCCCCCGGCACCGGCAGCAGCAGGACGACCGGCGCACCGGTCGGCGGCGGGGCCGCGGTCCGGGCACGCAGCGCCGCGAGCACGGCACCGAGCAGGGTCTCGCGGGCGTCGACCCCGGGCCGCTCGACCACCGTGCGGCGCGCCAGCGCCGCGAGGGCGGGCTGCACCAGGTCGGACCACCAGACCGTGAGGTCGGTGCCGGCGGTGTCCAGCAGGGCGGTGCACCGGTCCGCACGGCCCGCCAGCGCGGCGTCGACCAGCGCGACGACACCGCCGGCGCCGGGCGCCGCGCGGCCGGGGACGCCCCCGGCCGCGGGTGGTGCGTCGGGCACCCCCGCGGGCAGCCGGCCCGTCAGGTCGTCGCTGGCGGCCGTCGGCGGCGGCCCCGTGTCGGGCGCCTGCGCGAGCCGCGCCGCCTCCGCCGGGGCGACGCCGTCGATGGTGAGGCGCCGCATCACCAGCAGGCGCTCGAGGTCCTGCGCGGTGTAGCGGCGGTGCGCGCCGGCGGAGTGCTCGGAGGGGCCCAGCCCGTAGCGCCGGTCCCAGGTGCGCAGCGTCGCGGGAGCCACGCCCAGACGGCGCGCGACGGCGGCGACGGTGAGCGCCGGTGCGCCGACGCTCTCCTCTCCTGCGGGGACCATGACGCGATTGTGCCAGTCCCGTGGCGCGATCCGGGTGGCGACCTCCCGGACCCGCCGCGGGTCGCGGACGCACGTCCTGCACCGACGTCCAGATCGCGCCAGTGAAACGCGTCACGAGATCGCGTCGAGGAAGGGTCTTGAACAACTTCTGGCGCGGTTGTACGGTTGCGGCACGTCGACCCGGGAAACCGCGGACGACCACCGACTTTCGTCCCGGCGTCGCCGCTGGACGTCAACGCAGGAGCCAAGGAGGAGCACATGGCCGAGATCTCGCGTCTGCCCGGACCGGTGATGGACCTGTGGGAGTGGCAGTTCGACGGCGCGTGCCGCGACGCCGACCAGGACCTGTTCTTCCACCCGGAGGGCGAGCGAGGCTCGGCCCGCCGCCGACGCGCGGAGGCCGCCAAGGCCATCTGCGCCTCGTGCCCCGTGCTGAACGAGTGCCGCGAGCAGTCGCTGGCGGTCCGCGAGCCCTACGGCGTGTGGGGCGGACTGTCCGAGGAGGAGCGCGCGGCGGTCCTCGCCGAGCGCGCCGGACGCCGCGTCACCGCCTGACCTCCGTCCCCGTCGACGCCCGTCACCGCTGACAGGCGTCGACGGGTGACGGACGTCCGGCCCGACCGCAGCAGGTCCGGCCCCGCTCCCGCCCGGACCCGGCGAGCAACGACGACGAAGGCCCCCTCCCGCGGGAGGGGGCCTTCGTCGTGCCGTGGACGACCCGCCGTGGTGGCGGGCGGCCGTCCGGGCGGCGTGCTGCGAGCTGTCGTCAGGCGACGATCGCGAGGATGTCGCGCGCGGAGAGGATGAGGTACTCCTCGCCGTCGTACTTCACCTCGGTGCCGCCGTACTTCGAGTAGATGACCTTGTCGCCGACAGCCACGTCCAGCGGGACGCGGTTGCCGTTGTCGTCGATACGACCCGGGCCCACCGCCAGGACCTCGCCCTCCTGGGGCTTCTCCTTGGCGCTGTCCGGGATGACGAGACCAGACGCGGTCGTCGTCTCGGCCTCCAGGGTCTTGACGACGATCCGGTCCTCGAGGGGCTTGATGGAGACCGACACAGCGGACCTCCCCTTCGCATGTTGAGTAGTTCAGGCAGGGTCTGCGCCGCACCGTCGCCGCCGTCGTCGCGGGTGCCGGGGCCACCGGAGCGGTTGGCACCCTCCCAGGGAGAGTGCCAGCTCCTCACTCTAGGAACGCGTTAGCACTCGGTCAACCCGAGTGCCAACGACACGACCACGCGGGTGACCACGGTGCACGTCGTCGCACGCTGCGCGGACGTCGGGTGGTGTCCCCACGGCGAGGGGCGTGGGAAGGTGGGGCCGTGGACGACGCCGGACTGGTCAAGCTCCTCAGTCCCGACGGCTGGGCGCTGCTGCAGGCCCTGCCCCCGTACGACGAGCGGCTCGCGCTGCCGATCGCGGAGCGCCTGCAGAAGGACGGGCTCGACCCCGCCCTCGTGGCCGCCGCGCTCACGCAGTCGCGGCTCCGCCTGCGGGCCCGCGCCAAGCTCGGCGAGTTCGCCGACGGCATGCTGTTCACGGTGCACGGGCTGGAGCAGGCGACCCGCCTCGAGGTCGCGGCGCACCACGCCCGCCGCTACCGCGACGCGGGCTGCACGTACGTCGCCGACCTCACCTGCGGCCTGGGCGCCGACGCGCTCGCCATGGCGGGCGTCGGGCTGCGGGTGCTGGCCACGGACGTCGACGAGACGACCGCGGCGCTGGCGACCGTGAACCTGCGCGCGTTCCCGGAGGTCCAGGTACGCCTGGGCGACGGCCTCGCGCTCGACCTGGCGGCCGAGGGCGTCGACGGCGTGTACGCCGACCCCGCACGCCGCACGGGCACCGGGCGGCGCGTCTTCGACCCCCGGGCGTACTCCCCGCCGCTCGACGAGGTGCTCGCCGTGCGCGGCACCGTCCCGGCGCTCGGCCTCAAGCTCGGCCCCGGGCTGGCGCACCGGGACCTGCCCGTGGACGCCGAGGCGCAGTGGGTGTCGGCCGACGGCGAGGTGGTCGAGCTCGGGCTGTGGTTCGGACCGCTCGCACCCGACGGGCCCGGGCGCTCGGCGCTCGTCCTGCGGGCCGGCGCGGCGCACACGCTGCGCGCGGACCCCGACGGCGACGACGACGCACCACCCGTCGGCCCGGTCGGCGGCTACCTGTACGAGCCGGACGGCGCCGTCATCCGCGCCGGCCTGGTCGGCACGGTGGCGCACCGCGTGCGGGGACGGCTGATCGACCCCACCATCGCCTACGTGACCTCCGACGCCCTCGCCGACCGGACCGCGTGGCACCCGCTGGCCACGGCGTACCGCGTGCTGGACGACCTGCCGTTCGGCCTCAAGCGCCTGCGCACGTACCTGCGCGAGCGGGGCGTCGGCCGCCTGACCATCAAGAAGCGCGGGACCGCCGTGGTGCCCGAGACGCTGCGGCGCCAGCTCGACCTGCGGGGCGACGCCGAGGGCACGATCGTCCTGACGCGCGTCGCCGGGCAGCAGCGGGTCCTCGTCGTGGAGCCGCTCTGATGGCGGCGCCCGTCGCCCTGCCCTTCGCGCAGTCGGAGCGCTCGACCGTCGGCATCGAGTGGGAGGTCGCGCTCGTCGACGCCGACTCGGGCGACCTGCGTCAGGCGGCCCAGGCGATCTTCGAGGCCGTGCGCCCCGCGGAGGGCGCCGACCACCCGCACATCACGTCCGAGCTGCTGCTCAACACCGTCGAGGTGTCGTCCGGCAAGTGCTCGACCGTCGCCGAGGCCGGCGCGGACCTGCAGCGCGCGCTCGACGAGGTCGCCGCGGCCGCGAGCCCGCTGCGCATCGAGCTCATGGGCGCCGGGACGCACCCGTTCGCGAACTGGGCGACGCAGCGCGTGACGGACAAGGAGCGCTACGCCACCCTCATCGACCGCACCCAGTGGTGGGGCCGGCAGATGCTCATCTACGGCGTGCACGTGCACGTGGGCATCGAGGACCGCGACAAGGTCCTGCCGCTGAGCCGCGCGATGCTGACGGTGTTCCCGCACATCCAGTCGCTGTCGGCGTCCTCGCCGTTCTGGGGCGGCAAGGACACGGGGTACGCGTCGAACCGCGCGCTGCTCTTCCAGCAGCTGCCGACGGCGGGGCTGCCCCCGCAGTTCGAGCGGTGGGCGCAGCTCGAGCAGTACGTGGGCGACATGATCCACACCGGCGTCATCGACCGCGTCGACGAGGTCCGGTGGGACATCCGCCCGTCGCCGCGGTTCGGGACGCTGGAGATGCGGATCGCCGACGGCGCCGCGAACCTGCTCGAGGTGACGGCGATCAGCGCGCTCACCCACTGCCTGGTCGAGCACTTCTCGTCGATGATCGACGCGGGCGAGCCGCTGCCGACGATGCCGCCGTGGTTCGTGCAGGAGAACAAGTGGCGCTCGGCGCGCTACGGCATGGACGCGATCGTCATCACGAACGCGGCGGGCGACGAGGAGCTCGTGACGGACTCGGTGAGCCGGTGGATCAGCGAGCTGGCGCCCGTGGCGCAGCGGCTGGGCTGCGCCGCCGAGCTGGAGCAGGTCCGCACGATCCTGCGCCGCGGCGCGTCGTACCAGCGGCAGCGTGCGGTGGCACGGCGTCACGCCGGTGAGCTCGAGCCGGTGGTGCGGGCACTGGTCGCGGAGCTGGCGGCGGGTCGACCGCTCTGACCGCAGGGTGCTGCGGTGTCGGTGCCGACCTCAGGTCCACCGCCACGACGCGAGGAGCCCGTCGAGTGCGGGCACGGGGCCGGAGTCGTGCGCCGTGCGCGTCAGCGCCCACGTCCAGGTGCGCCCCGCCCGGTCGGCGCGCGCCTCGGTGCGCAGCACGCCGTCCCCCACGGCGAACGTGCGGACCAGCACGTCACCCGCAGGCGTGGCCCGCGCCGTGACGGGTCCCACCGCGCGCACCGACGGCCCGTAGGGGTGCACGTACGGCGTCTCGAGCGCCGTCCGGGCGTCGCGTCCGTCGGCAGACGGCGCCGACGTGACGACCAGCGCCGCACCGCGCGTGAGCCGCACGTAGAGGTGCGTCCACGTGTCGTCACTCCCCGGCACGTCGACGGCGGTCGGCGCCGCCGGCAGCAGGCACGAGGCGACGTCGACGCCCCCGGGTCCGCCGATCGCGACGGGCACGGTCGCGACGCACGGGTCGTCGGGGATGTCGGGCGGGGCGGGGCGGGCAGGTGCGGCGGGGTCGTCGGGCAGCCATCTCCAGGTCGCGAGCACGGCGTCGACGAGGCGGTCGGCGTCGAGCTCCGTGTCCGCGTCACCGCGCATCACCCCGATGGCGAAGGCCCACCCGTCGTGGTCGACGTGCGTGTCCGTGACGCGCCGGCTCCCCACGACGAACGTGGTGCGCCAGGCGGGACCGGCGGCCGTCACGGCGTGCACGACGTCACCGACGTGGCGGGTCCCGTCGCCCCCGAGTGCGCGGCACATGACCGGACGGTCGGGGGCCGCGGGCATCACCTCCCCGCGCGTGACCGCCCCGACGCGACCGTTGCACGCGACGAGCAGCGCGCGCCCGGGACCCAGCCCGACGACGACGTCCGTCCGGTTGCCGCCCTCCCCCAGGCGGCCCGCGCGCGGGTCGTTGGGACCGGGCGCGAGGAACGCCTCCCCGGGACGGCCGTCGCCGAGCGGCGCGACGCGGACCGGCACGGTGGGCACGGCGGGGTCCGCTCCCTGCGGGAGGGGCGCGAACCCGCGCGGCGCCCGCGCGACCGGGACGATCTCGCGCACGTGACGCACGGCGACGGCCCGGTCCTGCGGCGACAGGTGGGGGTCCAGCCTGCGGATCATGCGGCGGCGAAGCCGCCACCGCCCGAGCGGGCCGAGGTCACGCACGAACAGCCACACCAGCTGGAGGCCGACGACGACCACGAGGAGGGCGTACACATCGCTCACCCCGTCGCTGTCGGCACCGGGGCGGGTGGCCTTGACCCGCCCGTCCGGACACCGCGAGGACCGGCTATCTTGCATAGCCGGCTACCCGGCGTTACTGTTCAGCGGTGCACCGACCCCGCGACCCCCAGCTGCTCAAGGGCGTGCTGCCGATGCTCGTCCTCGCCGCGCTGGCGCACGACGAGACCTACGGCTACGAGCTCGTCACGGCGCTGCGCGAGGCCGGCCTGGACGACCTGTCGACGGGGACGCTCTACCCCGTCCTCAGCCGGCTCGAGCACGACGGGCTCGTGACGTCGCGGCTCGTCCCGTCGTCGTCCGGCCCCGCACGCAAGTACTACCGCCTGAGCGCACCGGGCGTGGCCGCCCTGGACGAGCGGCGGGCGGCCTGGGACACGCTCGTGCACACCGTCGAGGGCGTCCTCGACGCCGTTCCCCCGCCCGACGTCCACCCGTACGTCCCACCCCGCGCCGACCACCCGAGGAGGACCCCATGACCCTCACCGCCGACCTGCCGGGGCGACCCGCCCCACAGCCGGGCCTGCACGTCGGGCGCCGGGACCGGCTCCGGCTCGAGGTGTGGCTGTGGCGCCTCGCGCAGGCGATGGACGACTACCCGCGGCGTGCCGCTCGCGAGATCCGCCGGGACCTGCGCGCGTCCGCGCTCGACGAGGCGTCGCGCGTCGGCATGGCGGCGGCGCTGCGCGACCTCGGCCGGCCCTCCCGCCTCGCGGCGGCGTACTTCGCCGAGCTGGACCGGCCGCGCCCGCGCTGGACGGACGGCGCCGTGCTGGCCTTCCTGGTCGGGGCCGCGTTCCCCGTGTACCTGGCCTGCGCGTGGGCCGTGGGGGCCACGCAGGCGGTCGCTGCCATGGGCGGCGGCACCGTGGAGCTCACGTGGCTGTGGGCCCCGGTCACGGTGGAGAGCACCGACGACGCGATGGGCGTCGAGTTCGCGACGGCGTGGCAGCCGCTGGCCGTCGCCCTGGGTCTCGGGTCGATCGCGTTCGCGCTGGGCGCGCGGGTGTGGCGGCTGTGGGGGACGCCCCGGCCCTGACGACCCTCGGACGCGGCGCCCGGCCAGGGTGGGGTCAGACCAGGACCTGGGTCAGCGGCATCGTCGAGTCCACCGGCAGGTCCAGCGGCGACGGCGGCATCCCGCGCCGCACGACCGCGGACCCGAGCGCCGCGATCATCGCGCCGTTGTCGGTGCAGTAGCGGATCGGCGGGATGCGCAGCTCGATGCCCGCCTCCGCGCAGCGGGCCGCGGCCATGTCCCGCAGCTGGGAGTTCGCGGAGAACCCACCCCCGACCACGAGCGTCGAGACGCCCTCGCGGCGGCACGCGGCGATCGTCTTGGCGGTGAGCACGTCGGCCACGGCGGCCGCGAACGACGCCGCGACGTCCGGCAGCGGGACGTCCTCACCCGCGTCGCGACGGGCCTCGACCCACCGCGCGACCGCGGTCTTGAGGCCGGAGAACGAGAAGTCCGTGGCGTGCTTCGCCTGGTCCTTGGGTGCGGTGAGCCCGCGGGGGAACCGGATCGCGTCCGGGTCGCCCTCACGCGCGAGGCGGTCGATGTGCGGACCGCCGGGGTACGGCAGCCCGAGCAGGCGCCCGACCTTGTCGAACGCCTCACCCGCCGCGTCGTCGAGCGTCGAGCCGAGCTCGGTGACGTTCACGGTGTCGTCGATCATCAGCAGCGACGAGTGCCCGCCGGACACGACCAGTGCCATGACGCGCTCGGGGAACGCGCCGTCCACCAGCTCGTCGACCACGGCGTGCCCGATGACGTGGTTGACGCCGTACAGCGGCTTGCCCAGGCCGACCGCGAGCGCCTTGGCTGCCGCGGCGCCGATGGTCAGCGGCCCGACGAGGCCGGGGCCCGCGGTCACCGCGATCGCGTCGACGTCGTCGAGCGTGACCTCCGCCGTGGCGAGCGCGCGCTCGATCGTGGGGACCATCGCCTCGAGGTGGGCGCGTGAGGCGATCTCGGGGATGATCCCGCCGAACCGCGCGTGCTCGTCCACCGAGCTGGCCACGGCGTCGACGAGCAGGTCGTAACCGCGCACGAGGCCGACGCCGGTCTCGTCGCAGGAGGTCTCGATCCCGAGGACGAGGGGTGCAGTCACGCCGTCCAGGATAGGCGCGCGCGACGACGTGGCCGATCTCATGGTTGCCCCGGGGTATCGATGCGTCCGCATGGACTGTTGCGGGGACCGTGACCACCAGCGAGATCATCGACGACCCGACCCTCGACCCGACCGCGCTCGAGGGCGCTGCGGACCCCGACGCCCTCGCACCGGTCCCCCCGGTCGTCGCCGCGCTGTTCCGCGACGCCCGCACCGTGGGCCGGTTCCGCGACGCGCCCGTGCCCGACGACCTGGTGCGCGACGTCCACGACGCCGTCCGCTGGGGGCCCACCGCCAACAACTCGACGCCGCTGCGCCTGCTCGTCGTCCGCAGCCCCGAGGCCCGCGAGCGCCTCGCGGCGCACGTGGCCGAGTTCAACCGGGAGCGCGTCCTCGCGGCACCGCTCACGCTCGTCGTCGCGGCGGACACCGACTTCCACCACCACTTCCCCACCCTGGTGCCGCACGCCCCCACGTCGGGCGAGCGCCTCGCCGGCGTGCCCGACGTGCGCGAGCGCATGGCACGCGAGAACGCGTGGCTGCAGACCGGCTACCTCGTCGTCGGCCTGCGCGCCGCCGGGCTGGGCGTCGGCCCGATGACGGGCATCGACGCCGCCGCCATCGACGCCGACCTGCTCGCCGGCACCTCGTGGCGGACGCTGTCCGTCCTCAACGTCGGGTGGCCCGACGGCACCGGCACCGAGCGGCCGCGTGCCCCGCGCCTGGGGTGGGACGTCGTCGCGCGCGAGGTCTGACCCGCCGGCGCGGCCGGTCCGTCAGTCCGTGGCGACCGGCCGCGCGGGGTCGTGCGACCACTGGGACCACGAGCCCGGGTACAGCGCGGCGTCGACACCCAGCGAGGCGAGCGCCGCGACCTCGTGCGCGGCCGTCACCCCCGAGCCGCAGTAGACCCCGACCGGTCCGGGCGTCGGGTGCCCCGTGCCCGCGGGGGCCCCGGGCACCGGCACGCCGAGCGCCGCGAAGCGGGCCGCCAGCGCCCCGGCGTCGAGGAACCGCCCGTCCGCCGTGAGGTTCCCGGCCGTCGGCGCGCTCACCGCCCCGGGCACGTGGCCGGCACGCGGGTCCACGGGCTCGACCCGCCCCGCGTAGCGCTCGGCCGCGCGCGCGTCCAGCAGCAGACCGTGCACGGCGAGGTCCGCCGCACCGTCGGCGTCGACGGTGCCCAGGCCCCCCGGGACCAGCACGACGTCACCCGGCTCCGCGGTCACCTCACCGGGCTCCACGCGGTAGCCGGCGCCCGTCCACGCGGGCAGGCCGCCGTCGAGGATCCGCACGTCGCGCACACCCGCCCAGCGCAGCAGCCACCACGCACGGGCGACCGAGGTGCCTCCCGCGTCGTCGTACGCGACGACCGCGGACCCCTCGCGCACGCCCCAGCGCCGGGCCGCCCGCTCCAGGTCGGCCACGTCGGGCAGCGGGTGCCGCCCCGCGGCCGGGGACGGCGGCGCGGCGAGCTCGGTGTCGAGGTCGACGTACACGGCGCCGGGCAGGTGCGCCTCGAGGTACCGCTCGTGGCCGTCCGTGCGTCCCAGCGCCCAGCGCACGTCGAGCAGCACCGGCGGCTCGTCGTCCGCCAGTAGCCGCGCCAGCTCGTCCGCGTCGACGAGGACCCGCCGGCGTACCGTGTCCGCGCTCATCGCTCCTCCTCCTGCGCACCCGTCCCGCGGGGCAGCAGCAGCTGCATGGTCCACGCGTCGACGTTCTCCGGCTGGTAGTAGCCGCGGCGGCGGCCGAGCTGCGTGAACCCGAGGCTCTCGTAGAGGTGGATCGCGGGGGCGTTGTCGACCCGCACCTCGAGCAGCACGGACTCCGCACGGAGCTCGCGCGCCCGGTCCAGGAGGGTGACCAGCATGCGACGGGCGATGCCGCGGCCCTGGTAGCCCGGGTCGGTGGCGACCGTCATGATCTGGACGTCACGACCGTCGAACCACATGCCGGCGTACCCGACGAGCGAGCCGCCCGGCAGCTCCGCGCCCACGTAGGTGCGCCCGGGCCCGACGAGCTCGTCCGCGAGCATCTGCCGTGACCAGGCGCTGACCCCGAACAGCGTGCGCTCCATGCGGTCGAGCGCGGACAGGTCGGCGGCGACCAGCGGCCGGACCAGCACGTCGACGGATGCGCTCACGCGAGGACCCGCTTGGCCCCCGTCGGGGGGACGGCGTCGGGACGGCGCAGGTACAGCGGGTCGGCGGGCAGATCCTCGCCGGCGGCGAGGCGACGCTGCGCGATCCACACGAGGAGCGCGGGGTTCGGGTGGCGCAGCGTCGGGTAGCGCGCGTCCAGGCGCGGGTCGGGGGCGCCGAACACCTCCGGGTACAGGTCGCGGCCCGCACCCAGCACGACGTCGTCGGGGGTCCGCGGGACGTCCGCCGGTGCCGCGACGTCGGGGCCGGCGACGGGCACCGCGGCACGGTCACGTACCTCGTACCGCGACCAGTAGACCTCGCGGCGGCGCGCGTCCGTCACGACGAGCAGCGGCGTGCCGTCCGTCAGGTCGGCGAACCGGGCCGCGGCCTCGGCCACGGCGTCCAGGCTCGGCACACCGTGCACGGGCACACCGAGCGCCAGGCCCAGGACCCGGGCCGTCACCAGGCCCACGCGCAGCCCCGTGAACAGCGCGGGCCCGGTGCCCACGACGATGCTCTCGATGTCCCGCACCGACCGCCCCTGCCGCTCGATCAGCTCGGCGACCAGCGGCGCGAGCAGCTCGGCGTGGCGGCGCGGCTCGCCGTCGGAGAGCGTCTCGGCGCGGACGTCATCCAGCACGAGCGCCGCGGCGACCTCGTCCGACGTGTCGATCCCCAGGTGCATCAGGACTCCCCCTGCTCGCGTGCCGTCGGCGTCGCTGCGGCCTGACCCGGCAGCTCGACGCCCTCCCACCGGTCCCCCACGCCCTGCACGGTGAGCACCCGCTCACCGGCGGCGGCGTCCTCGACGTCGTCGCCGACACCGCCGTGCGGGCGCTCCAGTCGCAGCTCGAGGCGGTCGTCCGTCAGCCCTTCGACCCAGCCCTCGCCCCACTCCACGACCGTGACGGCCTCGTCGAGCGCCGCGTCGAGATCGAGCGCCTCGACCTCGTCCAGCGACCCGAGGCGGTACGCGTCGACGTGCACGAGCGCGGGACCCCGCGTGCCGTCCGGCCGCGGCAGCGGCGGGTGCTCGCGCGCGATGACGAACGTCGGCGACGCGACCTGCCCGCGCACGCCCAGGCCCTCGCCGAGGCCCTGCGTGAGGGTCGTCTTGCCGGCACCCAGGTCACCGGTGAGGACGAGCAGGTCACCGGGCTTCAGGACGCCCGCGAGAGCGCGGCCCCACGCGCGCGTCGCCTCGGCGTCGGGCAGGCGGACCTGCGTGGTCATGCGGCACCTCCGGTGCTCGTGGTCGGCGCGGCCACCGCCGGCTCGCCGCGCTCGGTGTCGACGTAGGTGCGCGGCACGCGCGCACCGAGGCGGGTGACCACCTCGTAGGAGATCGTGCCCGCGACCTCGGCCCAGTCCTGGGCGGTCGGGGCGCCGTCACGACCGTCGCCCCACAGCACGACGCGGTCGCCCGCGGCCTCCTGCGCGCCCGGTCCGAGGTCGAGGACGACCTGGTCCATGCACACGCGCCCGGCGACGCCCAGGCGACGCCCGCCGACCTGCACGGGGCCGCCCCACCGGTCACGGCTGCCCGACGCGTGCCGCGGGAGACCGTCGGCGTACCCCAGGGGCACGACGCCGAGCACCGTGTCGTGCGGCACGACGTACTCGTGGCCGTACGACACCCCGGACCCGGCGGGCACGTGCTTGACCGTCGCCAGCTGCGCCTCCAGCGTCATGGCGGGCACCAGCCCGAACCGGTCGTGCGAGCCCACCTGCGGCACGGGCGAGAGCCCGTAGACCGCGATCCCGGGCCGTACGAGGTCCCAGTGCAGCGCCGGTGCGGTGAGCGTGGCGGCCGAGTTGGCCAGGTGGCGGACCTCGAGCCGCGCACCGGCGGCCTCGACGAGCGCGACCGCCTCGGCGAACACCGCGGCCTGCTGCAGCACCACCGGGTGGCCCGGGTCGTCCGCGAACGCCAGGTGCGACCACACGCCGACGACGCGCACCAGGCCCTCCGCCTCGGCCGCGAGCGCGGCCGTGAGGACGTCGGGCAGGTCGCCGGGCATGAGCCCGTTGCGGCCCAGCCCCGTGTCGACCTTGAGGTGCACACGCGCGGTGCGGCCCGCCGTGCGGGCGGCGGCGACGACCTCGTCCAGCGCCCAGCGCGACGCGACGGACAGGTCGACGTCCGCCTCGACGGCCTCGCGCAGGGGTGCACCGGGGGCGTACAGCCACGTGAGGATCCGCGCGCCGGTGACCCCGGCCCGTCGCAGGTGCAGCGCCTCGGGGACCTGCGCCGTGCCGAGCCACGTGGCACCGCCCTCGAGTGCCGCGAGCGCGGCGGGCACCAGCCCGTGCCCGTACGCGTCGGCCTTCACGACGGCCATGACCTGCGCGCTCGGTGCGTGCGCCGCCAGGGCGCGGACGTTGCCACGCACGGCGCCCAGGTCGACCACCGCACGTGCCGGGAAGTCGTTCACGCCCGCCAGTCTCTCACCGCGGTGCGCTGCCACGTGACGACGGCCGACCGGCCCGCCGGGGACGCGCGACCGGCCGCTCAGCCCAGCAGGTCCGGGCCGACGACGAGGTCCGCGCGCGCGGCCGTCGGCGCGACCAGCCGGGCGTTGGCGGCGTCCGGGCCGGTCGACCACGCCAGCGCCGCGGCGGGCGGCTTGCCGAAGCGCTCGTGCCGCGCGACGAGGCGGGCGAGGCGCAGGTCGTCCGGCGGCGCCACGAACCACGACTCGTCCAGCAGCCCAGCGACGGGACCGAACCCGTGGTCGTCGAGCAGCAGGTAGTTGCCCTCGGTGACGACCAGGGGCACCTCGGCGGGCACGGCGACCGCACCCGCCACCGGGTTGCGCAGGTCCCGGCGGTACTCCGGGGCGTACACGACGTGCCCGGGGCGGGGCACGCGCAGCCGCCGCAGCAGCGCGACGTAGCCGTCGGCGTCGAACGTGTCCGGCGCCCCCTTGCGGTCGGCGCGGCCGATCCGCTCCAGCTCGGCCTGCGCGAGGTGGAACCCGTCCATCGGCACGACGACGCAGGCGTCCCCGAGCGTCGCGGCCACCTGGGCCGCCAGCGTGGACTTGCCGGCGCCCGGTGCACCGGCGATGCCGAGCACGCGCCGTCCGCCGACGCCCAGCAGCGCCCGCAGCCGCCGCTCCAGCGCCGGGGCGAGCGGCTCGACGACGTGGTCCGCGGGGGCCGGGCCCGGTGCGCGGGGTCCGGTCATGCGCGCAGCAGCCCGGCGACGACGGCGGGCAGCGCGTCGGCCACGTCCCCGGCGGACACCGGCCCCCCGGGGTTGGCGTGGTGCGCGGCGCGCCCGTGGACGAGCGCGGCGGCGGCCGCGAGCGCCGCCGGCAGGGTCGGGTCAGCCATCGCGTCGGCCGAACGGCCGGCCAGCAGGGCACCGAGCACGCCGCCCAGGACGTCGCCGGCACCGGCGGTCGCCAGCCACGACGGGCCGTCTGCCTGGGCGTACGCCGCGCCGTGGGGCCCGACGACGACCGTGGTGCCGCCCTTGAGCAGGACGGTCGCACCCGTCAGGTCGTGCGCGCGGCGCGCGTGGACCAGCGGCGCCGCCTCGACCTCGGCGCGGGTGGCGTGCGCACCACGCGCGACGAGCAGTGCGGCGAGCTCCCCCGCGTGCGGCGTGAGGACCACGTGGGGCGGCACCCGGTCGGGCAGGATCTCGAGCGCGCCCGCGTCGACCACCGCCGGCTCGTCGTGCGCGAGCGCGTGGCTCAGCGCGTCGCGCACGCGGGCGCGCTGCTCGGGGTCGTCGGGCGCGACGCCGGAGCCGACGACCCACGCCTGCACGCGCCCCTCCCCGACGACGACCTCCGGGTGCGCCGCCAGCACCTGCGGTCCGGCCGACCCGAGGTAGCGCACCATGCCGACACCGGCACGGACCGCGCCCGCCGCCTGCAACACCGCGGCACCCGGGTACCGGGCCGACCCCGCGACCACGCCGAGCACGCCGCGCACGTACTTGTGCGCGTCACGGCCCGGCAACGGCCACAGGGCGGCGACGTCGGTCGCCTCGAGCCGCGCCACGGCGGGGCGGGGCGGCAACGTCAGCCCCAGGTCGACCACCTCGACGCGACCTGCCGCATCCGCCGCGGGTGGCAGCAGCAGCGCCGGCTTGCACGCGCCGAAGGTCACCGTGAGGTCGACATCCGGTACCTCACCGGTGCGGGTGCCGTCGTCGACGCCGACCCCGGAGGGCACGTCGACCGCGACGACCAGCGGGCGGGCGTCGGCGTCGAGGGTCCGCAGCCGGGCCAGCAGGCGCGCGCCGGGGCCGCGCACCCCGCCGCGCCCGCCGATGCCCAGCAGCCCGTCGAGCACCACGTCCGCGCGCGCCAGATCCTGTGCGGCGTCGTCCGCAGCGGCGTCGTCGAGCGTCGGGACGACGCGTCCGTGCGCGGCCCGCAGGGCGTCCAGACCGCCGGCGTGGGTGCGGTCCGACGTGAGCAGCGCCGTGACCTGCGCACCGCGTCGCGCCAGCAGCGCCCCGGCGTGCAGCGTGTCGCCGCCGTTGTTGCCGGACCCGACCAGCAGCGTCACCCGCGCGCCGCCGACACGGCCGCGCGTGGCACGCAGCTCCCGCCCCACGTGCACCGCCAGCGCGAACGCCGCGCGCTCCATCAGCGGCACCCCGGACGCGAGCAGCGGTCGCTCGGCCGCACGCACGTCGTCCGCGGTCCACGAGGTCAGCACCCGACCATCCTGCCGTGCCGGCGGGAACCGCGCCCGGACGGCTGCCCACCGGACACCGGCTTCCGCGCGTCGCCACGGACCGGTACTTTCCGGACCGACGGGCTCTCGGGGCGGCAGTCACACGGCGGGGAAGGTGCGTGACGGTGCGCGTGGTGGAGATCAGCGCGGACGCGGTCGCGGGTGTGCGCTCGGACGTCGCGGCGGTGCGGGAGTCGCTGGACGCGGACTGGGGGTCGCTGCGGTCACGGGCGCTGGCACTCGGAGTGCGCACCTCGGGGTTCGACGACGTGCTGGGCGCCGGTGACCGCCTCGGCACCCACGTGCTGCCCGTGGTCGACCGGCACCTGGACCGGGCCCGGGCGCTGGAGCAGCTGCGGTACGGGACGACCGGCCGCCCGCTGCCCGTGCTCGACGTGGACCCCGCACCCCTCGCCGTGCCGTTCACCTCCTCCCCCATCGGTGACGGCGGCACGACCCTGACCTGGGCGGCCACCTCCTCGGCCGAGGTCGCCGCCGACCAGCGGCAGACCGAGGAGTCCCGCGGCATCGGCGACTGGTTCTCCGACCGGTGGGACGACGTGTCCGACGCGGTCGACGACGGCACCGACTGGGTCCCCGACACCGCCGGCGAGGCCTGGGAGGCGGTCACCGAGGCCGGTGCGGCCGTCGGGGACTGGTGGGAGCGCACCACCGCCGACCTCGGCACGTGGATCGACACCCACCTGACAGGGGTCCGCGAGTTCATCGGCCGGCACGTGGCGGTCTTCCGGTTCCTGGCCGACGCCCTGCGGATCGTCGGGTGGATCCTCGTCGTCGTCGGGGTCGTGCTGTCCGTCGCGCTGGCGATCATCGGCGCCATGGGCGGCACCGCCGCCGGCGCGGTCTTCGGGTTCGGCGTCGGCGCTGTGCCGGGCGGTGCGGCCGGCGCGGTCGCGGGGCTCTCCTTCGGTCTGAAGGTCCTCGGCGTCGGGTTCACCCTTGTCGCCGTCGGGGACTTCCTCGACGTGGCTGCCGACTGGGGCGAGGGCAAGATCGCCGGGCAGGACCTCGTCAAGCTCGGGTCGCTGGAGCTCGGGCTGGCCCTGACGTCCCTCATCGGCGTCGGGGTCGTCGGGAAGATCCTGCAGAAGGCCGTGAAGCACATGCCCGCGTCGTGGCGGCGGCGGATCCTGGATCTGGTCCACAGTGACCCCACGCTGCCGTCCCGCGCGCCCGACCCCGAAGCCGTCCCCGGCGGGCGCCCCACCCGGATCAAGCCCCGCGACGACCCGCCGACACGCCGGAGCCTCGAACGCGAGAACGACAGTGCGAGGACCCTGGCCCGGGAGGGGTACGACGTGGTGCAGAACCCCGTGGTGCCGGGACGGAAGAAGCCGGACTACCTGATCGAGGGACGCGTCTTCGACGCACTGTCCCCCTCCACCCCCACGGCCCGCAACGTCCGGTCCGCCATCGACAAGAAGATCCAGTCCGGTCAGACGTCGCGCATCGTCCTCAACCTGGACGACACTGTCGTGACCCGCGCCCAGGTCATCGCTGCCTTGCGCGCGGAGCCGGTGGAGGGGCTACGGGAGGTGCTCGTCGTCGAGGACGGTGCCGTCAGCCACCTACGCTTCTGACCGCCCGTCCACGTCCAGGCCCGGCGCCGTACCCGTCCGAAGGGGATCCGTGTTCATCTACTCGCTCGCCTTGCGCACCAGCCGGACGTCGGAGGACGTGGACGCCGCGCTGCAGGACGGCCTCGCTGCCCGAGGGCGCGGGCCGGACGACGATTCCCTGACGGGTCACGCCCAGCCCGTGACCAGTCCGTCGTTGCAGGCCACACTCGACGAGGCGCTCGGTGAGCACGTCGACGTCGAGGTGAGCCTCTGGCTCGACCCAAAGTCCGACGGGTACGAACAGGCCCGGCAGGACCTCGCCGTGGTGTCCGCGGTCGTCGCGGCACGGACCGCGCAGGCCGCGTGCCTGGTCTTCCAGTACGAGCTCGTGCTGATGCGGTTCTCCGGCGGCCGACTGACGCTGCACGACTGGTACCCGGAGTGGCAGGACCCGGAGGTCGTCGCGGCCCTGCCGGTGCCCTTCGACCGCACGGACGACCCCGGGCTCCTCTGAGCAGCGGCGGCACACGCTTGCCGCTGCGAGGCCGTGAGGGGCGCGCGCGGGTAGCGTGCGTCCCATGCGCTTCGGACTCTTCATCCCCCAGGGCTGGCGGCAGGACCTCACGGGCATCGACGCCCGCGACCACTGGAAGGTCATGCACGGCCTGGCCCGGTGGGCCGACGACGGCGACGTCTTCGAGTCCATCTGGGTCTACGACCACTTCCACGCGGTCCCCGAGCCCAACGGCGAGGCGACCCACGAGGCCTGGAGCCTCATCAACGCGTTCGCGGCCTCCACCTCGCGCGTCCGGCTCGGCCAGATGTGCACGTGCATGGGGTACCGCAACCCGGCCTACCTGGCCAAGGTGGCCACGACGGCCGACGTGATCTCGGGCGGCCGGGTCGAGATGGGCATCGGCGCCGGCTGGTACGAGCACGAGTGGCTGGCCTACGGGTACGGGTTCCCGTCCGCCGGCACCCGCATCGCGATGCTCGACGAGGGCGTCCAGATCTTCAAGCAGATGTGGACCAACGGCACCGCGACCCTGCACGGCGAGCACTACCAGGTGGACGGCGCCCAGCTCTCGCCCCTGCCGCTGCAGGTGGACGGGCCGCCGCTGTGGATCGCCGGGGGCGGGGAGAAGAAGACGCTGCGCATCGCCGCCGAGCACGCGCAGTACACCAACTTCGACGGATCGCCCGCGGGCTTCGCCCACAAGTCGCAGGTGCTGCGCGACCACTGCGACGCGATCGGCCGCAACTTCGACGAGATCACGCGCTCGGCCAACTACAACGTCGTCATCGGCGCGACGGAGGCCGAGGTCGACGACCGCATCGCGTGGATCGAGGAGCACTACGCGAACACGGTGCCCGCGAAGGCCCCCTCGGTCGCCGAGGAGTTCCGCAACGGCCCGCTCGTCGGCACGCCGGACCAGATCGTCGAGAAGCTGCGCGAGCTGCAGGGCCTGGGCATGACGTACGCGATCTGCTACTTCGCCGAGGCGGCCTACGACCGCTCCGGCATCGAGCTGTTCGCACGCGAGGTCGCCCCGCGCCTGCGCTGAGCGCCGTACCGGGTCGCCCCTTCCCCGCGGGGAGGGGGCGACCCGTCGCTCTGCCCGCCCTGCGCCCGGTCGGTCCCGCCCGCACGCAGCGCGAGCGCGGCCCGGTCAGGGCGGCGGGCGCACACGGTCGCGCGTCCGGCGGGTGGTCAGGCGTCGCGCTCGGCGACGACGACGGCCGACGCGATGCCCGCGTCGTGCGAGATCGACAGGTGGAACCGGTCGACCCCCAGCTCCTGGGCGCGTGCCAGGACGGTGCCGACGACCTCGACGACCGGCTGCGCGCCCGCGACGCGCCGCACCGTCGCGTCCTGCCACCTCATGCCCGGCGGTGCGCCCAGGGCCTTCGCGATCGCCTCCTTGGCCGCGAACCGGGCGGCCAGCGACGTGTCGGGCAGGTCGCGCTCGTCCGGCGTGAACAGCCGGGCACGCAGCGCCGGGACCCGCTCGATCGTCGCCATGAACCGCGCGACGTCGACCACGTCGATGCCGACGCCGACGATCACCCGGCACCCCCGGCACCCTGGGCGGGCGTCACTCGACCGTGACGGACTTCGCCAGGTTGCGCGGCTGGTCCACGTCGAGGCCCTTGGCGTGCGCCAGCTCGGAGGCGAACACCTGCAGCGGGACGACCGCCAGCAGCGGCGCCAGCAGGGTCGAGCTCTGCGGCACGGAGAACACCTCGTCGGCGTACGGCACGACCGCCTCGTCCCCGTCCTCCGCGACCACCAGGGTGCGGGCGCCGCGGGCCCGGATCTCCTGGATGTTGGAGACGACCTTGGAGTGCAGCGAGTTGCGCCCGCGCGGTGAGGGGACCACGACGAAGACCGGCTGCCCGGGCTCGATCAGCGCGATCGGGCCGTGCTTCAGCTCGCCCGCGGCGAACCCCTCGGCGTGGATGTAGGCCAGCTCCTTGAGCTTGAGCGCACCCTCCAGCGCCACCGGGTAGCCGACGTGCCGGCCGAGGAACAGGACCGACTGCGTGTCGGCCATCCACCGGGCGATCTCCCGGACCCGGTCCGAGCGGTCGAGCACCTGCTGGATCTTGTCCGGCATCTCCCGCAGCTCGGCGAGCGTGGCCGCGACCTCGTCGGGGAACTTGTTGCCGCGCAGCTGGGCGAGGTACAGGCCGAGCAGGTAGGCGGCGGTGATCTGGGCGAGGAAGGCCTTGGTCGACGCGACCGCGATCTCGGGCCCGGCGTGGGTGTACAGCACCGCGTCGGCCTCGCGCGGGATGGTCGACCCGTGCGTGTTGACGATGGCGAGCGTCGTGGCGCCCTGCTCCTTGGCGTGCCGCAGCGCCATGAGCGTGTCCATGGTCTCGCCGGACTGGGAGATCGCCACGACGAGCGTCCGCTCGTCGACCACCGGGTCGCGGTACCGGAACTCGTGCGCCAGCTCGACCTCGACCGGGATGCGGCACCAGTGCTCGATGGCGTACTTGGCCACGTGCCCCGCGTAGGCGGCCGTGCCGCACGCGACCACGACGATCTTGTCGACCGAGCGCAGCACCGTCTCGTCGATCCGCATCTCGTCGAGGACCAGGCGACCGGCCAGGTCCAGTCGGCCGAGCAGCGTGTCGGAGACGGCCTGCGGCTGGTCGTGGATCTCCTTGTCCATGAAGGACCGGAAGCCGCCCTTCTCGGCGGCGCTGATGTCCCAGTCCACGGTGTAGGGCGTGGCCTGCACGGGACTGCCGTCGAGGTCGGTCACGGTCACGGACGTCGGCGTGATGGTCACGACCTGGTCCTGCCCGAGCTCCAGGGCCCGCCGCGTCGAGCCGATGAACGCCGCGACGTCCGACCCGAGGAAGTTCTCGCCGTCACCGAGCCCGACGACCAGCGGCGAGTCGTGACGGGCGCCGACGACCGTGTCGGGGAGGTCGGCGTGCACGGCCAGCAGGGTGAACGTGCCCTCGAGACGCCGTGCCACGGAGGCGAGGGCCGCCGTGAGGTCCTTGCTCGCGTCGTAGGCACGCGACACCAGGTGCGCGACGACCTCCGTGTCGGTCTCCGACAGGAACTCCACACCCTCGGCGAGCAGCTCGGCCTTGAGGACGGCGTAGTTCTCCACGATGCCGTTGTGGATGAGGGCGAGGCGGCCGGCCACGTGCGGGTGCGCGTTGACGTCGGTCGGGCCGCCGTGGGTGGCCCAGCGGGTGTGGCCGATCGCCGCGGTCGCCGGGGGCAGCGGGCGCGCGTCGAGCTCCTCGACGAGGTTGGCGAGCTTGCCCGCCTTCTTCGCGACCGCGAGCTCGCCGCCAGGGACGACCAGCGCCACACCCGCCGAGTCGTAGCCCCGGTACTCCAGCCGTCGGAGCCCTTCCAGCGACACGTCCAACGGCCGCCCGCTCGGACCGGCGCTGCCCACGTACCCGACGATTCCGCACATGCGCCCGATCCTAACGGGCCAACCTCCGCCCGACGGCCTCGCGCGGCGCGACGGCACAACACCCGTCATGGGGAACAATCGTCAGGTGCCGTCCCTGGTCCCCGCCACCCCGTACGTCGACCTCGACCGTGCTGCCTGGACCCGGTTGTCGGCCTCGACGCCCCTGCCGTTCACCGACGACGACGTCGAGCGCCTGCGTGGTCTGGGCGACCCGATCGACCTGGCCGAGGTCGACGCGATCTACCGGCCCCTGTCACGTCTGCTCGACCTGTACATCCAGGCGACCCGCGGTCTGCACCACGCGACGAGCACGTTCCTGCGGGAGGACGTCGGTCGCACGCCCTTCGTCATCGGCGTGGCCGGCTCGGTGGCCGTGGGCAAGTCGACGACCGCACGGCTCCTGCGCGAGCTGATCGCCCGGTGGCCCGCCACCCCGCGGGTGGAGCTGGTGACGACCGACGGGTTCCTCCACCCGAACGCCGAGCTCGAGCGCCGTGGGCTGCTGCAGCGCAAGGGGTTCCCGGAGTCGTACGACCGCCGGGCCCTGCTGCGCTTCGTGTCGAAGGTGAAGGCGGGACGCCCCGAGGTCACCGTCCCGGTGTACGACCACCTGACCTACGACATCGTGCCCGGTGCGCACGTCGTGGTGCGCCAGCCGGACGTCCTCATCGTCGAGGGCCTCAACGTCCTGCAGCCCGCCCGCCCGACGCTCGAGGGCACCTCCAACCTGGCGCTGAGCGACTTCTTCGACTTCTCCATCTACGTCGACGCCCGCACGTCCGACGTCAAGCAGTGGTACATCGACCGCTTCCTCTCGCTGCGCGCCACGGCGTTCGCGCGGCCCGAGTCGTACTTCCACCGCTACGCGTCGCTGTCCGACGACGAGGCGGTGGCGCGCGCCGAGAGCATCTGGGACAGCATCAACGCGCCCAACCTCGAGGAGAACATCCTGCCGACCCGCAGCCGGGCCACGCTGGTCCTGACCAAGGGGCCGGACCACGCCGTCCAGCGGGTGCGGCTGCGCAAGATCTGACGTCCGCGGCGCGGGCCGGTCAAGGGGCGGAGGCGGCGACCGGCTGCGCGAGCGCGACCGGGTGCTCGGTGCGGTCGAGCACGTCGAGGGCGTCGAGCGCCTCGGCGGTCGCGGCACCCTCGCAGGCCGCGTCGGCGGGGAGCAGCACGGCCGCCCCCATCGCGTCGACCAGCCAGACCTGGGGGACGACGGCGGTGCCGCACTCCCCCGGGGCCGCGCGGGTCACGAGGTCGACGAGGGGGTCGAGGTCGCCCTCGAGCCGGGTGGCGGTGACGGCCCACCACCGGCCCGCCGAGTCGCGCAGCGTCTCGCCGCGGTCGCACACGAGCGCGGTGTCCGCCACGAAGTCCGCGGGCGGCAGGCCGCGGGCGGCCGGGGCCGGCGCGTCGGCCGCACGTGACGCGTCGAGCTCGAGGCCCAGGGCCTCGAGCACCCCGGCGTCCAGACAGCTGGCGTCGGTGCGGACCTCGGCCGTGGCCGCGTCGGGAGCCGCGGGCGCGGGGCCGGCGCAGCCGCCGAGCGCGAGGGCGACGGCTACCGCCGCGCCTCGTCCCGCTGCTCGCACCCTCGTACTCCCGCCTGGTCGCCGACCCCGGACGCACGACGGACGACCCCCGGGTGGTGGCCGGGGGCCTCGCGTGCGCGGGGAGGCCGACGTCGACGTCGTCCTGGTCCTACGGTAGGTCGCCCGACGCGGCCCTGCGCGGTCACCCGGACGGTCGATACCGGATCGTTGTCACACCGACACCTCCGCGAGGTCATTGTGACCTCGACCACGAGTCATGCGGCCGTGTCCTCGCTGCGGTGCGCGGCCACGTCGGTGCGGACCCCACCGTGACCGGCCGGGTCCCCCGACGGTGACGGCTCCCCGTCCTCACCGGTCGACGCCGCCGGGACCGCCGGGGTGTCGATCCCCAGCCACCGCCGCAGCACCTGGTCGACTGCCAGGCCGATGAGGAACCCGCCGACCACCCCGGTGGCGACGCCGACCAGCGGAGAGTGCCCCAGCACCACACCGGTGCCGATCCCGATCAGCGTCGAGTAGAGCGCCCACGTCACCGCGGCGATCGCGGTGAGCAGGACGAACCGGCGGCGGCGGAACCCGAGGGCACCGGCGGTCATGTTGACCGCGACCCGGCCGACGGGGATGTAGCGGGCGGCGATGATGAACGCCGCCCCGCGCTCGCGCAGCGCGTGCTCGGCCCAGTCGAGGACGCGCTGGCCGCGCCGGCCGCGGAACAGGCGCAGCCGGCGGACGGGGACCCGCGTGCCGACCTGGTAGGCGAGCTGGTCACCCGTGAACGCGCCGAGCGCCGCGACCACCACGACCGCCCACAGCACGGGACTCCCCGTCGAGGTGGACAGCGACGAGAGCGCGATCACGACCGACTCGCTGGGGATCGGAGGGAAGATGCCGTCGACGGTGGCGAACACGAACAACGCCGCGAAGACCCCCGGCGACGCCGCCATCTCCAGCACCCACTGCTCGAGCACGTGCTCTCCCCTCGTCGTGCCCACCCCCCGACGAGGCCGACACGACCACGCTAGGCGCCGGTCCGCGGCCCGTACATGGGGGCACCCCCCGAATCAACCCCGAGCGACCCCGATCCCGTTCCCGGGGATGACGGTGCGGGAGCGCCCGTGGTCCCGTGGACGGACGTGTCGTTCGACGAACGCCCGCAGCACCGGCGGCACGGTGTGCACACCGCTGCGGCGCGCGGCGGCGACCACGTCCTCGGCCTCCTCGGGGTCGAAGTACCCGTCGAACCGGTAGGCGTCGACGCGGGTCTCGAGCCCGGCGACGTCCAGCTCGGGATGGAACTGGGTGGCGTAGACGTTGCGGCCCACCCGGAAGGCCTGGACCGGCGCGCCGGCCGACGTCGCGAGCAGCACGGCGTGCGGCGGCAGCACGCTCAGCGACTCCTTGTGCCCCACGAACGCCTGGAACGTGGCCGGTCCTGCCCCCAGGACAGGGTCCGCCACGCCCTGCGCGGTGAGCTCCACGGTGACCGCACCGACCGGCTCCGCGTGCTGCCCGTCGACCACGCCGCCCTGGTGACGCCCGAGGGTGCCGATGCCGTAGCAGGCCCCGAGGAACGGCACGTCCGCCGGGACCACCGCGTCGAGCAGCCGCGCGAGGTCAGCCTCGACCCGGCGCTGCACGGCGGACTTGGTGGGCTCCGGGTCGCTGACGCAGAACGGCCCGCCACCCAGCACGATGCCGGACCAGTCGTCCAGGTCGACGTCGCGCAGCGGCGCCGCCTCCAGACGGACCCGCCGCATGGTCGACTCGTCGAGGCCGGTGCACCGCAGCACGGCCGCGTACTCGTCGTCCGCGGGCCCGTCCTCGGGACGCACGCCCAGGAACAGGAACGGCTTCATGGCGACTCCTCCCCGGCACCGCCTCGTGCCGTGCCCGGCAGCTCGAAGCCCAGCGCCCGCGCGGCCGCGCGCGGGACGGGCTCCGCACCCCAGTGTGCGCCCCAGGCGTCCGTCGCGGACAGCGAGCGGGTCAGGGCCCGGTCGACGTAGAGCGTCCCCCGCAGGTGGTCGGTCTCGTGCTGGACGATCCGCGCGGGCCAGCCCGTGAGCACCTCGTCGAGGTGCGCGCCGGTCTCGTCGAGCCCCGTGAGGTGCACGGCGCGGGGCCGCGGGACCACCGCCTGGTAGCCGACGACGCTCAGGCAGCCCTCGTAGAAGGCCGCGACGTCGTCGCCCGCGGGCACGTACGACGGGTTGACGAGCACCCGGTACGGCAGCTGCGGGCGCTCCCGCACGCGCGCCACGTCGTCGTCGCCCGCCCCGGGGTCCTCGACGACCGCGAGCGCGAGCGGCAGGCCGATCTGCGGCGCGGCCAGCCCGACGCCCGGCGCCGCCCGCATCGTGCGGCGCATGAGCGCCAGCAGGTCCGTCAGCTCGGCCGCGTCGACCTGCCCGTCGTAGGGGACCGTCGACGCCCGCAGCACGGGGTGACCCGCCTGCACGATCGGGGCGACGGCGTCCGGTCCCGCGGCGTGCGCCGCGTCGAGCGTGCGCAGCACCAGGTCCCGCACGACCCCGTCCCGTCCGTCCACCACGGTCGGCCCCTTCCGTCGTGCCGCTGCGTCAGAGCGCCAGACGTGTGCGGACCACGTCGGCCAGCTCGTGCGCGATGCGCTCCGCCTCGTCCTGCGTCCCCGCCTCCACCATGACCCGCACCAGCGGCTCGGTGCCCGACGGGCGCAGCAGCACCCGCCCCGAGTCGCCGAGCGACTTCTCCGCGTGGGCGACGGCGTCGACGAGCACGGGGTCGTCGGTGCGCGCGCGGTCCACACCGGGCACGTTGACGAGGATCTGTGGCAGGCGCCGCACGATCGCCGCGAGGTCCGCCAGGGGACGGCCGGTCTCGACGACGCGCGCGGCGAGCTGCAGCGCCGTGAGCAGGCCGTCACCGGTCGTGGCGTGCGCGGCCAGGATGATGTGACCGGACTGCTCCCCGCCCAGGCCGTAGCCGCCGGCACGCATGGCCTCGAGGACGTACCGGTCGCCCACGCCGGTCTCGACGGTCGCGATGCCCGCCGCCCGCATGGCGATCCGCAGCCCCAGGTTGCTCATCACGGTCGTCACGAGGGTGCCGTGCGGCAGCGCGCCGCGCTCGTGCAGCGCGACGGCGAGGACGCCCATGATCTGGTCCCCGTCGACGAGCACACCCTGTGCGTCGACCGCGAGGCAGCGGTCGGCGTCGCCGTCGAGCGCGACACCCAGGTCGGCGTGCGCGGCGACGACGGCGGCCTGCAGCTGCTCGGGGTGCGTCGACCCGCACGCCTCGTTGATGTTGCGACCGTCCGGCGAGGCGTTGATGACGACGACGTCCGCACCCGCGTCCCGCAGCGCGGCAGGCCCGACCTCGCTGGCCGCGCCGTTGGCGCAGTCGACGACGATCCGCAGACCCTCCAGCCGCGTGCCGACGGTCGTGACGAGGTGGTCGACGTACTCGCGACCCGCCTGGCCGTTGTCGATGCGGATCCGTCCGACGTCGGCCCCCGTGGGCCGGTCCCACGCCTCGCCCATGCGTGCCTCGATGGCCGCCTCGACGTCGTCGTCGAGCTTCTGGCCGCCCCGGGCGAGGAACTTGATGCCGTTGTCCGGCATCGGGTTGTGCGACGCCGAGAGCACGACGCCCAGGTCGACGCCCCGGGCCGCGGTCAGGTAGGCCACGGCGGGGGTGGGCAGCACGCCCACGTCGTCCACGTCGACCCCGGCCGACGCGAGGCCGGCGGAGACGGCCGCCGAGAGGAACTCCCCCGACGCCCGCGGGTCGCGTCCCACCACGGCACGTGGCCGGTGCCCGGCGAACGCTCCCCGGGTGGCGAGCACGTGCGCGGCGGCCACGGACGCGTCGAGCGCGACCTCCGCCGTGACATCGCGGTTCGCCAGACCACGCACCCCGTCGGTACCGAACAGACGACCCATCACCTGACTCCTTCGCGTGCCGGTCGGCGGCCCCCCCGAGGGGTCCCGCGCCCGACGTCCTGACTGATCCGTCCGCGGCGCCGCACGCTGCGCGCCGGTGCTGCCCTGCTTCCCGACATGCCGATGGCCTCGGCGGTCTGTCGACCGCCGAGGCCATCGGGCCGAGGCGCTGGGGTCAGCGCTTCGAGTACTGCGGCGCCTTGCGGGCCTTCTTCAGACCCGCCTTCTTGCGCTCGACCACACGCGCGTCACGCGTGAGGAAGCCGGCCTTCTTCAGGGCCGGGCGGTTGTTCTCCTCGTCGATGGCGTTCAGCGCCCGGGCGATGCCCAGACGCAGGGCGCCGGCCTGGCCGGAGACGCCACCACCGGTGATGCGCGCGACGACGTCGAAACGACCCTCGACGTCCACGAGCTTCAGCGGGGAGTTGACGAGCTGCTGGTGCACCTTGTTGGGGAAGTACTCCTCGAGCGCACGGCCGTTGATCTTCCACTGGCCGGTGCCGGGCACCAGACGGACGCGGGCGACAGCCTCCTTGCGGCGGCCGAGCGCCTGGCCCGGTGCCGTGAGGGACTGTCCGCGGCCGGTGGGCGCAGCGGTCTCGGAGGTGTAGCTGGTGGGCGTGTCGTCGCCCTCGTACTCGGTCTCGACGGTGGTCTGAGCCACGGGATCCTCGCGTTCTAGTTTCTCTGCCGCAGCAGCCGGGGGCTTACTGCGCCACCTGGGTCAGCTCGAACGGCTTCGGCTGCTGGGCCGCGTGCGGGTGCTCCGCACCGCGGTAGACCTTGAGCTTGCTGAGCTGTCCACGACCGAGGGTCGTGTGGGGCAGCATGCCGCGGACGGCCTTCTCGATCGCCCGCTCGGGGTGCTTCTCGAGGAGCTCGGCGTAACGGGTCGCCCGCAGGCCACCCGGGTAGCCGGAGTGGCGGTACGCGAGCTTGGTCTCACGCTTGTTGCCGGTCAGCGCGACCTTCTCCGCGTTGATGACGATGACGAAGTCACCGCCGTCGACGTGGGGGGCGAAGGTCGCCTTGTGCTTGCCGCGCAGCAGCGTGGCCACGTGGCTGGCCAGGCGGCCGAGCACGACGTCGGTCGCGTCGATGACGTACCAGTTCCGCTCGACGTCGCCGGGCTTCGGGGTGTACGTGCGCACGGGGTGCCTCTGTCTCGTGATACGTGTCGTGGCCGGGCGCGCAGGGCGACCGGCCGAGGATGGCTGCCGGAGCATCCCGCCCGGCGAGTGGGATCGCACCAGGACGGCCATCGGCACCCGGTGGTGAGAAGCCACCGGTGCGCGACAGGGGACGCACAACGACACAACAGACTACGGCACGGTCCACCCAGGGCCAAACCGGCGTCCGCTGGGCTCCCTGGAGGCGCCCCGGAACCGCCCCGGAGCACGCCCGGGACGACGCCCACGCCCTCAGCGCACCCGCTGCACGCGTCCCGCGTCCCACACGGGCTCCGGCGTCTCGACGACCGAGCCGTCGGCCCCGAACACGAGGAAGCGGTCGAACGTGCGCGTGAACCACCGGTCGTGCGTCACCGCCAGGACCGTGCCCTCGAACGCCGCCAGCCCCGCCTCGAGCGCCTCGGCCGAGTGCAGGTCCAGGTTGTCCGTCGGCTCGTCGAGCAGCAGCAGGGTCGCACCACCGAGCTCCAGGAGCAGGATCTGCAGCCGCGCCTGCTGCCCGCCCGACAGCGTCTCGTAGCGCTGCTCGGCCGCGTCGACGAGCTCGTAGCGGTCCAGCGCACGGCTCGCCGCCTCACGGCCCAGCCCGACGCGGTGCCCGTCGCCGCGGTGCAGGACCTCCAGCAGCGTCCGGCCGACGAGCTCGGGGTGCGCGTGGTTCTGCGCGAACCAGCCCGGCCGCACCCGTGAACCGAGCACGACGCTCCCGGTGTGCGCGACGGGTGCGACCGGCACGTCGCCGGCAGGGGCGTGCTCGGGGTCGCTGCCACCGGCCGCGAGCAGCCGCAGGAAGTGGGACTTGCCCGACCCGTTGGAGCCCAGCACCGCGACCCGCTCGCCGTACCAGACCTCCAGGTCGAACGGCTTCATGAGCCCGCTGAGCTCGAGACCCCGCGCGACCACTGCCCGCTTGGCGGTCCGTCCGCCGCGCAGCCGGACCGCGACGTGCTGCTCGCGCGCGACGACGGCCGGCGGACCGGCCTCCTCGAACTTGCGCAGCCGCGTCTGCGCCGCGTGGTAGCGGGACGCCATGCCGTCGTTGAACGTCGACCTCAGCTTGAGCGAGGCCACGAGCTCGCGGAGCTGGACGCGCTCCTCCTCCCAGCGCCGCAGCAGCTCCTCGTGCCGGGCCCGGCGGTCGGCGCGGGCCTGCGCGTACGACGCGAACCCTCCCCCGTGCACCCACACCCGCGCACCGCCCGGCGTCGGCTCGAGCGTGGCCACGTGCGTGGCGACCCGCGCGAGCAGCTCACGGTCGTGGCTGACGAACAGCACGGTGCGCCCGCTCGTCACGAGCCGGTCCTCCAGCCAGCGCTTGGTCGGCACGTCGAGCGCGTTGTCCGGCTCGTCGAGCACCAGCACCTCGTCCGGCCCTCGCAGCAGCGCCTCGAGCACGAGCCGCTTCTGCTCCCCGCCCGACAGCGTCCGCACGTCCCGGTGCTGGGCGCGCTCGAACGGCAGCGACAGCACCGCGTCGGTCACGCGGTCCCAGCCCACCTCGGCCTCGTACCCGCCGACGTCGGCCCAGTCCGCCAGCGCCTGGGCGTAGCGCATCTGCGTCGGCTCGTCGTCGCGCTCCATCATCGCCAGCTCCGCGGCCGTCAGCTCGGCCGCGGCAGCCGCCACCGCCGCCGGCGCCAGCCCCGCCAGCAGGTCGCGGACGCTGCGGTCGTCGTCGATCCGGCCCACCTCCTGCCGCATGACGCCCAGGCCGCCGCTGCGCTGCACCGAGCCCGTGTGCGCCGTGGCCTGCCCCGTGACGACGCGCAGCAGCGTGGACTTGCCGACGCCGTTGGGTCCGACCAGGGCCGTGCGGGAGCCCTCACCGACCCGGAAGGTCACGTCGTGCAGCAGGCGCCGCCCGTCGGGGAGCGTCCAGCCGACACCACCGACGTCGAGATGACCCATGCGCGTCAGTCTCCCGGGAGGACCGCCACGGCAGGAAGCGCAATGTGCAGCGCACGGGCGCCGTCCTGTGGCGGGCGGTGCTGACCGGTGCTTGGGTCGGGGGCATGAGCGAGGACACCCCAGCCACCAGCACCGACCCGGCTCTCGGCTCCGAGGGCGACAGCAACCAGCTGCCCGGCGAGGACACGTTGGTCGAGCGCGGCGTCGAGGACCCCCTGGACGAGGGCGTCGCCCCGCCCGAGCGCCCCCGCCCCGCGTCCGCCCACTTCGGCGAGACCGCCTGGGAGGAGGCGCGCGGCGAGACCCTCGACCAGCGCGTCGCGCAGGAGGAGCCCGAGGTGTGGGAGGTGGACCCGGTCGCGCCGGCCAACCGCGAGGAGCTGCGCGCCGGTCGCCTGGTCGAGGACGACGACGCGGTGGACGCCGGCGGCACGGACGGGTTCGCCGTCGACGTGGGCGTCTCCGGCGGCGCCGCCTCGGCCGAGGAGGCAGCGGTGCACGTGATCGAGGAGGAGTACGTCATCGAGACGGTCGACGACGACCTCCGGGACGACGTGCGCTGACACGACGTCTCAGCCGCAGCACCCCGACACGGGACGCACGCCGTCCACGTCGTCCGCTGCGCGCCGCGCACGCGTCTGCGCGGCGCGCAGCGCGAGCTCGTCGTCCGACGGGTAGGCGACGTGCTCCAGCGTCAGGCCGTGCGGCGCGACCACGGTCGCACCGCCCTCCCGGCGGCGGCCGTCCAGCAGCTCGCGGGGCCAGGTCACCGGGCGCCGCCCCTCCCCCACGGCGAGGCTCGCGCCGACCAGCGCCCGGACCATGGAGTGGCAGAAGGCGTCGGCCTGCACGTCGGCCACGACCAGGCCGGCGTCCGGGCCGTCCGCGGGGCGCGACCACGCGAAGCGCTCGAGCGTGCGGATGGTCGTGGCGTCGGGCCGCGGCTTGCAGTACGCGGCGAAGTCGTGCCGCCCGACCAGCGTCCGCGCCGCCGCGTCCATCGCCGCGACGTCCAGCGGGCGGCGGTGCCAGAGCACCCAGCCGCGACGCAGCGGGTCCCGCAGGGCGTCCGCGTCGCACACGCGGTACGCGTAGCGGCGGCGCAGCGCCGAGAAGCGCGCGTCGAAGCCCGCGGGCGCCCGCGTCACCGCGTGCACGACGAGGTCCGCCGGCAGCACGCCCGCCAGGCGCGTCGTCAGGGCGTCGACGTCCGCCCGGTCCGAGCGCCCGCGCGCCGCGGCCAGGGCGCCGGCCACGACGTCGACGTGCGCGACCTGGCCGCGGGCGTGCACCCCGGCGTCGGTCCGCCCGGCGACGGTCACGCGCGGCGGCGCCTCCCCGCGCGGTCCGCTGCGCAGGACGGTCGCCAGGGCGTCCTCGAGCACCCCCTGCACCGTGCGGAGCCCGGGCTGGCGCGCCCAGCCCGCGAACCCGGCGCCGTCGTACGCCAGGTCCAGACGCAGCCGCACGGGGGGTTCGTCGACGCCGGTCACGGGCCCACCGTAACCGGCGGGCTACCGTGGCACGGTGACCCGGGGCCCCGAGCCGTACACGCTCGCCGTCGACTGCGGCGGCAGCGGCATCAAGGCGTCGGTGCTCGACGCCGCCGGCACCCTGCACGTGCCCGCGGTCCGGGTCCCGACGCCCTACCCGCTGCCCCCGGACCGGCTGGCCGACACGATCCGCGACATCGCCGCCGGGCTGCCGACGGCCCAGCGGGCGACCGTCGGGGTGCCCGGGATGATCCGGCACGGCGTCGTCGTGGCCACACCGCACTACGTGACGCGCTCGGGCCCCCGGTCCGCGGTGCTGCCCGAGCTGCTCGCGGCGTGGTCGGGCTGCGACGTCCAGGCGCTGCTCACGCAGCGGCTCGGCATCCCCACGCTCGTGCTGAACGACGCCGAGGTGCACGGTGCCGGCGTCGTGTCCGGGACCGGGCTGGAGCTGGTGCTCACGCTCGGCACGGGCCTGGGGTCCGCGCTGTTCGACGGCGGGCGCCTGGCACCACACCTGGAGCTGTCGCACGCGCCCGTCCGGTGGGGCACCACGTACGACGCATACATCGGCGAGCACGAGCGCGCGCGCCTGGGCGACGCGCTGTGGTCACGCCGGGTCCGCAAGGTCGTCGAGGGCTTCCGGCCGGTCTTCCGCTGGGACCGGGTCTACCTCGGCGGCGGCAACGCCCGCCGCGTGACGGCCGCGACGCTCGACAGGCTCGGCGACGACCTCGTCGTCGTGCCGAACCAGGCGGGCATCGTCGGCGGGGTGCGTGCCTGGGAGCTCGCCGGGCGGGACGGCTGAACGACGGGCCGCGAGGTCGTCGAGGACATCCAGCAGCACGCGCGTGAACCGGACCGGGCGCACGAGGCTCACGAGGTGGGTCGCCCCCGGCACGATCACCAGGTGACCGTCCCGGCACGCCGCGAGGAACCGGCGCTCGTCACCGCGGAAGTGGTCGTACCGGCCGTTGACCAGCCAGACGGGCGCCTGCACGGCGGCCAGGTCGGCGACGGGTGAGGCGTCACGCATGGCCCGCATGACGTCCCCGACGACGCCGAGCGCGAACCCACCCGCCCCGACGTCGGCCGCGCTCGTCGGCGGCATGGTGCGGTTGACCAGCGCCTGGTTGATGGCTGCACCGTGGTCGGGCAGCCGCGCGAAGAAGGCGTCCGCGGCCAGCCCCCACGCCCGTACCGCGGCCGGGCGCGGCACCGAGCAGCAGGCTGCCGCGACCAGCCCCGCGACCTGCTCGGGGTGCCGTGCCGCGTAGGCGATGGCGGTGTACCCGCCGAGCGAGAGCCCGACGACCAGGGCACGACCACCCACGGCGCTCACGGCGTCCCGGACGACCGCCACCGCCCCGTCGAGCGTGAACCGCTCGTCGAGCCGGTCCCCGTGGCCCGGCAGGTCCACCGCGACGACGACGTGCCCGGCGCGAGACAGCGCGTCATGCTGCGCGCGCCACATGGTGCGGGACGCCCGCATGCCGTGCACGAGGACCACCGGGGGCGCGGATGCCGCCATGCTGCGAGGTTACTGCGCGGGCCGGGGCCGCTCCCGCCGGCCGGTGCGGGTGCTCCGCGGGACGCAGCAGGGCCCGGGCACCGTGAGGTGCCCGGGCCCTGCCGGCGGTGCGGGTGCGTCAGGCCTTGTCGGCGGGGGCGTCCTCGACGGGAGCGTCCTCGACCGGGGCGTCCTCGACCGGGGCGTCCTCGACGGGCGCGTCCTCGACCGGCTTCTCGGCCTTCTTGGGCGCGGCCTTCTCGGTGGCCTTGGTGGCCTCCTTGACGACGGCCTGCTTGGGCGACAGCGGCTCGAGGACGAGCTCGATGACGGCCATGGGGGCGTTGTCGCCCTTGCGCGGGCCGATCTTGGTGATGCGCGTGTAGCCGCCCTGGCGGTCGGCCACGGCGGGCGCGATCTCCGTGAACAGCGTGTGCACGACGCTCTTGTCCCGCACGACGGTCAGCACGCGACGACGCGAGTGCAGGTCGCCGCGCTTGGCGAACGTGATGAGCCGCTCGGCGAGCGGGCGCAGCCGCTTGGCCTTCGTCTCGGTCGTGGTGATCCGCTTGTGCTCGAACAGGGCCGTCGCGAGGTTCGCGAGGATCAGCCGCTCGTGCGCCGGGCTACCACCGAGCCGGGGACCCTTGGTGGGCGTGGGCATGGTCTCTACTCCTTGAGTTCCAGGTGAGGGCGACGTCCCCGGGTCCGGCGCGTCAGCGCGCGGGCCCGGGACCACTCACGTCAGTACTGCTCGTCCTCGACGAAGTCGGTCTCGTCGTCCCCGTAGTAGCCACCGGCGGCCGAGGGGTCGAAGTCCAGCGGGCTGTCCTTGAGCGTCAGGCCCAGCTCGGCGAGCTTCTCCTTGACCTCGGTGATCGACTTCGCACCGAAGTTGCGGATGTCCAGCAGGTCCGCCTCGGACCGAGCCACGAGCTCACCCACGGAGTGGATGCCCTCGCGCTTGAGGCAGTTGTACGACCGGATGGTCAGCTGGAGGTCCTCGATCGGCAGCGCCAGGTCGGCGGCGAGGGCGGCGTCGGTCGGCGACGGGCCGATCTCGATGCCCTCCGCCTCGACGTTGAGCTCACGCGCCAGGCCGAACAGCTCGACCAGCGTGCGGCCGGCCGACGCGAGCGCGTCGCGCGGGCTGATCGCCGGCTTGGTCTCGACGTCGACGATGAGCTTGTCGAAGTCGGTGCGCTGCTCGACACGGGTCGCCTCGACCTTGTAGGTCACCTTGAGCACCGGCGAGTAGATCGAGTCGACCGGGATGCGGCCGATCTCGGCGTCGAACGACTTGTTCTGGTTCGCCGACACGTAGCCGCGGCCGCGCTCGACGGTCAGCTCGATCTCGAGCTTGCCCTTCTCGTTCAGCGTGGCCAGGTGCAGGTCGGGGTTGTGGACCTCGACACCGGCCGGCGGCACGATGTCCGCCGCGGAGACCTCGCCCGCACCCTGCTTGCGCAGGTACATCACGACCGGCTCGTCGTTCTCCGAGGAGACGACGAGGTTCTTGATGTTGAGGATGATCTCGGTGACGTCCTCCTTGACACCCGGGATCGTCGAGAACTCGTGCAGCACGCCGTCGATCCGGATGGACGTGACGGCGGCGCCCGGGATGGACGACAGGAGGGTCCGGCGCAGGGAGTTGCCGAGGGTGTAGCCGAAGCCGGGCTCGAGAGGCTCGATGGAGAACCGCGAGCGGTGCTCCGAGATGACCTCTTCGGTCAGGGTGGGGCGCTGTGCGATCAGCACGGTGTGATTCCTCTCCGCGAGCGTCCGCCATATGACGCTGTCGCAGGTACTGCATGCCTGGACGTGCCTCGGTCTGCAGGTCCGGGCGAGAGTGCGGGTGCGATCCGCCGCCTCACGCGGGCCGGCACCCCGGCGGGGTGACGGCCGACGAGCGCGGCGGACACGCGAGGGCCGGGACCGGCACCGTGAGGCACCGTCCCGGCCGTACGCGGGTCAGACGCGGCGACGCTTGGGCGGACGGCAGCCGTTGTGGGCCTGCGGCGTCACGTCCTGGATCGAGCCGACCTCAAGGCCGGCCGCCGTCAGCGAGCGGATCGCCGTCTCGCGGCCCGAGCCGGGGCCCTTGACGAAGACGTCGACCTTGCGCATGCCGTGCTCCTGGGCGCGACGCGCGGCTGCCTCGGCGGCGAGCTGCGCGGCGAACGGGGTCGACTTGCGCGAGCCCTTGAAGCCCACCTGGCCGGACGAGGCCCAGGCGATCACGGCACCCGAGGGGTCCGTGATGGAGACGATGGTGTTGTTGAACGTGCTCTTGATGTGCGCCTGGCCGTGGGAGACGTTCTTCTTCTCCTTGCGGCGCGGCTTGCGCACGGCGGTGCGGGACTTGGGAGGCATCTCTTCTTCTCTCGAGGTCTACGGGTCGGTGGGCCGACGGGCGGGCGGTCAGCGACTGGCGCGACCGGCCCGCGTCGTCACTTGCGCCCGGCCTTCTTCTTGCCGGCGACGGTGCGCTTGGGGCCCTTGCGGGTACGCGCGTTGGTCTTGGTGCGCTGACCACGCACCGGGAGGCCGCGGCGGTGACGCAGACCCTCGTAGCTGCCGATCTCGACCTTGCGGCGGATGTCGGCGGCGATCTCGCGACGGAGGTCACCCTCGAGCTTGAAGCTTCCCTCGAGGTAGTCGCGGAGCGCGACCAGCTCGCTGTCGCCCAGGTCCTTGACCCGGACGTCGGGGCTGATGCCCGTGGCGGCCAGGGTCTGCTGCGCGCGGGTGCGCCCGACCCCGAAGATGTAGGTGAGAGCGACCTCGACCCGCTTGTCGCGGGGAAGGTCGACACCGATGAGACGTGCCATGTGCCTGGTGGCTCCTGTACGGCGTTCGGAGGTCTGCCGCACCGTCCTCCCGCGAGTCTGCGGGCCCCAGCCTCCGAGCTGGGGGTTCACCGTGGTGCCGGGCCCGGAGGCCGTCGTCACGGAGCGGCGGTGCGCTTGCTGGCCCGTGCGGGCCGGTGGTGCGTGCTGCTCAGCCCTGGCGCTGCTTGTGGCGCAGGTTCTCGCAGATCACCTGGACGCGACCGTGCCGGCGGATCACCTTGCACTTGTCGCAGATCTTCTTGACGCTCGGCTTGACCTTCATCGCGTTCGTTCCTCCGCCGCCGCGTCCCGAGCCACGTGGGCCCGACCGACGGCGTCTCGATGGGGGTGGTTACTTGTAGCGGTAGACGATGCGCCCGCGGGACAGGTCGTACGGGCTGAGCTCGACGACCACCCGGTCCTCGGGGAGGATGCGGATGTAGTGCTGCCGCATCTTTCCCGAGATGTGGGCCAGCACCTTGTGGCCGTTCGCGAGCTCCACGCGGAACATCGCGTTGGGGAGCGCCTCGATCACGCTGCCCTCGATCTCGATGACGCCGTCCTTCTTGGCCATGTCCTCCGCTAACTGTCGTGCTCTCGACGTGTCCTGCAGGTTGGTCGTCCCACCCCGCACCACCGGCCGGCAGACGTGCCGGACGCCGCCAGACCGTGACCGGTCCCGCGGACGAGCGAGGGGTGACTGGTCGCCGATGAACGGCGCACACAACCAACGAACGATCATACGGCATCCCGGCGGCGGTCGGTACCGGCGGGCGCCCGGCACGGGCACGGGGCCGGCCGACGTCGCCGAGCTGCTCGTCGTCCGTACCCCTACGGTGCCCCGGCGCAGCGGGTCCGGGGAGGGCTGTCGCGCAGGGCGCGACGCGGCGACGCCGGTGGGCGGACGGGCGCGCGCACGGGTCGGGCCCGCGCCGACGGCGTCAGAGCGCCGCGACCTCCACGCCGAGCGCCCGCAGCCGCTCCGCACCGCCGTCACGAGCCGTGAGCACGACGATGCCGTCCTCGAGCAGCGCGACCGTGTGCTCCCAGTGGGCGGCGCGCGAGCCGTCGTCGGTCACCACGGTCCAGTCGTCAGCGAGCACGTGGTTCGCCTCCGCGCCGCGCACCAGCATGGGCTCGACGGCGACGCACAGCCCCGGCTTCAGCCGGGCGCCGCGGTCGCGGGTGCGGTAGTTCGGGACGTCGGGCGGCTGGTGCATCGCGGTGCCGATGCCGTGGCCGACGTAGTCCTCGACGATGCCGAACGGCGCGGCGCCCGTGCGGGCGGCGGCCGCCTCGACGACGTCCTCGACGGCCTCGCCGACCGCGCCCAGCCGATCCCCCGTCGCCAGGGCGGCGATGCCGGCCCACAGCGCGTCCTCGGTGGTGCCCACCAGGGCGAGGTCCGCGGGGTCCGCGGGGTCCAGCACGGCCGAGAACGCCGAGTCGCCGTGCCAGCCGTCGACGATCGCGCCGCAGTCCACGGAGACGACGTCACCGGGCTGCAGCACGCGGGAGCCCGGGATGCCGTGGACGATCTCCTCGTTGACGGAGACGCACAGCGACGCCGGGTACCCGTGGTACCCGAGGAAGGACGGGGTGGCGCCGGCGGACCGGATCACGTCCTCCGCGACAGCGTCCAGCTCGGCCGTCGTCACACCCGGGGCCAGTGCCGCCCGCACCGCGTCCAACGCGTCCGCGACCACCAGGCCGGCACGCCGCATGACCGCGACCTGCTCCGGCGTCTTGTACTCGATGCGCTCGCGACCGAACACGACCGGGCCCTCAGGGCAGGACGGGGCTCAGCGCCGCGAGGAGCCGGGCCGTGACGTCGTCGACCTCACCGAGACCGTCGACCTGCACCAGCAGGCCGCGCGCGGCGTACACCTGCGAGATCGGGGCCGTCTGCTCGGCGTAGACGCCGAGCCGGTGGCGGATGACGTCCTCGGTGTCGTCCGCACGCCCCTCGATCTGCGCGCGGTTCGTCAGCCGCTCGATGACCACCTGGGGGTCCACGGTCAGCTCGACGGCGAGGTCGATGCTGCGGCCGGTCACGGCGAGGATCTCGTCCAGCGCCGCGACCTGGGCCACGTTGCGCGGGTACCCGTCCAGCAGGAACCCGTCGACCGCGTCGGCCTGGGCCAGACGGTCGCGCACCAGCTCGTTCGTCAGCTCGTCCGGGACGAGCGCGCCGGACGCCGTGATGTCCTGCACCCGGCGCCCGAGCTCGGTGCCGTTCTTGATGTTCGACCGGAAGATGTCGCCCGTCGAGATGGCCGGGACACCCAGCCGCTCCGCCAGACGGACGGCCTGCGTACCCTTCCCCGCTCCGGGGGGGCCGAGCAGGACCAGACGTGCACTCAACGCAAGAACCCTTCGTAGTGCCGCTGCTGCAGCTGGGACTCGATCTGCTTGACGGTCTCCAGGCCGACGCCGACCACGATGAGGATGGACGCGCCGCCGAACGGGATGTTGGAGCCGACCCCGAGCACGATGAACGCGATCATGGGGATCAGGGCGACCATGGCGAGGTAGAGCGAGCCCGGTGCCGTGATCCGCGTGATGACGTAGTCGAGGTACTCGGCGGTGGGGCGGCCGGCCCGGATGCCCGGGATGAAGCCGCCGTACTTCTTCATGTTGTCCGCGACCTCGTCCGGGTTGAACGTGATCGCCGTGTAGAAGTAGCAGAAGAAGATGATGAGGACGACGTAGAGACCCATGTGCAGGGGCGCGCCCGGGTCGGCCAGGTTCACGCTGATCCACTGCACCCAGCCCGCGGTCGGGTCACCGAACTGCGCGATCAGCGTGGGCACCGCGAGCAGCGACGACGCGAAGATCACGGGGATGACGCCGGCCATGTTGATCTTGATCGGAATGTAGGTGCTCGACCCGCCGTACATGCGGCGGCCGACCATGCGCTTGGCGTACTGCACGGGCACCCGGCGCTGCGACTGCTCGACGAACACGACCAGGCCGATGACGAGCACGACGATCGCCAGTACGGCGATGAACTTGCCCGCACCGCCGGCGCCGCCGGCGATCGACCACATGGCGCCGGGGAACGACGCGGCGATCGACGTGAAGATGAGCAGCGACATGCCGTTGCCGACACCGCGCTCGGTGATGAGCTCGCCGAGCCACATGATGAGGCCGGTGCCCGCCGTCATGGTGATGACCATGATCAGCAGGGTGATGGGGCTGTCGTCCGGGATGACCTCGAGCGAGCAGCCCTGGAACAGGTTGCCGCTGCGCGCGAACGTGATGATCGTCGTCGACTGCAGGACGGCGAGCCCGATGGTCAGGTACCGCGTGTACTGCGTGAGCTTCGCGGTGCCGGACTGGCCCTCCTTGTGGAGCTCCTCGAACTTGGGGATCACCACGCGCAGGAGCTGGATGATGATGCTCGCGGTGATGTACGGCATGATCCCGAGCGAGAAGACCGAGAGCTGCAGCAGCGCACCACCGCTGAAGAGGTTCACCAGCCCCAGCAGGTCGCTCTCGGCGGTCTGCTCGATGCAGGCCTGCACGTTCGGGTAGCTCACCCCAGGGGTCGGCAGGAACGACCCGATGCGGAAGAGCACCATCATGCCGATGGTGAAGAGCAGCTTGCGCCGCAGGTCGGGCGTCCTGAACGCCCGAACGAATGCACCTAGCACCTGTCGTCCTCCTGCTGTGTGGGCCGTCCTCAGACCCCGTCGCCGTCGAAGAGCGGGACGGACCGCCGGTAGAGACTACCCCGCAGACGGCGCCGGACCGCACCCCCTGCGGACGGGTGGCCCCCTCAGGCGGGTCCCCGGCCCCCCGACGCCCCGTCCGACCGGCGCCGGCGACGCACCGCCGCGACCAGCAGCCCGCCGGTGGCGACGGCACCGAGCGCGACCAGCGCGGTGCGCGCCAGGTCCGCCCCGGTCATCGCCAGCGGGCGCACGGCGCTGCCGGACGGCGCACCGGGCGTCGCGCTCGGGGGCGTGCCGGGCGTCGGACCGGGCAGGTCGCCGCCGATCTCCAGGTGGACGACGAACGACGCCTCGCGCGCACCGACCTCGGCCCGGTTGCCGGTGGTCGCCTCGACGGGGAACGTGTACCCGACCGTGATCACGGTGCTCTCCCCCACGGCGAGGGGAACCTGCGCGACCTGCGTGCGCTGCGCGGTCGCCAGGTCGCGGAACGAGGCCGCGCCGGTGCCCGACGCCGTGGACCAGTCGAGTCGCAGGTCGTCGTAAAAGGCGTCCTCGACCGCGGCCGGGGCGGTCTCGACCTGCTGGACCCAGGCACGCAGGGTCCCCGCCGCGGGACCGTCGTTGCGCACGCGCAGGGTGCGCACCGCCCGGTCGCCCGGGACGGTCACGGGGACGCCGACGAACGACTCGTCGGCGGTCATGACGGCCGACCCGTCCCAGGCCAGGGAGACGGTCGGCGTCTGCCACTGCGTGTCCACCGCGGCGGGCACCGCGGCGGCAGGTGCGGCGGCGGTCGGCGCCGCCGCCGCGGGGACGCCCGCCGCGAGGACGGTGGCCAGCGCCAGGGCCGGGACCAGGACCGCCCCGGCGACGGTGCGTGCGCGTCTCACGGCTGCTCCCCGGGTCGGAACGTGCGGAAGGTGAATGTCAGCGTGTGCTCGGGCTCGTCGGCGGGGTCGACGTCCTCGGTGACGGTCGCCGACCACCTGTCGCTCCCGGTGACGGTGACCGGGTCGCCGACACCGGGCACGGTGGCGCTGCCCGTGGCCGTCACGGTGTCCTCGTGCGTGCCGGAGACGGGGGTCCACCGCGCGACGAGGCACCAGTACTCGGTCGTCGGCGCGACCGCGTCGGTGTAGGTCGCGTCCCACGGGGTCGACGTGCGGGGCGACTCCCCGGTGACCGACGTCGTGCACGCCTGCGCCGAGCCCACCTGCGTGAGCGACCAGGTGGACAGGCCGAACAGACCACCGTCGACGGACGGCTCGACCGTGTAGGTCAGGCCGTGGTTGCCCTGCGCCAGCGAGTCGACCTGCACGGGGACCGCGACGGCGCCCGCGCTGCGCAGGGTCCGCGCCTCCTCGGGCCCGAACGTGTGGGCCAGGCTCGTGGTCCCGGACGTCGCGTAGCGCACCTCGCCCGGCGCGCCGACGCCGAAGACGGCGCCACCGAGCGGGAGCCGCGCGTCCACGCCGACGGCGTCGCGCCACAGCGCGGCGGTCCCGCCGACGCCGAGGCCGAGCAGCGCCGCGGCCAGGACGACCAGCGCCGTCGCGCGGCGGCGTGCGGGGCGTCGGACGTGGGCCGTCATGACGTGAACCCCTCCCCGTCGCGCACCTGCGCGAGCTCGATCCGGATGCCGCCGAGCGCGGCCGTGGGTGCCTGGCTGATCGCCGGGACCGTGCCGGACGCACCAGGCACCAGCAGCGGGACGTCACCCGCCACGTGCGCCGTCACCACGACCTGCCACGACGCGTCGTCCCACGCGTCGACCTGCGCGGGGGTCAGGTTGTCGGGCGCGGACGGCACGACGACGGCGGTCCCCAGGGCGGTCGGCGTGGTGGCAGTCCCCTCGGGGTCCACCACCACGTACGTCGCCGTCACACCGGCCGGCGCGGTGAACCCCTCGGCCCACGTGACGGTCATCCGGGCGGCGAGGTTGTCACCCTCGAGCCGCGGCCGGAAGCCCTGCGTGAGGACGAGGGTGTCCCCCGGCGTCGCCAGGTGACCGATCGCGCCGTTCCGGACCGTGCCGGCACGCCGGTCGGCGGCGGGCACGTCCGCGCTCGTCTCCTGCCAGGCCGCGTCACCGACGAGCTCGACGCCGATGTCACCGTTGTGGACGAGCTCGCCGGCACCGGTGCCGTCACGCCCCCACAGTGCGTAGGTCGACCCGGCGGCCAGGGCCGCGACCACGACCCCCGTGATCGCGAGCCTCGTCGCGTCGCGGCGTCGGCTCATGGTGCACCTCCTGGGGTGGGGACGGGGGCCGCGTCGGCCCGGTCGCCCCGGGCGACGCCGGAGAGGTCGTCGCCGGGACGCCCGATCGGGCCGGGCCCCGGGATCGGGGCCCGGGCCCTCTCAGGACGCAGGAGCATGAGCACCGAGTAGGTGATCAGTGCTCCCGCGACGGCGACCACGAGAGTTCCTCGGTGGCCGCCGAGCCACAGCGACACGTGCCCCACGAACGGCACGTGGTAGACCGCGACGCCCTTGATCTGCTCGGGCACCAGCGGGTCGTCGTCGGCGGTGTTCGCGTCACCCCGGGTGACGAACGTGGTGCCGTCCGAGGTGAAGCTCTTGCCCACCACCCGGTGCGTGACCAGCGCCGGGTCGTCGGACACCGGCTGGAACGTCACGACGTCGCCGACCTGGACCTCGGACGCGGCGTCCTTCACGCCGCGCACGACGACCACGTCGCCGGGCTGGTACGTCGGGACCATCGAGCCGGTGAGCACCGTGAGGGCGGCACCGCCGAGCGCGCGCGGCACGACCGCGAGCGCGACCGCGAGCCCGAGCGCGACGAGCAGCACGCACGTCGCCACCGCGGACAGGACGCGGCGGACCCAGCCGACGCGGGTCGCGGTGGCACTGGTGGTCACGGTGGGCCTCCCTCCGGGTCGTGGGTGCGGAAGGTGGTGGGGCGGGCGGGGCCCGCCCCACCACGGGGGGTCAGGGCGCGGTCGTGGGCGCGGTGAAGTCCGTGCCCTCGCGGACCTGCGTCAGCGTGACGCCGATCTTGCTCAGGTCGGTCGCCGCCCCGGCTGAGGTCGTGCCGGTGACTGTGCCGCTGAACGTCGCGGTGACGACCACCTTCAGCTCCGCCGTGCCGTCGGTGCCGACGACGATGGTGGGCGCCGGGTTGGTCGGGTTCCCGGCCGCCTGGCCCTCCCGGTTGGCGGCGAACCGCAGCGACGAGTCCTTGCCGAGGGCACCGGTGGCGACCGGGTCGGTCGTCGTCGCGCCGTCGTAGACGGCGTACGTCACCGTCATGCCCGTGGGCAGGTTGGCCGCCGCCGTGGTGTCGACGCCGAGCTCGGCCACGAGGTTGTCGCCGACCAGGGTGACGTCGATCTCCGAGGTGCCCTCGACGACGTCACCGGGCACCATCCGCCACGTCGTGAGGTTGGAGATCGCGTGCCCCTTGTCGGCGCGGTCCGGCGACGCGTCGACCCACGCCAGGGCGCTCGCCTCCACGTCGAGCTTCCCGTTCGTGATCGTGCCGCCGGCGACGTCTGCGCTGTCGCTCCACAGCGCGAACGTCGTGCCACCGGCCAGGAGGGCGACGCCTGCCACGCCGGCGACAACGCCCTTGGTCCTGTTCTTCATGGTTGCCTGCCTCTCTGGTAGACGCCCGGGGTGGGCGGGGCCGCACCTCCCGGGCGGGAGGCTGCGGGGTCGGGGGTGTCGGGTCTCGCGGGGTGCGTGCCCGATCAGGTGCGGGGCGGGACGACCGGCCGTTCGGCGGTGCAGGTCACGCTCCCGCCCACGGCGAGCTCGGTGAGCGTCACGTCGGTGCCGCTGCCGTGCCGGCCGCAGTCGAGGGGGATGCGGAGGTCGGTGACGAGGGGCGAGCCGTTGCGGGTCTCGGTCACCAGGTCGGCGACCTTCACGTCGTGCAGCGGCAGCGAGCCGGTGTTCCTCACGACGTACGTCCACGTCACGGTGGTCCCGGGTGCCAGCCGGGCGCCGTCCGCCAGGGCTGTGCCGCCTGCGGCCGCGGACTTCTCCACGCTCAGCCCGACGCCGGGCAGGTCGACGGTCGCGCAGCGGCCGGCGCGTTCGTCCACGGACCCGGGCTCGCAGCCGACGGGGTCGTCGGGGCCGGGTGCCGCGGTCGTCGCGCGGGCGACGTTGTGGATCGTCTCGTCCTGCGTGCTGGGGATGCGGTCGAGGCCGGTCAGCTCGTAGGTGAGCGTCACCGTCTCGCCCGCGGCGAGCGACCCGGACCAGGTGACGCGGTCACCCACGACCGCGGCCGTACCGGACGTGGCGGTGGCCGACGCGACCGTCCCGTACGTCCGCACGTCGCTCACGTCGTCGACCACGTGCGCGTCCGGGACCGCGACGTTGCCGGTGTTGGTCAGCGTGACCGTGTAGCGGACGGCAGTGGTCTCGGGTGTCACGTGCGACACGTCCGCGGACTTCGCGAGCGCCAGTCGCGTCACGAGCAGCTGGACCTGCCAGTCCTCGGTCTCCCCGGCCAGCGACGGCCCGGTGGCGGACCCCAGCTCGGCGGTGTCCGCCGCGGCCCGCAGCCGCAGGTACGAGGTGCCGCCGACGACGTCCGCGGGCACCGACGACCAGGTGAGGTTCACGGTGCCGGCGCTCGAGCCGCCGGGGCAGGGCACCACGTCGGACCGCTCGTCCTCATCGAACCGGCCGTTGCCGTCCCAGTCCAACCAGGCCGCGACGTAGGCCTGACCTTCCCGGCAGCGGGCCGTGCCCAGCGTGTACGAGGTGACCACGACGGGCTCCACCGCGATCGCGGCCGGCGAGGCGCCCTCGCCGAACGCCTCCTCGTCGGGGGTGTCCTCCGTGGCGTCCGCGCTGAACGGCACGGTCGTGTTGGCGCGCGCGTCCGCGCCGAGCGTGACGGTGGGGACGACGCGGGTGCTGATCGGCGTCATGACCTGCTGGCCGGGCGACGTGTAGCCCGCCAGGTCGTGCGTCCCCTCCCACAGCAGCGGACCCTCCCACCGAGGCCGGACGAGGGCACCGGCCATGCCGTAGTCGGCCGGCGCGTCGCCGTGGTCCACACCGAGCACGTAGCCGACCGCGACAGCGCTGAGGCCCTGACCGAGCAGGTCGATGTCGAGCGTCTGGACGCCCTCTGCCAGCAGCACCGCGGTGGACGAGCCCTCGAGGCACTGACCCTGGTCGGCGGCCGCGGTGTTGTGCAGGTTCGCGGTCCAGTGCCGCGTGCTGCCCACGTCCTGCGGGCTCACCGTGGCGGTCGCCGTGTGGGTGCGGTACGAGCACCCGCCGTGGTAGGTGTCGATGACGCGCCAGGGGGTGTTCCAGCCCGTCGGGGCGGCGGTGGCGGCGACGTGCTCCGTGACCACACCGTTCTTCTCCCCGACGTTGAGCGACTCCGCGTCGGCGAGCACCAGCCCACCCAGGTCGACGGGGGTGCGCCTGATCGGACTCCCCTCACGGTTGCTCGCGGCGTACCCGACGACCGCGGCGTCGCACGCGACGGTGAGGGACGTGGAGTTGGGGTACTCGGAGTTCTCGTAGCTCTTGTCCTGCCGGATGCCTGCGGGCGGCATGCCGGGGTACAGCTGGCCGAGACCGTCCTTCGACGACCCGACGGTCCCGTCCGGCTCGACCCACGTGTTCCCGAACGGCTTGTAGGCCGTCACGGGGACGCCCGACAGGTTCGTGAGCGTGCACGTGACCTCCAGCCACGTGTCGTCACCCATCGCGTGCCAGTTGGTCACGCTGGTCCCGTTCGCGATCGCCTGGCCTTCCGGCGCCCAGGAGACCCACGCGATCTCGGGGAACTGCGCGGAGCTGTGCGCGTCGCTCGAGTAGATCGCGGCGCCCGTCGTGCTGCCCGTGGCCGGCACGTCCGCGGAGGCCGCGGTCGTCACACCCAGAACGGGCACGAGGGCGAGTCCGAGCCCGGCCGCGACCGTCCCCGCGAGGATCCGCGCGGCGGTGCCGCGCGTGACGCCCTTCGTCGACCGACGTCCGGTGCTGTGCATACCGAGCCTCCTGCCGCGTCCCTTCCTGTCGCACACCCCCGTGGCAGGTAGGGGGGCGACCTTCCCTCCTCAGAGGGAACGGGATCACGGTAAGCAACCCGTATGGACCAGCGTCCAGTCCGACATTCGCCGGAAGATCCGGCGTGGCGGGACGATCCGGCGGACCCGTCCCTCGCCCGTTCGGACCAGCAGGCCGTGGGCGAGGACGTTGGTCCCCCGCGTGGACGCGGCCCGCGGGCGCGCTCCTGCCGTCCTCACCGACGGTGCGTCGTGCCCCGGCGGCTGCGTCGGGCGGGGTGGAGCGGCCCTGGCCCGTCCGTCGAGGGGCCCGACGGGAGGTGGCTACCGCGCGGGCGGCGCGGGGCGGGACGCGCCCGCGTCCCGGGCGTCACGACGTCGCCGCGCGGCACCCAGCAGCAGCGACCCGACCCCGATGCCGACCACCGCGAGCAGGGCGGCACGCAGCCCGTGCAGGACCGTGTGGGCGAGCGGCCCCGCGCCGGCCCCTCCTGCCGCCTGGACCTCCGCGATCGTCACGATGGTGTCGACCCGCGGCGTCACGGCGTCGACGTCGGTCCCCGCGGACCCGGAGCGCGACGCGGCCCCGGCCCTGGCCCACGTGCTGCCGTCGAGCCGGAGCAGGACCTCGTACGTGGCCTCCCGCGGCGGGACGTTCGCGCGGTTGCCCGACGTCGCGTCCGTGGCGAGCGCGGTCACCACGGTGACCTGGGTGCTCGCCCCGCGCGCGAGCAGCACGTCGACGACGGGCGTGGCACCCGCCGTCGCGAGCCGGCGGAACGACGAGCGCCCGTCCCCCGACGCGGTGCGCCACGTGAGCGTCAGGTCGGTGTAGAAGTCCGCCCCGGGCGCACCGTCGGCGAGGTCCGCGTCGTCGGCGTCGGCGTCGGGGTCGAGGAGCTGCACGTCCTGCACCCAGCCACGCAGCACCGCGTCGGTCGGGCCGGCGTTGGTCACGGTGATCGTCCTGCCCTGGACGCCGCCGGGCACCACGACCGGCGCACCCGAGAACGTCGCGGAGCTGGCGGTGGCCGGCAGGCCGTCCCAGGCGAGGTCGACGGTCGGCCCGTCCCACGTGGTCACGAGCCCGTCGCCGGACGCCGCGACCGCGACGCCGGGCGGCACGACGAGCGCCAGGACGACACCCGCCACCAGGGCCCGGCGGGCTGGGGTCGCCCGCGTCACCGGCCGGGCCGGAACGTGGTGAACGCGAACGTCAGGCGGTGCGTCGGCTCGTCCGCCGGCACGCGGGCCTTGCCGACCGACGCGCTCCACCGGTCCTCGACGGTCACGCGCTGCGACGTGCTCCCGCCGGAGGTGGCGACGCCGGCGTCGACGGACGCCGTGCTGTCGTACGTGCCCTGCACGGGGTCGAAGGCCGCCACGAGGCACCAGTACTCGCTGGTCAGCCGGCGGGTGTCGCTGTAGTCGGCCGGCACCGGCGTCGACGCGCCGGCCTCGGGGCCGGCCACCGTGGGCGTGCAGGCAGCCGGCCCGGCCACCTTGACGAGCCGCACGTCCGACTCACCGAGGATGCCGCCCGTGATGTGCGGCGTCACGGTGTACCGCAGGCCGCGGTGCCCCTGCGAGAGCGCGTCGACCTGGACGGGGACGGCGACCGACCCGGTCGCCAGGAGCGTCGCGGCCTGCGCGGGACCGAACGTCAGCTCCACCGTGTCGCCGGGGCCCGTCGCGTAGTCCGCGAGCGCCCCGGGCTCACCGGGGGTCCCGACGCCGAACACGACGACACCGGCGGGCATGCCGGCCGTGACGGTCTCGACGTCGCGCCACAGCGCGAGGGTCCCGCCGCCGACGACCCCCACCAGCGCGGCGAGCACGACGGTGAGTGCCAGCACCCCGGCGGTGGGCAGGCTGACGAGCCGGCCGCGCAGGCCGCTCACGGCGCGAGCCCGTCGCCACGCACCTGCCGCAGGTCGACCTGGATCGTCCCGCCGACCGAGGTGGCGGGCTGGCCGGTCAGGGTGGACGGTGCCACCACCCGGTCGACGCCGTTCCACACGAGGGTCGCGACGAGCGTCCACTCCCCCGTGCCGAGGGGCAGGCTCTCGCCGGCGCCCGCCGGCAGCGTCAGCGGCGTGCCGAGCGGGGTGGGGGCGCTGGGGGCCCCCGACGGCGGCGTCACGACGTACGTGCCCTCGACGCCCGCCGGGACGTGCCCCGTCGGCAGCCAGGAGACCGTGAGACGCGCGTGCAGGTTGTCGCCCTCCAGGGTCGTCCGGAAGCGCTGCGTGACCGTGAAGGAGTCACCGGGGACCGCGAGGTGGCCGGCGGTGCCGTCCGCACCCGACGCGACGGCGTGACCGCCGAGACCCGGGGACGTCTCCGCCCACCGGAGGTCGCCGACCAGCTCGAGATCGAGGTCCCCGGAGCGCAGGACACCGATCGAGGCCTCGGCGTCGGTCGACCACAGCGCGTAGGTGGCGCTGCTCATGACGGACGCCGTGAGCACGGCGGCCACCGCCGCGGCGGCCAGTCGGCGCCGGCTCATGCCTCGACCTCCGCGGCGGGCCGGTCCTCGTCGGACGCGGTCCCGTCCGTGGCTGCGGCACCGTCCGCGCGCGCCGGACGACGCCCTCGGTCGGGGCTGAGCACCATCCACGCCCCGTACACCAGCAGGACGGCGGCGCCCGCCATGACGACCGTGGAGCGGTGGGCGCCGACGGCCACCATGACGTGCCCGACGTCGGGCACGTGGTAGACGACCTCGGCCTTGATCTGCTCCGGGCGCAGGGGCTCGTCGTCGGTGGCGTTGGCGTCACCGCGCGTCACCCAGCGCGGGCCGTCGGACGTCGAGCGGATGGCGACCACGCGGTGCGTGACGAGTGTCGGGTCCTCCGGGAAGGGCTGGAACGACACGACGTCGCCCACCTCGATCTCGGCCGGCACGTCCTTCACGCCACGGACGACGACCACGTCGCCGGGCTCGTAGGTCGGCGCCATCGACCCCGTGAGGACGGTGAGCGCGACGCCGTCGAGCATGCGCGGGACCAGCGCCAGGGCCACGGCCAACGCGAGGACCACGACGACCACGGCCGTGCTGAGCACCGACAGGACGGTCGGGAGCACGCGGCGGCGCACGGGGCGGGGCCGGTTCATGGCGTCCTCCTGTCGGTGCGGGGTGGTGGGTCGGTCGGGTGGGGACCCGGGCGGCGCGCCGCGGAGGCGCCGCCGCCCGGGTGGTCCGTCAGGCGCCGGCGACCTGCGTGAGACTCACGCCCACCTCGCCCAGCTGGTAGACGGTCGCGGACATGTCCGCCGCCTTGTCCGAGGCGAAGTCGACGGTCACGACCACGTGCACGTCGGCGGCCGTCGTCTTGTCGACCGCCACGTTGCCGGCCGCACCGCGCAGGTCGGCGCCGGCGTCGGGGCCCACGAACGTCAGCTTGCCGCCGACGGCCTTGCTCGTGATCTCGTTCATCTTCCCGTCGTAGACCTTGAACGCCGCGGTCCCGCCGTTCGCGGCGACGACCCGGAGGTTCGAGACGTCGAGCTGCGCGGCGAGGTTGTCGCCCTCGAGCGCCACATCGAAGGAGTACGTCGCCTCGGCGCTGTCGCCCGGGACGGTGCGCCACGTCGCCAGGTCGATCGTGTGCCCGGCACGCCCCGTCACCGGGGTGGTCGCGGCGGCGTCCGACCGGCCGGCCGTCACGTCGTACCAGACCGGCGTGCTGACGCCGGTGATGTCGAGCTTGCCGGAGGTGATGGTGGCGCCGTCCTGCGTCAGCGTCTCGCTCCACGTCGCGAACGTGGTGCCGCCCGCGAGCAGCGCGATGCCGGCGACACCGGCGAGGACGCCCTTGGTCTTCTTGTTCATGGTCGTGCCCTTCTGAGAGGAGAGATGTGCCCGGAGGCGGTGTCCGAGACGTCCGGAGGGGCGCCTCGAGAGATGGATCAGGTCGGTCGGTCTGGTCGCCGGTCAGCGGTGCGCGTCGTCACAGCACCCCCGTGGACCGGCAGCTGATCTCCTGGCCGGGGGCCAGGGACGGGATGGTGACGGACGCCCCGGCGGGGATGTCGGTGCGGCCCGGGCACGCGATGGTGGCGTCGCCCCTGGTCGTGGCCCCGCCGACGGTGACGGCGGCGTAGGCGTCGCGCAGCCGGATGTCGACGAGCGTGGTCTGGCCGGTGTTGCGCACCGTGTACCGCCGCACGATGTGCGTCCCGGCGGTCCGCCGCTCGCCGGTGGGGAGCGGTGACGCGAACGCCGTGTCGTCGGCCAGGAACGTCTGCGCGACGACCTCGACACCGGGCCGCAGGTTCACCACGGTGCACGTGTGGCTGCGTCCGCGCTCCATCCGGACGTCGTACGGGTTCCCGGTGGCGGTCACGGGCGCTGCGCCGCCGTCGTCGCGGCGGCAGGTCACGGTGTCGACGACGTAGCCGGCGGGCACCGCCTCCGTCACGCGGACCACACGGGTCGCGCCGGGCACGGGGACCGTCGCCGCGGCGGAGCCGCCGGGTCCCGTGACGAGCGGCGCCGCACCCAGTGCGTCGACCGTGAACTCCCAGCCCGCGGTCGGGACCCCCGCGCCCGGCGCCGCACCCGCGGGCACCGTCACACTGACGAGCGTGAGGGTCGTGGGTGCCACGTAGCTGCTGACGAAGGTGCAGACGATCGGGGCGGCAGCGGCGGTCGCGGCCTCGGGGACGTTCTCCAGCACGACGCTGCGCGCAGCCAGACCCACCGTGGCGCCCGGCGCCAGCACGACGCCGCGCCCGTCCCGGCACGTGATCGAGGAGAGCTCCCACGAGGCCGGCGGCGCGTCCGCGGTGAGCACGACGCGGTCGCGGCGCGCGAGGACCGTGCCCGCGGCGGTCGACGCGCTGCTCCCCGGGCCGGTGACAGCCGTCGGCGACAGCGTGTACCTGACCGCCGGGTCGGCGTCACGCGCCGCGGTGACGACGAAGCCCGGCGGCACCGACGCCGGTGCGTCGCCGACAGCCGCGGCCTGCTGGACGACCGTCACGGCGCGCACCTGGTCCAGCCGCGCCCACAGGCACGCGGTGGTGACCGCACCGTGCGGCGCGGTCACGCCGGTCGTGGGCGCGCCGGTCGGCGCCGTGCCACAGCCGGCGCCCGCCGCTGCGACGGTGAATCCCTCCACGGTCAGGCGGTGGTCGACGCCGTCGTGGACCACCGGGAACGTGCGCGTCAGGTCACCGAACGTCAGGGTGTCGTCCCCGGCCGCCGTGTCGCGCAGCACGTACGTCGGCTCCAGGGTCCCGCGCGTCCCCAGGCGCAGCCCCAGGACGCCCTCGTAGTGCGACGAGACGGACTGGGTGGGGTTGTTGGCGTAGCGGAGCGTGCCGACGAGGAACGAGGTGCCGGTCGTGACCGACGCGACCGTGGCGGGCGCGAACCCCAGGGTGCCCTGGCCCTTGGTGCGGTACTCGGTCGGCAGCAGGACCCGGCCGTCGTCCCAGCTCCGCTCGGTGCCCAACGCGTCGGGGCACTGGTAGGAGTGGTGGTTCCACGCGCCCCACACGAACACGCGCGTGCGGGAGTCCACCTGCTCCCGCCCGTGCCCGACGCGCACCTCGGTCCTTGACGGGGTCCCGGGCGCCGGCGCGTACCTGATGCAGCCGGCGGCAGCGTTGTCCGCTGCCGGGACGAGGGCGCCGCGGCCGTCGGTCCCGCGGTGACTCCTCAGATCGGCCTCGACCGGGCCGATGGTGACGGCAGCAGCGGCAGCGGAGGACGCCGCGACGACGCCGACGGCCGGCGCGAGGACCATGGCCAGCGCGACCGACGCGGCCGTCCTCGCCATGCGCCGACGCAGGCGCGCACGGCGCCCTGCTGGCATGTTCCCTCGCATCGTTCCCTCGGCCCGCGGCGGACGTCCGGGGCGCTCACCTCGAGCGCCGACGCGCGGACGTCCACATCCCGCGAGTGCCTAGTAGGACACTTGTCCAGCACGCGTGCCACGGCTGCGAACCGCCCGAACCGGACGAGACGGGGTCATCGCCCCACAACGGCGGGTGCCAGCACCCAGGCGGCGCCGCAACTTTCACCCCGACGACCGAAAGTCGAAACGCTCCGTCGTGGGCCCGCGCGCCGGCGGCGGCCGTCGTGGCGTGCGGGCGGGTACGACGAAGCGGGCGGGTACGACGAAGCGGGCGGCCCCGGGATCTCTCCCGGGACCGCCCGCTGCGTGTGGTCCGACCGTGCGGACGTCAGGCGGGGCGTCAGCCCTGCGCGACGCTCCCGCCGGCGGCCTCGATCTTGTCCTTGGCGGAGGCGGAGCACTTGTCCACGTCCACCGCGACCTTGACGGTCAGCTCGCCGTCACCCAGCACCTTGACGGGCTGGCCCTTGCGGACCGCGCCCTTGGCGACGAGGGACTCGACCGTCACGTCGCCGCCGTCGGGGTACAGCGCCGAGATCTTGTCCAGGTTGACGACCTGGTACTCGACGCGGAACGGGTTCTTGAATCCGCGGAGCTTGGGCAGCCGCATGTGCAGCGGCATCTGCCCACCCTCGAAGCGGTCCGGCACCTGGTACCGGGCCTTGGTGCCCTTGGTACCGCGGCCGGCCGTCTTGCCCTTGGACGCCTCACCACGACCCACGCGGGTCTTGGCGGTCTTGGCGCCCGGTGCCGGACGCAGGTGGTGCACCTTGAGGGTGCCACCGGCGCCGGGCTGGGCAGCGGCCTCGGCGGCGGCCTTGGCGGCAGCCGTCGGGGCCTTCTTCTTCGCGGGTGCCTTGTCGGCCTTCGCGGAGGACTCGGCCGTTGCGGAAGCGTCCTTGGCGGCAGCAGCCGTCTTGGTCGACTTCTTCTCCGCAGCCGGAGCGGACTCCGTCTTCGCGGCGGCCTTCTTCGCCGGAGCCTTCTTGGCGGCCTTGGGCGCCTCGGTGGTCTCCGTCGTCTTCTCGTCGGCCTTCTTGTCGTCGGCCATGGTCACTCGACCTCCTCGACCGCGACGAGGTGCGTCACCGTCTTGACCATGCCGCGGATCTCAGGACGGTCCTCCTTGACGACGACGTCGCCGATCCGCTTCAGGCCCAGGGTGCGCAGCGTGTCGCGCTGGTTCTGCTTCCCGCCGATGGCGGAACGGGTCTGGGTCACCTTCAGACGCGCCATCACGCACCTGCCTTCGCGGCCACCGCGGCGGCACGGCCCTCGGCCTGCGCCCGCAGCAGCGAGTGCGGCGCGACGTGGTCGAGCGGCAGCCCACGACGGGCGGCCACGGCCTCGGGCTCCTCGAGGGAGCGCAGGGCCTCGACCGTGGCGTGCACGATGTTGATCGCGTTGGACGAGCCGAGCGACTTGCTGAGCACGTCGTGGATGCCGGCGCACTCGAGCACCGCACGCACCGGACCACCGGCGATCACACCGGTACCCGGCGACGCGGGACGCAGGAAGACGACCCCGGCGGCCTTCTCACCCTGGACGGGGTGAGGGATGGTGCCCTGGATGCGCGGGACGCGGAAGAAGTTCTTCTTCGCCTCCTCGACACCCTTGGCGATCGCCGCGGGCACCTCCTTGGCCTTGCCGTAGCCGACGCCGACCGTGCCGTCACCGTCGCCCACCACGACGAGCGCGGTGAAGCTGAACCGGCGGCCGCCCTTGACGACCTTGGCGACACGGTTGATCGTCACGACGCGCTCGACGAACGCGCTCTTCTCGGCGGCGTCACCGCGCCGCCCGCCGTCACGACGGCCGCCGTCCCGGCGGTCGCCGCCGGTGCCACCGGCACCGGTGTTGCTGCGCTGAGGAGCAGCCATCAGAAAGTCCTCTTCTTCGATGCGGAGTTCGTCGTCACAGGTTCAGACCACCCTCGCGGGCGCCGTCAGCAACTGCAGCCACGCGACCGTGGTACTTGTTGCCACCGCGGTCGAACACGACCGCCTCGACGCCGACGGCCTTGGCGCGGGCGGCGATGAGCTCGCCGACCTTCTTCGCCTTGGCGGTCTTGTCGCCGTCGTTCGCGCGCAGGTCGGCCTCGAGGGTCGACGCGGACGCGACGGTCTTGCCGATGGCGTCGTCGACGACCTGGGCGGTGATGTGCCGCGCCGAGCGCGTCACGACGAGGCGGGGACGAGCGGCCGTACCGACGACCTTCTTGCGAAGGCGCAGGTGGCGGCGACGACGGGCGATGGACGTGCCCTTGCCCTTGATGCCGATAGCCATGGGTTACTTCCCAGCCTTTCCGACCTTGCGGCGCACGTTCTCGCCCGCGTACCGCACACCCTTGCCCTTGTACGGCTCGGGCTTGCGGATCTTGCGGATGTTCGCGGCGACCTCGCCCACCTGCTGCTTGTCGATGCCCTGCACCGAGAACTTGGTCGGCGCCTCGACGACGAACGTGATGCCCGCCGGCGGCTCGACGACGACCGGGTGGCTGAAGCCGAGCGCGAACTCGAGGTTGTCACCCTTCGCCGTCACGCGGTAACCGGTGCCGACGATCTCGAGCTTCTTGATGTAGCCCTCCGTGACGCCGGTGACCAGGTTGGCCAGCAGCGTGCGGGTCAGGCCGTGCAGCGAGCGCGAAAGGCGCTCGTCGTCGGGACGCGTCACCACGAGGGCGCCCGCGTCGTCGCGGTCCACCACCAGGGGGGCGGCGACCGTGTGGCTGAGCGTGCCCTTGGGGCCCGTGACCGTCACAAGGCGGTCGTCGATGGCGACATCGACGCCTGCCGGCACCGGGACGGGGATCCTGCCGATTCGAGACATGGCTGTTCTCCTCTCCGTCTCGGACTTACCAGACGTAGGCGAGGACTTCCCCACCCACGCCCTTCTTGGCGGCCTGCTTGTCGGTCAGCAGCCCGGAGGACGTGGACAGGATCGCCACGCCCAGGCCGCCGAGCACCTTCGGCAGGTTGGTCGACTTGGCGTACACGCGCAGGCCCGGCTTGGACACGCGCTTGACGCCGGCGAGCGCACGCTCGCGGTTGGGGCCGTACTTCAGGGTGATCGTGAGGTTCTTGCCCACGGGCGCGTCCTCGACGGTCCAGCCGGAGATGTAACCCTCGGCCTGCAGGATCTCGGCGATGTGGCTCTTGAGCTTCGAGAACGGGATCGTCACCGTGTCGTGGTGCGCCGAGTTCGCGTTGCGCAGACGCGTCAGGAAGTCTGCGATCGGGTCGGTCATGGTCATCGGGCGTCAGCCCTTTCTCGCCGGGGTATCCGCGGCCCTGGGACAGGGCCGCGGACCTACCGACGTCAGGAGGGTGTTACCAGCTGCTCTTCGTCACGCCGGGGAGCTCGCCACGGTGGGCCATCTCCCGCACGCAGATCCGGCACAGGCCGAACTTGCGGTACACCGAGTGCGGGCGACCGCACTTCTGGCAACGCGTGTACCCGCGGACCGCGAACTTGGGCTTCGCGGCCGCCTTGTTGATGAGGGCGGTCTTCGCCATGTCAGTTCTCCTTGAACGGGAAGCCGAGGAGCTTGAGGAGCGCGCGGCCCTCGTCGTCCGTGGTCGCGGTGGTCACGATCGTGATGTCCATGCCGCGCACACGGTCGATCTTGTCCTGGTCGATCTCGTGGAACACGGACTGCTCCACGAGGCCGAACGTGTAGTTCCCGTGCCCGTCGAACTGCTGCGGCGACAGGCCGCGGAAGTCGCGGATGCGCGGCAGCGCGGTCGACAGCAGGCGGTCGAGGAACTCCCAGGCACGGTCGCCGCGCAGCGTGACGTGCGCGCCGATCGGCATGCCCTCGCGCAGCTTGAACTGCGCGATGGACTTGCGTGCCTTGGTGACCTGCGGCTTCTGGCCCGTGATCTGGGTCAGGTCGCGGATCGCGCCCTCGATGAGCTTGGAGTCCTTCGCGGCCTCACCGACGCCCATGTTGACGACGACCTTGACCAGCCGCGCGACCTGGTTGATGTTCTCGTGGCCGAACTGCTCGAAGAGCGCCGAACGGATCTCGTCGTTGTAGCGCGTCTTGAGGCGCGGCAGGGCCGGGGCCTCGATGGTGGTCTCGGTCATCAGATGTCCTTACCGGAGCGCTTGGCGACGCGGACACGCACGGTGCGCGTGCGTCCGTCGCGCTCGACCTGCTCGGTGCGGTAGCCGACCCGGGTGCCCTTCTTGGTCTCCGGGTCCACCAGCATCACGTTGCTGATGTGGATGGGGGCCTCGATGGTCTCGATGCCACCGGTGCGGGTGCCGCGCGAGGTCTGGCCGGCCTTCGTGTGCTTCTGCACACGCTGGACGCCCTCGACGACGACGCGCTGCGTCTCGGGGAGGACCTCGAGGACGCGCCCCTGCTGGCCCTTGTCGCGGCCCGAGATGACGACGACGAGGTCGCCCTTCTTGATCTTGGCCATGGTCAGATCACCTCCGGAGCGAGCGAGATGATCTTCATGAACTTCTTGTCACGCAGCTCACGGCCCACGGGGCCGAAGATGCGCGTGCCACGAGGCTCACCGTCGTTCTTGAGGATCACGGCCGCGTTCTCGTCGAACTTGATGTAAGAGCCGTCGGGACGCCGACGCTCCTTGCGGGTACGGACGATGACGGCCTTGACGACGTCGCCCTTCTTGACGTTGCCACCGGGGATCGCATCCTTCACGGTGGCGACGATGACGTCGCCGATACCGGCGTAGCGACGGCCGGAGCCGCCGAGCACACGGATGCAGAGGATCTCCTTGGCACCCGTGTTGTCGGCGACACGCAGTCGCGACTCCTGCTGGATCATCTACTTACTCCTGTCGTCTGGCGGGTTCTCGCTCACGCGATGGCGGCGAGCCTGGCCATCCGGATGGTTGCCGTGGTGCACACGCCGCGGGCGGGAGACCCGCCCGCGTCGTGGGCAACTGTCGTGGTGCTGTGCTGCTCGAGGCCTTGCGGCCGCGGCAGGGTTACTTGGCCTTCTCGACGACGTCGAGCAGCCGCCACCGCTTGGTGGCGGACAGCGGCCGGGTCTCCATGATCTCGACCAGGTCGCCGACGCCGGCGGCGTTCAGCTCGTCGTGGACCTTCACCTTGCTGGTGCGGCGGATGACCTTGCCGTACAGCGGGTGCTTGACGCGGTCCTCGACCTCGACGACGACGGTCTTGTCCATCTTGTCGGACACGACGTAGCCGCGACGGGTCTTGCGGTACGCGCGGTGGTCCGCCGTGGCCGTGGTGTGCTCGTGCTTCGTGGTCATTGCTGCCTCACTCCGCGCTCGGGGCGGTACGGATGCCGAGCTCGCGCTCGCGCAGGATCGTGTAGATGCGCGCGATGTCGCGACGGACCGCCTTGAGACGCCCGTGGCTCTCGAGCTGACCGGTCGCGGACTGGAAGCGGAGGTTGAACAGCTCCTCCTTGGCCTTCTTCAGCTCGGCGACCAGCTTCTCGTCGTCGAAGGTGTCCAGCTCGCTGGGAGCCAGCTCCTTGGTTCCGATAGCCATCAGTTACCACCCTCGCGCACGATGAAACGTGTCTTCATCGGGAGCTTGTGCTGCGCGCGGCGCATGGCCTCACGCGCGAGCGGCTCCGGGACGCCGGCGAGCTCGAACATCACTCGACCCGGCTTGACGTTGGAGATCCACCACTCCGGCGAGCCCTTGCCGGAACCCATGCGGGTCTCGGCGGGCTTCTTGGTGAGGGGACGGTCCGGGTAGATGTTGATCCAGACCTTCCCACCACGCTTGATGTGGCGGGTCATCGCGATACGTGCAGCCTCGATCTGCCGGTTCGTGACGTACGCCGGCTCGAGAGCCTGGATGCCGTACTCACCGAACGAGATCGTCGTGCCACCCGTCGCGGCGCCGGAGCGCCCGGGGTGGTGCTGCTTGCGGTGCTTCAGCCTGCGCGGGATCAGCACGGCTCAGGCCTCCGTTCCGGACTCGGTGGGCGCAGCCTGCTCCGCGGGCGCCTGCTCGGCGGCCGGGGCGGCAGGAGCGTCCTGACGCTCGGGACGACGACCGCCACCGCGGGGACCACGGTCACCACGGTCGCCACGGTCGCCGCGCGGGCCGCCACGCGAGGGGCGCGGAGCCTGCGAAGCCTGCTCGCGGGCCCACTCCTTCTCGGTGACGTCGCCCTTGTAGACCCAGACCTTGACGCCGATGCGCCCGAAGGTCGTGCGGGCCTCGAAGAAGCCGTAGTCGATGTTCGCGCGCAGCGTGTGCAGCGGCACACGACCCTCGCGGTAGAACTCCGTACGGCTCATCTCCGCGCCGCCGAGGCGGCCGGAGACCTGCACCCGGATGCCCTTGGCACCCGCGCGCTGGGCCGACTGGATGCCCTTGCGCATGGCGCGGCGGAACGAGACGCGGCTCGCCAGCTGCTCGGCGATGCCCTGGGCGACCAGCTGAGCCTCGATCTCGGCGTTCTTGACCTCGAGGATGTTCAGCTGGACCTGCTTGCCCGTGAGCTTCTCGAGCTCGCCACGGATGCGGTCGGCCTCCGCGCCACGACGCCCGATGACGATGCCCGGGCGGGCGGTGTGGATGTCGACGCGCACACGGTCACGGGTGCGCTCGATCTCGACCTTGGCGATACCGGCGCGCTCGAGACCCGTGCTCATGAGCTTGCGGATCTGCACGTCCTCGCGCACGTAGTCGCGGTACCGCTGGCCCGGCTTCGTCGAGTCCGCGAACCACCGCGACCGGTGGTCGGTCGTGATGCCGAGGCGGTACCCGAGCGGGTTGACCTTCTGTCCCACTAGCGGGTCCCTCCCTTGGTGGACGTCGCCTTCTCGCGCTGCGAGACGACGACCGTGATGTGGCTCGTGCGCTTGTTGATCCGGCCGGCGCGACCCTGCGCGCGCGGACGGAAACGCTTGAGCGTCGGGCCCTCGTCGACGAAGACCTCCGAGATGAAGAGGTCTGCCTCGTCGAGCCGCTCGCTGTTCCGCTTGGCCCCCTCGACCGCATTCGCGACCGCGGACTGCACCGTCTTGAGGACGGGCTCTGCCGCGGCCTGCGGCGCGAACTTCAGCACCGCCACGGCCTCGGCCGCCTGCTTGCCACGGATGAGGTCCACGACGCGGCGGGCCTTCTGGGGCGTGACGCGGACGAACCGCGCCTTCGCCTTGGCTTCCATCGCTGTCCTGCTCTCTTGTCTCTGCCGTCAGGGCGTCACCAGGCTGACCCGGGGGTCAGCGGCGACGGCCCTTCCGGTCGTCCTTCTCGTGGCCGCGGAACGTCCGCGTGGGGGCGAACTCGCCGAGCTTGTGCCCGACCATCGACTCCGTCACGAACACCGGGGTGTGCTTGCGGCCGTCGTGGACCGCGAAGGTGTGGCCGAGGAAGTCGGGCGTGATCATCGAACGACGCGACCACGTCTTGATGACGTTCTTCGTGCCGGACTCGTTCTGCGCGTCGACCTTCTTCTGCAGGTGGCCGTCGACGAACGGGCCCTTCTTGAGGCTGCGAGGCATTCTCTCGGGCTCCTATCAGCGCTTCTTGCCGGTGCGCCGACGGCGCACGATGAGCTTGTCGCTCGGCTTGTTCGGACGACGGGTGCGGCCCTCGGCCTGACCCCAGGGGCTCACCGGGTGGCGACCACCGGAGGTCTTGCCCTCACCACCACCGTGCGGGTGGTCGATCGGGTTCATGGCGACACCGCGGACGGTCGGGCGCTTGCCCTTCCACCGCATGCGGCCGGCCTTGCCCCAGTTGATGTTGGACTGCTCGGCGTTGCCCACCTCGCCGACCGTGGCGCGGCAGCGCAGGTCGACGTTGCGGATCTCGCCGGACGGCATGCGCAGCTGCGCGTACGGCCCGTCCTTGGCAACGAGCTGCACCGACGCACCGGCCGAACGGGCGATCTTCGCGCCGCCACCGGGCTTGAGCTCGATGGCGTGGATGACCGTACCGGTCGGGATGTTGCGCAGCGGCAGGTTGTTGCCGGGCTTGATGTCGGCACCCGCGCCGGCCTCGAGCATGTCACCCTGCGACACCTTGTTGGGGGCGAGGATGTACCGCTTCTCGCCGTCCGCGTAGTGCAGCAGCGCGATGCGCGCGGTGCGGTTCGGGTCGTACTCGATGTGCGCGACCTTGGCCGGCACGCCGTCCTTGTCGTGACGACGGAAGTCGATCACGCGGTAGGCGCGCTTGTGCCCACCGCCCTGGTGACGCGTCGTGATGCGACCGGTGGAGTTGCGCCCACCCGTCTTGTGCAGCGGACGGACGAGCGACTTCTCCGGCTGCGAGCGCGTGATCTCGACGAAGTCGGCGACGCTCGAGCCGCGGCGGCCGGGCGTCGTCGGCTTGTACTTGCGGATTCCCATGAAAGTAAGTCCTCTTCGCTCTCGGTCAGCCGACCGGTCCGCCGAAGATGTCGATCGAGCCCTCGCGGAGGGTGACGATCGCACGCTTCGTGTTCTTGCGGCGGCCGATGCCGAAGCGGGTCCGGCGGGCCTTGCCCTGACGGTTCGCGGTGTTGACCGACTCGACCTTGACGCCGAAGACCTGCTCGACGGCGATCTTGATCTCGGTCTTGTTGGCACGCGGGTCGACGAGGAAGGTGTACTTCCCCTCGTCCAGCAGGCCGTAGCTCTTCTCCGAGACGACCGGCGCGATCAGGATGTCGCGCGGGTCCTTGCCGGCGGCGGTCACTTCGTCTCCTCGTTGGCCTCGGACTCGGAAGCGACAGCCTTCGCGCCCTTGACCGGGCCTGCGAGGAACGCGTCGAGCGCACCCTGCGTGAAGACCACGTCGTCCGAGATGAGGACGTCGTAGGTGTTGAGCTGGTCGGCGACGAGCAGGTGGACCCGCTCGACGTTCCGCAGCGACTTCCAGGTGATCTCGTCCTGGCGCTCGACGACCACGAGCACGTTCTTGCGACCGGAGAGGTTGTCGAGGACCGCGAGAGCGGACTTGGTCGACGGGACCTCGCCCGGGGCGAAGCCCGTGACGACGTGGACGCGGCCGGCACGCGCGCGGTCCGAGAGAGCACCGCGGAGCGCCGCGGCCTTCATCTTCTTCGGGGTCCGCTGCGAGTAGTCGCGAGGGGTCGGGCCGTGGACGACGCCACCACCCGCGAACTGCGGCGCACGGGTCGAGCCCTGACGGGCGCGGCCGGTGCCCTTCTGCTTGTACGGCTTCTTGCCACCACCGCGGACCTCGCCGCGGCTCTTGGTGTCGTGGGTGCCCTGGCGCGCGGCAGCGAGCTGGGCGACGACGACCTGGTGGATCAGCGGGACGTTCGTCGTGACGTCGAAGACGTCACCGGGCAGGTCGGCCGTACCGGCCTTCTTGCCCTTCTCGTCGAGGACGTCGACGGTCAGCGTGTCGCTCATCGAGGTCACGCACCCTTCGCAGCGGAACGCACGACCACGACGCCGCCCTTGGGGCCGGGAACCGCGCCCTTGACGAGCAGCAGACCCCTCTCGACGTCGATCGCGTGCACGGTCAGGTTCTGGGTCGTCTGGCGGTCCACGCCCATACGACCGGCCATGCGCAGGCCCTTGAAGACGCGCGACGGGGTCGATGCCCCACCGATCGAGCCGGGCTTGCGGTGGTTGCGGTGCGCACCGTGGGAGGCGCCGACGCCGGAGAAGCCGTGACGCTTCATCACACCGGCGGTGCCCTTGCCCTTGGTCGTACCGGTCACGTCGACCACCTGGCCGGCCTCGAAGGCCGCCGCGGTGATCTCCTGGCCGAGGGTGTACTCGGCCGCGTTCGACGTGCGGATCTCGGCCACGTGCCGACGGGGGGTGACCCCCGCCTTCTCGAAGTGGCCCTTGAGCGGCTTGGTGACCTTGCGCGGGTCGATCTGGCCGTAGGCCAGCTGGACCGCGGTGTAGCCGTCGCTCTCAGCGGAGCGGACCTGCGTCACGACGTTCGTACCCACGGCGAGGACCGTGACGGGCACGAGGCGGCCTGCCTCGTCCCACACCTGGGTCATGCCGAGCTTGGTGCCGAGCAGCGCCGTGACGGGGCGCGCGTTCTGCTGGGTAGCCATGAAGATCAGTCCCTTCCCAGCGATCAGAGCTTGATCTCGATGTTCACGTCCGCAGGCAGGTCGAGTCGCATGAGCGAGTCGACGGCCTTCGGCGTGGGGTCGATGATGTCGATGAGCCGCTTGTGCGTTCGCATCTCGAAGTGCTCGCGGCTGTCCTTGTACTTGTGGGGCGACCGGATGACGCAGAAGACGTTCTTCTCCGTCGGCAGCGGCACCGGACCCACGACCGACGCACCAGCGCGAGTCACCGTGTCGACGATCTTGCGCGCCGAGCTGTCGATGACCTCGTGGTCGTAGGACTTGAGCCGGATGCGGATCTTCTGTCCCGCCATGGCGTCGTCTACTTCTCTCTCTCGAAAAACCGGTCCTGTCCGACCCCCGCACTCGGGCGTGTCGCCTTGCGCGACACGCCTCTGCGCTGCGTACCGTCTCCGGGACAGGGGCCGTGGTTGTCGACCGCTCCCCACCGGGTCACCCCGAGGTCCGAGCGTTCGCCACGTCTGTTCGCCCAGCCGGCAGGCGCGCGAGAACGCACACCCCGGCGGGCAACCCCGCAAGTCTGCCAGACCCGAGCCCGAATGGCCAACTCGTGAGGTCAGGAGCCCGGGGGGACGACGCAGGGCCCGGGAGCGGTGCTCCCGGGCCCTGCGTGGTGGATCAGCCCCGGGGGGCGATGATCACTTGATGATCTTCGTGACCCGGCCCGAGCCGACGGTGCGGCCACCCTCGCGGATGGCGAAGCCGAGGCCCTCCTCCATGGCGATGGGCTGGATCAGCGTGACGGAGATCTCCGTGTTGTCGCCGGGCATGACCATCTCGGTGCCCTCGGGCAGCGTGATGACACCGGTGACGTCCGTCGTCCGGAAGTAGAACTGGGGACGGTAGTTCCCGTAGAACGGGTTGTGACGCCCACCCTCGTCCTTGGACAGGATGTAGACCTGGCCCTCGAACTCGGTGTGCGGCGTGATCGAGCCGGGCTTGACGACGACCTGGCCGCGCTCGACCTCCTCGCGCTTCGTGCCGCGCAGGAGCAGACCGACGTTCTCGCCGGCCTCGGCGTAGTCGAGCAGCTTGCGGAACATCTCGACGCCGGTGACCGTGGTCTTGATCGCCTTCTCCTTGATGCCGACGATCTCCACCTCCTCGTTCACCTTGAGCTGACCGCGCTCGACGCGACCGGTGACGACCGTGCCACGGCCGGTGATCGTGAAGACGTCCTCGATGGGCATGAGGAACGGCTTGTCGATCTCGCGGACCGGGTCCGGCACGTTCTCGTCCACGGCGTCCAGCAGGTCCTCGACGGACTTGACCCACTGCGGGTCGCCCTCGAGGGCCTTGAGGCCGGAGACGCGCACGACGGGCGCGTTGTCGCCGTCGAACTCCTGCGACGACAGCAGCTCGCGGACCTCCATCTCGACGAGCTCGAGGATCTCCTCGTCGTCGACCATGTCGGCCTTGTTCAGCGCCACGAGCAGGTAGGGCACGCCGACCTGGCGGGCGAGCAGCACGTGCTCACGCGTCTGGGCCATCGGGCCGTCGGTCGCCGCGACCACGAGGATGGCGCCGTCCATCTGCGCCGCACCCGTGATCATGTTCTTGATGTAGTCGGCGTGACCGGGGGCGTCGACGTGCGCGTAGTGACGCTTCTCGGTCTGGTACTCGACGTGCGCGATGTTGATGGTGATACCGCGCTGCTTCTCCTCCGGCGCCTTGTCGATCTCGTCGAACGGCGTGAAGGGGTTCAGGTCCGGGTACTTGTCGTGCAGCACCTTCGAGATCGCGGCGGTCAGCGTCGTCTTGCCGTGGTCGACGTGACCGATGGTCCCGATGTTGACGTGCGGCTTCGTCCGCTCGAACTTCGCCTTGCCCACTGGGTGTCCTCCTCAGGACTTGGTAGAGATTGCCCGACGGCAGCCACCTGACGGTACCTGCTCGACGTGCGGTCCTACGGGTCGGATGTGTAGCTGGAACTGCAGGGTTCGACCTGTGGGACTACTCGCCCCGGGTCTTCTTGATGATCTCTTCGGCAACGTTCCGAGGAACCTCGGCGTAGCTGTCGAACTGCATCGAGTACACGGCGCGACCCTGGGTCTTCGACCGCAGGTCCCCGACGTACCCGAACATCTCCGAGAGCGGCACCTGGGCGCGGACGACCTTGACGCCGGTCGCGTCCTCCATCGACTGGATCATGCCGCGACGGGAGTTGATGTCGCCGATCACGTCGCCCATGTACTCCTCGGGCGTACGCACCTCGACGGCCATGATCGGCTCGAGGAGGGCCGGGTCCGCCTTGCGCACCGCCTCCTTGAGGATCATCGAGCCGGCGATCTTGAACGCCATCTCCGAGGAGTCGACGTCGTGCGCCGCACCGTCGAGCAGGATCGCCTTGACGCCCACGAGCGGGTAGCCCGCGAGGACGCCCAGCTGCATCGCGCTCTGGATACCGGCGTCGACCGACGGGATGTACTCCCGCGGGATGCGACCACCGGTGACCTTGTTCTCGAACTCGTACAGCTCGCCCTCGGCCGGGTCCAGCGGCTGGAAGGTCATCTGGACCTTCGCGTACTGGCCCGAGCCACCGGTCTGCTTCTTGTGCGTGTAGTCGATCTTCTCGACCGCACGGCGGATGGTCTCGCGGTACGCGACCTGCGGCTTGCCGACGTTGGCCTCGACCTTGAACTCGCGCCGCATGCGGTCGACGAGGATGTCGAGGTGGAGCTCGCCCATGCCGCCGATGACGGTCTGGCCGGTCTCCTCGTCCAGGCGGACGCGGAAGGTCGGGTCCTCCTCGGCGAGCTTCTGGATGGCCGTGGAGAGCTTCTCCTGGTCACCCTTCGTCTTCGGCTCGATCGCCACGTCGATGACGGGCTCCGGGAAGGTCATGGACTCGAGGATCACCGGCGCGCTCGGGTCGCAGAGGGTGTCACCGGTGGTGACGTCCTTCAGACCGATGAACGCGTAGATGTGCCCGGCCTGCGCCTCGGGGACGGGGTTCTCCTTGTTGGAGTGCATCTGGAAGAGCTTCCCGATGCGCTCCTTCTTCCCCTTGGTCGAGTTGAGCACCTGGGCGCCCTGCTCGACCCGGCCCGAGTACACCCGGACGTAGGTCAGCTTGCCGAAGAACGGGTGCGCGGCGACCTTGAACGCGAGGGCCGCGAACGGCTCCGTGGCGTCCGGGTGGCGCTCGACGACCTTCTCCTCGTCCTTGACGTCGTGACCGGCGACGGCCGGGACGTCCAGGGGCGTGGGCAGGTAGTCGATGACGGCGTCGAGCATGGGCTGCACGCCCTTGTTCTTGAACGCCGAGCCGCACAGGACCGGGTAGGCCTCCGAGGTGATCGTGAGCTGGCGGATGCCGGCCTTGATCTCCTCGAGCGTGAGCTCCTCGCCGCCCAGGTACTTCTCGAGCATCTCCTCGTTCGTCTCCGCGACGGCCTCGATGAGCTCGGCCCGGTACTGCTCGGCCTTCTCCTGCAGGTCGGCGGGGATGTCCTCGATCTCGTACTTCTCACCGAGGGCGGTCTCGCCGCGCCACACGAGCGCGCGCATCTCGACCAGGTCGACGACGCCGATGAAGTCGTTCTCGGAGCCGATCGGCAGCTGGATGACCAGCGGCTTGGCCTTGAGACGCTCGACGATGGTCTTCACCGTGAAGTAGAAGTCCGCACCGAGCTTGTCCATCTTGTTGACGAAGCAGATGCGCGGGACGTCGTACTTGTCGGCCTGGCGCCAGACCGTCTCCGACTGGGGCTCCACGCCCTCCTTGCCGTCGAACACCGCGACGGCGCCGTCGAGGACGCGCAGCGAGCGCTCGACCTCGACCGTGAAGTCGACGTGGCCGGGCGTGTCGATGATGTTGATCTGGTTGTTCTTCCAGTAGCAGGTCGTCGCGGCCGACGTGATCGTGATGCCGCGCTCCTGCTCCTGCTCCATCCAGTCCATCGTCGAGGCGCCGTCGTGCGTCTCACCGATCTTGTAGTTGACCCCCGTGTAGAACAGGATCCGCTCGGTGGTCGTCGTCTTGCCGGCATCGATGTGGGCCATGATGCCGATGTTGCGGACCTTCGTCAGGTCCGTGAGCACGTCCAGTGCCACGTGATAGCCCCTTGTCGGTTGGCTTGAGGTCGGTGCCGTCCGCGCCGCCGCGGGCCGGTCCTGTCGAGCAGGGCCGGCCCGCAGCGGCGGCCGGGATCACCAGCGGTAGTGCGCGAACGCCCGGTTGGACTCGGCCATCTTGTGCATGTCCTCGCGACGCTTGACCGCGGCACCCAGGCCGTTGGACGCGTCGAGGATCTCGTTCATGAGGCGCTCGGTCATGGTCTTCTCGCGACGAGCACGCGAGAAGTCCGTCAGCCAGCGCAGCGCGAGCGTGGTCGCCCGCACCGGCCGGACCTCGATCGGGACCTGGTAGGTCGCGCCACCGACACGGCGGGACTTGACCTCGATGGAGGGACGCACGTTGTCCAGCGCGCGCTTGAGCACGACGACCGGGTCGGACTGCGTCTTCTCACGGACACCCTCGAGGGCGCCGTAGACGATGGACTCCGCGACGGTCTTCTTGCCGTCCAGGAGAACCTTGTTGATGAGCTGCGTGACCACCGGCGAACCGTAGACGGGGTCGACGATCAGCGGCCGCTTCGGAGCGGGACCCTTGCGAGGCATCTGTCTCAGCCCTTCTTCGCGCCGTAGCGGCTGCGTGCCTGCTTGCGGTTCTTGACACCCTGGGTGTCGAGCGCACCGCGCACGATCTTGTAGCGGACACCGGGCAGGTCCTTCACACGACCGCCGCGGACGAGCACGATCGAGTGCTCCTGCAGGTTGTGGCCGACGCCGGGGATGTACGCGGTGACCTCGATGCCCGAGGAGAGGCGCACACGCGCGACCTTGCGGAGCGCGGAGTTCGGCTTCTTCGGGGTGGTCGTGTAGACGCGGGTGCAGACACCGCGTCGCTGGGGGGAGCCCTTGAGGGCAGGCGTCTTCGACTTGTTCGTCTTCGCCTGCCGGCCCTTGCGGACCAGCTGCTGGATCGTAGGCACTACGTCTCCGTCTGTCGGTGTTCTCTGGTCTGACCGGCACCCGTCACCCAGGACGGCCGGCTCGTCCCGGATCGTCGCCCGTCGCGCGACTACCCCGGAGGCCTTTCCTCCCGCACCGACCCCCGCGCCCGGGCGTGTCGCCCCGGTCCTCTACCCGGCGACCGTCCCTGAGGACCGTTCCGGTAGGAGGTGGGGAGCCACCCGGTGCCTCTCGTCCCCACCCCGGCAGGGGGCGGTCGACCGAGTGCACGCGCAAGGGCCCGACGGCGCGGGCACGGTCTCCTACGTTACCCGGCGCGGAACGGGCCGTCAAAGGAGCCGATCACAGCCCCGCCGACGGGCCGTCGGACCCGCCGGATCCCGCGCCGCGTCGCGCCCGGACGCCCGAGGGGCCCGTCGGGCGAACCGACGGGCCCCTCGGGGACGGACGACGAGGACGGACGTCAGCGGTAGTCGCCGAAGTCGATGTCCTCGAGCGGGATCGCGTCGCCGGAGCCGAGGCCCAGCGCCGGGAAGTCGATCTCGTCGTAGCCGAAGGCCGGGTACAGCTCGGCCTTCGCCTCCTCGGTCGCCTCCACCGCCACGTTCCGGTACCGGGGAAGCCCGGTGCCGGCGGGGATGAGCTTGCCGAGGATGACGTTCTCCTTCAGACCCAGCAGCGGGTCGGACCGGCTCGACATCGCGGCCTCGGTGAGGACCTTCGTCGTCTCCTGGAAGGACGCCGCGGACAGCCACGAGTCGGTCGCGAGCGACGCCTTCGTGATGCCCATGAGCTCCGGACGACCCGAGGCCGGCTGACCACCCTCGGCGACGGCCTTGCGGTTGAAGTCCTCGAAGCGACCGCGCTCGGCCAGCTCGCCGGGCAGCAGACCCGTCTCGCCGGAGTCGAGCACCGTCACGCGCCGCAGCATCTGCCGCACGATGACCTCGATGTGCTTGTCGTGGATGTCCACGCCCTGGGAGCGGTAGACCTCCTGGACCTCGTCCACCAGGTGCTTCTGCGTGGCGCGCGGGCCGAGGATGCGCAGGACCTTCTTCGGGTCGACCGCACCCTGGACCAGCTGCGTGCCCACCGAGACGTGGTCGCCGTCCTGCACCAGCAGGCGCGAGCGCTTGGTGATCGCGTAGCGGATCTCCTCCGAGCCGTCGTCCGGGGTGAGCACGAGTGCGCGCGCCCGGTCGGTCTCCTCGATGGTGATCCGGCCCGAGAACTCCGCGATGTGCGCCTCACCCTTGGGGGTGCGGGCCTCGAAGAGCTCCTGGACACGCGGCAGACCCTGCGTGATGTCGTCGGCCGAGGCCACACCACCGGTGTGGAACGTCCGCATCGTCAGCTGGGTGCCGGGCTCACCGATCGACTGCGCCGCGATGATGCCGACGGCCTCACCGATGTCGACGAGCTTGCCGGTGGCCAGCGAGCGGCCGTAGCACTTGGCGCACGTGCCGACGCGGGACTCGCAGGTGAGCACCGAGCGGATCTTGAGCTCGGTGACACCCGTCTCGAGCAGACGGTCCAGCAGGACGTCGCCGACGTCGTCACCGGCGTGGCCGATGACCTCGCCCTCCACCTCGATGTCGGTCGCGAGCGTCCGCGAGTACACGGAGGTCTCGACCTTGTCGTGGCGCCGCAGCGTGCCGTCCGCCGCCGCCACGCCGATCGGCATGGTCAGGCCGCGCTCGGTGCCGCAGTCCTCCTCGCGGACGATGACGTCCTGCGAGACGTCCACCAGACGACGCGTGAGGTAGCCCGAGTCGGCGGTCCGCAGAGCGGTGTCCGCCAGACCCTTGCGGGCACCGTGCGTCGCGATGAAGTACTCGAGGACGGACAGGCCCTCGCGGTAGTTCGCCTTGATCGGGCGCGGGATGATCTCGCCCTTCGGGTTGGCCACCAGACCACGCATGCCGGCGATCTGGCGGACCTGCATCCAGTTGCCTCGTGCACCCGAGCCGACCATGCGGAACACGGTGTTGCGGGCCGGGAAGTTGGCCTGCATCGCCTTGGCGACCTTGTCGGTGGCGTTCGTCCAGATCTCGATGAGCTCCTGGCGACGCTCGTCGTCGGTGATCAGGCCCTTGTCGTACTGGCCCTGCACCTTCGCCGCACGCGCCTCGTGCTCGTCGAGGATCTCCTGCTTGACCGCCGGGGTGGCGACGTCGGAGATCGCGATCGTGACGCCCGAGCGGGTGGCCCAGCGGAAGCCGGCCTCCTTCAGCGCGTCGAGCGAGGCCGCGACCTCGACCTTCGGGTACCGCTCGGCCAGGTCGTTGACGATCGCCGAGAGGCGCTTCTTGTCGACCACGCCGTTCTCGTACGGGTAGTCCACGGGCAGCAGCTCGTTGAACAGCGCACGGCCCAGCGTCGTCTCGAACAGCAGCGGCTGACCGGCCTGCCAGCCCTCCGGCGCGTGCTCCTCGTCGAGGACCAGGTCGTCGAACCGGATCTTCACGACCGCGTTGAGGTCGAGGCTCCCCTGGTCGAACGCCATGATCGCCTCGGCGACCGAGCTGAACGACCGGCCCTGACCCACCGGGTCCTCCTTGTCGGAGGTGAGGTGGAACAGGCCGATGATCATGTCCTGCGAGGGCATGGTCACCGGGCGGCCGTCGGACGGCTTGAGGATGTTGTTGCTCGAGAGCATGAGGATGCGGGCCTCGGCCTGCGCCTCCGCGCTCAGGGGCAGGTGGACGGCCATCTGGTCACCGTCGAAGTCCGCGTTGAACGCGGCGCACACGAGCGGGTGCAGGTGGATCGCCTTGCCCTCGACCAGCTGCGGCTCGAACGCCTGGATGCCCAGACGGTGCAGCGTGGGTGCACGGTTCAGCAGCACCGGGTGCTCGGTGATGACCTCCTCGAGCACGTCCCACACGACCGGGCGCGCGCGCTCGACCATGCGCTTGGCCGACTTGATGTTCTGCGCGTGGTTGAGGTCCACCAGGCGCTTCATCACGAACGGCTTGAACAGCTCGAGCGCCATCTGCTTGGGCAGACCGCACTGGTGCAGCTTGAGCTGCGGGCCGACGACGATGACCGAACGGCCCGAGTAGTCGACGCGCTTGCCGAGCAGGTTCTGGCGGAACCGGCCCTGCTTGCCCTTGAGCATGTCGGAGATCGACTTCAGCGGACGGTTGCCGGGACCCGTGACGGGGCGGCCGCGGCGGCCGTTGTCGAACAGCGAGTCCACGGCCTCCTGGAGCATCCGCTTCTCGTTGTTGACGATGATCTCCGGCGCGCCCAGGTCCAGGAGCCGCTTGAGGCGGTTGTTCCGGTTGATGACGCGGCGGTACAGGTCGTTGAGGTCCGACGTGGCGAAGCGGCCACCGTCGAGCTGGACCATCGGGCGCAGGTCCGGCGGGATGACCGGGACCGCGTCGAGGACCATGCCCGTCGGCGAGTTGTTCGTCGTGAGGAACGCGTTGACGACCTTGAGCCGCTTGAGGGCACGGGTCTTGCGCTGGCCCTTGCCGGAGCGGATGGTCTCGCGCAGCGACTCGGCCTCCGCGACCAGGTCGAACGCCTCGAGACGCTTCTGGATCGCCGAGGCGCCCATCGAGCCCTCGAAGTAGTTGCCGTAGCGGTCCTGCAGGGCGCGGTACAGCATCTCGTCGCCCTCGAGGTCGGCGACCTTGAGGTTCTTGAAGCGGTCCCAGACCTGCTCGAGCCGGTCGAGCTCGGCGTCCGCACGCTTGCGGATCTGCGCCATCTCGCGCTCGGCGGAGTCGCGCACCTTGCGGCGCGCGTCGGCCTTGGCACCCTCGGCCTCGAGCTCGGCCAGGTCGGCCTCGAGCTTCTGGGCGCGGGCGTTGATGTCGTTGTCGCGCCGGTCCGAGATCTCCTTCTTCTCCAGGTCGATCTCGTTCTGGAGGTTGGGGAGGTCCTCCTGGCGGCCGTCCACGTCGACCCACGTGATCATGTAGGCCGCGAAGTAGATGACCTTCTCCAGGTCCTTCGGCGCCAGGTCGAGCAGGTAGCCGAGCCGGCTGGGCACACCCTTGAAGAACCAGATGTGCGTGACCGGGGCTGCCAGCTCGATGTGGCCCATGCGCTCACGGCGCACCTTCGAGCGCGTCACCTCGACGCCGCAGCGCTCGCAGATGATGCCCTTGAACCGCACGCGCTTGTACTTGCCGCAGTAGCACTCCCAGTCCCGGGTGGGACCGAAGATCTTCTCGCAGAAGAGCCCGTCCTTCTCCGGCTTGAGGGTGCGGTAGTTGATGGTCTCGGGCTTCTTGACCTCGCCGTGCGACCAGGCACGGATGTCGTCGGCCGAGGCCAGGCCGATGCGCAGCTCGTCGAAGACGTTGACGTCGAGCAAGGGGGTCCTACTTCCTTCGCTTGCCGGTTTCGGGAACCAGCGGAACGGAAATCGTGCTGAGGGGTGCGGGCACCCGGTCCGGCGTCACGGATGTGCGCGCCGGACCGGGGCTCGACGTCAGATCTCTTCGACGCTGCTCGCGTTCGGGCGACGCGACAGGTCGATGCCGAGCTCTTCCGCGGCGCGGTAGACCTCGTCGTCGTTCTCCTTCATGTCGATGGAGACGCCGTCCGAGGACAGCACCTCCACGTTCAGGCAGAGCGACTGCATCTCCTTGAGCAGGACCTTGAACGACTCCGGGATGCCGGAGTCCGGGATGTTCTCGCCCTTGACGATCGCCTCGTAGACCTTCACGCGGCCGGGGACGTCGTCCGACTTGATGGTGAGCAGCTCCTGCAGCGTGTAGGCGGCGCCGTACGCCTCCAGGGCCCACACCTCCATCTCGCCGAACCGCTGGCCACCGAACTGCGCCTTACCACCCAGCGGCTGCTGCGTGATCATCGAGTACGGGCCGGTCGACCGGGCGTGGATCTTGTCGTCCACCAGGTGGTGCAGCTTGAGGATGTACATGTAGCCGACGGACACCGGCTCGGGGAACGGCTCACCGGAGCGGCCGTCGAACAGCCGCGCCTTGCCGTCGCCCTTGACCATGCGCTCGCCGTCACGGTTCAGCGTCGTGGAGCTCAGCAGACCGGTGAGGGTCTGCTCGGGCACGCCGTCGAAGACGGGGGTCGCGACGGGGGTGCCGGGCTCCGAGCGGTGCGCGACCGCCGGGACGCCCTCCTTCCACGTCAGGTCGCCCTCGGCCAGCTCGATGTCCCAGCCCTGCTTGGCGATCCAGCCCAGGTGGGTCTCGAGCACCTGACCCACGTTCATGCGTCCGGGGACGCCGAGCGGGTTGAGCACGACGTCGACCGCCGTGCCGTCCTCGAGGAACGGCATGTCCTCGACGGGCAGGATCTTCGAGATGACGCCCTTGTTGCCATGACGGCCGGCGAGCTTGTCGCCGTCCGTGATCTTGCGGCGCTGGGCGATGTACACGCGGACCAGCTCGTTGACACCGGCGGGCAGCTCGTCGCCGTCGTCGCGGCTGAACGTGCGGACCTCGATGACCGTGCCGGACTCGCCGTGGGGCACCTTGAGCGACGTGTCGCGGACCTCGCGGGCCTTCTCGCCGAAGATCGCGCGCAGCAGGCGCTCCTCCGGGGTCAGCTCGGTCTCGCCCTTGGGCGTGACCTTGCCGACGAGGATGTCGCCCGCCGCGACCTCGGCGCCGATGCGGATGATGCCGCGCTCGTCGAGGTCGCCCAGGACCTCCTCGGAGACGTTCGGGATGTCCCGCGTGATCTCCTCGGGGCCGAGCTTGGTGTCGCGCGCGTCGACCTCGTGCTCCTCGATGTGGATCGAGGACAGCACGTCGTCCTGCACGAGGCGCTGCGACAGGATGATCGCGTCCTCGTAGTTGTGGCCCTCCCACGACATGAACGCGACCAGCAGGTTGCGTCCGAGCGCGAGCTCGCCCTCGTCCGTCGCCGGGCCGTCGGCCAGCACGGAGCCGGGCTCGACGCGGGCGCCGTGCTCGACCAGCACGCGCTGGTTGTAGCAGGTGCCCTGGTTGGAGCGACGGAACTTGGCGATCCGGTACGTCGACGTGGTCGCGTCGTCGTTGGCGACGGTGACCAGGTCGGCGGAGACCTCGGTGACGACACCGGGCTTGGTCGCCACGACGACGTCGCCGGCGTCGACCGCCGCACGCCGCTCCATGCCGGTGCCGACCAGCGGCGCCTCGGAGCGGACCAGCGGCACGGCCTGACGCTGCATGTTGGCGCCCATGAGCGCACGGTTGGCGTCGTCGTGCTCGAGGAACGGGATGAGCGCGGTCGCGACCGACACCATCTGGCGCGGCGAGACGTCCATGTAGTCCACGTTCGCCGGCGGCACCAGGTCGGGCTCGCCGCCCTTGGTGCGCACGAGGACCGCGTCCTCGACGAACTGGCCGTCGGCCGTCAGCGGCGCGTTGGCCTGCGCGATGATGTGCCGGTCCTCGTCGTCCGCGGTCAGGTAGTCGACCTCGTCCGAGACCTTGCCGTCCTTGACGCGGCGGTACGGCGTCTCGACGAAGCCGAACGGGTTGATCCGCCCGTAGGTCGCCAGCGAGCCGATCAGGCCGATGTTCGGGCCCTCGGGGGTCTCGATGGGGCACATGCGGCCGTAGTGCGACGTGTGGACGTCACGGACCTCCATGCCGGCGCGGTCGCGGGACAGACCACCCGGGCCCAGGGCCGACAGACGCCGCTTGTGGGTCAGGCCCGCGAGCGGGTTGTTCTGGTCCATGAACTGCGACAGCTGGCTGGTCCCGAAGAACTCCTTGATGGAGGCGACGACGGGACGGATGTTGATCAGCGTCTGCGGCGTGATGGCCTCGACGTCCTGCGTCGTCATGCGCTCGCGCACGACGCGCTCCATCCGGGACAGGCCCGTGCGGACCTGGTTCTGGATGAGCTCGCCGACCGCGCGGATGCGACGGTTGCCGAAGTGGTCGATGTCGTCGGGCTCGACGCGGATCTCGATCGACTCCCCGTTGCGCGTGCCGGGCAGCGTGGGCTTGTCGATGTGGAGTGCGGCGAGGTACTTGATGGTCGCCACGACGTCGGACAGCGTCAGCACGGAGTCGGACAGCGGGGCGTCCTGGCCGAGCTTCTTGTTCACCTTGTAGCGGCCGACCTTCGCCAGGTCGTAGCGCTTGGGGTTGAAGTAGAAGTTCTCGAGCAGCGCGCGGCCGGCCTCGACCGTCGGCGGCTCGCCCGGGCGGATCTTGCGGTACAGGTCGAGCAGGGCCTCGTCCTGGGTCTGGACGTGGTCCTTCTCGAGCGTGTCGATGACCGCCGGGTACTCGGCGAACTCCTCGCGGATCTCGCTCTCGGTCATGCCGAGCGCCTTGAGGAGCACCGTCGCGTTCTGCTTGCGCTTGCGGTCCACGCGCACGCCGACGTTGTCGCGCTTGTCGATCTCGAACTCGAGCCACGCACCACGGCTCGGGATGACCTTGGCGGTGAGGACGTCCTTGTCGGACGTCTTGTCGGCCGTGCGCTCGAAGTACACGCCCGGGGAGCGGACGAGCTGCGAGACGACGACGCGCTCGGTGCCGTTGATGATGAAGGTGCCGCGCTCGGTCATGAGGGGGAAGTCACCCATGAACACGGTCTGCGACTTGATCTCGCCGGTCGTGTAGTTGACGAACTCGGCGGTGACGAACAGCGGCGCGGCGAAGGTGAAGTCCTTCTCCTTGCACTCCTCGGCCGTGTACTTCGGCGGCTCGAAGCGGTGCTCACGGAAGGAGAGGGACATGGTCCCGCCGAAGTCCTCGATCGGGGAGATCTCCTCGAAGATCTCCTCGAGCCCGGCCGTCTCCGGCACGTCGGTGCGGCCGGCCTCGAGGGCGGCGGCCACGCGGGCCTGCCAGCGCTCGTTGCCGAGCAGCCAGTCGAAGCTCTCGGTCTGCAGACCGAGCAGGTCGGGGACCTCGAGCGGCTCGTGGATCTTGGCGAAGGAGATGCGGCGGGATGCGGTGCGGTTCGCGACGGCGTCGGCGGACGGTGCAGAAGGGATGCGCGAGGCAGCCAAGAGGGGTCCTTCCCTGCGGATCGTGGCACGCTGCGCCGCCTGGCGAGGCGCGATCACCGGCCACAACACGAGGTCACGACGCGCACGTACGTCGGGGCCGGAGTCGGGCTATCTGAGATCGCGGGCACAGGCCAGCGCAAAGCGCTAGCGTACGCGCCTTCATGGGCGCCGTCAAGCACACCCACGGGCAGGCCCGCTGCGGGCCGCACCGCCCGCACCGGCGACCCCGTCGTCGCCGCGTGCCATGGTGGCACAACCTCCCCCGCGGGGGAAACGGAGGGCCCGCGCCCCGCGACCGGGCGCCCGGCCCCGGGCCACCCTCCGCACGGACGGCACGAGGCCCGGCCCCCTGACGGGGACCGGGCCTCGGGAGTGCACCGCCGGCACGAGGGCCGGCTCAGATCACTTGAGGGTGATCGTGGCGCCGGCGCCCTCGAGGGCAGCCTTGGCCTTCTCGGCCGTCTCCTTGTTGACACCCTCCAGGACCGGCTTCGGCGCGCCGTCGACGAGGTCCTTGGCCTCCTTCAGGCCGAGGCTCGTGAGCGTGCGCACCTCCTTGATGACCTGGATCTTCTTGTCACCGGCGGCCTCGAGGACGACGTCGAACGAGTCCTTCTCCTCCTCGGCCGGGGCGTCGGCGCCACCGCCGGCCGGCGCGGCGACGGCCACGGCGGCGGGGGCAGCGGCGGTGACCTCGAAGGTCTCCTCGAAGGCCTTCACGAAGTCCGACAGCTCGATGAGCGTGAGCTCCTTGAACGCGTCGATGAGCTCGTCGGTGGTGAGCTTCGCCATGGTGGCGGTTCCTTCCGTTCGGACCCGCCGTCCGGTCTCGGACGGCGGGAGGTGCTGGGGCTTGCTACGAGAGCGTGCGGCCGGAGCGTCGGGCTCAGGCTGCGGCGTCGGACTCCTGCTTCGCGCGCAGGGCCTCGACGGTGCGCACGGCCTGCGAGGCAGGAGCCGTGAACAGGTACGCGGCCTGGTAGAGCTTGGCCTTCATCGCGCCGGCCGCCTTGGCCAGCAGGACCTCGCGGGACTCGAGGTCCGCGAGCTTGGTGATGTCCGCAGCGGTCACGGGGCGGCCGTCGACGACGCCCGCCTTGATGACCAGTGCAGGGTTCGCCTTGGCGAAGTCACGCAGTCCCTTGGCCGCCTCGACCGGGTCACCGGTGACGAAGGCGATCGCCGACGGGCCCTCGAGCGCGTCGTCGAGGCCCTCGAGGCCGGCTTCCTTGGCCGCGATCGCGGTCAGCGTGTTCTTCACCACGGCGTAGTTCGCGTTGCCGCTGAGCGCCTTGCGCAGGGTCTTGAGCTGCGCGACGGTGAGCCCGCGGTACTCGGTCAGCACGGCCGCGTTCGAGCCGCGGAAGCGCTCCGTCAGCTCCGCGACAGCGGCAGCCTTGTCCGGCCTCGCCATGGCATTCCTTCCGATGGTGGTGCCACCGGTCGTCTTCCTCGCTGCCGTGAGACGACAAGAGCCCCGCGCAGGCGCGGGGCTCGAAGGCACGGCGGGCCGGCACGGACCTTCTCAGGCCACGGCCGGGCACTCACATGCATCTGAACTCTCACCTGCGCAGGCCCCCGCGTCACGCGGAGCTTCGGCCGGTCCGACGAGCGGACCGACGACCGGCGGTCTTGGGCCACACGAGACTACGGCACCGGGTGGGGTGCGACCAAATCGCGGCGCCGGCAGACGGCACCCGGGGGTCAGGCGGCGCCGTGCGCCGTGAAGGTGCACCAGTTGACGAAGCCCGACGGGGACCGGCGGTCGATCTCGCCCCGCGCCCCGTGCAGGGCACGCGCCATCGTCTCCCCCGCCGCCAGCCGGCGGTGCAGGGCCAGCATGAGGTCGACGACCTCGACGTCCGGGACCGCGGCGATCGAGGCGACGACGCCGGCGGAGCCGCGGGAGAGCATCGCCGACACCAGCCCGAGCACCTCGTCACCCTCGTAGGCCACGTCCGCGCCGGAGTGGCAGGACGCGAGCACCAGCCGCCGCGGCGCCACGCCCGCGCGGTGCAGCTCCTGCACCGTGACCGGACCGTCGGCCAGCACGACCGACGAGAACATGGGGTTGTCCGAGCGCAGGGACCCGTGGCAGGCGAGGTGGGCCAGGTCCGCCGCGGCGATCGCCGCGACCACGTCCTCCGCGCGGCTGTCCCGCGCCCCGAGCACGCGCACGTCCCGGTGCAGCCGGCGCAGCGCCTCCACCTCGTCCTGCGCCCCGCGCAGGTCGGGGCCCGCGACCAGCACGGTCGGTGCCCCCGCGACGCGGCCGCGCTCGGTCGTCCGCAGCCACGCCGCCGCGGACGGCGCGACGGCGACCGGCACGTCGACCAGCGCGGACCAGGGCACGCCGTGCAGCGGGCCCACCGGGACGACCACCAGCTCGGCGTCCGGCGGCAGCGCCAACGGGGCGAGGAGCATCGCGCGCAGCGCGACCAGGCGCAGGTCGGCGCTCGTCCGCGCCGCCTCGGCCGCGGCCGCGCTGCTCGGGTCGACGAGCCTCCGCAGCGCGAACACCAGCGCCCGCAGGGCGTCGGTCACGTCCGACTCGACCGCGCCCAGGTCGACCACCCGCGTCCTGCCCTCGCCGACCACGACGGCCACGAGCCGGCCCGCGTAGCGGCCGTACTCCACGAGGTGCCTGCCGTCGAGCGCCCCGCGAAGGGCACCGGCCCGGGGCACGGGCCGCGCGGGACCGCGCACCGGGTCCGCGAGCCAGGCGGACCGCCGCACGTCGGCCGCGCCCTCGTCGTCCGCGACGATGACCGTGCGCTGCCGCCGCGCCCCCTGCGGAGCGGACGCCTGGCCGTTCCCCTCCGCGCTGCGGACGGGAACCTCGCCCCGGGGCAACTCGACCTCACCGGTCGACGCCTCCAGCCACAGTGCCGCCGCGCGGGTCTGCTCCATCCAGCGCAGCACCGCCGCCGGCGAGCCGCTGCGCACCACGACCTCGAGCCCGATCTCGCCCAGCTCCGCCCCGTGGCCGGAGGCGAGCGCCCGCAGCTCCATCGTCGGCAGCGCCGCACGGTGACGGGCGAGGTCCCGCAGCCCCGCCCGGCACTGCGCCAGCAGCTCGCCGTCCTGTCCCTGCAGGCGGGCCGCCAGCGCGGCCGCGACCCGGCCACGCAGACGCACCGACAGCGGGCCGCCCCGCGCCAGCTGCGCCGCCGCGGCGAACCGGGCCGCCGCACGGCGCCGGGCGCCGACCACCAGAGCCACCCGTCCTCCCACGAGGTGGCCCTCCGCCGCCGCCGACAGCTCGCCCGACCTGGCCAGCCGTGTCGCGGCCCGCTGCACCGAGTCCAGCTCGGCGACGCCGACGCGACCGAGCCGCGCGAGCGACCGGACCGCGACGAGCACGGCGACGTCGTAGGCACCGGGGCGCCGCTGACGCCGCGCACGGCCCCCTGCCGCGAGCGCGTGCTCGGCCGCGCCGTGCGGGTCACCGGCGAGGAGCAGCGTCTCGGCCAGCGAGATCCGTGCGTCGACCTCCACCAGGTCGGCGCCCGCCGCCGTCAGCTCGTCGATCGCGCGACGCCCGGCCGCTGCCGCCTCGGGGAGCAGCCGCAGCTCCCGCATCGCCTCGGCGTACCCGAGGTAGTACTCCACCGGGGACTGCCCGGCGTCCCTCGACGCGCGCGCCGCCGCCTCCAGGTCGCGCAACCCGTCCGCGGGCCGGCCGGTGTGGACCGCGATCAGCGCCCGCGTCAGGTACGGCCACGCCCGCAGCGCCGGGCCCAGCCGGGCGGCCCCCTCGACGGCGAGCTGGACCCAGCGCGCCGCCTCGGCGTACTGCGCCTTGCTGACCAGGACGACCGCGAGGTTGTTGGCCGCCCGCACCGCGTCGGGCCCACCGGCCACCGCGTGCCGGGCCACGGCGCGGTAGCGCTCCTCGGCCTGCACGAGCCGTCCCGCGTTGTGGTCCATGACGCCCAGCTGGAGCTGGAGCCGTGCGTCGAGCCCCTCCAGGACCGGGTCGCCGGCCACCAGCTGGACGACGGACAGCGCCGCGAGCGCGTCGGCCCGCGCCTGCGCCGTCCTGCCGAGCTCGAGCCGCGCGACCGACCGGCTGGCCAGCACCCACGCCTCGACCGGCGCGAGCCGGGCACGTCGGGCGACCCTCGCGGCCTCGCCCAGGAGGCGCTCGGCCGACGCCGGGTCGCCGTCGTGACGGTGGACCACCCCGACCGCGCGCAGGCCCCACGCCAGCGCCTCCGGCTCGCCGAGGGCGCGTGCACCGGCCACGACCCGTGCCGCCTGCACCCGAGCCGCGTCCGGATCGGTGTCGAGCGTGGAGCGCAGCGCCCGCGCGTCGCGCAGCAGCCGGGCGCGCGCGTCATCACCGACGGGCTCGGACGGCGTCTGCTGCGACACCCTCGGATGGTAGGGCGACGGTGTATCACGGGGGCACGTCGCCCACTCCTCGGGCTGGACCCACCCCGAGGACGAGGAGCCCGACGTGACGCGATTCCCCGACCGACCTGCCGGTCGACCGTTCCGTGACGAGTACGACGGCCGCCTCACCGGCCGCACCGGCCCGGCGGCGCGGGTCGCCGCGCCCGCCTCCCGCGCGGCGGCTCGACCGGCACCCGACTACGTGGCCGGGCTGAGGCCGGACCTGGATCCGGGCGGGGGCACCGCGGACGTGCGGGCACGACGTGACGCGGTCGTCGCGCGGCTCCAGGACGGGTGGTCGCAGCGGGGTGAGGAGCTGGAGGTCGTGCGCAACCGCCACGGGTCGGACGTCTTCCCCGTCGTCGGGGAGCTCCTCGTCGCGCCCTCGACGTGGCAGGACATCCGCGCGGAGGCCACGGCCGCCGGGGTCGAGGAGGTCGACCTGGGCCACCCCGAGCTCGCCGGACGCGTGGTCCGGCTGCGCGCCCGCGACCCACGGCGCGCACGCCGCCTGAGCGGTCTGGTGAGCTCGCTGCGGGCACGCGGCCACGCCGTGTCGCCGTCCTACGTGACCCCGCTGGGCGGGGGCCCGATCATGAAGCCCACGTCGGGGGCCTTCGCACCGCAGGTGGCGACGTTCGGGGAGTACGCGCAGGACGGCCCCCGCCACGGCGACGGTGTCGTCGTCTCCGTGATCGACACCGGGATCACGGCGGAGGACCGCGCGGACGGCTGGCTCGCCGCCGTGGGTCGGGTCGCCGCCGACGACGACGCCACCCACGACGCGGAGACGAACGTCGACCCGCTCGACGCCGAGCCCCACGATGGCTACCTCGACGTCTACGCCGGCCACGGCACCTTCGTCGCGGGCATCGTCGCCCAGGTGGCACCGGGGGCGGAGATCCGGGTGTACAAGGCCGTCGGGCCCGGTGGCGCGGGCAGCGAGCTCGACGTCGCGTGCGCGCTCATCCGGGCCGTCCGCGACGGTGCGCACGTCGTCAACCTGTCGCTGGGGACGCAGACGCTGTTCGACGAGCCGTCGCTGCCGCTCGGTGCGGCCCTCGACGTGGTGCGTGAGATCGAGGACGACCGGGGCTGGCAGAGCGTCATCGTCTCGTCGGCGGGCAACTACGGCGACGACACGCCCACGTGGCCCGCCGCGTTCGGGCGGGTCGTCGCCGTCGGCGGTCTGACCGCGGACCTGCGCCCCACGACCTGGTCGAGCCGTGGCTCATGGGTGGACCTCTCCGCTGTCGGCGAGGGCGTGCTGTCCACGTTCGTCCAGGGACGGCAGAACCCGGCGTTCGGCGCGGACCCGAAGGACTTCGGCCCCAGCTCCTTCGCGCGCTGGGTCGGCACGTCGTTCGCCGCACCCCAGGTGTCGGGCGCGGTCGCCCGGACGATGACCGAGCTGGGGGTGGACGGGCCCCGGGCGGTCCACGCGCTCCTCGCCGCCGGCAAGCCCGTCGCCGGCTTCGGCAAGGCACTGCAGATCCTGCCGGGAGCCTGACGTGCTGGGCACCTGCCTCGCGGAGCGCCATGATGGCCTTCGGGACAAATCCGACAGGCGAGGGGGCCGTGCCGTGAGCAGCCGACAACAGCTGGGCGGACCGTACGACGAACGGACCGCGACCCAGCTCGTCGCGGGCGCCCTCGTGGGCGACGAGGGATCGTGGTCCGAGATCGTCCGGCGGCACGCGAACCTCGTGATGGCACGGGTCCGGCAGTTCCGTCTCAGCCCGCAGCAGGCCGAGGACGTCGCGCAGACCGTGTGGCTCAACCTCCTCGAGCACCTCGGTGACCTGCGCGAGCCGGAGGCGCTGCCGGGCTGGATCGCGACCGCGACGCGGCACGAGTGCATCCGCACCGCGAACCTCTCCCGCCGGTCCGTCCCGGTCGACCCGACGACCGGGCGTCTCGACGCGCAGGACGACACCGAACCGGACAGCGACCTCCTGCGCGACGAGCGTCACGCGGCCCTGCGCGCCGGCCTGGCCGAGCTGCCCGCGCACCAGCGCGACCTGCTGCTCATGCTGTCGACCGATCCGCCCCCCAGCTACCAGGACGTGTCCGCGCGCCTGGGCATCCCGGTCGGGTCGATCGGACCGACCCGGCAGCGCGGCCTCGCCCGGCTCCGCCGGACGGACGCCATCCGCACCTACCTCGCGACGCCCGCCGGCGTCGTGGCACGTGAAGGAGGCCACGATGTCCTGGCACTCGGATGACCTGGGCCTCCCCCAGCCCCGACCGGCGGACGCCTGGGAGAACGACGAGGTGCTCGCCGCCGACCTCGCCCGCGCGGTCGCGACCGAGGAGACGCTCCGTCGCGTCACCTCCGCCGCGTCGACGGCGTTCGTCGCCCACCGCGGCATGCTCGCGCTGCGCGAGGAGCTGGCGACCGACCTGCTGCTCCTCTCCCTCGTCCACGACTCGTGCGCCGAGGACCGGCTGTCGGGCGTCCGCGACCGCACCGGCCGACCCTCGCGGACCCTCGTCTTCGAGGGGGACGGCGTCGGGGTCGAGGTGGAGCTCACCGACGGGCTGATCGAGGGTCAGCTGATCCCGGCGCGGCCCGGCCGCGTCGAGCTGCGCCGACCCGACGGCGGCGTCGGGGGTGTCGAGACCGACGAGGTGGGCTACTTCCGCCTCGAGGCCCGGACCGAGGGGCCGGTCCGCCTCGTCTGCGAGACCACGGACGGCACGTGCGTGACCGAATGGCTGCCCTGGTGAGGGGCTGACGCACCGGTTCGCCGGTGCGTGCGCAGGGCCCGGTCCGCAGGGGGGACCGGGCCCTGTCGCGCTGCCGCCAGGGCACGGGACGCCGGCCCGGACGCACGACGGCCCGGCACCCTCGCGGGTGCCGGGCCGTCGTCGCGCGGTGGGCGCGACCGTCAGGCCGCGTCCTCCTCCGTGAGGTTGCGCGTCTTGCTCTGGTCCAGCGGGATGCCGGGGCCGTTCGTGGTCGAGAGCGTCGCCTTGGTGATGTAGCGACCCTTCGACGCGGACGGCTTCAGACGCAGGATCTCGTCGAGCGCGGCGGCGTAGTTCTCCACCAGCGCGGTCTCCGAGAAGGAGGTCTTGCCGATGATGAAGTGCAGGTTCGCGTGCCGGTCGACACGGAACTCGATCTTGCCGCCCTTGATGTCGGACACGGCCTTGGCCACGTCCATCGTCACCGTGCCGGTCTTCGGGTTCGGCATGAGGCCGCGGGGTCCGAGGACCTTGCCGAGGCGACCGACCTTGCCCATGAGGTCCGGCGTGGCGACGGCGGAGTCGAAGTCCGTCCAGCCGTCCGCGACCTTGGCGATGAGCTCGTCGCCACCGACCTCGTCGGCGCCGGCCGCGCGGGCCTGCTCGGCGCGCTCACCGGTGGCGAACACGATGACGCGGGCCGTCTTGCCGGTGCCGTGGGGCAGGTTGACCGTGCCACGGACCATCTGGTCGGCCTTGCGGGGGTCGACACCGAGACGGAAGGCGACCTCGACGGTCGCGTCGTACTTGGTGGTCGACGTCTCCTTGGCGAGGCGCACGGCCTCCAGGGGGGCGTAGATCCGGCCGTCCTCGATCTTCTCGACGGCGGCGCGGTACGCCTTGCTGTGCTTGGGCATCTGCCTGTTCTCCTTCGTCAGCAGTCGTGGTCATGCGGGCCGCACACGGGCCCTGCCACCTGACCGCCGGTGCGGGTCGCACCGGCGGACGTGTCGTGCGGGGGCTGGGTCAGCCCTCGACCTTGATCCCCATGGAACGCGCGGTCCCGGCGATGATCTTCTCCGCCGCGGCCAGGTCGTTCGCGTTGAGGTCCTCGAGCTTGGTGGTGGCGATCTCGCGCACCTGGTCGGCCGTCAGCGTCGCCACCTTGACGGTGTGCGGCGTCGGCGAGCCCTTGGCCACGCCCGCGGCCTTCTTGATCAGCTCGGCGGCCGGCGGCGTCTTCGTGATGAAGGTGAACGAGCGGTCCTCGTACACCGTGATCTCGACGGGGATGACGTTGCCGCGCTGCGACTCCGTCGCCGCGTTGTACGCCTTGCAGAACTCCATGATGTTCACGCCGTGCTGACCGAGCGCGGGCCCGATCGGCGGCGCGGGGGTCGCCGCGCCGGCGTTGATCTGGAGCTTGATGAGGCCGGTGACCTTCTTCTTCGGGGGCATGATGCCTTCCGTTCCTTCTCGTGGGCCGACGCCATGGGCGATGACCCGGTTGCAGAGCCCCGCGGCGCGGGGCGGTCAGCAGGTCAGATCTTCGAGACCTGGCTGAAGGACAGCTCGACCGGGGTCTCCCGGCCGAAGAGGGAGACGAGGACCTTGAGCTTCTGGTTCTCGGGGTTGATCTCGGAGATCGTCGCGGGCAGCGTGTCGAACGGGCCGCCGTCGGTGACGGTGACGGACTCGCCGACCGTGAAGTCGACCTCGACCGGCGTGCTGGCGGCCTTCGACGACTGCTGCGCGGGCATCTTGGACTCGATGGTCGGCGCGAGCATCGAGAAGACCTCGTCGAGCGTCAGCGGCACGGGCTGGTGCGTGTGGCCGACGAACCCGGTGACGCCGGGCGTGTGGCGCACGGCGCCCCACGACTCGTCGGTGAGGTCCATGCGGACGAGGACGTAGCCGGGGATCCGGACGCGCTTGACGACCTTGCGCTGCGCGTTCTTGATCTCGACGACCTCCTCCATGGGGACCTCCACCTGGTGGATGTAGTCCTCCATGTTGAGGCTCTGGGTGCGCGACTCGAGGTTCGCCTTCACCCGGTTCTCGTAGCCCGCGTAGGAGTGGATGACGTACCAGTCACCGGGCAGCCGGCGCAGCTTGGCCTTGAACGCGGCGACCGGGTCCTCGTCGGGGTCGATCTCGTCGTCCGCCGCGACGGGCGCGGCGTCGTCGGCGTCGTCGGCGTCGTCGTCGGCGGCGTCGGCGGCGTCGTCCTCGGTGGTCTCCTCGGCGACGTCGCCGGCCTCCGTGTCGTCGACCTCGTCACCCGCGGTCGCCTCGACGGCCTCGACCGACGCCAGGGCGTCCGCCAGCTCGGCCTCGGCGCCCGGCGTGGGCTCCTGCGACTCCTGCGACACGTGCAACCTGCTTTCTCCGTGGTGGGCCGGCGTGCGCGCCGGCGGTGCGCGGCTCGCCCCGCGCGGGTGGGGTGGTCGCCGGCTCAGGGGCCGGCGGGCGTCACCCGAAGATCAAGAACGTCAGCTTCCCGATGCCCAGGTCGATCAGCGTGACGAAGAGCATGACGACCGTGACGAACACGAGCACGACGCCCGTGTAGGTGACGAGCTCGTGCCGCGTGGGCCGGACGACCTTCTTGAGCTCGGCCACGACCTGGCGCACGAAGAGGGCGATGCGCGCGAAGAACCCGCGCTTCTCCTCACCGCGACGCGGCGCGTGCTCGCTCCTGCTGGCGGCCGAGCCCTCGGCGTCGGACGCCGCGGCGGCAGCGGTATCGCTCACGTCAGGCCCCTGTCTCGTCGTCGTGCGGCACCCGGACGGGCGCCGCGGTTCGCGGACGCACGGGCTCACCGACGCGACGCGCCGGACCGACCGGCGGTCCTGCTCACGACGCCGACCCGGACCTCGGGGGATCCCGAGGTCGGGCCGGTCCGCGTGCGCAGGGCAGACAGGACTCGAACCTGCAACCTGCGGTTTTGGAGACCGCTGCGCTACCAATTGCGCCACTGCCCTACGACGGCCTGGTCACCATGACCCCGCGCACCAGTGCACCGAGCTGGGGGCTCGGCTCCGGGCGTGCTTGATCATGGCGGACGTCAACCGCCGGTGGACCACTGTACGCGACGCCGGGCGCGGGGTCGAACCCGTCCCGGGACGCCGACGGCGCCGCGCGCGCCGGCCCCGCTCGGCGACGCCCCACGGGCCGGTGCACGTCACCCGCACGGACGACACCGGGCACCGGCGTACCACCCCGTGATATCCGTTGGCCGTGCACCCGCCGGGCTCTGCGAGGATGGGGCCCGTGAGCCAGCACAGCGCACCGACGACGACGTCCACCCGCGCCCGGGTCTCCGAGCGCATCGCCGCGATCGCGGAGTCCGCGACGCTGGCGGTCGACGCCAAGGCCAAGGCACTCAAGGCCGCCGGCCGGCCCGTGATCGGCTTCGGCGCCGGCGAGCCCGACTTCCCGACGCCCGACTACATCGTCGAGGCGGCGGTCCGCGCGGCGCAGGACCCGGTCAACCACCGCTACTCCCCCGCAGCCGGCCTGCCCGTGCTGCGCGAGGCCATCGCCGCCAAGACGCTGCGCGACTCGGGCTACGAGGTGAAGCCCTCGGACGTGCTGGTCACCAACGGCGGGAAGCAGGCGGTCTTCCAGGCGTTCGCGGCGGTCCTCGACCCCGGCGACGAGGTGCTGCTGCCTGCCCCGTACTGGACCACGTACCCCGAGGCGATCGCACTGACGGGCGCCGTGCCCGTCGAGGTGGTGGCCGGCGTCGACCAGGGCTACCTCGTCACCGTCGAGCAGCTCGAGGCGGCGCGCACGCCCCGCACCAAGGCCCTGCTGTTCAACTCGCCGTCCAACCCCACGGGCGCCGTGTACTCCCCCGAGCAGACCGCGGAGATCGGCCGCTGGGCGCTCGAGCACGGCATCTGGGTCATCACCGACGAGATCTACGAGCACCTCACCTACGACGACGCCGTGTTCACGCCGATCGTCCGGGCGGTCCCCGAGCTCGCCGACACCACGATCGTCCTCAACGGCGTCGCCAAGACCTACGCCATGACGGGCTGGCGCGTCGGCTGGATGATCGGCCCCACCGACGTCATCAAGGCCGCGACCAACCTGCAGTCGCACCTGACGTCCAACGTCGCCAACGTGTCCCAGCGCGCGGCGCTCGCGGCGCTCACCGGCGACCTGTCCGCCGTCGAGCAGATGCGCGCGGCCTTCGACCGCCGGCGCCGGACGATGGTCGAGATGCTCTCGACGATCGACGGTGTGCGGTGCCCCGCGCCGCAGGGCGCGTTCTACGCCTACCCGTCGGTCGAGGGCCTCCTGGGCCGCACGATCCGCGGCGTCACGCCCACCACGTCGGCCGAGCTCGCGTCGCTGATCCTCGACGAGGTCGAGGTCGCCGTGGTGCCGGGCGAGGCGTTCGGCCCCAGCGGGTACCTGCGGCTGTCGTACGCCCTGGGGGACGACGACCTCGTCGAGGGCGTCACGCGGGTCCAGGGCCTGCTGGCCGAGGCGGTCTGAGCGCCGGGTCCACCGACCGGTGGACCCGGGGCACGGCCGGGCGGTCGTCCCCACCGGCCCGGCCCCCGCAGGACACTGGTGCCATGGCGACGACGGACGCCCCGGCCGTGCTGGTCGAGGGCCTGCACAAGCGGTACGGCGAGAAGCGCGCGGTCGACGGGCTCGACCTGCGCGTGGAGCACGGCGAGATCGTGGCGGTCCTGGGCCCCAACGGCGCGGGCAAGACGACGACGGTCGAGACCCTCGAGGGGTTCCGGCGGGCCGACGCAGGGCACGTGCGCGTGCTGGGAGCCGACCCCGCGCGCGCGGGGCGGGCCTGGCGCTCCCGGATCGGCGTGGTGCTGCAGGACAACCACGACCTCGCCGAGGCGACGGTCCGCGAGATCGTGCACCACATGGCCGGTTTCTACCCCGCGCCGCGCGACCCCGAGCAGGTCATCGACGCCGTGGGCCTGCGTGAGAAGGCCACGACGCGCACCCGCGCGCTGTCCGGCGGGCAGCGGCGCCGGCTGGACGTCGCGCTCGGCGTCGTCGGCGACCCCGAGCTGCTGTTCCTCGACGAGCCGACGACGGGGTTCGACCCGCAGGCGCGTCACGAGTTCTGGGACCTGGTCGAGTCGCTGCGCGACGAGGGCACGACGATCCTGCTGACGACGCACTACCTCGAGGAGGCCGAGCGGCTCGCCGACCGCGTCGTCGTCGTGGCGCGGGGACACGTCGTGGCGCAGGGCGCCCCGGCGGAGCTGGGCGGACGGCAGGCCCGACGCGCACGCGTGCGGTGGACCGTCGACGGGGCCCCGCGCGAGGAGGCGACGGACACCCCGACCGCGCTCGTCGCGCAGCTCGCGTCGCGTCTGGGCCGTCCCGACGGCGAGGTCCCGGGCCTGCAGGTGCTGCGGCCCACGCTCGAGGACGTGTACCTCGGGCTCATCGGTGAGCACGGGACCGCGGACGCGCCCCACGAGGAGGCGGCACGATGACGACGACCACCGGCGCGCCGGACGGCGCCGTCGCGCCCCGCCCCCACGCCGCACCCGGGCTGCCCGGACTCGCGCGCCTGGCCTGGTCGCGCACGGTCTTCGAGGTCCGCGGCTTCTTCCGCGAGCGCGACGCCGTCGTGTTCGTGTTCGCGTACCCGATCCTCATGCTCGCGATCTTCGCGACCGTCTTCGGGTCCGACGAGGAGCTGATCCCGGGTTCCGGCGTGCGCTTCCCGCAGTACTTCCTGCCCGGGATGGTGGCCACGGGCGTCATGCTCTCGAGCTTCCAGAACCTCGCCATCTCGATCGCCGCCGAGCGCGACGACGGGACCCTCAAGCGGCTGCGCGCGACGCCGCTGCCCGCCACCGCGTACTTCCTCGGCAAGACCGGGCAGGTGCTCTTCTCCACGGCCGTGCAGACAGCGCTCCTGCTCGCCGTCGCCGCCGTGGTGTTCGACGTCCCCCTGCCCACCGACGCCGGGCGGTGGTGGACGTTCGCCTGGGTGCTGGTGCTGGGCACCGCCACCGGCGCGGTCTGCGGCGTCGCGTTCTCCTCGGTGCCGCGCTCGGGGCGGTCGGCGAGCCCGGTGGTGATCCCGGTGGTGCTGGTGCTGCAGTTCGTCAGCGGGGTGTTCTTCCGGTTCGACGAGCTGCCGACGTGGATGCAGCAGGTCGCGTCGGTCTTCCCGCTGAAGTGGGTCGCGCAGGGCATGCGGTCGGTCTTCCTGCCGGACGAGGCGGCGGTGCTCGAGCCGTCCGGCACGTGGCAGCACGGTGCCACGGCCGCGGTGCTCCTCGCGTGGCTGGTCGTCGGCCTGGTCGTGGGCGTGCGGACGTTCCGCTGGCGCCGGCGGGACGACGGGTGAGGGGCGTCGACCGGCACGGGGACGCCGTGGCAGAGTCGCGCACATGAGCACGGACGCCGGGCCGACGCCGGGCACCGTCGAGCGGCACGGGTTCTGGCAGCGCACCCTGCGCATGTGGGACCTCGTGTTCGCGGGGATGACCGTGGTGTACGTCGTCGCGGTCCTGGTCGGCGCACCGGACCCGTCGGCCGCGCGCGTGCCGCTGGCGTCGATGGCGGTGCTCGCCCTGGCCTACGTCCTCCTGGGGCGCCGGGCCGCCCAGCGCGGCGACCCGCGGCTCGCGGACACGTACCTCGCCGTGCTCGTGGTGGTCATCGTCGTCCAGGTCGCCACCGGCGACATCGGCTCCGTACTGCTCTTCCTGGCGTTCCACCAGATCTGGTACTTCTCCCGCCGCCGGGTGGCCGGCGTCCTGTGGTCCGTGGGGACTCACGGCCGGGATCACGGTCGCCGCCGTGCTGCGCGTGGAGGCCACGGGACCCCGGATCGCGGAGATCGCCGCGCAGTTCGCCGTGGCACTGCTGTTCGCCGTCGTCCTGGGGCTGTGGATCACGCAGGTCTCGGAGCAGAGCGAGGTGCGCGCGTTCCTGCTCGACGAGCTGCGCGCGACGCAGGACGCCCTGGCGGCGTCGCACCACGCGGCGGGCGTCGTCGCGGAGCGCGAGCGGCTCGCCGCGGAGATCCACGACACGCTCGCGCAGGGGTTCACGTCGGTCGTCATGCTCGCGCAGACGGCGGGCGTCGAGCTCGAGCGGGGGCAGGCCGGGCGGGCCGCCGTCGGCCTGGCCCGCATCGAGGACGTCGCCCGCGACAACCTCGCCGAGGCCCGCGCCCTGGTCGCCGCGTGGACACCGCCGGACCTGCAGGACGGCGACCTGACCGGCGCGCTGCGCCGGATCGCGGTGCGGTTCGGCGCCGAGACGGGGACGGCGGTCGAGGTCGTCGACGACACGCACCACCACGTTGCAGGGGGTGCGATCGGACCGGAGGCCCAGGTCGTGCTGCTCCGCGCCGCGCAGGAGTCGCTCGCGAACGTCCGTCGGCACGCGGGCGCCTCACGGGTGGAGCTGCGGCTGGCGCGGACGGACGGCGCGGCCGTCCTCGAGGTCGTCGACGACGGACGTGGCGTGCCCCCGGACGTGCCGGAGGGCACCGGGCTGCGCGGCATGCGGGCACGCGCCGAGGCTGCCGGCGGCCGGCTCGACGTCGCTGCCGCGCCCGACGGCGGGACGCGGGTGCGCGTGCTGGTCCCCGTCACGCCCGCGGCGGCCACGACGCCCGAGGTGCGTGAGGTGCTCCGTACGGACGCTGAGGTGGTTCCGTGACCGTCCGTGTCGTCGTCGCGGACGACCACCCGGTCGTCCGCTCGGGCATCGCCGCCCTGCTCGACCTCGAGCCCGACCTCACGGTGGTCGGCGAGGCGGGCGACGGCGACGCCGCGCTCGCGCTGGCGCACCGGCTGCGGCCCGACCTGGTGCTCATGGACCTGCGGATGCCCGGCACCGACGGTGTGGCGGCCACGGCGCGGATCGTCGCCGAGCTGCCCGGCGTCCACGTGCTGGTGCTCACGACGTACGAGACGGACACCGACATCCTGCGGGCCGTCGAGGCGGGCGCGACCGGGTACCTGCTCAAGGACACGCCGCGCGACGAGCTCGTCGCCGGCGTGCGTGCCGCCGCACGGGGCGAGTCCGCGCTCTCCCCGTCCGTCGCGGGGCGCCTCGTCCGGCAGGTGCGCGGCGAGCGCACCGAGCGGCTGACGGCGCGTGAGCAGCAGGTGCTGGCGGGCGTCGCCCGGGGGCTGTCCAACGCCGCGGTCGGCCGCGAGCTGTTCATCGCCGAGGCCACGGTCAAGACGCACCTGCTGCGCGCGTTCGCCAAGCTGGGCGTCGACGACCGGACGCGCGCGGTCACGGTGGCCCTCGAACGGGGCATCCTGCCCGCTCCCTGACGCCTCCCGGCGCACCGTGAGCCGTCGTCACGCGCCGTGCCGGGACGACTCCGGACGACCCTTCTGCCCCGGTTGTCGCACGACCATACTGAGCGCATGCGGAACGGGCCGGCGTCGGGGCGGACCCTCGCCGTGCCCTCGGAGGCCCTGCGGGCGACCGGTGCGCGCGTCACCGTCCGCGGCCGGCTGATGACCGCCGTCGTCGCGCTCACCGCGGCCGCGATGACGGTCGCCGGGATCACGGGGCTCGCGCTGCAGCTGCGCGCGACCGACGCCCGCATCGACGAGTCGCTGACGCGGGCCGTCAGCGCGCTGCGGACGAGCCAGGCCGAGGGCGAGACCCAGCCGGACGGCACCCGGGTGCCGTGGACGTCCGTCCGGTCGCTGCTGCGCGACGCGGTCGAGGCCCGGGTGCCCGCCGAGCACGAGGGCATGCTGTCCGTGGTCGACGGCACGTTCCACCTGCGCCCGGCCGACGAGACGCGCGCGATCCGGCTCGACACGGACGAGGAGCTGCTCGCGTGGCTCGCGGCGCTCACGCCCGACGACCCGCTCGCGGACACGCCCCGGACCGTGCGCACGTCGGTCACCGAGTACCGGCTCGTGGTCGTCCCGGTCCTGCTCGCCGCGGACCCCGCGGCGACGGGTGCGTTCGTCGTGGCCACCGACCGCACGGCGCAGACCGCGGGCGTCTGGCGGATCTTCCTCACCTACTCCGTCGTCGGCCTCGTGGCGCTGGCGGTGACGTCGCTGGTGGCCTGGTTCGTGGTGGGTCGCATGCTGCGCCCGGTGCGGGTGCTGCGCGACACGGTGCGGCGGGTCACCGGCTCGGACCTGTCCGAGCGCATCACGGTCACCGGCAAGGACGACCTCGCCGACCTCGCGGCCTCCGTGAACTCGATGCTGCAGCGCCTCGAGCGCGCGTTCGGGTCGCAGCGCGAGCTGCTCGACGACGTGGGGCACGAGCTGCGGACGCCCCTGACGATCGTCCGGGGACACCTCGAGCTGCTCGACCCCGCCGACGAGTCCGACGTGCGCGCCACGCAGTCCCTCGCGCTCGACGAGCTCGACCGCATGCAGCGCCTGGTCGACGACCTGGTGACGCTGGCGACCGTCGACCGGCCCGACTTCGTGCGCCGCGCACCGGTGGACGTCGGCCGCCTCACCGACGACGTGCTCGAGAAGGCACGAGGGCTGGGTGAGCGGCGGTTCGTCGTCGTGGCCCGCGCGGACGTCGTGGCGGACGTCGACGCGCAGCGCGTCACGCAGGCGTGGCTGCAGCTGCTGGCCAACGCCGTGCGGTTCTCGGCACCCGGCTCGACGGTCCGGCTGGGCAGCGAGGTCGCGGACGGCCGGCTGCTGGTGTGGGTGCGCGACGAGGGTCCCGGCGTGCCGCCCGAGGAGGAGGCCCGCATCTTCGAGCGCTTCCACCGCGGTCAGGCCGACCGGGTGCAGCACGGCGCCGGGCTCGGGCTGCCCATCGTCGCGGCGATCGCCGCCGCCCACGGCGGGCGCGTCTACGTGGAGCACCCGCCCCCCGGCGCCGGTCCCGGCGTCGGGTTCGTCCTCGACCTTCCCGCCGTCGGTCTCGTCGACGGCGGGTCCGAGTCCCTCGAGCTCGTGGAGCCGCACCGATGACGCACATCCTGATCGCCGAGGACGAGGAGCGCATCGCCGCCTTCGTCGCCAAGGGCCTGCGCGCCCACGGGTACGAGGCCACGGCCGTCCTCACGGGCGAGGCGGCGCTGGAGCACGTCGAGGCCGGTGGGGTGGACCTGCTGGTGCTCGACCTGGGACTGGGTGACATGGACGGCTTCGACGTCCTGCGGTTCCTGCGGGCCGAGGGGTACGCCGTGCCCGTGATCGTCCTGACCGCGCGCTCGTCGGTGACCGACACGGTCACCGGCCTGGAGTCCGGGGCGGACGACTACATGGCCAAGCCGTTCCGGTTCGAGGAGCTCCTGGCGAGGGTGCGCCTGCGGCTCCGCAGCCAGCCCGCGGCCCCGGCGCGGGGCAACGTGCTGGCCCACGGCCGCCTGCAGCTCGACCTGCGCACCCGGCGGATGCGGGTCGGGGACACCGAGGTCGACCTGTCGGCCCGCGAGTTCGCGCTCGCCGAGACGTTCATGCGCAACCCGGGTGACGTGCTCACCCGCGAGCGCCTGCTCTCGGAGGTCTGGGGGTACGACTTCGACCCCGGGTCGAACGTCGTCGACGTCTACGTGCGGTACCTGCGGCGCAAGCTCGGTGCCGAGCACTTCGACACCATCCGCGGCGTGGGCTACCGGCTGGTCGACGCACCGGGCTGAGGTCGGCCGACCCGGTACCGGCCCGCGCGACCGGTCCCGTGCCGGCTGGCAGACTGGACCCGATGCGCGACCTCAGCCTGCTGCCCAAGGCACACCTGCACCTGCACTTCACGGGGTCGATGCGCGTGGAGACGCTGGCCGAGCTCGCGGAGCTGCACGGCATCCGCCTGCCCCACGTGCTGCTCGACGCCGACCCGCTGGTGGTGCCGGCGGACGAGCGCGGCTGGTTCCGGTTCCAGCGCATGTACGACGCGGCCCGTGCGTGCGTGCGCTCCGAGGCGGACATGCGCCGGATCGTCGCGGAGGCCGCGGCGGACGACGCCGCGGAGGGCTCGGGCCGGCTCGAGATCCAGGTGGACCCCACGTCGTACGCACCGTACGTCGGCGGCATCACCCCCGCGCTGGAGATCGTGCTGGACGAGGCGCGGGCGGCGCAGGCCGCGACCGGCGTCGAGGTGGGCGTCGTGGTCGCCGCGTCCCGCATGCGGCACCCGCTGGAGGCACGGACGCTGGCGCGGCTGGCGGCGCGGCACGCCGGTGACGGCGCGGGTGGCGTGATCGGGTTCGGCCTGTCGAACGACGAGCGCCGCGGGGAGACCGAGCAGTTCGCCCCCGCCTTCACGATCGCGCACCGTGCGGGGCTGCGGTCCGTCCCGCACGGTGGGGAGCTGCTGGGCCCGGCTCACGTCGAGGAGGTGCTCGACCACCTGCGCCCGGACCGCCTGGGGCACGGTGTGCGCAGCGCGGAGGACCCGCGGGTGCTGGCCCGGGTGGTCGAGGAGGAGGTCGCGCTCGAGGTGTGCCCCGCGTCGAACGTGTCCCTGGGCGTGTACCCCACGGCGGCCGACGTCCCGCTGCGGACCCTGGTGGACGCGGGCGCGCGGGTCGCGCTCGGGGCCGACGACCCGCTGCTCTTCCGCTCGCGCCTGGGCGACCAGTACCGCATCGCGCGCGAGGAGCACGGGTTCGACGACCACGCGCTGGCGGACCTGGCGCGCTCGTCGATCACGGCGAGCGCGGCCTCACCGGCGACCCGCGCCCGGCTGCTGGCCGGGGTCGACGCCTGGCTCGCGACGGAGCCGACGCAGGACTGACGCCGACGCAGGACCGACGCGGTCGGCGGTCCGACGCGGTCCGGTGCCGTCCGCCGCGTTCAGAGCGTGACGCCCACCAGGACCGGCTCGGGCTCCAGGACCACGCCGAAGCGGTCGCGCACGCCGTCGCGCACGGTCCGCGCGAGGGCGAGGAGGTCGTCCGCGCGCGCCTCGCCGCGGTTCGTGAGCGCCAGGGTGTGCTTGGTCGACAGGGTCGCCGGGCCGGGTGCGCCGTACCCGCGCGAGAACCCGGCGTGCTCGATGAGCCACGCGGCGCTGGTCTTCACGGCTCCGTCGGGCATCGGCCAGCGCGGGGCGTCGGCAGGCAGCGAGCCGGCGTCCGCGACGACCGGGTTGGTGAAGAACGACCCCGCGCTCCACGTGTCGCGGTCGGAGGCGTCGAGCACCATGCCCTTGCGTGCCCGCAGGGCCAGGACGGCGGCGCGCACGTCGGCCAGCGGTGCCCGCTCCCCCACGGTGATGTCGAGAGCACGCGCCAGCTCCGGGTACCCCACGGGCGCCGACAACGAGCCCTCCTTCATCTGGAAGGTCACGTCGAGCACCACGTACCGGGGCGTCGGACCCCAGGGCGCGGCCGGGTCTGCCGGGTCCGGGCGCATCGAGCGCTTGAGCACCGACGTGCGGTAGCCGAACCCGAGGGTGACGAACGGCAGGGTCCGCACGCGCCCGCGGCCGCGGTCCCACACCCGGACCTGGGCGACGGTCTGGGCGACCTCCTGACCGTACGCGCCGACGTTCTGCACGGGGGTCGCGCCCGTCGAGCCCGGGATCCCGGAGAGCGCCTCGACGCCGACGAGCCCGTGCTGGACGGCGTAGGCCACGACGTCGTCCCACACCGTGCCCGCAGGGACCGTCACCGTCACCCCGCCGCACGCGGACGCGTCGGGGACCTCGATGCCACCGCGGACGTCGCGCACGACCACCCCGGGGAACCCCGCGTCGCCCACCAGCACGTTGGACCCACCGCCCAGGACCAGCAGCGGCTCACCGGCGGCGTCGGCCGCGCGGACCGTCTCGACGAGCTCGGCCTCGGTGGTGGTCTCGACGTAGCGCGTGGCAGGCCCGCCGACGTGCAGCGTCGTGAGGTCCGCGAGCGCAGGGGTGCCGGGGTGCGTCGGGACGGCCGGGTGGGCCGGCTCGGGGGGCGGGCCGGGCAGGGCGCAGGTGTCGAGCTCCACGCGACCAGGCTAGTCCGCGGGACCGTCCGCCACGTCCGCGGGGGCCGCGTCACGCACGGGCAGGGGGCGTGCGGCGCCGGTCACCACGAGTCCGAGCACGACGGGCACGAGGATGGCGAGCAGCGCCTGCCGGTAGCCGACGTGCTCGGCGAGCAGACCCAGCAGCGGCGGGCCGGCGAGGAACGCGGAGTACCCGATGGTCGACACGACGGCGACGCGCTGGGCGGCGCGCACCGGGTCGTCCGCCGCGGCGCTCATGCCCACGGGGAACCCCAGGGCGGCACCCATGCCCCAGACCACCACGCCCGCGAGCGCCAGCCAGAGCTGGTCGGCCAGGCCGAAGACGAGCAGACCGACCCCCGCCAGGAGCGCGCACAGGCGCAGCACGACGACGCGCCCGTACCGGTCGAGCAGCACCGTGCCGAACATCCGCATGGCGGTCATGGCGGTGACGAAGAGCGCGAACCCGACGGCGCCCGTGGCGTGGGTGGTCCCGAACCCGTCGACCACCGCCAGGCTGACCCAGTCGTTGGCAGCCCCCTCGGTGAGCGCGGCGGCCAGCACCACCAGGCCGATGAGCAGCGTGCGCGGCTCGAGCCACGCCCCCACGGCGGCGCGCGCACCGCGCGGCGCGGCGGCCTCCGTCGACGCCGGGTCGTGCTGGTGGGCCGGTTCGGCGAGGAACGAGCGGACCGCGACGGCCGTGGCCACGCAGGCCAGCGCGACGACGACGGGGAGGTGGACCTGCACCGGCACGTGCAGGGCCGCCAGCACGGCGGCCAGGCCTGCGGCGCCCATGGTCCCGAAGGAGAACCCCGCGTGGTACCGCGGCATGACGGTGCGGCCCAGGCGCTGCTCGACGACCGCGCCCTCGAGGTTCATCGCGGCGTCCCAGACCCCCGCCCCGATGCCGACCAGCACGAGGCCGGCACCCACGAGCACCACCAGGTCGAGCGCGACCCCGAACGACGCGACGCCGTAGCCGGCCCCGTTGACGACGGCGAAGGCCAGGACCGTGCGCCGGGCACCCAGCCGCTCCACGACCAGGCCCGACAGGGGAAGCGCGACCAGCGACCCCGCGGCACCGACCAGCAGCAGCACACCCATGCGCTCGGGGGTCAGGCCGAGCGCGTCACGCACCGCCGGCAGCCGCGCCGCCCACGAGGCGAAGTTGACACCGGAGAGCAGGAACACGGCGAACACCGCCGCCGACGCCACCCGGACCTCGCGGGTCGGGGTGCTGCGGACGTCCTCCACGCGGCTCATCGTGCTCCTCCCGGTGTCGGGGGTCGATCCGGCGTCCGACGGCGTCGCGTGCGCGGTCGGGGCGGCGGACGGTGCCGGCGGACGCGCGCGGCGCGGTGCGGTGCGTCGTCGCCCGACGCGGGTGCCGGGGCGGGGACGTCCGGCGTGCCCGACCCGGTGACGACCGCGTCGTCGGCGGGCGCCCGGGGGGTGGGGATCCCCGGCGTCACCGCGGCGACGGGGCGACGTGCGACGGCCGGTGCCACCACGACGCTGGCGATCATGGCCACGACGATGAGCACGAGCGCGCGACGTGCCCCCACCGACTCGGCCGCCAGGCCGAGCACGGGCGGCGCGACCAGGGAGGCCATGGAGGCGAAGGCGGACACCACGGCGACACGTCCGGCGGCGCGGACGGGCTCGTCGGAGGCGGCCGCGATCCCGATGGGGACCGCCAGCGCGGCCCCCGCACCCCACAGCACGACACCCGCCCCGGCCAGGCCGAGCGTGGGGGCGAACCCGAACGCCAGGAGACCGGTGACCGACGCGGCACCCGACGCACGGAGCACGGCCACGCGACCGAACCGGTCGAGCAGCCGCGTGCCGACCAGCCGCACCACGGTCATCGCCGCGACGAACAGGCCCAGCACGGCACCGCCCACGGACTCGCTGCGGCCGAACCCGTCGACGACCGCGAGGGACAGCCAGTTGTTGGCAGCGCCCTCGGAGAACGCCGCGGCCAGCACGACGACGCCCACGAGCAGCGTGCGCGGCTCCCGCCAGGCGTCGAGCGCCGTCCCCAGCCGCCGGGCGCCGTGCTGCAGGCGGGAGGAGCCGGCGGCGCGTACGAGCGGACGGACCCCGGCCCGCTCCCCCGCCTCGACCTCGGAGGGCGGCAGCACGACGCCGCGCAGGGACGCGAGCCGCCACACCACCACGACGGCGGCGGTGACGGGCAGCTGGACGCCCACCGGGACCCCGACGGCGGAGGCGAGCGCACCGGCGCCGGACCCGACGACGGCACCGACGGAGAACGCGGCGTGGAACTGCGGGATCACGGTGCGCCCGAGCGCGCGCTCGACGCGGGCGGACTCCACGTTCATGGCCACGTTGCCCAGGGCCACGGCCACGCCGTTGAGGAAGATGCCCACGGCGAGCAGGGCACGCGAGCCGACCGTCGGCCCGACGCCGAGCAGCACCAGCGCGGTGCCCAGCAGCACCGTGGAGGCGACCAGCACCCGGCGGGTGCCGAGGCGCTGCAGCACCATGCCGGAGACGGTGACGGTGACCAGCGAGCCGATCGACCCGACCAGGAGCAGGAGCCCCAGGTCCGCGGTGCCGAGGTCGAGCAGGTCGCGCACGGTGGGGATGCGCGCCAGCCAGCTCGCGAACGCGGTGCCGGCGACGGCGAACAGCCCGACGAGCAGGAGGCGGGCACGGGCGACGGCCGGCGGGTGGGGGCGGGTCACGGGAGGGCTCCGGGGTACGGGTGCTGCGGGCCGCGCGACGCGGGCCGCTGCGGCCTCGAATCGATTCGATCGATGGGGTGCGCGATCGAATCGATATGAGGGGACGCGACCATCCTGCGGGTACGCTGACCGCGACGTCAAACGTCACCCACGCCCCTCGCCGGCCCCGGAGGTCAGCCCTGTCCGTGCAGCGCACCACCCTGGCCGACGTCGCCGCGAGCGCCGGGGTGTCCGTCTCCACCGCCTCGCTGGCGTTCTCCGGCTCCGGGCCGATCGCGGAGGCCACTCGTGCGCGGGTCCTGCAGGCCGCGCAGGAGCTCGGGTACGCGGGCCCCAACCCGCTGGGCCGCCAGCTGCGCCGCGGCCGCTCGGGCATCGTCGGCGTCATCATGGGCGACGCCCTGCGCCGCGCCTTCCGCGACCCCGTCGCCGTCCAGGTCCTCGACGGCCTGACCGCCACCCTCGGCCCCCTCGGGCTCGGCGTCCTGCTCATCCCCGGCCCCGACGACGCGTCGCAGCCCGCGGTCGACCCGCTGCTGAGCTCCGCGGCGATGGACGTCGCCGTGCAGATGTGGGGCGGCACCAGCGACGACCCCGTGCTGGAGATGCTGCGCCGGCGCGGCACGCCCGCGGTCCTGGTCGAGGGCACGCCCCAGCCCGACGTGGCCGCCGTCGGCATCGACGACCACGGTGGCATGGCCGAGCTCGCGCGGCACGTGCTCGACCTGGGGCACACCCGCATCGCCACGGTGACGCTGCCGTTCGACCGCGAGCGCGCCGAGGGCCCCGCGGACGCCGGTCGCCTGGCCCAGCTCTCCTGGGAGATCACCCGACGTCGGCTCTCCGGGCTCACCGACGCCGGGGTGTCCCCCACGGTCGTCTACGAGACGCCCGCGTCCCTGGTCGAGAACGGTGCCGCCGCCGGGCGCGCGCTGCTGTCCGGCCCGGACCGCCCCACGGCGGTCGTCTGCCAGTCGGACCTGCTGGCCTCCGGCGTCGTGCTCGCCGCCCGCGAGCTCGGCCTGCGGGTGCCGCAGGACGTGTCGGTCGCCGGGTTCGACGGGCTCGACCTGCCGTGGCTGGCACCCGACGTGCTGACCAGCGTCGCCCAGCCACTGGCCGAGAAGGGCGCCGCGATCGGGCAGGCGGTCGAGGACCTGCTCGCGGGCCGCATGCCCGAGCCCCGCGTGCTGCCCGTGCAGCTGCGCGTCGGCACCACGACCGGACCGGTCCCGCCGGACGCCTGACGTCCGCGGACGTCCGACCGGCCGCCCGCCGGCCCGGTCAGACGAGCCGGACGACCGCCTGCGCGCGGCCGAGCACGCGCGCACCGTCGACGCTCACCGTGAGGTCGAGGCGCACGGTCCCGGCCTCGGCGTCCAGGGCGCCGACGGTCGCGACGACCTCGACGGCGACCTCGCCCGGGTCCGGGACCACCACGGGGCGCGTGAAGCGCACCTGGTAGTCCAGGACCGCACCCGGGTCGCCCGCCCAGTCGGCCAGGACGGCCGCCGCCGCACCCATCGTCCACATGCCGTGCGCGATGACGCCCGGCAGACCGACCGCCGTCGCGACGCGCTCGTTCCAGTGGATCGGGTTGAAGTCGCCGGACGCCCCGGCGTAGCGCACGAGGCGCGCACGGTCGACCGTGACCGTGCGGCGCGCGACCTCCTGCCCGACCGCCAGGTCGGCGAGCACGGGGCGGGCGGGGGCGCTCACGCGGCGTCCTCGGGGCGCACCGCGAGGGTGGACACCACGGTGGCGACGGGGGCCCCGTCGGCGTCGGCGATCTCGCAGCGCGTCGTGATCATCGAGAGCCCTGCACGCTGGGTGACGGCGTCGACGTGCAGCGTGGTCGCCAGCCGGTCACCGGCGTGGATCGGGCGGTGGTGCGTGAAGCGCTCGTCGGCGTGGACCACGCGGCTGAAGTCGATGCCCGCGGCCGGGTCGTCCACGTACTGCGCCTCGGCGCGCTGCGCCACCACGACCGCGAACGTCGGGGGCGCCACGACGTCCGGGTACCCCAGGGCGCGTGCGGCCTCCGGGTCGGTGTGGGCCGGGTGCGTGGCACCCGTCGCCTCGGCGAACTCCCGCAGCTTCTCGCGCGAGACCACATACACGTCGCCGGGCGGGTAGCCCCGCCCGGCGAAGGAGGTGTCGACCGGCACGTCGGCGGTCAGTGGGTGACGAGGACCGCGTCAGCGGGTCTCGCGGTGCACCGTGTGCTTGTTGTCACGCGGGCAGTACTTCTTCATCTCGAGCCGGTCGGGCGTGTTCCGACGGTTCTTCTTGGTGATGTAGTTCCGCTCCTTGCACTCCGTGCAGGCGAGCGTGATCTTCGGGCGGACGTCCGCGCTCTTGCTGGCCATGTTCGTGTCACCTCTCGCGCCCCGCTGGGGCTGCGCTCTTCTCCTGGCGCGCGCCGGCCGACGCGCGCTGCTGCGACGGATGATCGCCGTACGTGGTAGCGGGAGCGGGATTCGAACCCGCGACACCACGATTATGAGCCGTGTGCTCTAACCACCTGAGCTATCCCGCCACAGCGGTCGTGTCCCGGGCCGACCGTCCGAGGACGATCGGCCCGTGACATACCACAGAGCCCCGAAAGGGAATCGAACCCTTGACCTTCTCCTTACCATGGAGACGCTCTGCCGACTGAGCTATCGGGGCAGCGCGGACCAGAGTACACGGGCTCCGCCGTGGTCGGAAATCGGCTCCGCCACACCCCCGTCCGGACGTCTCCGTCGGTCGCCCGAGCGCGATCCGAAGCGTTTCAGTTCGTCGCGCGCACCGAGGGTGCGTGCCACGATCCGGCGCATGCGCACCCACCCGCGCGGCCGCCTCGCCGCGGCCGCCGCCCTGTCCGCCACCCTCCTCCTGGCCGCCTGCAGCGGCGACCAGGGCGTGGACCCCTCGACCGCCGACTGGCCGGCAGCCGTCACCCCCGCCGACGCCGACGGCGAGTTCTGGGTCGTCTGGACCGCGATCGCCGAGAGCGGCGACGACCCGGCGCTCGCGACGGAGGTCGAGCGGCTGGCCGAGGAGGGCTACGAGGTGGAGCCCTGGGCCCCGAGCTGCCAGTCCGGCGCGCAGGACGCGCTCAGCGGCGTCACGGGCTACGGCGAGCCGGTGGGCGTGGGGGTGGCGTTCGGGTCCGAGGAGGACGCCGGCGTCTTCGACACCCGCGACGAGGGCAGCACCGTGAGCATCACGCAGGGCACCTGGACCTGCTGAGGCCCGCGCGCCGCCTCACGGGGCGGCGCGCACCGGCCCGGGCGGCGTGACCCCGGGGACGGCGGAGGGGCCGTCCTGGTCAGGACGGCCCCTCCGGTGCGTGGCGGGTGAGGGATTCGAACCCCCGTAGGCGTTGCCAGCTGATTTACAGTCAGCCCCCTTTGGCCACTCGGGTAACCCGCCAAGGAGCACCGACCCGTCGACCACGTCGACCCCCACGGACGGCGGGGCCGGCGCGTCCGCGCGAGCGGCGTGCGGATGGAAGGATAGCAAGTCCGAGGGGGGCTCGCGCACACCGGCCCGTGGCCGGACCCGCGACAGGGGTCCGACGGCACCGGACGTGCCCCGCCCACGCCCTCGTCGGACGGACCAGCAGGCACCCCCACCGGGGGGCCGGGAGGGAGCAGCATGGCGAGCGAGTCGTCGTTCGACGTCGTCAGCAAGGTCGACCGCCAGGAGGTCGACAACGCGCTGAACCAGGCCGCGAAGGAGATCGCGCAGCGCTACGACTTCAAGGGCGTGGGGGCGTCCATCGCGTGGAGCGGCGAGAGCATCCTCATGGTCGCCAACTCCCCCGAGCGCGTGCTGGCGGTGCTGGACGTCTTCCAGACCAAGCTGATCAAGCGCAACATCTCGCTGAAGTCGCTCGACACGGGCGACGGCGAGCCCAAGCCCTCGGGCAAGGAGTACCGCCTGGCCGCGTCCATCAAGGAAGGGCTGAGCACCGAGGTCGCCAAGAAGCTCGCGAAGATCGTCCGCGACGAGGGCCCCAAGGGCGTCAAGACGCAGATCCAGGGCGACGAGCTGCGGGTCTCCGCCAAGAGCCGTGACGACCTGCAGGCCGTCATCGCGCTGCTGAAGGGCGCCGACGTGGACGCGGCGCTCCAGTTCGTCAACTACCGCTGACGGTCCGCACAGCGCGCAGGCCGACCGGGAGCCCGGTCGGCCTGCGGCAGCGCGTCGTGCTCAGTAGCGGGTGACGGGCCCGCCCGCCATGGCCTCCAGGCGCGCGATCCGGTCCGGCATCGGCGGGTGGGTCGCGAACAGGCGACCGACGCCGGCGCCGCGGAACGGGTTGGCGATCATGAGGTGGGAGACGTCCACCAGCTCACGGTCCTGGGGCAGCGGCCGGGCGGCGGCCCCGGCCTCGAGCTTGCGCAGCGCGGACGCCAGGGCCAGCGGGTCGCCGGTGAGCCGCGCGCCGTCCTCGTCCGCGTCGTACTCGCGGGTGCGGGAGATCGCGAGCTGCACCATGGTCGCGGCCAGGGGCGCCAGGAACACCATCAGCAGGCCCGCGACGGGGTTGGCGCCCTCGCGCCGGTCCCCGCCACCGAAGAACATGGCGAACTGGGCCAGCGACGTGATGACGCCGGCGACCGCCGCGGCCACCGACGACGTGAGGATGTCGCGGTTGTAGACGTGCATGAGCTCGTGGCCGAGCACCCCGCGCAGCTCGCGCTCGTCGAGGATCGCGAGGATCCCCTCGGTGCAGCACACCGCCGCGTTCTGGGGGTTGCGACCCGTCGCGAACGCGTTGGGCGCCATCGTCGGCGACACGTACAGCCGCGGCATGGGCTGCCGGGCGGCCGTCGAGAGCTCGCGGACGATGCGGTACATCGTGGGCTGCTCGATCTCGCTGACCGGCCGCGCCCGCATGGCGCGGATCGCGATCTTGTCGGAGTTCCAGTAGCTGTACGCGGTCATCACCAGGCCCAGCGCCGTGAACAGCCAGAGGTACTGCGGACCGCCGCCCAGCAGCCATCCGATGCCCAGCAGCACGGCCCACAGAGCGCCGAACAGCGCCGCCGTCTTCAGCCCGTTGTAGTGCCGGTGACCCATCTGCGTCCTCGTCCTCCCCGCGTCCGGCACCCACGTCCGTCCGCACCAGTCACAACGCCACGCGGCGGGCCGACGTTCCCCGGCGTGGGCGCGTGGCGTCGTGACGCCGTCCGGCGCGCAGGACCCCGGCACAGCGCTGCCCCGGACGCGTCGGCGTCCGGGGCAGCGGTCGTGCTCAGTCCTGCGGGAGCTCGCGTCCCAGGGCCACCGCGACCATGTGCTCGCGCGGCACGAGCTTGACGCGCTCGCGCCCCTGCGGCTCGCCCAGCGACCGCTCGTACGCGTCCAGCAGCTCCCAGCCCTGCCACTGGATGGCCTCGACGCCCCGCTGCTCGAGGAAGTCCACCACGGCCTGCGGGTCGCGCTCGGTGGCCGTGAAGAAGGCCTCCCCCGCCTCGGCCACGTCCTCGCCGAGGTGCCGGATCGTCTCGGACGCGTCCGACTTGGTGTGACCGATGAGGCCCACGGGGCCGCGCTTGATCCAGCCCGTGGCGTACACCCCGGGCAGCTGGTCACCGTCGACGTCGATGACGCGACCCTCGCGGTTGGGGATGACCCCCGCGACCTCGTCGAACGGGATGTCGACCAGCGGCGAGCCGAAGTAGCCGACGGCGCGGTAGACCGCCTGGACCGGCCAGTCGTGGAACTGCCCGGTGCCGGTGACGTTGCCGTCCCCGTTCAGGGCGGTGCGCTCGGTCCGCAGACCGACCACCTTGCCGTCCTCGCCCAGCACCTCGACCGGCTTGTGCAGGAAGTGCAGGTGGATGCGGCGCGAGGCGGTGAGGTCCTCGGGCTCCTTGAGCGTCCAGTCCGTGAGGGTCTTGACGACCTGCTTGGTCTGGTTGCTCGAGTGGATGGCGGCCATCGAGCCGTCGTCGAACTCGAAGTCCTCGGGGTAGACGATGGTGTCGACGTCCGGCACGTGGCCGAGCTCGCGCAGCTCCAGCGGCGAGAACTTGGCCTGCGCCGGCCCGCGGCGCGCGAACACGTGCACGTCGGTGACGGGGTTCTGCTTGAGGATGTCGTAGACGTTGGCCGGGACCTCGGTGGGCAGCAGGTCGTCGGCGTGCTTCGCCAGGATGCGTGCGACGTCGAGCGCGACGTTGCCGGCGCCGAGGACGGCGACGTGCTGCGCCTCCAGCGGCCACGTGCGCGGGACGTCGGGGTGCCCGTCGTACCAGGACACGAAGTCCGCGGCGCCGTAGGAGCCGTCCAGGTCGATGCCGGGGATCGGCAGCGCCGCGTCCCGGATCGAGCCGGTGGAGAAGATGACCGCGTCGTAGAAGGTGCGCAGGTCGTCGAGCTTGAGGTCCGTGCCGTAGTCCACGTTCGCCAGCAGCCGGATGTCCCCCCGCTCCAGGACCTTGTGCAGCGCGACGATGATCTGCTTGATGCGCGGGTGGTCGGGCGCCACGCCGTAGCGGACCAGGCCGAACGGCGCGGGCAGCCGCTCGAACAGGTCGATGCTGACGTCGAGACCGGTCTTCGACAGGATGTCGGCCGCGTAGATGCCGGCCGGGCCGGCGCCGACGATCGCGACGCGTAGGGTCGGGGTGCTCACGTGACCAGGTTGCCTTCCGCTGTGGGGGCGCTCGCACGTCGGACGTCCGGACCCGCTGCGGGCTGCCCCTGCGGCCGTACGCCTCGCCGTCGGTGCGAGAGCAGTGCGCCGACAAGTCTAGGACGCGACGCCGATGATGCTCGACGTCCACTCCACGATACGGACATCCCGCCATGCGGACACCAGGCCGTGGCGCGCCGAAGGCCTACAGTCACCCCGTGCCCGCACCAGCCACCACCCAGCGCGCCGGGCTCGCCGCGGGGGTCGCGGCGTACGCCCTGTGGGGCGCGCTCCCCCTGTACTTCCCGCTGCTGTCCCCCGCCGGGCCCGTCGAGGTCATCGCCCACCGTGTGGTGTGGTCCCTGCTGTTCTGCCTCGTCCTGCTGCTGGTCACCCGCACCTGGGGCGCGTTCGTCGCCCTCCTGCGCGACCGCGGGCTCGTCCTGCGCCTGACGCTGGCGGCCGTGCTGCTGGCCGTCAACTGGCTGGTCTTCGTCCACGGCGTCACCACGGGCCACGTCGTCGACGCGGCGCTCGGGTACTTCATCAACCCGCTCGTGACCATCGCGCTGGCGGTGGTCGTGCTGGGTGAGCGCCTGCGCCCCGTGCAGTGGGCCGCCGTCACCTTCGGCGCGGCCGCCGTCGTGGTGATCACCGTGGGGTACGGGCGACTGCCCTGGATCGCCCTCGTGCTCGCGGCGAGCTTCGGGACCTACGGGCTCATCAAGAGCCGCCTCGGGCCCCGCGTCGGCGCGCTGCCGGGGCTGGCGGCCGAGACCGTCGTCCTGGTGCCCGTGGCGCTCGGCTACCTGCTGTGGCTGCACGCGGCCGGCCAGGGCACGTTCGCGCCGAGCCTGCACGGCCTGGCGCTGATGGGCACCGGCGTCCTCACCGCCGTCCCCCTGCTGCTGTTCAACTCCGCCACGCGGCGCCTGCCCCTGTCGACCGTCGGGCTGCTGCAGTACCTGACGCCCGTGCTGCAGCTGGCGATCGGGGTCCTGGTGGCGGGCGAGCAGATGCCGCCTGCCCGCTGGTGGGGCTTCGCGCTCGTGTGGGTGGCGCTGATCGTGCTCACCGTGGACGGTGTGCGGCACGCCCGGCGCCGACCCGGGGTGCCGACCCCGCCCTCGCCCTCGCCCGCGCCGCCGACCGTCTGACCGACGGCCCGTCCTGCGCAGCAGGCGTCAGTCGTCCTCGACCCGCGCCTCACGGTCGCCCAGCCGGACCGTCCACCCCGCGCGGACCACCGCACGGGCGCCGGCGGGCAGCACCCGGGCCGCGCCGGCGGGATCGACGACGACGGTCCCGTTGGTGGACCCGCGGTCGCTCACCCAGATCGCCGCACCCTCGTCCTCGCCGGGCTCCGGCCCGAACTCGGCATGCACCCGCGACAGGGAGCGCGCGGCGTCGCTCAGCACGACGACGTGCAGGATGTCCTGGCCGTCCTCGGCGCGCGGCCCCCGGCCCACCAGCCCTCGGCCGACGACGCGCACGCGCTCGCCGGTGTCGAAGTGCAGGGCCAGCGTGCCGGTGCGACGTCGCAGCGTGCCGGGGTCGCGCACGCGGGTGTGCTCCAGCTCGGCCAGGTCGTCCTCGGTCGGCAGCCCCGGCGCGGCGGGAGCCGGGGTCACGGGCGCGCGCGCCCCGCCCCGCTCACGCCGGCCGACCTCGGGCGGCGGGGGAAGCAGGTCGGGCCGTGCAGCGGCCGGTGCCGGGGCGGGGTCCAGGGCCGTGGGCGCCGGGCGCACCAGGTCGGGAGCCGGGGGTACGGGCACCTCGGCCGGTGCCACGGGCGGCAGCCGGAACGACACCTCCAGCGGGGCGCCCACGGCGGGGAACCCGTCCGTCGACGGCTCGGTCGCCGGGGACGTCGACGTGGGCGGGCCGGCCGACGGCACCGGCTCGCGCCCCGGCGGCGGGGTCGGCGTCCAGGGGCGGGCGTCGGCCACCCGCGGCGCCGCGCCGCGCGTGGCCGCGCTGCGCGTGGCCGCGGGACCGGCGGAGGGCTGCGACGGTGCACCGGCCGCGACGACCGCGGTGCCGGACGCCCTGTCGTGCCACCCGCGGCGCTGCGGCGAGGAGTCCCACGCGGCCGACGCGGCCACGACCCAGTTGCCCACGCCCGCGACCAACGAGCCGAGTGCCACCACCAGCTGCCGGACGAACGCGCGCGGCACACCCGGCGTGCCACCCGTGCGCGCGTCGACCGTGCGCAGACCCGTGAGGTACGCGCCCAGGGTGGCCCCCCGCAGGCCTTCGGCGAGAAGCTGGCCGAGACCGACGAGCGGCACGACCAGGAGCGCCGCAGGAGCGGCCGCACCGTCGGTCACGCGGACGACGAACACCATGAGGACCGCCACGACGACCAGCAGGAGCAGGTCGATCGCGTACGCGAGCACGCGCGGCCCGACGCCCGGCACCGCGCCGTCACCCTCGGGCCGGGGCGGGCGGCCCGCGGCGCGCACGTCGCGCGCGGCCGCTGCCGCGTCGTACCGGGGAGGCGTCGCGGGTCCGGCGGGGTCGGCCACCTGCGCCGGGGGTGTCGCCACGCCCACGACCGTCAGGACGTCGGTCGGGGCCGTCGGCACGGACGGCGTGAGCACGCGGTCGTCCACGACCGGTGGCACCGGCAGCGCGCCGACCGGCACGGCACCGGACGCGGGGCGGACCTCGTCGTCGCCGGCGCCGTCCTCGTCGACGGCGGGCCGGGCGATCAGCGGGACACGCGCCCCGCAGACCGCGCAGGACTCCGCGTCCGGGGCGAGCGGCATGCCGCACGAGGCGCAGCGGGGTGCCGAGGCACGGGTGCTCACAGACGCTCCTCGGGGGTCGGGTGAGCCGTCATCGTGCCATGCCGGGGTCGCGACCACCGGCAGGCGAGGGGGTGACTCCGAGCGCGTCCACGACCACCACGGTGACGTTGTCCTGCGCGCCCGCCGCGAGCGCCTCGCGCACCAGCCGGTCGGCCGCCGCTCCCGGGTGACGCTCCGCCCGCAGCACCGCCTGCACCCGGGCGTCGGGCAGCGCGTCGGTCAGGCCGTCGGAGCACACCACCATCCGGTCCCCCGCGCTCACGGGGAACATCCTCAGCTCGGGGTCGACGTTCGACGACGCCCCGCCGAGCACCCGCGTCACGACGTGGCGCCGGGGGTGGCGCGGTGCGTCCTCCACCGCGACGAGGCCCTGCTCGACCAGCTCGGCGACCTCCGAGTGGTCCCGGGTGAGCTGCTCGAGCATGCCCCCGACCATGCGGTAGGTGCGCGAGTCACCGACGTTGAGCACCACCCAGCAGGGCACCCCCGCGTGCTCGGTGACGACCACCCCGGTCAGGGTCGTGCCGGGCCGGCGCTCGCCCTCGGCGGGCAGCTCCCGGACGCGGCGGTGCGCCTCGCGCACGACGTGGGTGACGTCGTCCAGCGTGGGTCCGGTCCCGGCCAGGGTGGCGACCACCTCGACGGCGAGGCGGGACGCGACCTCACCGGCCTCGTGGCCGCCCATGCCGTCGGCGACGACGAACAGCCCGTCGGCCGCCCAGGCCGTGTCCTCGTTGGTCTCCCGGGCCGCCTGGTCCGTGGCGACGCCGGACCGCAGCCGCACGCCCCCGACCATCACCGCTCCCGCGTCACGACGCCCGGTCGACGAGCGCGTCGGCGAACGCGACCAGGGCGTCCTTCACCGGCCCGGCGGGCAGCGGGGCCAGCTCGGTGACGGCCTGGCGGGCGAGGTCGACGGCGCGGCGGCGCGTCAGCGAGACGACCTCGTGCTCCCGCAGCGCCTCGACGGCCGCCGAGAGGTCGGCGTCGTCCGACAGGTCCGCGTCGAGCAGCGCCAGCACGTCGCGGTCCGCGGACCCGACCGGCGCCGAGGCGGCGCGCGAGCGCAGCAGCAGGGCCGGCATGGTCGGCACGCCCTCACGCAGGTCCGTGCCGGGGGTCTTGCCCGTCACGGTGCCGTCGGAGGTGAGGTCGATGACGTCGTCGGCCAGCTGGAACGCGACACCGATGGTCTCGCCGAACTGCGTGACCGTGCGCACCGCGTCCGGGCGGCAGCCGGCGAACATCGCGCCGAAGCGGGCGGACGTCGCGATGAGCGAGGCCGTCTTGTCGGCCAGCACCTGCAGGTAGTGGGAGACCGGGTCCTCGTCGGGCCGCGGGCCGACCGTCTCGTGCAGCTGGCCGAGGCAGAGCCGCTCGAACGTCTGCGCCTGGATCCGCACGGCCTCGGGGCCGAGCCCCGAGACGATCGACGACGCCCGCGCGAACAGCAGGTCGCCGGTGAGGATCGCGACGGAGTTGCCCCAGACCTCGTGCGCGGACGGCGCACCGCGCCGCAGCGGCGCGGAGTCCATGACGTCGTCGTGGTACAGCGTCGCCAGGTGCGTGAGCTCGACGACCGCGGCCGCGTCCACCACTTCGCGCCGACCGCCGTCGCCCAGCTCGGCCGTGAGGAGGGTGAGCAGCGGGCGCAGCCGCTTGCCGCCCGCGTTGACCAGGTGGCTCGAGGCGTCGTGCGCGATCGGGTCGGCGTACGTGACGGCGTCGCGCAGGAGCTCCTCGACGAGCCCGAGACGCCCGGTGAGGCGCTCGGCGAGTGCGGCGTCGTGGAGCGGGAGGGCGAGTGCGGTTGTCACGGCACGAACCTATCCGCCCCACGGCGCAACGGCGGAACCGGGCGACCGCGATGTCCGGTGACTCCCGGTTCGCACCGCACCCCGCACGTCCGGGTGCTCACGGCAGCAGGAGCGCCACGGACGCGATGGCGTCGAGCACGGGCGACGGGGCGACCCCGAGCACGACCGTGAGGACGGCACAGATCCCCACCGCGACGACCGTCAGACCCTCGCCGGCGGCGACGGTCGTCCGGGCGGCCCGCACGGGCTCCGCGACGGCCACGGACGGGACGCCGACGGTCTCGACGGGCTCGACCGCGGTCGCGGGCTCCGGTGCCACATCGGGGGTCGCGTCCGACGTGAGACCGGGCGCGGTCTCACCGGCGACGCCCGGCGCCTCCTGCGGGTCCGTGAAGAACATCAGGACGATGATCCGGACGTAGAAGAACGCCGCCGCCGCCGACGCCAGCACGCCCACCAGGGCGAGCTGCCAGGCGCCGCCCTCGACCGCCGCGGAGAAGACCGCGAACTTGCCGACGAAGCCCGCGGTCAGCGGGATCCCCGCGAACGACAGCAGGAACAGCGTGAAGGTGACCGCCGCGACCGGGTGGCTGCGGCCCAGGCCGGCCCACTGCGACAGGCGCGTGGCCTCCCCGAGCACGACCGGGCCGTCGTCGTCCCCCGTGCCCTGCTCGCGCACCAGGCTGACCAGGCCGAACGCACCGACCGTGGTCGCGCCGTACGCCAGCAGGTAGAACAGCACGGCGGTGATGCCCGCCTCGTCGAGCGCCACGATGCCCGTCAGGACGAACCCGGCGTGCGCGATCGAGGAGTACGCCAGCAGCCGCTTGACGTCGGTCTGGACCAGCGCGGCGACCGTGCCCACGACCATGGTGACGATGGCCACGATCCACAGGACCACCTCGAGGTCCCAGGCCATGGTCGGGAGCATCCCGTAGACGACCCGCAGCAGCGCCCCGAAGGCGGCGACCTTGGTGCACGCCGCCATGAACGCGGTGACCGGGGTCGGCGCGCCCTGGTAGACGTCCGGCGTCCACATGTGGAACGGCACGGCGCCGACCTTGAAGAACAGCCCGGCCAGGAGCAGCAGGGCGCCCACGACGAGCAGCCCCTCCATCCCGTTGGGCGTGGTCGTCGCCGCCGCGATGTCCGCGTACCGCAGGGACCCGGCGTACCCGTAGAGCAGGCCGATGCCGAACAGCATGAGGGCGGAGACGAAGGCACCCAGCAGGAAGTACTTCATCGACGCCTCCTGCGACAGCAGGCGGCGGCGGCGTCCCATGCCGGACAGCAGGTACAGCGGGAGGGACAGGACCTCGAGCGCGACGAACAGCGTCAGCAGGTCGGTGGTCGCGGGGAACAGCATCATGCCGCCGGTGGCGAACAGCAGCAGCGGGTAGACCTCGGTCTGGCGCAGCCCCTTGCGCCGGGCCAGCTCCTCGTAGTCCGAGCCGGGCACGGCCGCCGCGGACGGCGCGAACGCGTCCTCGCCGCCGGCGACCCGGTCCGCGAACAGGAGAGTGGACAGCAGGGCGAGCAGCGCGATGGTCGCCTGCAGCACGAGCGTGGGGCCGTCGACCACCAGCGAACCGGACAGCACGTCGGTGCCGCCCGTGCGCTCGACGTCGGACCACAGCGCGGCGACGGCCAGCAGCGCGCCGGCCAGGGCACCCAGCGTGAGGACGAGCTGGACGGTCCGCCGGCGCGCGGCGGGCACGAACGCCTCGACGAGCACACCCACGACGGCCGCCAGCAGCACGACCAGCAGGGGCGTCATCGGCCCCCATGCGATCTCCGGGGCGGTGAAGCCGCTCACTGGTCACTCCCTTCCGTACCGGCGGGGGTCGCGGTGCTCACCGCGGGCTGGACGTCGTCGAGGCCCAGCTGGGCGACGCTCTCGACCGCGGGTGGCCGGACCAGGTCGAGCGCCGGGCCGGGCAGGAACCCGAGGACCAGCATGAGCGCGATCAGCGGGCCCACGACCCACCGCTCGCGGCCGGACGCGTCGGGCAGGTCCGCCAGCTCGGGGCGCACCGGACCGGTGAACACCCGCTGGTAGAGCCAGAGCACGTAGATCGCGGCGAGCACCACGCCGAGCGTCGCGACGACCGCGGCAGCGGGGTGCCGGGCGAAGGTGCCGACGATGACGAGGAACTCGCTGACGAAGGTCGACAGCCCGGGCAGCGACAGCGCCGACAGGCCGACGACCAGGAAGAGACCCGCCATGACCGGGACGACCTTCTGCAGCCCACCGAAGTCCACGATCTGCTGCGAGCCGCGCCGCGCCGCGAGGAAGCCCACGAGCAGGAACAGCGCACCCGTCGACAGGCCGTGGTTGACCATGTAGAACGACGAGCCGGCGATCGACGTCGAGGTGAAGGCGAAGATGCCCAGGACGATGAAGCCGAAGTGCGACACCGAGGTGTACGCGACCAGGCGCATCATGTCCTTCTGCCCGATCGCCAGCAGTGCGCCGTAGAGCACCGAGACGACCGCGAGCACGATGATCACGGGGGCCGCCCAGCGGGACGCCCCCGGGAACAGCGGCAGGCACAGCGTGAGCATCCCGAAGGTGCCGACCTTGTCGAGCACGCCGACCAGGAGCGTCGAGGTGCCGGCGGGCGCCTGCTGCGCCGCGTCCGGCAGCCACGTGTGCACCGGGAACATCGGGGCCTTGATCGCGAACGCGAGGAAGAACGACAGGAAGAGCCACTTCTCGACCGTCGGGTCCAGGTCGAGCCCGACCAGGTTCTCGGTGAGGAAGCCCTCGGGGCCGCCGGGGCCCTGCAGGTACAGCGCGATCACGCCCACGAGCATGATCAGCCCGCCCGCCAGCGAGTACAGCAGGAACTTCACCGCGGCGTAGCGCCGCTGCGCGCCGCCGAACGCCCCGATCATGAAGTAGACGGGGATGAGCATCGCCTCGAAGACGACGTAGAACAGGAACACGTCGCGCGCCGCGAACACGAGGACGATGAACGCCTCGAGCAGCAGCACGAGCGCCAGGTAGTGGCGCAGCCGGTCGGTGGGGCCGTCGGCGGAGCCCTGCTCGCGCCAGGCGGCCAGCACGACGAGCGGCACGAGCACCGCGGACATCGCGATCAGCGCCAGGCCGACGCCGTCGACGCCGAGGGCCCACGACACGCCGAGCGCCGGGATCCACGGGGCGGTCTCGACGAGCTGGTGCGTCGCCGCGGTGCCCGTGTCGAAGGCCGCGAAGGCCCCGACGACGAGCAGGACCTCGGCGAGCGCGAACCCGAGCGCGACGGCACGCGTGCGCGGTCGCGCGCCGGCGGGCAGCAGCCACAGGGCCACGGCTCCGAGCAGCGGCAGCACCACCAGCGCGGTGAGCCAGGGGAGGTTCGACATCTGTTCCGGTTCTCCTGTCGACTCTTCGGTCAGCCGCGCACGGCGAGGACGACGAACGCGAGCACGACCACACCGACGACCATGGCGGCCGCGTAGGAGCGGGCGAACCCGTTCTGCACGCGCCGCACCAGGTCGCCCAGGGCGACGGTGGCACGGCCGAGGCCGGTGACCGCACCGTCGACCACGGCCTTGTCGCCGTACACCAGCGACCGCGTCAGGTACTGGCCGGGCTCCACGAGCAGCGCGTCGTTGACGGCGTCCTGGTAGAGGTCCACGCGGGCGGCGCGCGTCAGCGCGGTGCCCAGGGGCGGCGTCACCGGCACGGCCGAGACCGCGTAGCGGCGCCACGCCAGCACGAGGCCCAGGGCGACGGCGATCAGCGTGAGGGCGATGAGCACGGGGACGGCGAGCACCGGCTCCTCGTGCTCGGTGTGCCCCACGGACGGCTCGAGCCACTCGACGAACCCGACCGTGCTGAGCACCCAGCCCAGACCCACCGAGCCGACCGCGAGGACGATCATCGGCCACGTCATGAGGGCGGGCGACTCGTGCGGGTGCTGCTCGGAACCGTCACGCCGGGTGCTCCAGCGCCTCTGGCCCTCGAACGTCATGAAGAACAGGCGCGACATGTAGAACGCGGTGATGCCTGCACCCACGAGCGCCACGGTGCCGAACACCCAGGCGCGCCACGGCTCGCCGTCCACGGGGACGAACGCGGCCTCGATGATCTTGTCCTTGCTGAAGAACCCGGCGAACGGCGGGATGCCGAGGATCGCCAGCCAGCCGGCCATGAACGTGAAGTACGTGATCTTCATGTACCGGCCCAGGCCGCCAAAGCGCCGCATGTCGACCTGGTCGTCCATGCCGTGCATGACGGACCCGGCGCCCAGGAACATGCCGGCCTTGAAGAAGCCGTGGGTCACGAGGTGGAAGATCGCGAAGGCGTAGCCGATGGGCCCGAGGCCTGCGGCGAGCACCATGTAGCCGATCTGGGACATCGTCGAGGCGGCGAGCGCCTTCTTGATGTCGTCCTTGGCGCAGCCGACGACCGCACCGAACAGCAGCGTGATCGCACCGACGACGGCGACCACGAGCTGGGCGGTCGGCGCCGCGGTGAACACCGCGCCCGAGCGGATGATGAGGTAGACACCCGCCGTCACCATGGTCGCGGCGTGGATGAGCGCCGAGACCGGGGTGGGGCCGGCCATCGCGTCGCCGAGCCAAGACTGCAGCGGGAACTGCGCCGACTTGCCGCACGCGGCGAGCAGCAGCGCCAGGCCCACGAGGGTCAGGGTGCCCTCGGACGCCCCGGCCACGCCGGCGTCGACGGTCGCGAAGTCCAGGCTCCCGAAGGTGGCGAACAGCAGCCCCATCGCGACCAGGAGGCCGACGTCGCCGACGCGGTTGGCCACGAACGCCTTCTTCGCCGCCACCGCGTACGGCGTGTGGTGGTTCCAGAAGCCGATGAGCAGGTACGACGCGAGACCGACGCCCTCCCAGCCGACGAACAGCAGCGCGTACGAGTCCGCCAGGACCAGCAGCAGCATGGCCGCGACGAAGAGGTTGAGGTAGGCGAAGAACCGGCGGCGGGCCGCGTCGTGCTCCATGTACGCCACGGAGTACACGTGGATCAGGGTGCCGACGAACGTCACCAGCAGCACGAACGTCAGCGACAGCGGGTCCACCCGCAGGCCGGCGCCGATGCTCAGCGCGCCGGCGTCCAGCCAGGTGCCGAGGTCGACGTCCTGGACGCGCTGGTCCGCGGGCAGCCCCAGCAGGCCGACGAGCAGGACCAGGCCGACGACGAACGACGCGGCCGAGGCCAGCACGCCGAGCCAGTGGCCCCACCGGTCGGCGCGGCGGCCGAGCAGCAGCAGCACCGCGGACGACAGCAGCGGCAGCGCCACGAGCCACACGGCCGCCTGGGCGCCGGACCAGGCGACGGAGGAGACGCCACCGGCGGCCGTCGGCACGACGGCAGGGGCGGTCAGGGTGATCAGGGTGTGCACGTCGGAGCCCCTCAGCTCTTCAGCAGGTTGACGTCGTCGACGGACGCCGAGCGTCTGGTCCGGAAGATGGACACGATGATCGCCAGGCCGACCACGACCTCGGCGGCGGCGACGACCATCACGAAGAACGCGAGGACCTGGCCGGACAGGTTGCCGTGCATGCGCGAGAACGTGACGAGCAGCAGGTTCGTGGAGTTGAGCATGAGCTCGACACCCATGAACACGATGATCGCGTTACGGCGCAGCAGCACCGTGGTCGCACCGATCGCGAACAGGATCGCGGCCAGGACCAGGTAGTGGGTCAGGCTCACCGGCCGTCCTCCTCGGGGGTCGCGTCCTCGGCCGGGGCCTGCGGCTCGCGGATGGTCACCGCACCCTCGACGGGGCCGTCGGGCCCGCCGCGGTACGACTCGTCGGACGTGAACGTGCCCGCACCGACGGCCCAGCCGCCGGCGAGCACCCGGTCGATCCGCGCGGCGTACGCACGGGCGTCCGCCTCCTGGCCGCGGACCCGCAGCACGCGCGGCACGGAGCTCTCCAGCGGCGTGCCGTCGGGGCCGAGCGCGGGGACGTCCATGGCGTTGTGCCGGGCGTAGACGCCCGGGGCCGGGAGCGACACGGGGTGCGCCCCCGCGCGCAGCCGGCGCTCGGCCAGCTCGCGCTGCCCGACCTTCGGCGTGAGCCGCCCGCGGTGCGTCAGCACCAGCGCGCCCAGCGCGGCGGTCACCAGGAGCGCCCCGACCACCTCCATCGCCAGCACGTGCTGCCCGAAGATCACGTGGGCGACGGCCTGCGGGTTGGACGGCAGGTTCGCCTCGGCCAGGCCGGTGGGCGGACCGTAGGTCGCCCGCCCGACGACACCGGCGAGCACCACGGCCAGGCCGAGGCCTGCCAGGCCACCGATCCACCGCTGGCCCCGGATCGTCTCGACCAGCGAGTCCGAGCGGTCGACACCGACCAGCATGAGCACGAACAGGAAGAGCATCATCACGGCGCCCGTGTAGACGACCACCTGGACGACGCCGAGGAACTCGGCTCCCTGCGCGACGTACATGAACGCCAGCGAGATCATGATGAAGATGACCGCGAGGGCCGCGTGCACGGCCTTGCGGGCGAACAGCAGGCCCAGGGCGGCGAGCACCATGAGGGGCCCGAGCGTCCAGAACAGCACGGCCTCCGCGGTGCTGGTCTGGCCGGACTCGGTGAGCGCGCCGGCGGCTGCCGGCAGCGCGGTGAACAGCGGGCTCACCGGGCACCTCCCTGGCGGTGCGCGGCCGCCGTGATCGCACGCTGCGCGAGGCGCGTCGTCCCGAGGTCCGGCACGGTGGCGCCCTTCGCGGCGTTCTCGGGCAACGTCGGGTCGTCCGGGCGGTGCTCGGCGACCCAGGCCACCTGCTCGTCGGTCACGCCGGTGACCTCGCCGCGGTAGTAGTCGGTGTCCGACGTGCCCTCGACCATCGGGTGCGGCGTCGCGAGCTGGCCCGAGCGCAGCGGGGCCAGCAGGTCCTGCTTCTCCCAGATCAGGCCGGGGCGGGTCGGGCCCGCGAGCTCGTACTCGTTGGTCATGGTCAGCGCACGGGTCGGGCACGCCTCGATGCACAGGCCGCAGAAGATGCAGCGCAGGTAGTTGATCTGGTAGACGCGGCCGTACCGCTCCCCCGGCGAGAACTGCGCCTCGGGGGTGTTGTCCCCGCCCTCGACGTAGATCGCGTCCGCGGGGCACGCCCACGCGCACAGCTCGCACCCGATGCACTTCTCGAGCCCGTCGGGGTACCGGTTGAGCTGGTGCCGCCCGTGGTAGCGGGGCTTGGTGAGCACCCGCTCGCGCGGGTACTGCTCGGTCACGGTGGGCTTGAACATGTTCGCGAACGTGACGCCGAAGCCGGCGACCGGTGCGAGCACCTCACTCAGGCCAGAGCGCTTCTCGATGAGCGACTCGTAGCCCTCGGCCGGCCGGTCGACCTCGCCGCCGCCGCGCGCGGCGGGCTGCACCTGCGCGTCACCGCGGGCCGGTCGGCCCGCGCCCGGCGCCGCCTTCTTCTTGCGCTGCTCAGCCACCGCGCACCTCCAACGGGGTCTCGGGTCCGGACGTGTCACCGGTGTCGGTCGCCGCCAGGCGTCGCTGCGCGCGCGGGGACGGCGGCAGCACCTGCCCCGGCAGCGGCGGCACCGGGTAGCCGTCGGCGAAGGGGTCGATCTCCTGCGGGCCGGTCGGCCGGGGCGTCGGCTCCTGCCGCTTCTCCGGCACCAGGAACGAGATGACCAGCCCCACCAGCACGAGGCCCGCGAGGACGAACAGCAGGGTGCGCAGGTCGACGTCCCACAGCCGGCGGGCGGCCTGCACGAACGTCACGCAGACCACCCAGCCCAGCGCGGCCGGGATGAGCACCTTCCACCCGATCTTCATGAACTGGTCGTACCGGAACCGGAGCACGGAGCCTCGGATCCAGACGAACAGGAACATGAACAGCCAGACCTTGGCGACGAACCACAGGAACGGCCACCAGCCGGTGTTGAACATGCCGTCGTTGATCGCCGACAGCGGCCACGGGGCGCGCCAGCCGCCGAAGAACAGCGTGGTGGCCACGGCCGACACGTTGAGCATGTTGATGTACTCGGCGAGGAAGAACCACGCGAACTTCATCGACGAGTACTCGGTGGTGTAGCCACCGACCAGCTCGCCCTCGGCCTCGGGCAGGTCGAACGGCAGGCGGTTGGTCTCGCCCACCATCGAGATCACGTAGATCACGAAGGCCGGCAGGAGCGGCAGGAACCACCAGATCTGCGTCTGGGAGTCGACGATCTGCGACGTCGACATGGAGCCGGCCATGATGAACACGCTGACCAGGGACAGACCCATCGCCAGCTCGTAGGAGATGACCTGGGCCGTGGAGCGGACGCCGCCGAGCAGCGGGTAGGTCGAGTTCGAGGACCAGCCACCGAGCACGATCCCGTACACGCCGACCGCCGCGCAGGCGAGGATGTAGAGCACGGCGACCGAGAAGTCGGTCAGCTGCAGCGGGGTGACGACGCCGAAGATGCTGACCTCGGGCCCGAACGGGATGACCGCGTAGACCAGCAGCGAGCACAGCACCGCGATCATCGGCGCGAGGATGTAGACGAACTTGTCCGCCGCCTTGACGGTGACGTCCTCCTTGACGAGGAGCTTCATCGCGTCGGCGAGCGACTGCAGCAGACCGAACGGCCCGTGCACGTTCGGACCCGGCCGCAGCTGCATGCGTCCCACGACGCGGCGCTCGAACCAGATGGCGATGAGGACGCTCGTCAGCAGGAAGACGATGATCCCGACGGCCTTGACCAGCCACACCCAGAACACGTCCTGGCTGAAGTCCGCGGTCACCGGGGCGACCGCCCCGTCACCGACGGCCGACGCCAGCACCATGGGCAGCACGCTCATGCCCGCTCCTCCTCGTCCACGCGGACGCCGGCGACGGCCTCCGCGGCGTCGCCCGTGAGCCCGGACGCGGCGTGCGCCGTCATCCCGGGGTGGTCCGACCGTCCGACGCGCTCGAGCCGGACCACGGTCCCGCCGACCGCACCGAGCCGGTCGCGCACGGCGCCGCCCCGGGGGTTGGTCGGCAGCCAGACCACGTGGTCGGCCATGTCCGTGACCTGCACGGGCGCGACGACCGTCCCGCGGTCGGTGCGGACGGCGACCTCGTCACCGTCCGCCAGGCCCGCTGCCGCCGCCGTGGCGGCCGACACGCGCGCGACCGACCGCTTGGCCGTCCCCGCGAGGTACGGCTCGCCGTCCTGCAGCCGGCCCGCGTCGAGCAGCTGGTGCCACGTCGCGAGCACCGCGTGGCCCGGGGGCACCGCGGGCGGCTCGGCGGGTGCGGTCGACGGGGCGTCGACACGCGCACCGTCCCAGCCGCCGAGCTGGTCGAGCTCGCCGTGCACGTCCGCGAGGGACCGCAGCCCGAGGTCCGCGCCGAGCGCGTCCGCGAGGCGGTCCAGCACCCGGAAGTCGGACAGCTGCGTGGTCGTCAGCGCCTGCGCGAACGGCCTGGGGCGTCCCTCCCAGGTGACGAACGTGCCGGGCTTCTCGACCGGCGGCGCCACGGGCAGCACCACGTCGGCGCGGTCGGTGACCTCGCTGTGCCGGACCTCGAGCGAGACGAGGAAGGGCACCGCGTCGAGCGCCGCGCGGGCGAGCGCCGGGTCGGCGTGGTCGGCGGGCTCCACCCCGCCGACGACGAGCGCACCCAGGTGGCCGTCGGCCGCTGCGGCGAGGATCTCGTCCGCGCTGCGGCCGGGGGCGGCGGGCAGGTCGTCGACGCCCCAGACCGCGGCGAGGTCGACCCGCGCGGAGGCGTCGGCGACAGGACGACCGCCGGGCAGCAGCGTGGGCAGCGTGCCCGCCTCGATCGCCGCGCGCTCCCCCGCGCGGCGCGGGATCCACGCGACGCGGGCCCCCGTGCGCTCGGCGAGCCGCAGCACGGCCGTCAGGGCGCCCGGCACGGTGGCCGCGCGCTCCCCGACGAGGATCACGGCGCCGTCGGCGGCGAGCGCCTCGGCGGTCTCGCCCAGGGCGTCGTGCGCGCCCGCGGCGATCGCGTCGAGCACCTCGGGCTCGGTGCCGGGAGCGGCGGCCAGCAGCGTGCCGTCGAGCCGCTCGAGGCCCCGGCTGGCCAGCGCGGCCACCGAGAACACCCGCGTGCGGCCGGCGACCACGGAGGACCGCAGCCGCAGGAAGAGGATGCCGCCCTCCTCCTCGGGCTCGTACGCGACGCACAGCACGGCGGGCGCCGCGACCAGGTCGCCGAACGTCACCTGCAGCGTGCGGCCGGCGACGTGGTGACCGAGGAACTCGGCCTCCTCCGCGGAGTGCGGACGGGCACGGTGGTCGATGTCGTTGGTGCCGAGCACCACGCGGGCCAGCTTGGCGTACGCGTAGGCGTCCTCGAGCGTGAGGCGACCGCCGGGCAGCACCGCCACGCCGGACCCGTCCGCGTCGAGCGCGGCCTGCAGGCCCGCCGCCGCGGTGTCCAGCGCCTCGATCCACGAGCACGGCTCGAGCTCGCCGCGCGTCCCGTCCGGGAGCCGGCGGCGCACCAGCGGCGTGGTGACGCGGTCCGGTGCCGACTGCCAGTGGAACGCGAAGCGGTCCTTGTCGCTGATCCACTCCTGGTTCACGGCCGGGTCGTCGCCGGCGAGGCGGCGCAGCACCACGCCGCGGCGGTGGTCCACCCGGATCGCGGAGCCGTTGGCGTCGTGCTCCGCGATCGACGGCACCGACACGAGGTCGAACGGCCGCGAGCGGAAGCGGTAGGCCGCCGACGTCAGGGCGCCGACCGGGCAGATCTGCACGGTGTTGCCGGAGAAGTAGGACGCGAACGGGCGTCCGCTCGTGTCGAGCGTGGAGGCCCCGACCGGGGTGTCCCCGGCGAACCCGAGCACCTCGGTGTCGAACGTGCCGATCTGCTGCTGCGCGCCGCGCTTCTGCAGGTCGATCCAGACGTCGCCGGCGATCTCCTCGGAGAACCGGGTGCAGCGCTGGCAGAGCACGCACCGCTCGCGGTCGAGCAGCACCTGCGTCGACACGGCGATCGGCTTGGGGAACGTCCGCTTGACGTCGACGAACCGCGTCGCGGCCCGGCCGTTGCTCATCGCCTGGTTCTGCAGGGGGCACTCGCCGCCCTTGTCGCAGACGGGGCAGTCGAGCGGGTGGTTGATGAGCAGCAGCTCCATGACGCCGTGCTGGGCCTTGTCGGCCTCGGGCGACGTGTGCTGCGTCTTGACCTGCATGCCCGGCGTGGCCTGCAACGTGCAGGACGCCTGCGGCTTGGGCATCTTCGCCAGGTTGCCGTCACGCCCGGGCGCCCACACCTCGACGAGGCACTGGCGGCAGGCGCCGGCGGGCGCCAGCAGCGGGTGGTCGCAGAACCGCGGGATCTGGATCCCCAGCTCCTCGGCGGCCCGGATCACCAGCGTGCCCTTCGGCACGGTCGTCTCGATCCCGTCGACGCTGAACGTGACGGTGTCCGACGGCTCCGCGGGCGCGGGCGGCGGTGCCGCCGGCACCAGCGGCGTCGTCTGCGTGCCCCGAGGGGTCGTGATCGTCATGCGTGCACCCCCGCCAGCTGCGTGCTGCGACGCGGCGTGTAGTCAAAGAGCGCGGCGCGCTCCGGCGGGAAGAGGACGTCGGCGGGCGTGTGCGTGCCCGCCTCGAACTCCTCCCGGAAGTACTGGATGGCGCTGGTCACCGGGCTGGTGGCACCGTCGCCGAGCGCGCAGAACGCGCGGCCCAGGATGTTGTCGCACAGGTCGAGCAGCAGGTCGATGTCCGCCGACGTGCCCTGGCCCGCCTCGAGGCGGCCCATGATCTGCGCGAGCCAGAACGTGCCCTCGCGGCAGGGCGTGCACTTGCCGCAGGACTCGTGCTTGTAGAACTGGATCCAGCGCGACACGGCCTTCACGACCGAGACCGTCTCGTCGAAGATCTGCAGCGCGCGGGTGCCGAGCATGGAGCCGGCCTTGCCGACCGACTCGTAGTCCAGCGGCACGTCGAGGTGCTCCGCGGTGAAGATCGGCGTCGACGAGCCGCCCGGGGTCCAGAACTTCAGCTCGTGGCCCTCACGGACGCCGCCCGCCATCTCCAGCAGCTCGCGCAGCGTGATGCCCAGCGGCGCCTCGTACTGGCCGGGCCGCGTGACGTGGCCGGACAGCGAGAACAGGCCGTGGCCCGCGGAGCGCTCGGTGCCCATGGACGTGAACCAGTCGGCACCGCCGACGAGGATCCCCGGCACCGACGCCACGGACTCGACGTTGTTGACGACCGTGGGGCGCGCGTACAGGCCCGCGACCGCGGGGAACGGCGGCTTCAGGCGCGGCTGGCCGCGCAGGCCCTCGAGCGAGTCGAGCAGCGCCGTCTCCTCGCCGCAGATGTACGCACCGGCACCCGCGTGGACCGTGATCTCCAGGTCGAAGCCCGACCCGAGGATGTCGGTGCCCAGGTAGCCGGCCGCGCGCGCCTCGCGCACGGCCTCGAGCAGGCGGCGGTACACGTGCACGACCTCGCCGCGCACGTAGATGAACGCGTGGTGGCACCCGATGGCGTAGGACGTGATGATCACGCCCTCGATGAGCTCCTGCGGGCTCGCCATCATCAGCGGGATGTCCTTGCAGGTGCCCGGCTCGGACTCGTCGGCGTTGACCACGAGGTAGCGCGGCCCGCCGTCGGGTGCGGGCAGGAAGCCCCACTTCATGCCGGTGGGGAAGCCGGCGCCGCCGCGGCCGCGCAGGCCCGAGTCCTTCACCGTCGTCACGACGTCGGCCGGGGCCATGCCCAGCGCCCGACGCAGACCGCGGTAGCCGCCGTCGGCCTCGTAGCGCTCGAGCTTCCACGACCGGTCCGCGTCCCAGTGCGCGGACAGCACGGGGGTCAGGGTCGTCATCACGACTCCTTCGCGTCGTCGGACTTCTGCTTGCGCTGCTCGCCGGCCGGCGAGACGTCGGCGGGCGTCGTCTCCGGGCGGTCGGCGCTCGACTGCGCCTCGCCCGCGTCCGGCTCGCCGTGCGTGGCGCCGGTGGCGGCGCTGCGCTCGTCCGCGTCGAACGGCGGGGCCGTCCAGCCGCGCTCCTTCGCCAGCAGCGTGCCGCGCAGCGTCGGCTCACCGGCGCCCACGCCCTCGTCGGCGCGGCCGTCGGGGAAGCCGGCCAGCACGCGGCTCATCTCCTTGAACGTGCAGACCGACGACGCACCGCGGGTCGGCGCCACCGGCGCGCCCTCGACCAGCTTGTCGACGACCTCGACGGCGGAGGCCGGGGTCTGGTTGTCGAAGAACTCCCAGTTGACCATCACCACCGGCGCGTAGTCGCACGCCGCGTTGCACTCGATGCGCTCGAGCGTGATCGCGCCGTCGTCCGTGGTCTCGTCGTGACCGATCCCGAGGTGCTCGCTGAGCTCCTCCCAGATCGCGTCGCCGCCCATGACCGCGCAGAGCGTGTTGGTGCACACGCCCACCGTGTACGTGCCGTTGGGGTGCCGCTTGTACTGCGTGTAGAACGTCGCGACGGCCGAGACCTCGGCGGTCGAGAGGCCGAGGGTCGCCGCGCAGAACGCGATGCCCCGCGGGCTGACGTAGCCGTCCTCCGACTGCACCAGGTGCAGCATCGGCAGCAGCGCGGAGCGCGCCTGCGGGTAGCGGGCGATGATCTCCTGCGCGTCGGCCGTCAGCCGGGCGCGGGTCTGCTCGTCGTACCCCGTGGCGTGCCGCTCCCCCGGGGTCCGGCCGTGGTCGTGGGGCGCTGCCGCGCCCGCGTGCTCGACGGACATCAGCGGTCCACCCCTCCCAGCACCGGGTCGATCGACGCCACGGCGACGACGACGTCGGCGATCTGCCCGCCCTCGCACATCATGGAGACCGCCTGCAGGTTGTTGAACGACGGGTCGCGGAAGTGCGCCCGGTACGGCTTGGTCCCGCCGTCGGAGACGAGGTGCACGCCCAGCTCGCCGCGCGGGTGCTCGACGGTCTGGAACACCTGCCCGGCCGGCACGCGGAAGCCCTCGGTCACCAGCTTGAAGTGGTGGATGAGGGACTCCATCGAGGTGCCCATGATCTCGCGGATGTGGTCCAGCGAGTTGCCCATGCCGTCGGTGCCGATGGCCAGCTGCGCCGGCCACGCGATCTTCTTGTCCGCGACCATGACCGGCCCCGGCTCGGCGAGCCGCTCGAGGCACTGCTCGACGATCCGCATCGACTGGTAGCACTCCTCGATCCGCACCAGCAGGCGGCCCCACGAGTCGGCCGCGTCGTTCGTCGGCACGTCGAAGTCGTAGGTCTCGTAGCCGCAGTACGGGTCGGTCTTGCGCACGTCGTACGGCAGGCCGGTGGCACGCAGCAGGGGGCCGGTGACGCCCAGCGACATGCAGGCCGCCAGGCTCAGCACGCCGACGTCCTTCATGCGCGCCTGCAGGATCGGGTTCGCCAGCATGAGGTCCTCGAGCTGACGCATGTAGCCCCGGACCTTGCCCAGCGCCTCGCGCACGGAGTCGATCGCGCCCGGGGGAACGTCCTGCGCGACGCCGCCGGGGCGGATGTACGCGTGGTTCATGCGCAGGCCGGAGATCAGCTCGAAGATCTTGAGGATCTCCTCGCGGGCCGTGAAGCCCAGGATCATGATCGTCGTGGCGCCCAGCTCGTTGCCGCCCGTGGCCAGGAACACCAGGTGCGACGAGATGCGGTTGAGCTCCATCATCAGCACGCGGATGACCGACGCCCGCTCCGGGACGTCGTCCGTGATGCCCAGCAGCTTCTCCACGGCCAGGCAGTAGCCGGCCTCCTGGAACAACGGCGCGACGTAGTCCATCCGGGTGCAGAAGGTCACGCCCTGGGTCCAGGTGCGGAACTCCATGTTCTTCTCGATGCCCGTGTGGAGGTAGCCGATGCCGGCCCGGGCCTCGGTGACGGTCTCGCCGTCGATCTCGAGCATGAGCCGCAGCACGCCGTGGGTGGACGGGTGCTGGGGGCCCATGTTGACGACGATGCGCTCCTCGCCGAGGCGCGCGGCCTCCTCGGCGATGTCGGACCAGTCGCCGCCGGAGGCCTCGAACGAGGGCACACCCTCGGTCTCGGACAACGGGACGTGACGGGTCGCGTGGGGGGTCTGCGACGTGGGGGCGGTCATCAGCTGTACGACCTCCGCTGGTCCGGGGGCGGCACGGTGGCGCCCTTGTACTCGACCGGGATGCCGCCGAGGGGGTAGTCCTTGCGCTGGGGGTGGCCCGGCCAGTCGTCGGGCATCTCGATGCGCGCGAGCCCCGGGTGGCCGTCGAACACGATCCCGAAGAAGTCCCAGGTCTCGCGCTCGTGCCAGTCGTTGGCGGGGTACACCGCCGTGGTCGAGGGGATGTGCGGGTCGCCCTCGGCCACCGCGACCTCGAGCCGCAGCCGTCGCCCGTGGGTCACCGACGCCACGTGGTAGACGGCGTGCAGCTCACGTCCCGCGTCGTGCGGGAAGTGGACGCCCGACACCCCGAGCGACAGCTCGAAGCGCAGGTCCGGGTCGTCGCGCAGCGCCTGCACGACCTCGACGAGGTGCTCGCGCGCGATGTTCAGCGTGAGCTCGCCCCGGTCGACGACGACCGACTCGACGGCCGCCGCGTAGCCGGTGCCCGACTCGTCGAGCACCTCGGCCAGCACGTCGACGACCTCGTCGAACCAGCCGCCGTAGGGCCGCTCGCTGGGGCCGGGCATCGCCACGGTCCGCACGAGGCCCCCGAAGCCGGAGGTGTCGCCGGTGCCCGCCACGCCGAACATGCCGGTGCGGACGTCGACGATGTCCAGCGGCGTGCGCGGCGCGGTCGTCGGGTCGGGGCCGGCGGGCAGGTTCTGGGAGCCGGCCTCGAGGGCCGCGGCGCTGGTGCGCTGCGTCCCGGCGGGGGCGGGCTCGCCCGGCTTGACCGCCGCGGAGGCGTCCGCCTTCTCGGCCGTCGGCTTGGTGCCCTCGGTGGGACGGTCGGCCGCGGGGGACGTGGCGTCCTCGCGCGGGGTCGACGTCGCCTCGGGCTTCGTGCCCGTCGTCGGGTCGGTGCCCTCGGGCGTGCCCTCGGCGGGCGTCGTGCGCTCGTCGCTCATCGCAGCAGTCCCGTCATGTGCGACGTCGGGGTCGCGGCCATCGCGGCCTCCTGCGCCTTGCGGGCGGCCTCCTGGCGGTTGACGCCGAGGGGCTCGTCCTGGATCTGCTGGTGCAGCGCGAGGATCGCGTGCAGCAGCATCTCGGGGCGCGGAGGACAGCCGGGCAGGTAGATGTCGACCGGGACGATGTGGTCGACGCCCTGCACGATCGCGTAGTTGTTGAACATGCCGCCGGAGGACGCGCAGACGCCCATCGACAGCACCCACTTGGGCCCCGCCATCTGGTCGTAGACCTGCCGCACCACGGGGGCCATCTTCTGGCTGACCCGGCCGGCGACGATCATGAGGTCGGACTGGCGCGGCGAGGCACGGAAGACCTCCATGCCGAGGCGCGAGATGTCGTACCGGCTGGTGCCGGCGGCCATCATCTCGATCGCGCAGCACGCGAGCCCGAACGTCACGGGCCACAGCGATGCCTTGCGGAAGTAGCCGACGAGGTCCTCGACCGTCGTCAGCAGGAAGCCCGAGGGCGCTTCCTCGATGCCCATGTCAGCCCCTCCTCAGGGTCGGTCGGCTGCGCGTCGTGGCGGGTTCCGGGCGCTGCTGCATCAGTCCCACTCCAGACCGCCGCGCTTCCACTCGTAGGCGAACGGCACCGTGATGATCAGCAGGAACGCCATCATGGCCACGAGGCCGTACGTCGCGAGCTCCGTGAAGCCGACGGCCCACGGGTAGAGGAAGACGACCTCGATGTCGAAGATGATGAAGGTCATCGCGACCAGGTAGTACTTGATCGGGAAGCGCCCGCCGCCGATGGCGTGGGGCGTCGGCTCGATGCCGCACTCGTACGCCTCGAGCTTGGCGCGGTTGTAGCGCTTCGGACCCAGGATCGCGCTCGCGCCGACACCACCCAGGGCGAGGACGGCCGCGATCCCGATCATCACCAGGAGCGGGATGTACGGGTTGCTCATCGAGCGGTCCTCCTCGTCGAAGACGCCGGTCCGGTGGGCCGGGCGGTGCGGGTACGGGTGCGGGGTGGGGCGGCGTCAGGCATCGGGCGCCAGCCGGGCGAGCGCGGCGATGACGCGGTCCACGACGTCGCCCCCTCGCGGTTCGTAGCAGTCGGCCAGCAGCTTGAGCACGAACTTCATCAGCAGCGGCCGGGGCAGACCGTACCGCGTGCAGACGTGCATCACCTGCGGGTGCTCGATGAGCCGCACGAAGATCCGGCCGAGCGTGTAGTAGCCGCCCAGGTCGTCCTTCATGCGCTGCTGGTACGTGGCCAGCGACCGCTCGCGACCGGCGGCGGACCCGCGCGCGAGGCCCTGCGCGATCGCGTCGGCCGCCACGCGGCCGGCCTGCAGGCCGTACGCGATGCCCTCGCCGTTGAACGGGCTGACCATGCCGGCGGCGTCGCCCGCGAGCAGCAGCCCGTCGGCGTACAGCGGGCCGCGGTTGAAGCCCATGGGCAGCGCCGCACCGCGCACGGGCGCGGTCTGGTTCTCCGGGGTGAACTCCCACTCGGCGGGGGCGTTCGCCATCCAGCGTGCGAACAGGTCCTTGTAGTCGACCTTCGTCGCGGCGGCCGTCGAGCTGACCGATCCCAGGCCGACGTTGGCGGTGCCGTCGCCGAGGGCGAAGATCCAGCCGTAGCCGGGCATGAGGTTGGACCGGCCGGGCGCGCCGTCCCACAGCTCGAGGTGCGACTCCATCCACGCGTCGTCGTGGCGCGGGGTGCGGAAGTACGTGCGCACCGCGACGCCCATCGGCCGGTCGTCGCGCTTGACGCGCCCGACGGCGGTGGCGAGCCGGGCGGAGACGCCGTCGGCGGCGACCACGACGGGGGCGCGGTAGGTGACCTCGTCGCCCGCGTCGACCGTGCGGCGACCGTCGACGCCGACCGCCCGTGCCCGCACGCCCACGACGCGGCCCGTGCGCTCGTCGCGCACCGGGGCCGTCACGGACGTGCCCTCGAGCAGCTTCGCGCCGGCGGCGCGGGCGTGCTCGGCGAGGATCTGGTCGAAGGACGTGCGCGCCCGGGCCAGCCCGTAGGACGGGTAGCTCGAGAGCTCGGGCCACGGCAGCTCGAGCCGGTGGCCGCCGCCGATGACGCGCAGGCCCTTGTTGCGGATCCAGCCGTCCTGCTCGCGGATCGGCACGCCCATGCGGACGAGCTCGGCCACCGCGCGGGGCGTCAGCCCGTCGCCGCAGATCTTGTCGCGCGGGAAGGTCGCCTTCTCCAGCAGGAGGACGTCGAGGCCTGCGGCCGCGCAGTGGTACGCCGCGGAGGCACCGGCCGGACCGGCGCCGACGACGATGACGTCCGCGTCATCGGTCGTTCCGTCCACCCTGGCCACCCCACTTGTGACGACGTTCACGTGCGACTCCGGCGAGTGTAACCAGCCCCTCAGACGCTGTCTGCGAAGGGTTGGCTTACCTCAACAGCTCCCCGGGACGAAGGTCCCGGTGAGGCGCCCGGAGCAGCACCGACGACCTTCCGCGAGCGTGCCGCCGGGCCCGGACCGCGGCGGGAGGACCATCGTCACCGACGACGCGGACCCGCGCAGCGCGGGGCCGGCGCGCAGCGCACACCCGCCGACGCTCCCTCGCGGCGGCCGCGACGCGACGAGCGTCACACCGGGGGCGTCCCGGCCGCGTGCGGGCGGGTCCGTCAGGGGCGTCGGCCGCGGTGCAGCGCGACCACGCCGCCCGTGAGGTTGCGGTACGCGACCTGCTCCCAGCCGGCCGCGCGCACCAGCCGGCCCAGCTCGCGCTGGTCCGGCCACTCCCGGATGGACTCCGCGAGGTACACGTAGGCGTCCGGCTCCTTGGACACCGCGCGGGCCACCGGCGGCAGCGCGCGCATGAGGTAGTTCGTGTACACGGTGCGGAACGGCGCGAACGTCGGCTGCGAGAACTCGCACACCACCAGACGCCCGCCGGGCCGCGTCACCCGCAGCAGCTCACGCAGCGCCGCGTCGACGTCCGCCACGTTGCGCAGCCCGAACGACATGGTCACGGCGTCGAACGACGCGTCGGCGAAGGGCAGGTGCAGCGCGTCGCCCGCCACGAACGGCAGGTCCGGGCGGCGACGGCGACCGACCCGCAGCATCCCGGTCGACAGGTCGCACGGCACCACGTGCACGCCGGCGTCGGCGAGCGGCTCGCTCGACGTGCCGGTGCCGGCCGCGAGGTCGAGGACCGTCTCGCCGCGCTGCGCGTCGAGCGCGGCGAGCGTGGCGCGACGCCACGCACGGTCCTGACCCAGGGAGATCACGTCGTTGGTGACGTCGTACCGGCGCGCGACGGCGTCGAACATGGCGGCGACGTCGCGGGGGTCCTTGTCGAGGGCGGCGCGAGGCATGTGCCCATGGTCGCAGGTCGGCGCCCCGGTGCGCGCACCGTGCTCGGGTAGCGTGGACGCGGCGCCGCCGGCGGCGCCGCACGACCGACCCGGGGGCCTCACCACCCATGCCGCAGTACGCGATCCTCGTCCAGCCCTCTGCCAACCGGGTGTACTCCCGCAACGCCGCGCGCCTCACCCGCAACGAGCTCCTCGGGCTCGACGAGCTGCTGCTCGACGGGCGCCTGCGCGCCCTCGGCGGACCGGTGGAGCGCACGATGGGCGGCGTCCCGTACCTCGTCGTCCCCGTCGCGGCACCGGAGCCCGAGGACCTGCGGGTCCTGGCGAACCTCTCCTCCCTGTTCGCGCTGTTCGAGCTGCGCGACGACGGCGCGCTCGTCCCCCTCGACCTCGAGCGGCTCGACCGCTACGACGACGACCTGCTGACGATCCTCAAGTACGTCGGCAAGACCAACGAGCAGCTCACCCGCCTCCTGCTGAACCTCACGGCCGCGGCCGCCACGACCCGCGAGGGGTTCCTGGGCTCCCGGCTGCGGGTGCTCGACCCGATGTGCGGGCGCGGCACCACGCTGAACCAGGCGCTCATGTACGGGTGGGACGCGTACGGCGTCGACGTCGACCGGCGCGACGTCGAGGCGTACACGGCGTTCGCCGCCCGCTGGCTGCAGGACAAGCGGCTCAAGCACCGCTCGGGGTCGACGCGGCTGCGCGTCGCCGGGAAGACCCTGGGGCGGCGCACCACGTTCACGCTCGCGGCCGACAAGGAGCTGTTCCGGGCCGGCGACGTGCAGACGCTCGAGGTCACGCAGGGCGACACGCTCGATGTCGACCGCATGTACCGCGCCGGGTTCTTCGACGTGGTCGTCGCCGACGCGCCGTACGGCATCCAGCACGGGTCGGTCACCGGGCCGCGCACGCCGTCGCGCGCACCGGGCGACCTGCTCGCCGACGCCCTGCCCGGCTGGGTCACGGTGCTGCGCCGCGGCGGCGCGCTCGGCCTGTCGTGGAACACCAAGGTGCTGCCGCGTCAGGACCTCGTCGCGATGCTCGTCGACGCGGGCCTCGAGCCGCTGGACGGCGACCCGTTCCTCGACCTGGCGCACCGCGTCGACCAGGCGATCGACCGCGACGTGGTCGTCGCCCGCAAGCCGCGCTGAGACGTGGGTCGCACCGCTCCGGGGCGAGCCCGCGGCGGTGAGGGCCTACCCTGAACGCGATGAGCACGTCGCCCAGCTCCCCCGTCACCGGGGGCGTCCCGCACCCTCTCGTGGTCCGCACCGTCGAGTGCCACGACCTGCCCGCGGGCGGCTCGACCGACCCGGCGGACCTGCTCGACCTGCTGGGGCCGGCGGCCCCGCTGGCCTGGGTGCGCCGCGGCGACGGCCTGGTCGCCTGGGGCGAGGCCGTGCGCGTCGAGGTGCGGGGCGCCGACCGGTTCGCCGCCGCCGAGCGCGCGTGGCACGAGGTGCTCGGGCGCGCGATCGTGCGCGACGAGGTGCGCCTGCCCGGCACGGGGCCGGTCGCCTTCGGCTCCTTCGCCTTCGACGACGACTCCCCCGCCGGCGGCGTCGTCGTGGTGCCGCGCGTGGTGGTGGGCCGCCGCGACGGGCGGACGTGGCTCACGACCGTCAGCACCGCGGGCGAGCTGGGCCCCGCGCCCCGCCTGCGGGACGTCCTGCCGCCGCGCACCGAGCCCCGCGCACCGGGCGACGTCACCTACACCGACGGCGCCGTGGCCGCGGACGACTGGATGGACGTGGTGGCGCGCGGCGTGGCCGCGATCCGCGCCGGTGAGGTCGAGAAGGTCGTGCTCGCGCGCGACGTGCGTGCCCGCACCGAGCACCCGTTGGACGTGCGGTGGGCGCTGCAGCGGCTCGCGGACCGGTACCGGTCGTGCTGGACCTTCAGCGTCGACGGCATGATCGGCGCCACGCCCGAGCTGCTGGTGCGCTCCGAGCGCGGGCTCGTCACGTCCCGGGTGCTCGCCGGCACGATCCGGCGCACCGGCGACGACGACGCCGACATGGCACGCGCCGCGATCCTCGCGCACTCCTCCAAGGACCTCGAGGAGCACGAGTACGCGGTCACGTCGGTCGCCCGCGCGCTCGCGCCCTTCTGCTCGTCGTCGAACGTGCCCGACGTGCCGTTCGTGCTGTCGCTGCCCAACGTGCTGCACCTCGCGTCCGACGTGACCGGTGTGCTCTCCGCGCCGCAGGGCGACGGTGCACACCCCTCGTCGCTGGCACTGGCCGCGGCCCTGCACCCCACCGCCGCGGTCTGCGGCACCCCGACGCAGGCGGCGCGCGCGCTCATCACCCGCATCGAGGGCATGGACCGTGGCCGGTACGCCGGTCCCGTGGGCTGGTTCGGCGCCGACGGCGACGGCGAGTGGGGCATCGCCCTGCGCTCCGCCGAGGTGGACCGCGACGACCCGCACCGGCTGCGGCTCTTCGCCGGGTGCGGCGTCGTCGCCGCCTCCGACCCCGCCGCCGAGCTCGCCGAGTCGCGCGCCAAGCTCGACCCGATGCGGTTCGCGCTGTCCTGACCCGCGCTGTCCCGACCCGCGCTGTCCCGACCCGCGCTGTCCCGACCCGCGCTGTCCTGACCCGCGCTGTCCCGACCCGCGCTGCCCTGACCCGCCGCACGGGGCCGCGCCGCCCGCCGGCGGGGACACCGCGGGCCCGCCGCGGGAGGGGGATCGCGGCGGGCCCGGTCGGGGGGGCGCGGCCCGGTGGGGCCGACCCGGTTCAGGGGGTGGGGCGGAGCGTCAGCCCTGGCCCCGCTGCTGCTGCTGCAGCCACTCCCAGAGCTGCTCGGGCGTCAGGCCGCCGGGCAGGGACTGGTCGCCCTGGCCCTGACCGCCCTGACCGCCCTGGCCGTCCTGGCGCGGCTGCGCCGAGCCGAGGTCGTCGGGCCGGGTGGCCAGCGTGACGTCCAGCTCGCGCGTCTCGCCGTCGCGCACCACCGTGACGGTCGCGTCGTCGCCCGACGACAGCGACCGGACGAGGGCCGTGAGCGCCTCCGCGCCGCCCACCGGCTTGTCGTCGACGGCGACGATGACGTCACCGGCCTGCAGGCCGGCCGCGGCGGCCGGCGAGCCCTCGTTGACCGACTCGACGACCGCACCGCGGCGCGTGACGCCGTCGGCCGTCGCGACACCGTCGGACAGCGAGACCCCGAGGAACGCGTGCTCGGCCTGGCCGTCCTCGATGAGCTGCGCGGCGACGCGCCGGGCGAGGTCGGACGGGATGGCGAACCCGAGGCCGATCGAGCCGGACTGCGCGCTCAGCGTGGCGATCGAGGACGTGATGCCGATGACCCGGCCCGTCGCGTCGAACAGCGGACCGCCGGAGTTGCCGGGGTTGACGGCCGCGTCGATCTGGATCGCGCTGGTCACCGCCGCCTCGCTGCCGCCGTCCTCCAGGGTCGAGACCGGACGGTCGACGGCCGAGACGATGCCGGTGGTCACGGTGTTGGCCAGGCCCAGCGGGTTGCCGACCGCCATGACCGGCTCACCGACCCGGACCTCGTCGGAGTTGCCGAACGCCGCCGGCTGCAGGTCGTCGGGCGCGTCGAGCAGCTGCACGACGGCCAGGTCGGTGCTGGCGTCGGAGCCCACGACCTCACCCTCGAGGATCCGGCCGTCGGTGAGCGTCACCTGCACGTTGCCCTGGGCGCCCGAGACGACGTGGCTGTTGGTCAGCACGTGGCCCTCGTCGTCGATGATGACGCCGGACCCCTGCCCGCCGCCGGACTCCGTCTGGACCTCGATCGCGACGACGGACGCCTGCACGGCGGCCGCCACGGCCTGCCAGTCCGGGTCCTCGGCGTTCGAGCCCGAGACGGGCACCTCGTCGGTCGACGAGCGACCCACGTCGGCGAGCGAGGCGGACCGCGACGACGACCCGTCCTGGTCCAGCAGACCGGCCGCGGCGACGGAGCCGCCGCCCACCAGGAGGCCGACGACCGCTGCCGACGCGATCCACACCCACGCGCGCGACGAGCGCCGCCGCTCCTGGCCGGACCTCTCGCCCGGCTCCCCGGTCGGTGCGGCCCACGGGTCACCCGCGGGAGCGGCGGTGGTCGTCGGGGCGTAGCCGGGCGCGCCCGGGGCACCGCCGGCCTGCGCACGCTGGGCGGCCTCGTAGCGGGCCCACTCCTGCGCGGGCGACAGGCGCGGGGCGCCCTGCGGCGGCGTCGCGCCCTGCGGGGGGACTGCGCCGTGCGGGGGGACGGGCGTCGTCGGGTGGTGCTGGGGGTCGCTGCCGGGCTGCGGCTCGGGCGTAGTGGTCATGGCTGCCTCCTTCTCGACACCCATCACACCGCGTCGTCCTGGGATCGGCCTCCCAGGCGCCTGGGAACTTCCTGTGTGCCCGCCAGGAGGGACGGGGGCGCCTGCTCAGCCGCCGGACGACAGGGCCTTGTCCACCGCCGCCGCGACCTCGGCGGCGAGGCGCTCGGACAGGCCGCGGCGGTGCGTGCGGTCGACGCGGACCTCGACGACGCTCGTCCCGGTGCCGGGCGCCGCGAGCGCCGGCAGCAGGCCCTCGGTGTCGACCACGCGGGTGTGCCGCACGCCGTACGCGGCGCACAGCGCGGCGACGTCCACGCCGTGCGGGGTCGCGAACACGCGCTCGAAGACGTCGGCACGCTCGGGCGCGCCGTGCTCCAGGGTCGTGAAGACCGAGCCGCCGTCGTCGTTCGCCACGACGATCTGCAGGTCGACCGCCGGCTCGGCCGGCCCCCGCAGCAGCCCGCCCACGTCGTGCAGGAACGTGAGGTCACCCAGGTACGCCCGCACCCGGCGCCGCGGCAGGGCGAGCGCGACACCGGTCGCGGTCGCGACCGTGCCGTCGATGCCCGCCAGCCCACGGTTCGCGAGCACCAGCGGAGCGAGGTCCCAGCGGGCGACGAGGTCGAGGTCCCGCACAGGGCTGGACGACCCGACGACCAGCACGTCGTCCGGCGCGCTGGCGCGCGCGACCGCCCGCGCCAGCGCCCAGCCGCTGACGCGCGGGCCGCTGCGGGAGCGACGGCCGTCCTCCGGGGCGTCGAGCGCACCCGCCAGCACGTCCTGCGCCGCCGCGTCGGCCGTGCGCCAGGCGTCGAGCCACCCGGCGGGCGCCCCGACGCGGCCCTGACGCATGCGCGCCGGCACGTCGAGCAGCACCTGGGAGGCGTTGCGCGCCGCGTCGGGCCAGTCCGCACCGCGGGGGGCGACCACGAGGACGTCGACGTCGGGGCGTGCCAGCAGCGCCTGCACGGGCCGCGACAACGTGGGGCGGCCGAGCACCACGACGCGCCCCGTGCGCCCGCCGAGCCGCTCGTCGGCGAGCAGCAGGCGGTAGGCGCCGATCGCGGTGGGCCCCTGCCGCGCGCCCGACGACGGCTCGGCCAGCAGCGGCCAGCCGTTGGCCTCCGCGAGGCGGGCCGCCGCGGGACCGGCGCCGTCACCGGCGACGACCACCGTCGGCACCGGTCCGCGCGCACGCCGGGACGACCGGCCGTCGCCCGGCTCGTCGAGCACGTCGACGACGACGGGCACCGCCCCCGTCAGCAGCCCGGCCGGCTCGGCGGGCAGCGCCCGTGCGGCCACGTGGGTCAGGCCCGCGTCGGACGGTGCGGGCCACGGCTCGTCACCCGGCACGAGCGGGTCGCGGAAGGCCAGGTCCAGGTGCACCGGCCCGGGGTCCTGCGTCCGCGCACCCGTCGCGGCGGCCACCGCCCGGGACACCGTGCGCCGCAGGTCGCGGTCCTCGCCGGGGCGTCCCACGGGGGCGGGCACGTCGACGGCCAGCCGCACCGCCGCGCCGAAGATCCCGACCTGCTCGGTCGTCTGGTTGGCGCCCGTACCGCGCAGCTCGTGCGGGCGGTCGGCGGTGAGGACGACCAGGGGCAGCCCAGCATGGTGGGCCTCGAGCACCGCGGGGTGCAGGTTGGCGACCGCCGTGCCGGAGGTCGTCACGACCGCGACCGGCCGCGCCGGCACGGGACCGCGGTCGCCGGTGTGGGCCGACGCCTTGCTCAGCCCGAGCGCGAGGAAGCCCGCGTCGCGCTCGTCGATCCGCACGTGCAGCCGCAGCGCCGGGGCACCCGCGGGCCGCTGGTCGTCGGGGCGTGCGGCGTCGGCCAGCGCGTAGGCCAGCGGCGCGCTGCGGGACCCCGGCGCGAGGACGACGTCGCGCACGCCGAGCGCCGCGAGCGCCTGCACCAGCACCCGCGCGGCGGCCACCGCGGGCGCCGGCACGGCCGGGTCGCCCGCCGGCGCGGCCGCAGCCGTGCCCCGGCGCCGGCGGCGCGGTGCGGTCGGGTCCTGGGTCACGCCGGTCATCATGCCCGACCCGTCACGGCGGCGAGACGTGACTGCCAGTGCGCCACGACCTCCGGCGGCGCGGCCGCCGCCTCCAGCAGCCGCGGCGCGGGCACCGTCCGACGGACCTCGATCATCCCGTCGCGCGGCAGCAGGGGGTCCTCGACGAGGTCCTCGGCCAGCAGGGCGGCGGTCGCGAGCCCGCAGGCGTGCGGCAGGTCGGGCAGCGCGGCCGCGAGCGCCAGACCGGCGGCCAGCCCCACCGAGGACTCGAGCGCGGACGACACCACCACGGGCAGGCCCAGGCGCTCCGCCAGCTCCAGGCACGCCCGCACGCCCCCGAGCGGCTGCACCTTGAGCACCACGACGTCGGCGGCCTGCAGCCGCGCGACCGCGAGCGGGTCGTCCGACCGGCGCACGGCCTCGTCGGCCGCGAGCGGCACGTGCGTGCGACGGCGCAGGGCGGCGAGGTCCTCGACGCCCGGCACGGGCTGCTCGGCGTACTCCAGGCCGCCGGCCGCCCGGTCGAGCGCGGCGAGGCGTGCCACGGCGGTGTCGACGTCCCACGCCGCGTTGGCGTCGACGCGCACGGCCCCGTCGGGACCCAGCGCGTCACGCACCGCCTCGAGCCGGGCCTCGTCGGCACCGGCGGGCTGCCCCGGCTCGGCCACCTTGACCTTGGCCGTGCGGCAGCCGCCCGAGCCGCTGACGATGCGGTGCGCGAGCTCGGGGTCGACGGCAGGGACCGTGACGTTCACCGGGACGTGCGTGCGCACCGGCTCCGGCCAGCCCACGTCCGCGGCCTCGCGCGCCGCACGCCACCACCGGGTCGCGGCCACGTCGTCGTAGTCGCGGAACGGGCTGAACTCCCCCCAGCCGGCGTCACCCCGCACCAGGACGCCGTCGCGTCGGGTCAGCCCGCGGAACCGGGTGCGCAACGGCACGTCCCACACCACGGCCTCCGGCTGCGCGCTCACCGCCCCAGGCTACGGCGCTCGTTAGGGTGGGCCGGTGAACGACAGCGGCACCCCTGCCCCCCTGCCCGTGCGCGTCTCGCAGACGTTCGACCCGACGCGCTGGCGCGACGTCGAGGGCTTCGAGCACCTCACGGACGTGACCTACCACCGGGGACGCGCCCGCCCGACGCCCGAGCAGGCCGCCGCGGGTGCCGCCGAGCGGGACCTCCCGGTGGTGCGGATCGCCTTCCACCGGCCCGAGGTCCGCAACGCGTTCCGGCCCCACACGGTCGACGAGCTGTACGCGGTGCTCGACCACGCCCGGACCACGTCCGACGTGGGCACCGTCCTGCTCACGGGCAACGGCCCGTCGCCCAAGGACGGCGGCTGGGCGTTCTGCTCGGGCGGCGACCAGCGCATCCGGGGCCGTGACGGCTACCGGTACGCGGACGGCGAGACCGCTGCCGCGGTCGACCCGGCGCGCGCGGGACGCCTGCACATCCTGGAGGTGCAGCGGCTGATCCGGACGATGCCGAAGGTCGTCGTCGCGCTGGTGAACGGCTGGGCGGCCGGTGGGGGGCACTCCCTGCACGTGGTGGCGGACCTGACGATCGCCAGCCGGGAGCACGCCCGGTTCATGCAGACCGACGCGAACGTCGGGTCGTTCGACGGCGGGTACGGCTCCGCGCTGCTCGCGCGGCAGGTGGGGCAGAAGCGCGCGCGGGAGATCTTCTTCCTGGCCCGCGAGTACTCGGCGGACGACGCGTACGCGTGGGGTGCGGTCAACGACGTGGTCGACCACGCGGACCTCGAGGACGCCGGGCTGGAGTACGCGCGGATCGTGGCGACCAAGTCGCCCCAGGCGGTGCGGATGCTGAAGTTCGCGTTCAACCTGGCCGACGACGGCCTGGCCGGGCAGCAGGTGTTCGCGGGCGAGGCCACGCGCCTGGCCTACATGACCGACGAGGCGGTCGAGGGCCGCGACGCGTTCCTGCAGCGCCGGGAGCCGGACTGGTCGGGCTTCCCCTACGCGTACTGACGGTCGGGCGAGGGGACGGCGCACCGGGCGCCGTGAGGTGCCGGGCGCGGTGACGCGTCAGGCGCCGCCGACCCACGAGGCGAGGTCGACGAGGGTGGCGAGCATCGCACCACCACCCACGAGCAGGGCGACGAGCACGAGGCCCGAGGCGACGACCGCGACCGCCGACCGCAGGGAACGGTCCTCCGCGGCGGGACGGGGCGCACGCGCCGGACGGACGGTGACGGGGAGCGGGGTCTCTGCGGCCATGCGACCAGCCTGGCCGGGCACCCCGCACCGGCGCGTCGGACCGCAGGACCGCACGGGGGCGCGGTCGCCTCGTCCCCGCGGGTGCCGCCGGTCCGCCGCAGGGACGAGGCACGTGCCCGCAGGGTCCACCCGGGGTAGCACAACCGCGGGGCCACCCGGGTGGCCGTGTCGCCCTGCCGGGACCCGGCGGGGACGGCCCGGTCGCGTCAGGAGACGGTGACCGACCCGCTGCCGGCCGGCACCAGCTCGACCCAGGTGTTGCCCGGCGCGAGGGTCGCGTCCGACCCGTCGGGCATCAGCAGCCGCAGCGGCTGGTCCTGCGCGTCCTTCTGCCAGCGCACCGGGACGGTCTTGCCGCCGGTCGCCACGACCGCGTCCCCGGAGCCGACCAGCTCGTACGTCGGGACCGGTGCACCGCCCTGCGCACCGAACCCGGTGGCGGGGTGGCCCGCGGTGATCATGACGACGTTGACCGCCGAGAGCCGGGCGCCGCTCGCCGCGACCGCCGGCTCGGCGCCCTCGGCGCGCAGCCAGGTGCCGGTCGCGGCGTCCCACGTCCACACGGGGTGCGACTGCGCGGACAGGCGCAGGTCGAGCGTGCCGGCCGGCGTGCCCGCCGTCGCGGCGGCGGCCTGCTCGGGCGTGCGGGCGAACGCGAACTGCTCGGGCGGGGCCGTGCGACCCGCCTCGGCGGTCCCCCACCACGTGCTGAGCGAGCCGTAGACGTTGTGGGGCGCGCGCCGGCTGCCCACCCGGTACATGCCCGGCGCACCGGCGTCGTGGGACACGACCTGCACGCCGGACTGGTTCACCAGGTCGAGGATGCCGCCCTGCCCGCCCGAGAACGCGAACATGCCGTGCAGGGGCGCCACGATGAGGGGGTCCATCGGCCGCACGGAGCGGATCGGGCCGACCTCCTCGGGTGCCTGCGAGTGGAACACGGCGACGAACCGCGACACCTCGAACTCGACGATCGTCTCCCAGACCACGTCCGCCTGCTCGAGCCCCGACTGCGGGCGGGCCGCGGAGGTGTTCTCCACCTTCACGGCGACCGCGGGGCGCGGGTCGGGGGCGCCGGCGACGCCCGTCAGCGGCCACGTCGGCGGGACGTCCGGTACGGGGACGGCCTGCTTGTCGGCGACGACCTCGGCGCGCTCGGTCACCGTGGGAGCGGGCTCGGCGGCCGGCGACCCGCAGGCTGCCAGCGCGAGCGCGCCGAGCGCCGCCAGCGCGCCGGAGCGTGCCCGCCACCTGGGCGTCGTGCGCGTGCGTCCCACCGTCGATGCCATGCGTCCGTCTCCTGTTCCCCACCGGCGCGGCCCGCCCGTGCGCCCGTGCGCACGCCGGTGCCGGTCGCGCCCCGGGGCCCGACCACCGCGGCCGGACCGCGGGACACTCTACGACGCGCTCCCGGGTGGGCCGGTGAGGCTGTGGTCCCGCCCGTGGTGACGGCGCGTCGCACGGGCGGCCGCCCGACCACCTACGCTGTGCACGTGGACCGGCCGCTGCGCGACGTGCCCGCGCAGGCGCGGGACCTCCTCCCCGCACTGACCGCGGCGATCGAGGGCACGGGCCCCGCCGTGCGGGCGCTCGACGACGCGGAGCCGTCGCCCCGGGCGGGCACGCACGTGCCCGCGGACGTGGCGGTGGTCGTGCGCACGTCGGGATCCACCGGCCGCCCGCGGGACGTGATGCTGTCGGCCGCGGCCCTGCAGGCCTCCGCCGACGCCACCGCGGCACGGCTCGCCGGGCCGGGCAGCTGGCTCCTGGCGCTGCCCGTGCACCACGTCGCCGGCCTGCAGGTGGTGCTGCGCTCGGTGCTCGCGGGCCGGGAGCTCGCCACGCTGCCCGACGGGCCGTTCCGGGCCGCCGTCTTCACGCGTGCGGCGGGCGCCGCCACCGACGGACCGGGACCGCACTACACGTCGCTGGTCCCCACACAGCTCGTGCGGGTCCTCGACGACCCGGGAGCCACCGCCGCGGCGCGGGCCTTCGACGCGATCCTCGTGGGCGGCGCCGCGTGCCCTCCCCCGCTGCTGGCCCGCGCGCGCGCCGCCGGGCTGCGGGTGGTGACCACGTACGGCATGACGGAGACCTGCGGCGGCTGCGTGTACGACGGGCGCCCGCTCGACGGGGTGTCCGTCGCGGTGGACGCCGAGCAGCGGGTGTCGCTCACGGGACCTGTGCTGGCCACCGGCTACCTGCACCGCCCGGACCTGGACGCCACGACCTTCGTCACCACCGGCGGCCGGCGCTGGCTGCGCACGGCCGACCGGGGGCGGCTGGACGACGGCGTGCTGCACGTGCTGGGCCGGCTCGACGACGTGCTGGTCACCGGCGGCGTCAAGGTCGACCCGCTGGCCGTGGAGGAGGTGGTCGCCGGGCTGCCCGGTGTCCGCGACGTCTGCGTGGTCGGCGTGCCCGACCAGCACTGGGGCCAGTCGGTCGTGGCGGTCGTCGTCACCCGCGACGGTGCGGTCCCGCCCCTGACGGCGCTCCGCACGGCCGTCGCGTCGACGCTCGGCCCGGCGAGCGCGCCGCGGCAGGTCCTGGTGGTCGACGAGCTGCCGCTGCGCGGCCCCGGCAAGCCCGACCGACGGGCCGTCGCCCGCCTCGCCGACCGGCGCATGTCCGAGCACCGCACCACCTGACCCGCACCGACCGACCCCGCGCGACCGGGGCGGTCCTGCCTCCGCGTCACCCGCCCCGCACCCGCCCACGAACAGGAGCACGATGGCCACCGCCTCCGACTGGCTCGCCGGTGCACGCCCCCGCACGCTGCCCGCCGCCGTCGCCCCCGTGCTCGTCGGTACCGGGGCCGCGGCCCAGGTCGACGCCGCGCACACCGGGCGGGCGCTGCTCGCCGCCGGGGTCGCGCTGGCGTTGCAGGTGGCCGTCAACTTCGCCAACGACTACTCCGACGGCGTCCGCGGCACCGACGTGGACCGGGTCGGGCCGATGCGGCTCACGGCCTCGGGTGCCGCGCCGCCGCGGCAGGTGCGCGGTGCGGCGTTCGCGGCCTTCGGGGTGGCCGGGCTGCTCGGCCTCTGGCTCGTCGCCCTGTCCGGCGCGTGGTGGCTGCTGGCCGTCGGGGCGCTGTGCGTCGTCGCCGCGTGGACCTACACCGGCGGGCGGCGGCCCTACGGCTACCTGGGCCTCGGCGAGGTCGGGGTGTTCGTGTTCTTCGGCCTGGTCGCGGTGATGGGCACCACGTACACGCAGGCGGGGACGGTCACGTGGCCGTCCGTGGTCGGGGCTGTCGCGGTGGGGCTGCTGGCGTGCGCGCTGCTCATGGCCAACAACCTGCGCGACGTGCCCACCGACGTCCTGGCCGGCAAGCGGACCCTCGCGGTGCGGCTCGGGGACCACCGGGCGCGCCGGGTGTACGCCGGCATGGTCGTGCTGCCGATCCTGCTGGGCGCGGTGTGCGCCGCCGTGGCGCCGTGGTCGCTGCTGGTGCTGCTGCTGCTCGGCCCCGCGGTGCTGCTCGCGGTGGCCGTGCTGGCCGGCGCCCGCGGCATCGCCCTGGTGCCGGTGCTCGGTGGCACCGGGCTGCTCGAGCTGGGCTTCGGGGTGCTCCTGGGGGTCGGGCTCGCGCTGTGACCCCGCGCGGCGTCAGCGCTCCGCGCCGCCGGTGCCGTGCGGCAGGACCGACGCCTCGGCGTCCTCGTCCTGGGCGTCCCGGGCCACGGTGCCGCCGGACGCCCCGCGGCGCGCGGCACGGTCGGCCAGGTGCCGTGCGGCGGCGTCGCGCTGCCGCGTGAGCAGCACGTACGACAGGGCGAACCCGATCACCGCACCGATCACCGGTGCGAGCCAGGAGCGCATCCCCACGCCCCACAGCACGCCGGTGGCGGCCAGGAAGAGGGCGATGCGCAGCAGGGAGTACGTCACGACGGGCACCCCACCAGGGTAGGCGTCCCACGGCACGCATAGGGTGGACGGGTGCTCAGGTACCTGCCGATCGTGATCGTCGTCGCACTGTCCGTCTACTGCGTCTTCGACGTGCTGGGCAGCGACGAACGCCGCCGACGCGGGCTGTCCCGGCACCTGTGGCTGCTCGTCGTCCTGGTGCCGCTGGTCGGCGCGGTCGCGTGGCTGCTGGCCGGGCGGGGATCGTCGCAGGGTGGCGTCGCACGGCGCGGCACGGGTCCGGTGGCACCGGACGACGACCCGGAGTTCCTGTTCCGGCTCGACCAGGAGCGCCGCCGCCGCCAGCAGGAGCGGGACGCGCGCGGCGACGGCGACGGCGGGAAGGGCGCCGACGACGCCCCCGGTGCGCGGGGCGGTGACGCCCCCGACGACGGCGACGGCACGGCCGACGGCACCGGGCCTGCGGCCAGCGACGACGCACCGTCCGCCTGACGGGTCGGCACGAGCGCCGTCGGTCCCGCGACACGCGAACGCCCCGCCCCGCGGCACGAGGCCGGGCGGGACGGGGCGGTCGGGCTCAGAGCCCGGAGTACGAGTGCTTGCCGTCGATGAACAGGTTGACGACCGTGAAGTTGGCGAGCACGACCGTGTAGGCGACGAACACGAGGTACGCGGCCTTGCGCCCGGACCAGCCGCGCGTGCTCCGCGCGTGCAGGTAGGCGGCGTAGACGACCCACGAGACGAACGTGCCGACCTCCTTGGGGTCCCAGCCCCAGTACCGGCCCCACGCCTCCTCCGCCCAGATGGACCCGCCGATGAGCGTCAGGGTCCACAGCACGAACCCGACGGCGTGCTGACGGAACGACGAGGCCTCGAGCCGCCGGGCGTCCGGCACCTGCTCGAGCCACGCGAACGCCGGACCGGTGACGCGTGCGCCGTGCAGCGCACGACGTACGCCGTCGAGCTGCGACCAGGGGCGCTCCAGGCGGGTGCGCCCGGTCGCCCGCGCGTCGCGCAGCACCTGCAGCGCGGTCGTCGCGAAGGCGACCGTGAAGATGCCCGTGGCGAGGATGGCGACGCCGACGTGCAGGACCAGCCAGTAGTGCTGCAGAGCGGGCTGCACGGCGTCGGCGCGCACGTGCAGGGTGTTGAGCGCGAGCACGAGCGCGAGCACCGAGATGCCGGACACCAGCACCCCGACGAACGCGATCGGGTACCGGCGCTGCACCACGACGAGCGCGGTCACGGCGCAGAACACGCCCACGATCGTGAACTCGTACATGTTGGCGGTCGGCCAGCGGCCCGCCGCGACGCCGCGCAGCACGATGGCCACGAGCAGCAGCAGCGCACCGAGGGTCAGCGTCGAACGCGCGATGCCGGCCGCCCGGCCGCCGGCCGTGCCCGCAGCCGTGCCGTCACCGGCCACGGTCGTCCCCGCCGGGGGCGTCGCGGGGGCGCCGGCCCCCACCAGGGCGGGGGTGCGGACCTCCCGTGCCGCACGCGCGACCTCCGTGAGCCGCGTGAGGTCGACGGAGTACGCGATCAGCGCGAGCGTCAGCGCGGTCGCGGCCGACCAGACGAAGAGGTCGCTCAGCTCGGCGACGGTCATGACCTGTCCTCCTGCGGGACGTCGGGCCCGGTCGGGGGGTGCGACGGGCGGGGAGCGCCGAGCACGTCCGCGAGGACGCGGTCCAGCTCGGGCTGCAGACCGACGTCGTCGCCACGGGCGAGGCCGGCGGCCGTGACCACTGTAGCCGCGGAACCAGGACCTTCGTCCGTGGCAGCGGCGGGGGCGGCGCGCACCCAGAGCCGTCGGCGCGGGGCGAACAGCGACGCCGTGAGGCCGGCGAGGGCGAGCAGCGAGAACGTCAGCACCCACGTCAGCGACGGGTCGTGGCGCAGGTCGAGCGCGACGAACCGCGGCAGGTCGTCGAACGTGAGGGTGCCCAGCCCGTCCGGGAGCTCGACGGTCTCGCCGGGCCGCACGTAGAGGGTGACCACCTCGCCGTCCGCGTCGACGGCCTGCTCCATGCGCGACTCGTCCAGGCGGTACACGTTCTGCGGCACCCCGGTGTCCAGCCCCAGGTTGCCCGACCACACCGACAGGACCAGCAGCGGGTCGTCGGGCTGCGGGTGGACCGAGCGCCACAGCCCGGGCACGGGCTCCTGCGCGGTGGGCAGCAGGAACCCGACCAGGCCGACCTGCGGCTGGTCGCCCGACACGTCGGGCACCTTGACGACGCCCCGCGACGTGTACACGTCGTCCTGCGGCAGGAACGGCACGGGCCCGGAGAACGCGACCTCCCCCGAGGCGTCGTGCACCGTGACGGCCGGCGCGTAGCCGTTGCCCTGCAGGTACACCTTGGCCCCGCCGGCGACCGTGGGGTGGTTGACCTTGATGGTGCGCTCCTCCGGCTCACCGCCCGGCTCCGTGACCGTGACGTGCGCCGTGAAGTCGCGCGACTGCAGGGTCTGGGGGTCGAACTGCGCCTCGAAGTCGTCGAGCCGCATGGTGAACGGCACGAGGTCCGCGGGGTCGAACGCGGAGCCCCGCTCGAACGTGTCGTACGCGGCCTGCACGTTGGCGAACCCCGTGCCCTGCACGACGATGGCCTGCCCGCGGTAGTGCAGCATCTGGCCCGTCGCGATCGCGATCAGCAGCCCGACGAGCGCGAGGTGGAACACGAGGTTGCCGGTCTCGCGCAGGTACCCGCGCTCGGCGGACACCGACCAGACGCCGGCACCCTCGTCGTGCACGTCGACGCGGAAGCCGGGCACGCCCAGCCGGCGGCGACGCAGCACGGCGGCGGCGCGCGCGACGACGTCCGGCGGCGCGTCGGGGGACGTCCCGCCGCCCTGCGCGGGGAACCGCCCGAGCCGCCGCGGGGTGCGCGGCGGCCGGCCGCGCACGGCGGTCAGGTGCACGCGGGTGCGCGGCAGGATGCAGCCGATGAGGGAGACGAACAGCAGCAGGTAGATCGCCGAGAACCAGACCGACGCGTAGACGTCGAAGAACCCGAGCCGGTCGAGCCAGGGCCCCGCGGTCGGGTGGTCGGTGAGGTACGCCGACACGCCGCCGGGGTCCTGCGGGCGCTGCGGGAACATCGTGCCCGGCACGGCGGCGACGGCCAGCAGCACGAGCAGCAGCAGGGCGACGCGCATGCTCGTGAGCTGCCGCCACGCCCAGCGCAGCCAGCCCCGCAGCCCGAGGGCGGGCAGCGCGTCGGCGCGGGTCGGGGCCGTCGCCTGCTCACCGCCGTCGGTGAAGGCGTCGTCGAGACCCTCGGGCCGGTAGCCCGGGGTCGTGGTGGGGGTCGCGTCGGGGGTCACGGGGCCGCTCACAGCGCCGGCACGAACGGGTCGCCACCGGTCAGGACGCCCTGCAGCCAGGCCGCCCACGTGCCCCACGCGCCGGTGAGCAGCGCGACGCCGAGCACGACGAGGACGGCACCTCCGGCGCGCTGGACGGCGAGCCGGTGCCGCTGCAGCCAGCCCACGGCACGCTGCGAGCGCTGCAGCCCGACGCCCACCAGCACGAACGGCAGGCCCAGGCCCACGCAGAACACGGCAGCCAGCAGCGCGCCGCGCGCCGCGGACCCCCCGGTGAGGGACAGCGTGAGGATCGCGGCGAGCGTCGGGCCGATGCACGGGGTCCACCCCAGCCCGAACGCGACACCGAGCAGCGGCGCGCCCCACACGCCCGCGCGCGGCGCGAGCCGCGGCCGGCGCGCGGCCTGCAGGAAGGGCACGGCCCCGAGGAACGCCAGGCCCAGGACGACGGTGAGCGCGCCGAGCGCGCGGCTCACCGGGTCCTGCCACTGCCACAGCGCGGCGCCGAGCGTGCCGGCGAGGGTGCCGAACGCCACGAACACGAGGGTGAAGCCCGCGACGAAGAGCACCGCGCCGACCAGCAGCGTCCGGCGACCCACCGGCGCGGGCAGCGGCACCGCGGCACCGTCCGCGACGGCGGGGACCGCGGCCCCGCCGGCCGGCGGGGCCGTCGGGCGCACGTCGGCCGCGGCGGTCACGGGCACGGCGGGGGCGGCGCTCAGCCGGACGACGTCCGTGGCGTCCACGAACCCGAGCCGCGCGCCCGGCGCGCGGCGCACCCCACCGACGAGCCCGCCGAGGAGACCCAGGTAGCCCGGCACCAGCGGCAGGACGCACGGGGACGCGAAGGACACGAGGCCGGCGAGCAGCGCGACGGGCACGGCGAGCAGCAGCGAGCCGTCGACGACGGTGGTGCCGAGCCCGGCGGCGAGCGCCCCGCTCATCGCGCACCCTCCGCGGCGGGCGCCCACGCCGACGCGTCCGGCCCGCTCGACGCGCTCCCGGCGCCCTCCGCGAGCAGGTCCTCGACGAGCGCACGCAGCGTGGAGGGCTCGACGAGACCGAGGACGCGGGCGGCCACGCGACCCTCGCGGTCCAGCAGCACGGTGGTGGGGACCGCGTTGACGGGCACGACGCCCTGCAGCGTGGCGATCGCGGCACCGCTGGTGTCGTCGAGCGACGGGTAGGGCACGGCGAGCTGCCGCTGGAATGCCTGGGCCGTGCCGGCGGCGTCCCGGCTGTTGATGCCCAGCACCCGCAGGCCCTGGTCGGCGTAGTCGGTGGCGACGGCCGCGAGGTCGGGTGCCTCCGCGCGGCACGGCGGGCACGCGGCGTACCAGGTGTTGAGCAGCACGACGTCGCCGCGCCACTGCGCCAGGTCGTGCGCGCCACCCTCGTAGTCGGTGCCCGTGATCGTCAGCGGCCCGACGCGGTCGTCCGGTGCCCACGTGGTGGTCGACCCGTCGCCGGACTGGTAGCCCTGGTCGACGACGTCGGGCACGTCCCCCGCGGGGTCGTCCGTGCCGCACCCGGCGAGCAGCAGGGCGAGTGCCGTGGCCACGGCCGCGGGGACGAGGGCCGCACGGTGCGGCCGGGCGAGGCGTCGGCGCACGTCAGGCCCCGGCGACGGGGGACGCTCCGGGCAGCAGGGACGCGGCGGGCTCGCCGTAGCCGACGCCGACCAGCACGTCGTCCTCGAACCGGAGGGTCGTGAGGGACGCGAGCGCGCACTGCCGGCGGCGGGGGTCGTGCCACAGGCGGCGGTTCTCGAGAGCCAGGCGCGTCACCCAGATCGGCAGCTGGTGGCTGACGAGCACGGCCTCGTGGCCGCGGGCGGCGACGCGGGCGGCGTCGACCGCGGCGAGCATGCGGTCGACCTGCTCGGCGTAGGGCTCGCCCCACGACGGGCGGAAGGGGTTGCGCAGGTAGGGCCAGTGGCCCGGGTGCCGCAGCGAGCCGTCGCCGACGCCGAACGTCATGCCCTGGAAGTGGTTGTCGGCCTCGATCAGCCGGTCGTCCGTGCCGACCGGGACGCCGAAGGCCGCGGCGAGGGGCGCGGCGGTCTCCTGGGCGCGCTGCAGCGGGGAGGACGTGACCACGACCACGTCGCGCCGTGGTGCGCCCTGCTCGCCGGCCAGCGTGGCGGCGACGAGCTCGGCCATCCGCAGCCCGCGCTCGGACAGCCGGTAGCCGGGCAGCCTGCCGTAGAGCAGACCCTCGGGGTTGTGCACCTCACCGTGCCGCAGCAGGTGGACCGTCGTGGCGACCATGTGCACAGTGTCGCAAAGTCTGCGGCGTCCCCGTGCGCGTCGGCGGGCTCAGCGTGCGGCGTCCCCGTCGGCGTCGGGCAGGCGCCCCGGGCCGCGCAGGTGCGCGACGACGACGCGCATCGCCTCACCCAGCGCGGCCAGCTGGGCGTCGTCCAGCACGTCGACGAGGTGCCGCCGCACGGACTCGACGTGACCGGGCGCCGCGGCCACGAGCACCTGCCACCCGTGGTCGGTGAGCACGCAGTTCACGCCCCGGGCGTCGTCGAGCGCGGGCTCGCGGCGCACGATGCCGGCGCGCTCCATGCGGGCGACGGTGTGCGTCAGCCGGCTCCGGGAGTGCGCGAGGTCGTCCGCGAGCTCGGACATGCGCAGGGCGCGGCGCGGCGCCTCGGAGAGCCGCACGAGCACCTCGTACTCCCCGAGCGACAGCCCGCTGCCCTCGTCCAGCTCGCGCCCGAGGACGTCGAACAGCAGCGCGGTCCCGTCGCGGAACGCGCGCCAGTCGCGCTGCTGCGTGGCGGAGAGCCAGCGCACGTCGTCGGGCACGGGTGTCCTCCTCAGGGGTTGCGCTCGGCAGCCCACCGTAGTAGAAAGATCAACAACAGTTACTTGTCGAATCAACGAAATCGTTCGGCACCGAACCGCGGAGGACCCCATGACCGCTCTGCCCACCGGCCTCACCGCCGGCACCTGGAACATCGACCCGACGCACACGGACGCGTCGTTCACGGTCCGTCACGCCGGCATCTCCAAGGTCCGGGGCACGGTCGCCGTGACGTCCGGCACCCTCACGGTCGGCGAGGACCTGGAGTCCTCCGCCGTCTCGGTGACGCTCGACCCGTCCACGGTCACCACCGGTGACGCCAACCGCGACGGCCACCTCAAGAGCGCCGACTTCTTCGACGTCGAGACGTTCGGCGGGTGGACCTTCGCCTCCACCGCGATCCGTACGGACGGCGGCGACAAGCACGTCGTCGTCGGCGACCTGACGATCCACGGCGTCACGCGCGAGGTCGAGCTGGAGACCGAGTTCAACGGCACCGCGGTGGACCCGTTCGGCAACACGCGCGCCGGCTTCGAGGCGACCGTCACCATCTCCCGCAAGGACTTCGGCCTCACGTGGAACGCCGCGCTCGAGGCGGGCGGCGTCCTCGTCGCCGACAAGGTCCGCATCGACCTGGACGTGTCCGCCATCAAGGCCTGACGCTCCCCACCGGGGCACCACGCCCCGACCCCGTCCGTGAGGGCGCGACGTCCCCCGTCGCGCCCTCGCGGCACGTCCGGGCACCGTCGGCACCGACCCCGGGCGCCGCCGCTCACGACGCCCCGCCGCCGGCGCTGCGCGCGCGGTCGTGGAACGCCAGGATCTGCAGCTCGGACGCCACGTCCACCGCCCGCACGTCGACGTGCGGCGGCACGCGCAGCGCGCACGGCGCGAACGTGAGGACGCCGACCACCCCGGCGGCGACCAGCGCGTCGCACACCTGCTGCGCGACGGCGGCCGGCGTCGTCAGCACCGCGATCGTCGCCCCGGTGCGCGCCACCACCGCGGCCAGGTCGTCGGCCGGCTCGACCACGAGCCCGGCCACCGTCGTGCCCACCACCGCCGGGTCCGCGTCGACCAGCCCCACCAGCACGAAGCCCCGCTCGGCGATGCCGGCGTAGTTCGCCAGGGCGTGCCCCAGGTTGCCGACGCCCACCAGCAGCACGCGGCGCACGTCGGCCAGGCCGAGGGCCACCGTGACCTGCTCGCGCAGGTGCGCGACGTCGTAGCCCACCCCGCGACGACCGTACGAGCCGAGGTACGACAGGTCCTTGCGCAGCTGTGCCGGGGTCACGCCCGCGCGCTCCGCCAGCTCGTCGGACGACGTCAGGACGGCACCGGCCGCCGCTGTCGCCTCGAGCGCCCGCAGGTAGCCGGGCAGCCGCCCGACCGTGGCGGACGGCACGGCCTGGCCGTCACGTCCGGCGCGGCCGTCGGCCCCGCGTCGTGCTGCGCTGCGCCGACCGTCCACTGACCCTCCGCACCCGCGTCGCCGGGCACGGCCCCGGCGCCAGGATCACACGCTAGGGCCTGCCGCCCGCCGCCGCGAGAGCCCGCCGCAGGCGCGCCTCGTCGATCCGCCAGTACCCGCGCCGCACCCCGTCGACGTCGACCACCGGCACCAGCTCGCCCAGCTCGTCCGCCGGCAGCCGGCCGTCGGGTCCCGGCACGTCGACGTCGACCTCCGCCCAGGTCGCACCGACCTCGCCGCACACCCGCTCGACGAGCGCCCGCGCGTCGTCGCACAGGTGGCACCCGGTCCGTCCGTACAGCACCACCCGCGGTGCGCTCGTCCCGCTCACGGCGCCCACGCTAGCCGGGCCGCCCCGGCTCCGGGAGGCCCGCGGCGCGTGTGCGCACGTCGCGGCACGCAGCGGACCCTCCGTCGCGCGGGGCCGCGCGCTCGTTACAGTGTCCGGATGCGAACGGGCGACGGCACGGACGAGCCTGCCGTCGTCGCCGCCACCGCGCGGACGCCACGGGCGGCGGAGGTCGCCGACGGCACGCGCGTGGCCGCGTTCTTCGACGTCGACAACACGATCATCCGCGGGGCCAGCGCCTTCCATCTCGCCGTCGGCCTGTACCGGCGCGGGTTCTTCCGCAAGCTGGACCTCGTGCGCTTCGCCGGGCAGCAGGCCCGGTACCGGCTGTTCGGCGAGGACAAGGACCAGATCGACGACGTGCGCGCCCGCGCGCTCGACATCATGCGCGGGCACTCGGTGGCGGAGGTGACCGCGATCGCCGAGGACGTCTACGACGAGGTCCTCAGCCTGCGCATCTACCCGGGCACCCAGGCGCTGCTCGACGCCCACCTCGCCGACGGCCACGCGGTGTGGCTGGTCACCGCCACACCCGTGGAGATCGGCGAGCTCATCGCCCGCCGCCTGGGTGCGTCCGGGGCGCTGGGCACGGTCGCCGAGCACGTGGAGGGCTTCTACACCGGCCGGCTGGTCGGGGACCTGCTGCACGGCGAGGCCAAGGCCGCCGCCGTCCGCGCGCTCGCCGAGCGCGAGGGGTACGACCTGAGCCTCTGCCACGCCTACGGCGACTCCACGAACGACGTGCCGATCCTGTCCACGGTGGGCCGGCCGTGCGCCATCAACCCCGACCGCCGCCTGCGCCGGCACGCAGCCGAGGTCGGGTGGCCCGTGCGCGAGTTCCGCCACCGTCGCCGCCAGGCACGTCGCGGGGCGAACGCCGCGAGCCTGGCGGGTCTGACCTGGGCCGTGGCGGTCGTCGCGCGCGCCGTGCTGCGCTCGGTGCGGCGCCGGATGGGCGCCGAGTGACCGCCGCGACCGCGTGGGCCGTGCGGACGGCCGACGTGCGGGACGCCCCTGCCCTGGCGGCGCTCGCCGCCGTGACGTTCCCCCTGGCGTGCCCGCCCGGCTCGACGCTCGAGGACCAGCGCGCGTTCCTGGCCGCGCACCTGAGCGCCGAGCGGTTCGCGCGCCACGTGGTCGACCCGGCGCGCGTCGTGCTGGTCGCCGCGACCCCGGACGGTGAGCTCCTCGGCTACACCGTGCTCGTCGCCGGCGAGCCCGCGGACGAGGACGCGCGCGCCGCCGTGCACATCCGGCCCACCGTCGAGCTCTCCAAGTGCTACGTGCACCCCGACCACCACGGCGCCGGGGTCGCCTCCACGCTCCTGCGCGCGTCGTTCGACCACGGCCGCGCGCTGGGCGGCTCGGGCATGTGGCTGGGCGTGAACCAGCACAACGCCCGCGCGCAGGCGTTCTACGCCCGTGAGGGGTTCGCCGTCGTCGGCGTCAAGCACTTCCAGGTCGGCGGACGGCTCGAGGACGACTACGTCCTCGAGCGCCCGCTCTGACGACGGCCCGTCGACCCCGCGCCGCTCTCCCCCGCGCCGTTCACCCCACCGCTCACCCCCGCGCCGTTCACCCCCGCGCCGTTCACCCCCGGTCCGCGGCCTGCTCCTCGCGCGTCGTCGCCACCGGCCACCCGTCCGCGTCCCAGGCGAGCTCGCGGATGCCCAGGCGGAAGTCGCCGCCCGCCGCCGCGTCGTACCAGTGGAAGGCGAGGAACCCGCGGGAGTACGACTGCCCGCCGGGCCCCACCATGTCCCCGCGGCCGGTCAGCAGGACCTCACCGCCGTCCATGGTCATGTCACGGCCCGCACGGTCGACGTACGGGCCCGTCACGTCGCGGGAGCGCCCGACCGCGATGCTGTACGTCGAGTCCGAGCCCCGGCAGCAGGTGTCCCGGGACACGAGGAGGTAGTACCAGCCGTCACGCCGGACCAGGTACGGCGCCTCGATCGCGTTGGGCGCGCCGACCCGGCTCGCGATGCGCCGCGGCGGGGCGTCGGGGTCGGCACGCAGGCCGTCCGGCCACGCCAGCTCGACCAGCTGGATGCCGCCCCAGAACGACCCGAAGGCCAGCCACGGCGTGCCGTCGACGTCGAGGACGCCGGCGTCGATGGCGTTCCAGCCGTCGCGCCCCGGCTCGGAGGACAGGACCTCCCCCCGGTCGACCCAGCCGTACGCCGGGTCGTCGGGGTCGAGCGTGGGGCTGGTCATGAGGCCGATGAGCGAGCGGTTGGAGCCGAAGGTCGACGCGGCGTAGTAGAGGTACCAGGTGCCGTCGTGCTCGACGACCTCCGGCGCCCAGAAGTTCTCGACGCCCGGGATGCGCTCCTCGACCCAGGCGGGGCGGGTCGCGGCGTCCCACACCGTCCCGACCAGCTCCCAGGTACGCCCGTCGTCCGTGGACCGCCGGACCTGCGGGGCGCCCAGCCCCACCCGCACGTCGCCGGTCGAGAACACGTACCAGGGCTCCCCCGGCTCGCCGACGACGAGGGCGGGGTCGTGCGTCCGCACGTCGCCCGCCGGGTCGAGGGCGGTGGCGGCCGGCGGCGCGGGCAGCAGCGTGCGCGGCAGCAGCACCGCGGCGCCGCCGGCGAGCAGGACCCCGACGACCGCGACGGCCGCCCACGCCCGCCGGCGGCGGACGCTCACGCGACGGGTCCCAGGCGCAGCACCGTCCACGACACGGGCGGCAGCTCGGCGCTCAGCCGACCGTCCGCGACCCGGGCCGTCGCGTTGGCCCGCGGGGCGACCGACGTGTCGTCGTCGGCCGTGGCCGACCAGGTGTGGTCGGGGTTGGCCAGCGTCGAGGCCTCGACCAGACGCAGCCCCGGCAGGGCGCGCAGGTCCACGTCGAGCGCGGCCGGCGCCCCGGTGGAGCGGTTGACCACGAACACGGCGACGTCGCCGGTCTCCTCGTCCCGCGTCGCGACCGCGTCGACGAGCGCGGCGTCGCCGTAGCGGGCCGTCTCGTACGTCGGGGACTCGACGGCCACCTGCAGCACGTCACCGCGGGCCCACCGGGCGGCGGCGGCGAACGGGTGGAAGATCGTCTGCTTCCAGACCCGCCCGCCGGGCTCGGTCATGATCGGCGCGATGACGTTGACCAGCTGGGCGAGCGACGCGGCGTGCACCCGGTCGGAGTGCCGCAGCAGGCTGATCAGCAGGTTGCCCACGACGACCGCGTCGGCCACGTTGTAACGGTCCTCCAGCAGCACGGGCGCCACCGGCCAGTCGTCACCGCGCGGCGGGCGGGACTCGGCACGCTTCTGGTACCAGACGTTCCACTCGTCGAACGAGATGTGGACCCGCTTGCTCCTGCGCTGGGCGGCACGCACGGCGTCGGCCGTCGCGGTCACCGACTCCACGAAGTGGTCCATGTCGACCGCGGAGGCGAGGAACGAGCCGAGGTCGCCCTCCTCCTCCCAGTAGTAGGCGTGCGCGGAGATGTAGTCGACCTGGTCGTACGCCTCGGTGAGCACGATGCGCTCCCACTCGCCGAACGTCTCCATCACCGAGCTGGACGAGCCGCAGGCCACCAGCTCGATGCCGGGGTCGACCATGCGCATGGCACGCCCGGTCTCGGCAGCCAGGCGGCCGTACTCGTACGCGGTCTTGTGCCCGGTCTGCCACGGCCCGTCCATCTCGTTGCCGAGGCACCACATCCGCACGCGGTACGGGTCGGGCGCACCGTTGGCCCGCCGCAGGTCGGACAGCGCGGTGCCGCCCGGCACGTTGCAGTACTCCAGCAGGTCCACCGCCTCCTGCACGCCGCGGGTGCCGAGGTTCACCGCCATCATCGGCTCGACCTGCGCACGCTCGGCCCAGCGCATGAACTCGTCGACACCGACCGTGTTGGGCTCGGTGGAGTGCCATGCGAGGTCGAGGCGGCGCGGCCGCTGCTCGACGGGACCGACGCCGTCCTCCCACCGGTACCCGGACACGAAGTTGCCGCCCGGGTAGCGCACCGTGGACACCCCCAGCTCGCGGGTGAGCTCGAGGACGTCCTTGCGGAACCCGTCCTGGTCGGCCGTGGGGTGCTCCGGGTCGTGGATGCCGGTGTAGACGCAGCGCCCGAGGTGCTCGACGAACGAGCCGAACGTGCGGCGGCGGACGGGCGCGACGCGGAACGCCGGGTCGAGGGTGAGTCGGACGGGGATCATCAGGGCTCCTGTCGGTGGTGCGGGTGGTGCAGCTCCACCCACCGCACGCCGTGCGGCGGGACGTCGAGGTCGATCGAGCCGAGGGGCTCGTGCGTGGTGACCACGGGGTCGGGAAGGTCGGCGCCGGACCACAGGTCGCGCACCGCCCAGGGCCCGCGGCCGGCGTCGGCGTCGCCGAGCAGCGCGGTCAGCGGCAGCCGCTCGGTGCGCGGGTGGGCACCGGTCCAGAACACGGCGACGTAGACCGACCCGCTGCCGTCGCCGGCACGCGCGGCCCACACGACCACCTCGCCGCTGTCGTGCTCGTCCCCGGCGGGCTCGCGCAGCAGCTCGCGCCCGTCCGTGCCCGTGCGCAGCACGTGCCCCACGGCCGGTGTCGTGAGCAGGGCGATCGTCGCGGGGTCGGAGGTCGGCAGGTCGCCGCCCATCATCAGCGGCGAGCGCGCCATGACCCACAGCGTGAGCAGGGTGCGCTGCTCGTCGGGCGTGAGCCGGCTGCTGCGGTCCTCGCCCCGCTCGGCGCGGATGCCGATGCGCCCGAGCGGCAGCATGTCCGCGTCGGCCCAGCCCCCGGGCCGCTGGTGCGGCGCCCACCGCGCGAGCCGCGCGAAGTTGGCGTGCACGTCCTCCCAGCGGTCCCAGAGGTCGTCGCAGACGCGCCACATCTGCGCGTGCTCGCGCAGCACCGGCAGGTGCTCGGTGGACAGGCGCGTGCCGGGCGACAGGGACAGCACGATGTCCCGGCCGGACCGGGCGATCGCGGTGCCCCACGCCGCGACGGCGTCGGCGTGGAACGGGGCCAGCATGTCGTCGACCTTGACGAGGTCGACGCCCCAGGACGCGAGCTGCGCGACGAGCCCGTCCAGCCAGTCCTGGGCGCCCGGGTGGGTGTGGTCCAGGCCGACCATGTGCCCGTTCCACGGGCACGTGGACGTGGGGTCGGCGAGGTCGGCGGTGGTCCAGCCGCCGTCACCGGGGACCGGCAGCGCGGCGGCCACCGCGCGCCGCGGCACCCCGCGCAGCACGTGGACGCCGAACCGCAGGCCCAGGGCGTGCACCTGCGCGGCGAGCGCCGTGAACCCCGTGCCGTCGGCGGCGGACGGGAACCGGCCGGGTGCCGGCTGGGGGTAGCCGTGCGCGTCGAGCACGAGCCGCGCGTCCTCGACGTAGCCGTGCGGGCGGGCGTCGGGGTCGGACCAGTCGATGTCGACGACGACCGTGTCCCACCCGGACGGCGCCAGGTGCTCGGCCATGAAGCGCGCGTTGGCGAGCACCTCGGCCTCGGTCACGGTCGTGCCGTAGCAGTCCCAGCTGTTCCACCCCATGGGGGGCGTGCGCGCCCACGTCATCGTCAGGCTCCTCGGATCGGCTCTACATCGTTGTAGGCCCACCCTGCCCGACGCCGCCGGGGGCGTCAACGCGCGGTGGCGACCTCGTGCGCGCACCGACCGCCGCGCCGCCCCGCACGCCCTTCACGCCGGCCGCAACGCCGCTCGGGCGTCGTTACGCGATCGTGGCTTGACCGGCGGCGGATCGCGTGGCACGTTGTGCAACGTTGTAGATCAACGTTGTAAGGCGACGTTTCAGACGACGTCGGAGGGTCAACGACGACCAGCAGGGGCGGACGGACGGCACGCAGGACGCAGCCTCCCCGCCCCCACCGCCGTGACCTGACCGACCCATGACAGGGAGGCAGGCAGATGAGGAAGAGCAGGCTGGCCGTCGGCATGACGTGCGCGGCGCTCGTGGGGGCCATGTCGCTCACCGCGTGCAGCGGAGGCAGCGGCGACGACGGGTCGCTGACGTTCATGTTCCGCGGCGGACCCGACGAGAAGGCGGCCTACCAGGCGGCCATCGACAAGTTCACCGAGGACACGGGCGTGAAGGTGGACGTCATCGTCACCGACGCCGACCAGTACGCGACCAAGCTGCAGGCCGCCGTCGCGGGCAACAAGGTGCCGGACGTGTTCTACATCGAGCAGGCGAACCTGCAGTCGTACGTGGCCTCGGGCGTCCTCATGGACATCACCGACCAGGTCGACGAGCTCGGCGTCGACCTCGACAACATCTGGGACTACGGCGTCGACTCCTACCGGTTCGACGGCGAGCTGCAGGGCACGCCCGAGGGACGCCTGTACGGCCTGCCCAAGGACGTCGGCCCGTTCGCGTTCGGCTACAACAAGACGATGTTCGAGGCCGCGGGCATCCCGCTGCCCGACCCCGACGTCCCCCTCACGTGGGACGAGTACGTCGCCATCTGCAAGCAGCTGACGACGGACACCGACGGCGACGGCACGGTCGACCAGTGGGGCACCGGCCCGAACGTCCAGTGGAACCTGCAGTCGCTGGTGTGGAGCAACGGCGGCGACTTCGTCAACGAGGACCGCACCGAGGTCACCGTCGACACCCCGGAGTTCGCCGAGGCGCTCCAGGAGTTCGCCGACCTCACCACGGTCGACGCCGTCACCCCGTCCGCGGCCGACGCCGCGACGCTCGACACGTACCAGCGCTGGATGGCCGGCGAGCTCGGCTTCTTCCCGGTCGGCCCCTGGGACGTCAGCGTCTACAACGACCTGGAGTTCGAGTACGACCTGATCCCCTGGCCCACCCTCGGTGACGGCGGCTCCGGCACCTGGGTCGGCTCGCTCGGCATCGGTGTCTCCGGCACCACGAACATGCCCGACGAGGCCGTGCAGCTGGTGACCTACCTGTCCGCCGACCCGACGGCGCAGCAGACGCTGGTCGACGCGAACATCCAGGTGCCCAACCTGGTCGACATGGCCGAGGAGTGGGCGGCCGAGCCCGACGCGCAGCCCGCCAACCGCAAGGAGTTCCTCGACATCGTGCAGGACTACGGCCGCGCCATGCCGGCCGCCTACACGTACGGCGCGGCCTGGTACGACGAGCTGTGGACCAACATCCAGCCGGTCCTCGACGGCGAGCGGACCGCGGCGGACTACCTCGCCGAGGTGCAGCCGCGCATGCAGGCGCTGCTCGACGAGTCCAACGTCAACGCCGAGCAGGCGTTCGCAGGCTGACCCCCGGCGCCCGGCCGCCGACCACCCGGCGGCCGGGCCCGCCTTCGCACGAGAGGAACCCTGATGTCGCGATCCGCGGCCCCCGAGGCCCCGCCGGCAGTGCCCGGCGCGCAGGGGACGGACGCCGGTGCGTCGATGCGCACCGCCCGCCAGCGCCGGCAGCTGCACCGCAGCGAGCACCGCTGGGCGATGCTGTTCGTCGCACCACCCGTGCTCGGGTTCCTGCTGTTCACGCTCTACCCCGTGGCGTTCGCCGCCTACGCGTCGCTGACGAGCTGGAACGGGCTGGGACCGATGCGGTTCACCGGCCTGGACAACTACCGACGGCTGCTCGGTGACGAGTACTTCCACCAGTCGCTGTTCAACACGTTCTTCTACATGATCGGGATCCCGATCGGCCTGGCCCTGGCGCTGCTGCTCGCGATCGCCCTGGACCGGCGCATCCCCGGGCGGACCGCGTTCCGCACCATCTACTACGTGCCGGTGATCTCCTCGCTGGCCGCCATCGCGATCGTCTGGCAGTTCGCGTACAACGGCGACTTCGGCCTGGTCAACCAGGTGCTCGCCGTCGTCGGCGTCGACGGGCCCAACTGGCTGCAGGACACCGACACCGTCAAGCCCGCGATCATCCTCATGATGGTCTGGAAGGGCCTGGGCTACTCGATGCTCCTGTACCTGGCGGCCATCCAGTCGGTGCCCGCGTCCCTGCACGAGGCGGCCGCGCTCGACGGCGCCGGATGGTGGCAGCGGCTCTTCCACATCACGATGCCCATGGTGCGACCGGTGACGTTCTTCCTGGTGGTCACCAACATCATCGGCGGCGCGCAGCTGTTCACCGAGATCAACATCATGACGCCGAACGGCGGGCCCGAGTTCAGCTCCGCCTCCGTGGTCTGGTACATCTGGCGCCAGGCCTTCCGCTACCAGCAGATGGGGTACGCGACGGCCATGGCCATGGTCCTCGGCGTCCTCATCCTCGTCATCACCCTGATCCAGTTCCGCCTCAACCGGCGCAACAGCTTCAGCATCGACTGAGGGGCCCGCCATGACCACCATCCCCACCCTGCCCCCGCGCGACCTGGCCACCCGCGGCCGGCGCCCGTCCGGCACCGGTGCGCGCCGCGAGAGCCGCGCCGTCAACGCGCTGCTGCTCGTCGTGCTCTCGGTGTTCGCCCTGGCGATGCTCGCACCGCTGCTGTGGATGTTCACGACCGCCGTGAAGACCAAGCCCGAGGTGTTCGCGCTGCCGCCCGTGCTGTGGCCCGACTCCCCGCAGTGGGCGACGTTCGCGCGGATGTGGACCGAGGCCCCGGTGCTGTCGGGCTTCAAGAACTCGATCATCGTCGCCGGCACCGTCACCGTGATCGGCTCGGTGACGTCCTCGATTGCCGCGTTCGCGCTGTCGAAGATGCGCCTGCCGGGCAAGAACGTCATCTTCCTGGCCCTGCTGTCGGGCCTGATGATCCCCTACCCGACGCTGATGATCCCGCAGTTCGTCATGTTCTCGCGGCTGCAGTGGGTGGACACCCTGCTGCCCCTGATCGTGCCGCTGCTGTTCGGCAACATCATCATGATCTTCTTCCTGCGGCAGTACCTGGAGTCGGTCCCCGACTCGCTCATCGAGGCCGCGAAGATCGACGGCGCGTCCTACCTGACGATCTTCGGGCGGATGATCGTGCCGATGATCCGCCCCGCGATCGCGGCGCAGTTCATCCTGTGGTTCATGACGGTCTGGAACGACTACCTCGGGCCGATCCTCTACCTGAACTCCCCCGGCAAGCAGACGCTCCAGGTCGTGATCGCCAACCTCAACGTGGAGTACGCCACGCAGCGCGACTACCCGCTGATCATGGCCGCGTCCTTCGTCGCGCTGCTGCCGATCCTCGTGGTGTTCCTGGTCTTCCAGCGGCAGATCATCGAGTCCGTGGCGCTCACCGGCTCCAAGGCGTAGCGCCGTGACGACCCTCGACCCGGCCGGCAGCGTCGACACCACCGGCTGGGGGGCCGGGCACGCCCACGACCCGACCGCGGTGCGCGACGACGACGGCACGTACTGGCTGTTCTCGACGGACGCCCACGCGGACGGCCCGGTCCGCGGCGGCGTGCAGGTGCGCCGCTCGGACGACCTGGTGACGTGGACGTTCCACGGCTGGGCGCTCCCGGGCGTGCCGGCCGCCGCGGCGGCCCTCACGGGCGCGACCGGCCTGTGGGCGCCGGAGGTCGTGCGCGTGGGCGGCCGCTGGCGCATGTACTGGTCGGCGTCGTCGTTCGGCTCCCGGTGCTCGGCGATCGGTCTCGCCGAGGCCGATCACCCGGGCGGGCCGTGGCACGACCGCGGGCTGGTCGTGACGAGTGCGGCGGTGCCGCCCGACACGACCGGCTCCCCGCACGGCGACGGGCCGCCCAACGCGATCGACGCGGCCGTCGTGGTCGATGCCACGGGCGCCACCGAGCGGCACTGGATGGTCTACGGGTCGTTCTTCGGCGGGATCCACGCCCTCGAGCTCGATCCGGTCACGGGCCTGGCGCTCGACGCCCCGGCCCCCGGCGTGCCGAGCTCCGGCCCGGGCGTCCTGCTGGCGCGCCGGGCCCCCGAGGTCGAGGGGGCGGTCGAGGGCGCGTACGTCCTGCCCCGCCCCGGCGGCGGGTGGGCGATGCTCGCGTCGTGGGACTCGCTGTTCTCGACGTACCACGTGCGTGCCGCCGTCGCCGACGAGGTCACGGGCCCGTACCGCGACCGCACGGGCCGTGACCTGCGCGACCCGGCGCACGACGCGGGGACGGTGGTGCTCGCCGGGCACCGGCTCGCCGGCGGCCCGGGCCTGCGGGCGCCGGGCCACGGTGCGGTGCTCACCGAACCGGCCCGCGACGGCACGCCCGCGCGCCGGCTGCTCGTGCACCACGTGCGCGACGAGGACGACCCCACGCGCCACCGGGTGCAGGTGCGACGCCTGGTGTGGACGCACGACGGCTGGCCGCTGGTCAGCCCGCAGCCCTGGGCAGGGCAGGCCCGCGAGGTCGACGACGAGTCCCTGTGGCCGACGGACCCCGCGGTCCTCGCCGGCACCTGGGAGGTCCTCGACGTGGGCGCGGACCCGCGGACGGTCCGGCGCACGCACGAGGGCACCCTCGACCTGCTGCACGTGCGCGCGCTCGGCTCCGGGCGCTTCGCGGCGCGGCGGGCCGACGGCACCCCCGTGCAGGCGGTCGTGCTGCCCGCGTGGGACTCCGTGCGGGACGTGGCGGCGCAGGTCGCGGTGCTGCTCGACGACCACGGGCAGGTCACCGCCGCGACCCGCCCCGCCTGACGCACCTGGGAGGATCGGGGACGTGGACGCGCAGGGATGGGCCGGCGGGGTGATGACGGCCCTGCGGTGGGTCGCCCACCTGCTGGCCGTGCAGGCCCTCGTGGTCGTCGGCACCCTGGCCGGGGGCGTCGTCCTGGGACTGTTCCCCGCGCTCGACGCGGGCGGCCGCGTGCTGGCCCGCCTGCCCGCGGGCACGCCCTCGGAGCACGTGTGGCAGGACTTCTGGCACGCGTGGCGGGCAGGGTGGCGCCGGGCCGTGCTCGTCGGCGCGCCGCTGTGGCTGGTCGCGGCGGTGCTCGCGGCGGACGCCTGGGCGCTGTCGGCCGCGCAGGGACCGGTGCGCGCGGCGCTCGGCGCGGGCCTGGGCCTGGTCACGGCCTGGGCGGTCGTGGTCCTCGCGTACGCGGCCCCGGTGCTGCGGCGCTACCGCGCGCCCCTGCCGGCGACGTGGCGGTTCCTCGTCCTGGCGCCCGCCCTGGGCCCGGGCACCGCGGTGGGTGTGCTCGGCGTCGCCGCCGTGTGGGCCGCGACGTGCTGGGTCGCCCCGCCGCTCGCGGTGCTCGGCGGCGTGGCGGTGCCGTTGCTGGCCACCGGGTGGCTCGTCGACGTGCGGCTGGACCGGCTCGACGCCCGCTGACGGCCCCGCCGGCCGGGTGCCGCTCAGACGTGCGCGGCGTCGCCGATCGTGGACTCGCGCGCGACGACCGAGAAGTCGGCGACGACCTGGCGGAACGGCCGGTCGTCCTGCGCGCCGTCGATCCGGTCGACGAGCAGGTCGACCGCGGTGGCGGCGATCTGCTCGCGGCCGGGGTTCACGGTCGACAGGGTGGGTGCCGCGTAGGCCGCCTCGTCGATGTCGTCGAACCCGATGACGGCGATCTCGCCCGGCACCTCGATGCGGCGCAGGTGCAGCGTGTGCAGGGCGCCGAGCGCGAGCGCGTCGTTGAGGCCGAACACCGCGTCGATGCCGAGGTCGGCGTCCAGCAGCCGCGCCATGGTCTCGGCGCCCGTCGCGCGGTGCCATAGCCCTGCCTCGCCGACCAGCGCCGGGTCGTAGGGCAGCCCGTTCTCCTCGAGCGCCGCGACGTAGCCCTGCACGCGCAGCGCCGCCGAGCCGACCGACTCCCCCGCGTGCGCGCCCACGACGGCGATGCGCCGCCGACCCTGGTCGATCAGGTGCTGCGTCGCGGCCTTGGCGGCCTCGACGTTGCGCATCGTCACGTGGTCGGCCGGGCCGCCGAAGATGCGCTCACCGAGCAGCACCATGGGGTAGTCGACGCCCTCGAGCTCGCCCACGTCGTCGGGCCCGAGCGCGAGCGGTGAGTAGATGAGGCCGTCGGTGAACTGCCGGCGCTGACCGCGCAGCACCTCGAGCTCCCGCTCGCGCACCGCTCCGGTCTGCTCGATGAGCACCGTGAGCCCTCGCGCCTCGGCGGCCCGGATGACGGAGTCGGCCAGCTCCGCGAAGTACGGGAGCGACAGCTCGGGCACGGCCAGGCCGACGAGCCCGGTGCGCCCCCGGCGCAGGTTCCGCGCGGTGACGTTGAGCTGGTAGCCGAGCTCCGCGATCGCCTGCTCGACCTTCTCGCGGGTGCTGTCGCGGATGTAGGGGTACCCGTTGACGACGTTGGAGACGGTCTTGATCGACACCCCGGCGCGCGCCGCGACCTCGTGCATCGTCACGGCCCCGCTGCGTCGTCCGTTCACCGTGTGCCCTCGCCCTCGTCGCCGCCCGCGGCCCGTGGTGTCGCCTGCCGACCCAGGGTGGCAGACCCCTTGATCCTACATCGTTGTAGATCCTGCGGGTTCCCGGACACACGTCGGGCCCGGTCATCCGACCGGGCCCGCGGTGCACTGCTCGCCGCGATGCGGCGTCAGCTCACTTCTTGTTACGACGCTGGTGACGCGTCTTGCGCAGCAGCTTGCGGTGCTTCTTCTTCGCCATGCGCTTGCGGCGCTTCTTGATGACGGAGCCCATGCGGTCCTCACTCTGTTTCCGGTCACGACCCGAGGGCCGTGAGTGGTGGTCGATCGACGCGCGGTGCGCATCGGGCCGACCCGAATCACCCACGCACGCAGAAGTCCGAGCACCCACCTTACGCGATCGGCCGCCGCGTCCGCGAACGGCTGCCCGCGCACCCGCGGCGGCGGGGCGTGCTCAGGAGCTGCGCCGCTCCTCGCCGAGCCCCTCGGGCTCGACTGTCGCCGACGAGCGCAGGTAGGCGTCGAGCGCGTCCTGCGGCACCCGGAACGACCGTCCCACGCGCACCGCCGGCAGCTCACCCGCGTGCACCAGCCGGTACACGGTCATCCGCGAGACGCGCATGAGGTCGGCGACCTCGACGACCGTGAGGTACCGCACGCGGGTCGACCGCCCGCCCTGGTCCTCGCCCATGCCCCGGCCCTCCTGGATGGCCGGGCCGCGCCGGCGTCGCGCACCCGAGGTTCCGGGTGCCAGACCACCTTAGTTGCGCGTGTGACAGGTGGGAAGCACGGGACACCCGCCCGGCCCAGCGTCGCAGTCGGCCGCCGGTCAGTCGAGGTCCGGGTCCAGCCCCATCGCCGGGAAGACCGCCGTCCGGGTCGCCCGGATCGCCCGGTCCACGTCGTTCGCGGGGTCGTACCCGCCCGACCAGGGCCGGAACGTCGCCGGGGCGCCGTCGGTCATCCGCGCCACCGCCTCACGGCCGTACCGCTGCCGGACCACGGCCAGCCACTCCGCCGGCACGGGCGTGCTCGGCTCGACCGGCCGGTGCGAGGCGACGCCCAGCAGGTGCGTCCACGTGCGCGGCACGACGTCGAGGATGGCGTACCCGCCGCCGCCCAGCGCGACCCAGCGCCCGTCGCTCACCTCGTGCGCCAGGTCGTGCAGCAGGTGGGCCGCCACGCGCTGGGCGTCGACCGACACCCGCAGCGTGGCCAGCGGGTCCAGGCGGTGCGTGTCGCACCCGTGCTGGGTCACCAGCACGTCGGGCGCGAACTCGCGGACCACGGCGGGCACCACGGCGTCGACGGCCCGCAGCCAGCCCGCGTCGTCCGTGCGCGAGGGCAGCGCCACGTTGACGGCCGTGCCCTCGGCGCCCCGCCCGCCGATCTCCGTCGGGTAGCCCGTGCCGGGGAACAGCGCGTGGCCCGTCTCGTGGATGGAGACCGTCAGCACGCGGGGGTCGTCCCAGAAGACGTCCTGCACGCCGTCGCCGTGGTGCGCGTCGATGTCGACGTACGCGACCCGCTGCGCCCCGGCCCCGAGCACGTCCCGGATGGCGACCGCGGCGTCGTTGTAGACGCAGAACCCCGACGCCGCCCCGGGCTGGGCGTGGTGCAGCCCTCCGCCGACGTTGACGGCGTGCTGCGTGCGCCCCTCCCAGACCGCGCGCACCGCGTCCAGGGTGCCGGCCACCACGCGGGCGGCGGCGTCGTGCATCTGCGGGAACAGCGGGTCGTCGCGCGTGCCCAGCCCGCGCGCCAGGTCCGGGACGCCGTGCTCGGCCGCCGCGTGCACCGCCCGGATGTAGGCCGGGTCGTGCACCGTGGCCAGCACCTCGTCCGACGCGGGCGCCGACCCGACGACCTCCACGTCCGGCCGGTCGAGCAGGCCGAGCTGCGCCGCGAGCGCGATCGCCAGGTCGATGCGGTCCGAGGTCATGGGGTGGCCGAACCCGAAGTCGTACCCCAGCAGCTCCGTCGACCACCCGACCCGCAGGGTCGTGGCCGCGCCGGCACCGCGCGCGGTGGGGTGGGCGTCGGTCGCGACCATGGGCCACACCGTCCCATCGCACGCCCCACGTGTCGACCCGACGTGCCGTAGCGTCCGCACCCGGTCCCGTGCGCGCGTGGGCCCCGTCCGCGCGTGCCAGAGTGTGCTGTCGGCACGATCAGCGGGAGGCGGGATGGCAGCGGGGCCCGGCCTGCTGTGGCGTGCTCGCGAGTACGTCGACCGGTCCGCGCGGCAGTCGCCGGCCCGCCTCGCCCTCGGGGTGTTCGCCCTGGTCATCGCCGGGATCACCGCCCTGCTGCAGATGCCCTTCGCGACGGCCGACGGGGAGCCGGCACCGCTCGTCGACGCCCTGTTCACCGCGACCTCGGCGACCACCGTCACCGGTCTGGTCGTCGTGCCCACGGGTGAGTACTGGTCCGGGTGGGGGCTGGCCGTCATCCTCGTCGCGATCAAGATCGGCGGCCTGGGCGTCATGACCCTGGCCTCCCTGCTGGGCATGGCCGTGTCGCGGCGCATCGGGCTCACGCAGCGCCTGCTGGTCTCCTCGGAGACCAAGGTGACCCGCCTCGGCGAGGTCGGGTCGCTGGTGCGCACGGTCATCATCACGTCCACCGTGCTCGAGGTCGCGATCGCCCTCGTGCTGTTCCCTCGCCTGCTGGTGCACGGCGAGCCCCCGGGCACCGCCGCCTGGCACGCCCTGTTCTACGCGGTCTCGGCGTTCAACAACGCCGGCTTCGTGCCCACCCCGGAGGGCCTCGCCCCGTTCGTCTCGGACTGGTGGATGCTGCTGCCGATCATCGTCGGCGTGTTCATCGGGTCCCTGGGGTTCCCGGTCATCCTCAACGTCGCCCACCACCTGCGCGCCCCCGGGCGCTGGAGCCTGCACTCCAAGCTGACGATCACCACGAGCGTCGGCCTGGTGGTCTTCGGCTCGGTCGTGGTCGCGGCGTTCGAGTGGACCAACCCCGGCACGTTCCAGCCGCTGGACGGCGGCGGGACGATCCTGGCCTCGCTGTTCGCCGGGGTGATGCCGCGCTCGGGCGGGTTCTCGACGGTCGACGTGGGGCAGATGCACGAGGGCACGTGGCTGCTGCTCGACGCCCTGATGTTCGTCGGCGGCGGGTCGGCGTCGACGGCGGGCGGCATCAAGGTGACCACGCTGGCCGTCATGCTCCTCGCGATCGTCGCCGAGGGGCGCGGCGACCGGGACGTCGAGGCGTTCGGACGCCGGATCCCGCGCGAGACGCTGCAGGTCGCCATCGCGGTCGGCTTCATCTCCGCGACCATCGTGCTGATCGCGTCCCTGCTGCTGCTCGCCATGACCGGGCTGACGCTCGACCGCGTCCTGTTCGAGGTCATCTCGGCGTTCGCGACCTGCGGACTGTCGACCGGCATCACCGCCGACCTGCCGACGCCCGCGAAGTACGTCCTCGTCGTTCTCATGTTCATCGGCCGGACCGGCACGATGACGCTTGCGGCCGCGCTCGCGCTGCGCAACCGTCGTCGTGTGATCCGCTACCCGGAGGAGAGGCCCATCATTGGCTGACAGCCTGCGTGCGGGCGGCGGCGAGCCGCGCACCGCACCGCGCACCCCGCGGAAGGGATCCGGTGTCCTGGTCATCGGGCTCGGACGGTTCGGGTCGGCCATCGCCGCGACCCTCGACCGGCTGGGGCAGGACGTGCTGGCGGTCGAGCGCAGCCCCGAGCTGGTCGCCCAGTGGGCGGGTCGCGTCCCGCTGGTCGAGGCCGACGCGGTCAACCCCGAGGCGCTCGAGCAGCTCGGCGCCCGGGAGTTCCCCGTGGCCGTGGTCGGCGTCGGCTCGTACCTCGAGGCGTCGGTGCTCATCACGGGCAACCTCGTCGACATCGGCGTGCCGCAGATCTGGGCCAAGGCCATCAGCTCCGAGCACGCGCGGATCCTGCAGCGCATCGGCGCGCACCACGTGGTCCTGCCGGAGGCCGACGCCGGGTCGCGCGTCGCGCACCTCGTCAGCGGCAGGATGCTCGACTACATCGAGGTCGAGGACGGGTTCACGGTCGTCAAGATGCGCCCGCCCAAGGAGACGCAGGGCTTCACGCTGGCCCAGTCCCGCGTGCGCGAGCGCTACGGCGTCACCATCATCGGGGTGAAGTCCCCCGGCATCGACTTCCAGTACGCCACCCCCGAGACCCGCATCTCGGCGAACGACCTGGTCATCGTCGGCGGTCACGCCGACCTGCTCGAGCGGTTCGCCGCCCGGCCCTGACCCGCCCGCCCGCACGGCCCGCACGCCGCCCCTCGACCAGGAGACCACCATGGCGAAGAAGAAGTCCGGCACGAAGGCCTCTGAGAAGTCGTCCGACGCCAAGGGCTCCGGGAAGCCCGAGGGCAAGGCGGGCCGCAAGGCGCGCAAGAAGGCCGACGAGAAGCTGCAGAAGGCGGCCCGCAAGGTCGAGAAGGCCGAGCGCAAGGCCGCCGAGGCCGAGCAGGAGGCCGCCGCACGCGCCGCCGTCGCCCGCGACGCAGCGGTCGAGGGCCTGACCGCCCAGCGGGACACGGCGATCGAGCTGCTGCGTGCGCGTCCCGGGTTCGTCCTGACCGAGCTGGACACCGCCTCCACCCCGGGCTTCGAGGGGTCCCGGGCGCAGTGCAAGGGCGCGCTCGGCGCGATCGGCAGCGACCTCGCCGACCTGCAGGAGCGTCTCTACGCCCACGGACGCACCGGTGGCGACCGGTCGGTGCTGCTGGTGCTGCAGGGCCTGGACACGTCCGGCAAGGGCGGGATGGTGCGCCACGTGCTCGGCCAGGTGGACCCGCAGGGCGTCGCCCTGCACGCGTTCGGCGTCCCGACACCCGAGGAGGCCCGGCACCACTACCTGTGGCGCATCCGGCGGGCGCTGCCCCGGCCGGGGCGGATCGGCGTGTTCGACCGCTCCCACTACGAGGACGTGCTCGTGGCGCGCGTGGACGGGCTCGTCGCGCCCGAGGTCTGGGAGCGCCGGTACGACGAGATCAACCGGTTCGAGGCGCAGGCCGCTGCGGCCGGGACCACGGTCGTCAAGGTGCTGCTGTGGGTCTCCCCCGACGAGCAGCTCCGGCGGCTGCGCAAGCGGCTGGAGCGGCCCGACAAGCACTGGAAGTACTCGCCGTCGGACGTCGACGCCCGGTCGCGGCGACCCGCGTACGAGGCGGCCTACCAGGACGTGCTCGACCGGACCAGCACGGACGCGGCCCCCTGGTACGTCGTGCCGGCCGACGACAAGTGGTACGCCCGGCTCGCGGTCAGCGCGCTGCTGCACCGGGCGCTCACGGACCTCGACCTCGGGTGGCCGGAGGCCGCGTTCGACGTCGCGGCGGAGATGGCCCGGCTCGACGCCACGCGCTGACGCAGGACGCGCGCCCGGGCGACCCGGGCGCGCTGCCGGTGCGTGCGGTCAGGATCCCGCGGAGGGCCGCCGCTGACGGGGCAGCGCGCCGTGCGGCAGCACCCGCAGGTCGGTGGGGGTGCCGGCACCGGGCGGCACCGGCGCGGGACCGTCGTGGCCGGGGCCGAGCGGGTGGGCCGTCCCGGTCCCGGCGACCGCCTGGTGGCCTGCACCCGTCCGCGGCTGCGGCGCGCGGCGCTGGGTCGGCACGAGGGGTGCGCGAGCCGCCGGACCGACGTCCGGGGCCTGCACCCGGCGGGGCCGGTGCAGGTGGACCACGGCGGTCGTCCCGGCCGCGGCCAGCAGGAGCGCACCGGGCAGGAGGTGGCCGCCGGCGCTGAGCAGGGCGCCAGCGGTGACGAGCGCGAGGCCGGCGGCGAGGCGAGCGGTCGGCAGGGTGCTGCGGAGGTAGATGTGCATGATCGACTTCCTTGCCTGGAGAACCGGGACGCCACGGGGGCGTCGGACGTCGCGCGCGGCGCGTCCGTCCGGTCAGGCAGGGATCGGCAGGACGTCGCGCTCGGGATCGGTCGGCGGCACGTCGGACGACGGGGACGTCGTCACGCGTGCGGGGACGACCGGTCGCAGGCCGGGCACCGGACCGCCGGTGGGGCCGGCACGCGGCGTGACGGCACCGGCGCCGGGGGTGCCGCCCCGGGTCGCGAGCGCCACCGGCGCGGGAGTCGTGGGCCGCTGGACCAGCACGGTCGGGACCGTGGGCGTCGTCGCGAGCGCGACCTGGCCGTGCGAGACGTGCGGCGTCGCCGTGACGACCGCCGGGGCCTCGGGCTGCGGGCCGACCGGCCCGGGTGCCGTGGGCCAGGGCGTCCGCAGGCCGGGTGACGTCGCGGTCGCCGGGGCGGGCGCGACGTCGTCGATGAGCGCCGCCGTGGTGCCGACGCTCGACGCGTCCGGCGACGGCACCGAGGGCTCGGGGCGCACCAGGGTCGCGGGACCCTGCTCGCGCGCGGAGGTGCTCAGCTCGCGCATCAGCCGGGCGGCGGCGTCCACCGCCGTGACCTCGTCAAGGGTCGCGACCACGACGACGGGGTCCAGGACGGCACGGTCGGTCGGGACGAGGGTGACCGTGGCAGGCAGCGCCGGGTCGGGGCGCAGCACAGCGGTCTCCCGGTCGATGCCGGCGACGGGTCGCACGTCCTCGAGGCCCTGGTCACCGGTCGCGGGCGGCGCGCTCCCCTCCGTCGCCGGCTCCACGGGCGGGTCGTCCACCGACGGCGCGGGGTCGACGGGCGCGGGGTCCACGGGCGTCGGGTCCACAGGCGCCGGGTCCACGGGCGTCGGGTCCACGGGCGTCGGGTCCACCGGGGTCGGGTCCACCGGGGTCGGGTCCACCGGGGTCGGGTCCACGGGCGCCGGGTCCGGGGGCTCGACGGCCTCCGGCGGCACGGCGGATCCGTCCGGGACCGTCGACTCCGCAGGGACCGTCGACCCGTCCGGGACCGTCGGCTCGTCCTGGCCCGACGGCTCCGCCGGGACGCCGGGATCCCCCGTGCCGGCGTGCTCGACGGCGGTGCCTCCCAGCGCAGCGACGGTGTCCGTCACCCGTGAGACCGCCACGGCCGGCAGGGCTCGGGCGTCCCCGGGGGTCCGGGCGTGGGCGGCGTCCCCCGCGGCGACCTGGATCAGGACCAGCAGCAGACCGCCCAGCGCAGCGAGCAGGACGCGGAGGACCCACGTCTCCGCTCTCCCGCGTCGCTGCGTGTCCATGCCGAGCCCTCCCCGGTGCGCGCACCGACGCACGTCCTGGACAGTATGCGACCTGAACCACCCGAATCACCATCTTTCACCCACCCCCACCGCCGGTCGCGCGGACGGGTCCGGCAGCGGCCGGGCGCCCGCGGCGGCACCTTCGGGCCGGTCGCTGTCTCCACCGGTCGGGCCGGCCGGCCGGGCCGCACGGCGCGACCGGTGCCGTGCAGGTGTCGCGACGCCGCCCTTCGGGCAGGATCGGCGCGTGCGGAGACGGCCGGGCCTCGTGGCGGTGCTCGTCGTGCTCGTGCTCCTGTCGACGCCGGTCGCGCTCGTCGGCGTCTGGGCACGCACCACGCTGCTCGACACGGACGACTGGCTCCGGCTGGTCGAGCCCCTCGCCGACGATGCCCGGCTGCAGGGTGCGGTGGCCGACCGGGTCGCCGGCGGGGTCACCGCGGCGCTCCCGCTGGACGACGTCGTCGGCCTGCTGCCCGGGACCCTGGGGGACGACGCCGCCGCGGGCGTCGAGCAGCGGGTGGCGGGCGTCGTCCGGGAGCGGTCCCTGGACGCGGTGGGGTCCGACGGGTTCGCCGCCGCGTGGGCGAGCGCGAACCGCACGTTCCACGGCCAGCTGGTCGGCACGCTGCGCGGGGGCCCCGGGGCGGCGGCCCAGGTCGACGCGCAGGGACGGCTCACCCTGGACCTGACCGGCCTGGCCGACACGGTGCGCGGTGCGGTCGTGGCCGTCGGGGTACCGGACAGGCTCGTGCCGCACGTCACCGTCGTCGTCCCGGTCCTCGACGGCGGGACGACCGCCCGGCTGCAGCAGACCGTCGGCACGGCGGAGCGCGCCGCCGGGTGGGCCCCGTGGGTCGCCGTCGCGGCCGCCGTGGGTGCCGTGGCGCTGGCCCGACGCCGGGCCCGGGCCGCCGCGTGGGTCGCCGGCGCGGTGGTGCTCGGCGCGCTCGTGGTGCTGGTGGGCGTGCGCGTGGTGCGGGCGGGGGTGCTGGCGGGTCCCGCCGCGGCGTTCCTCGGTGACCCGGCCGTCGCACTCGTCGCCGACCATGTCGCCGCCGGGCTCGTGACGACGACGTGGTGGGTCGGCGGCGCCGGCCTGGCGGTGCTCGTCGGCGCCGCGCTGGCGGACGCCGTGACCCGGCGCCCGGCTCGCGTCAGGGGTGACTGAGCACCGCGTCGACGATCACGATGAGCATGGCGCCCGTGGTGGCCAGGAGGGCGCGCAGCGCCCAGACCAGCGTGCGTGAGTGCGTCCGCACGACGACGCTCCCTTCTGCGCGTCACCGTTGACGCGCCCAGCACGTCACCGTTGACGCGCGTTCCTCCGACCGTACGTCGCGTCCCGGGCCCGCGCATCGGCAGGTCGGGTGACGTCGCACGTCAGAGGGCGAGGACGAGGCCGAGGCCGAGTCGGACGGCGGGCCTCCGGACGGACGACGCAGGCTCTGGACACCCCGCCCCGGGGTGCGAGACCGTTCGCACGTTCCCCCACCGGTCCGGCAGCGCCGTGCCACGACGAGGAGTCCTCATGCGGATCGCCAGCACCGCCGCCAGGGTGGCCACGGTGGCTCTCCTGACTCTCACGCTGGTGGCCTGCGGTGCAGACTCCCCCGGCACCCGGGCGACCAGCACCCCGGAAGGCCCGGAAGACGGGCGAGGCGCCACGGCACCGGACGCCACAGCGGTCGGCGATGACGCAGCGTCCGGGGAGGACGCAACGGGCCGGGTGGGAGCGGAGGGCGACTTCGCCGCGGTGCTCCACGAGTACCGGGCGACGATGGACGTCCTGACACTCCCCGCCGGGGTCACCCTGCCCGAGCCCGTGGACCCCGGGCCCGAGGAGCTTCCCGGTGCCACGTCCGCGGACGGCACGGACGAGCCCGGCCGCTTCGCCGCCGGCGCGTACGAGCCCGGCTACGGCATGACCGTCGCGCACAGGGGGTGGTTCTGCGCCTGGGAGCGGGAGTGGCTCGCCCAGCGGGGCGTCGACCCCGCGGCGGAGGCCGCGGCGCTCGCGACGCTGGAGACGATGCCCGCGACCGAGACCTGGGCCCGGTTCATGGACGAGACGACCCAGGAGAGCATCCGCGTGAACCTCGCGAAGGCCGCGGCGGGCGACCCGACGGGCGTCCAGGCCGACGTCGACAGGAACTGCCGATGACGAACGGCGGGGTCCTCGCCGAGCGGCTCGCCCGCGCCGCCGCGGACGCCGACGCGCGAGCCGGCACGGACTACGTGACGTTCACCGACCCCCGCCCGGCGTTCGAGGGCAAGGGCATCTGCGGGTCGCCGGAGAACATCCACGCGGGCGTGCTGACGCCGACGGACGGCGACATGCTCGCCATCGGGTCGCAGCAGTCCTTCCACCCCAAGGCCGAGGGTTACCTCGACTTCGCGTGGGCGATGAACCTGACGCTCAACCCACCGGTACCGTGAGTGGTCGACTGCGCACCATCGCCCTGGCTGTCGTCCTCTCCCTGGCCGGGACGACCGGGGGATGCGCACCGGGACGCGACCGCGAGGGCGAGGCCCGCGACGCCGCGCTCGACCGCGTCCGCTACCTGCGGTCGCTCCTGGGGGAGCTCCTGGAGGACGCGGGCCCGCTCCCGGACGAGGAGTTCGAGGCCTTCGTCACCACGGAGGTCGGCGACCGCTTCGAGGGATCGCTCGACCCGACCGGCTTCCACGACGGCCGGGCGACCTGGCGAGGTGCCGCGCTCGGCTCGGTCGCGGGACCGCTGAAGTCCCAGGTCGCCGCAGCCGCGTGCTTCGACGTCGAGATCGAACGGGGGACAGCGACGGTGACGTTCGACGACGCACCGTGCTCCGAGCAGGTTCGACGAACGCTCGGTGTCACTGGCAACGAGGACAACGTCGTCGGCGTCGACCTCCTGCCCACGGTCGACGACCCCACGCCATGACCGGCGGGCTCACGACCCCGGCGAGCCGCCGCTGACGGGCGAGGGCGGGCACCGGCCCAGGGCCGGTGCCCGCCCTCGTCGTGCGTGACGCGTCAGAGGCCCTGGGCGACCCGGTAGTACACCTGGTTCCACCGCACCTGGTCGGCGAAGCCGCGACGGGTCGTGGACTCGTCGATGACGAGCAGCTCGGTGCGGGCCAGCTCGGCGAAGATCTCCCACGCCTCGATGCCCACGGCCGTGCTCAGCACGGTGTGGTGCGCGCCGCCGGCGGTCAGCCAGCACTCGGACGACGTGGTGAAGTCCGGGCGGGGCTCCCACACGGCACGCGCGACCGGCAGGTTCGGCAGGTCGGCCGTCGGCGGGACGATGTCCACGACGTTCGCCGTGAGGCGGAACCGCTCGCGCATGTCGGCCATCGACACGACGACACCGGGACCGGAGTCGGCGTTGAAGACCATGCGGACCGGGTCCTCCTTGCCGCCGATGCCCAGCGGGTGGATCTCCACGCGGGGCTTCGACGTCGTGAGGGTCGGGCAGATCTCGAGCATGTGCGCGCCGAGGATCTTCTCCGCACCGGGCGTGAGGTCGTAGGTGTAGTCCTCCATGAGCGAGGCACCGCCGGGCAGCCCGGCGCCCATCACCTTGGCGACGCGCACGAGGACGGCCGTCTTCCAGTCGCCCTCGGCGCCGAACCCGTAGCCCTTGGCCATGAGCCGCTGCACGGCCAGGCCGGGCAGCTGGCGCAGGTCGCCCAGGTCCTCGAAGTTCGTCGTGAACGCCATGGCGCCGCGCTCGGTGAGGAAGCGCTCGAGCGCGATCTCCTGGCGGGCGGCGTAGCGCAGCGACTCGTGACGGTCGCCGCCGCGGCGCAGCTCGGGGACGACGTCGTACAGGTCCTCGTACTCCGCGACGAGCGCGTCGACGCTCGCGTCGTCGACGGCCTCGACCGCGGCGACCAGGTCGTTGACGCCCCAGGTGTTCACGGAGACACCGAGCCGGATCTCCGCCTCGGTCTTGTCGCCCTCGGTGACGGCGACGTTGCGCATGTTGTCGCCGAAGCGCACGAGGCGCAGGTCCTGCGCGGCCTGCCAGCCGGCGGCGGCGCGCACCCAGGTGCCGATGCGTGCGGTGACGGCCGGGTTCGACACGTGGCCGGACACGGTGGTGCGGGCGACGCCCAGGCGCGTGGCGATGTACGCGTACTCGCGGTCGCCGTGCGCGGCCTGGTTGAGGTTCATGAAGTCCATGTCGATGCTGTCCCACGGCAGCTCGACGTTGGCCTGCGTGTGCAGGTGCAGCAGCGGCTTGCGCAGCAGGTCCAGGCCCGTGATCCACATCTTGGCGGGGCTGAACGTGTGCATCCACGTGATGACGCCCAGCACCTTGTCGTCGCTGTTGGCGTCGAGCACCGCGCGGCGGATGGCGTCCGAGTCCTTGAGGACCGGCTTCCAGACGACCTTCGCCGGGACGTCGCCGGACGCGTCGAGCGCCGCGGCGACCTCCTGCGACTGCTCGGCGACCTGGCGCAGCGTCTCCTCGCCGTACAGGTCCTGCGAGCCGGTGAGGAACCAGATCTCCTGGTCGGGGTATGCCTTGCTCATCGTGCATCTCCTCCGTGGGCCGGCATCAGTGCTGGCCGTAGACGTTCTGGTAGCGGGCGTACAGCGAGTCGACGTCGCTCTGCGCGATCGGCAGCGGCTCGCCGAGCTGGCGGCTGATGTGGACGGTCCGCGCGACCTCCTCGACCATGACCGCGGCCTTGACGGCGGCCTTGGCGTCCTTGCCGATCGTGAAGGGGCCGTGGTTGCGCATGAGGACCGCGGGGCTGCGGGACTCGCGCAGGGTCTCGACGATGCCGCGGCCGATGGAGTCGTCGCCGATGAGCGCGAACGGACCGATGGGGATGTCCCCGCCGAACTCGTCGGCCATCATCGTCAGCACGCACGGCACCGGCTCGGCGCGCGCCGCCCAGGCCGTGGCGTACGTCGAGTGCGTGTGCACGACGCCGCCCACGTGGGGCATGTGCGTGTAGACGTACGCGTGCGCGGCGGTGTCCGACGACGGCGCCCGGTCCCCCTCGACGAGGTTCGCCTGCAGGTCGCACACGACCATCGACTCCGGCGTCAGCTCGTCGTACGTGACGCCCGACGGCTTGATGACGAGCAGGTCGCGCTCGCTCGGGCCGGCGGGGTCGACGACGACGCGCTGCGAGACGTTGCCGGCCGTCCACACGACCAGGCCCCACCGGGGCAGCTCGGCGTGCAGCGCGCTGACCTTCTCGCGGGCGCGCGCGACGGCCTCGCGGACGTCGGGCCCGTAGGCGTCCAGTGCTGTGGTGGTCATCCGGCCTCCTGCGTCGGTGCCCGCGGTGGCGGGCGGTGTGGTCCGGCGCGCGGGCGCCGGTGCGCGGTCGTGCCGCGCGTGGTCTCAGGTGGTGCTCAGAGCACCTCGGTCGCGGTGCGCTCGACGGCCAGGCCGGCCTCGTAGCGCTCGAGCCAGGCGGCGTAGCCGGCGACGTCCGCCGGGTCCGGGTGCACGACCTCGATCTCGGCGTCCGCGAAGACGTGCGTCGTCAGGTAGTCGCCCAGGTCCTGCGTCGCGCCGCTCGCGAGGTACCCCGCCAGCACGGCGATGCCCCACGCGCCGCCCTCGCCCGCGGTGCGCCCGACGGCGACCGGGGTGTCGACGGCCGCCGCGAGCAGCCGCTGCGCGACGCCCGCGGTGCGGAACAGCCCGCCGTGCGCGTACATCGCGTCGACCTCGACGCCCTCGGCCGCGAGGATCCGCATGCCCAGGCTCAGGGTGCCGAACGCGCCGTAGACCTGCGTGCGCACGAAGTTCGCCAGGGTGAGCCGGCTGTCGGGGGTCCGCACGATCAGCGGGCGCCCCTCCTCGAGCCCGGTGACCGGCTCGCCGGCCAGGTAGTTGTACGCCAGCAGCCCGCCGCCGTCGGCCTCGCCCTCGAGCGCCTCACGCAGCAGGACGCCGAAGACCTCGTCCGCGCCGGCGTCGGAGCCCAGCGCGGTGGCGAACCGGCCGAACACGCTGGCCCACTCCCCCAGCTCGCTGGCGCCGTTGTTGCAGTGGACCATCGCGACCAGGTCACCGGCGGGGGTGGTCACCAGGTCGATCTCGTGGTGCACGGTCGCGAGCGGCTTCTCGAGGACGACCATCGCGAAGATGCTGGTCCCGACGCTGGTGTTGGCGGTGCGCGGGGCGACCGAGGCGGTCGCGACCATGCCGGTGCCGGCGTCACCCTCCGGCGGGCAGAGCCGGGTGCCGGCGTGCAGCGTGCCGGACGGGTCCAGCAGCGCGGCGCCCTCGTCGGTGAGGTGGCCCGCCTCCTGCCCGGCGACCAGCACCTGCGGCAGCAGGTCGGCGAGGTGGTCGACCGGCAGCCGGTCGGCCACGTGCGCGTCGAAGCGGGCGAGCAGGTCGGCGTCGTAGTCGCGGGTCGCGGGGTCCACGGGGAACATCCCGGACGCGTCGCCGACACCGATGACCTTGCGGCCCGTCAGACGCCAGTGCACGTAGCCGGCGAGCGTCGTGACGAACCGCACCTGCGGCACGTGCGGCTCCTCGTCGAGGACCGCCTGGTACAGGTGGGCGACGGACCAGCGCTGCGGGATGTTGTACCCGAGCAGCTCGGTCAGCTCGGCCGCCGCGGGCCCGGTCGACGTGTTGCGCCACGTGCGGAACGGCACGAGCAGGTCGTCGTCGGCGTCGAAGGCGAGGTAGCCGTGCATCATCGCCGAGACGCCGATCGCGGCGACGGCCGACGGCCGCACGCCGTGGCGCCGCTCGGTGTCCGCGATCAGGTCGGCGACGGCCGCGCGCAGCCCGTCCCACACCGCGTCCAGCGAGTAGGTCCAGACCCGGTCGACGAGCTGGTTCTCCCACGCGTGCCCGCCGCTGGCCAGCGGGACGTGGTCGTCGCCGACCAGGACCGCCTTGATGCGGGTCGAGCCGAGCTCGATGCCGAGGGTCACCCGCCCCTGCTCGATCGCCTCGCGGGCCCGGCCGTCACGGGTGTCGTCGTCGTGGTGCACCATCGCGCGCTGCTCCCTCTCCGGGCCGCATCGCCCGGGGTCCGTCGTGCCGTCCGGGCGATCGTGCCACGTCCGGCGCCCGATGTTAACGCTCACATGAGTCGGGGCGCCAACCCCGCGGTCAGCGCCCCTGCAACGCGCCCGACGACGCCCGCACCACCAGCTCCGGCGCGATCGACTGGTGGCCCGGGGCCCCGCCCGCCAGCGCGTCCGCGACGGCCTGCACCGCCCGCCGGCCCAGCTCGTCGAACCCCTGACGCACCGTCGTCAACGGCGGGGTGTAGAACGCCGTGCCCGGCTCGTCGTCGAACCCGACGACCGCGACGTCGTCCGGTACCCGCGCACCGGCCTGTGCGAACGCGGCCAGCAGGCCCAGCGCCAGCTGGTCGTTCGCCGCGAAGACCGCGTCCGGCAGCCCCTCACGCAGCAGGTCCTGCCCCACGGCGAACCCGTCCGCCGCGGACCAGCCGCCGCGGCGCTCGTCGGGGACCGCCGCGCCCGCGGCCTCGAGCGCCTCGCGCCAGCCGCGCAACCGGTCCCGCGCGTCGTACCACTCCTGGGGTCCCGCGACGTGGACGACCATGCGCCGGCCCGTCGCCAGCAGGTGCTCGGTGGCCAGCCGGCCGCCGGCCACCTGGTCGACCGCCACCGTCGGCAGCCCGACGCCCTCGCGACCGGACGACACGAGCACGACCGGCACGGGCAGCCGCACCCCGCCGACGGCGTCCACCGTCCCGCTGCGCGGCGCCACGACGACCACACCGTCGACACCCTGCGCCAGGAAGTGCTCCACCGCGGCGACCACCTCGGCCCCGCTGAACTCCCGCAGCGTCGCGACCGACACGTAGAAGCCCGCGTCGCGCGCGGCCTGCTCGAACGCGACGAGGGTGCTCGTCGGGCCGAAGAGCGCCGAGGCGGGCGTGATGACGCCCAGCGTCCCCGTACGCCGCGTCACCAGGGCGCGGGCCGCGAGGTTGGGCCGGTAGCCCAGCGTGGCGATCGCCTCGAGCACGCGCTCCCGCGTCGCCGGGCGCACGCTCGGGTGGTCGTTGAGGACGCGCGACACGGTCTGGTGGCTGACGCCCGCGAGCGCCGCGACGTCGTTCATCGCCGGCGGGCGCCCGTCGCGCCGCGTGCGCGGGGACGCCGGCCGCCCGGTCGTCGCCGGCCGTGGTTCCGGAGCCACCGCTCAGCCCGCGCCGAGCTCGCGCGACCGTTCCGCCGCCGCGCGCACCCCCGCGACCAGCCCGGCCCGGACCGCGTGCGCGTCGAGCGCCGCGACGCCCGCGACCGTCGTCCCGCCGGGCGACGAGACGCGCTCGCGCAGCACGGCCGGGTGGTCACCGGTCTGCGCGACCATCGCCGCGGACCCCTCGACGGTCGCGACGGCCAGCCGCGACGCGAGGTCGCGCGGCAGCCCCAGCAGCACGCCCGCCTCGGCGAGCGCGTCGATCACGTAGAAGGCGTACGCCGGCCCCGACCCGGACAGCGCGGTGACCGCGTCGAGGTGCTTCTCGGCGACCCGCTCGACCAGGCCCGTGGCGGCGAGCATGCGCTCGACCAGCGCGAGGTGCTCCGCACCCGCGTCCCGGCCCGGGGCGATCGCGCTCGCGCCCTTGCCGATGAGCGCCGGGGTGTTCGGCATGACCCGCACCACCGGCGTGCCCGCGGGCAGCGCCTCCTCGTACACCCGCAGCGGCACGCCGGCGGCGACGCTGACGACCAGCGCACCGGCGCGCAGGCCGGGCGCGACCTGCGCCAGCACGGCCGGCACGACGTCGGGCTTCACGGCCAGCAGGACGACGTCCGCCCCGGCGACCGCGTCGTCGTTGCCCGCCGTCCGCACGCCGTGCTCCTCGGCGAGCGCGGCCGCCCGCGCGACGTCCTGGTCGGCCACCGTGATGCGGTCCCCCGGCCAGCCGCCCGTGCGCAGCGCGGCCACGAGCGTGCCGCCCATCACCCCGCCGCCGAGCACCGCGACCGTGGGCGTCCCGCCGTGGTCCTGCGTCGTCATCGTGCCTCCTGCACTCCCGGCCGCGCCGCCGCGGCCAGGGCGAGCCTACGACCAGCGGGGACCCGGCCACGGGCCCTCCCACCCGCGAGAGGTCGGTCCAGCCCTCGCAGCCGCCCGGGCAGGTGCGCCCGGCCGGTCAGGCGGGAGTGAGCAGCCCGTCGGCGAGCAGGCCGCGGACCGTCGGCAGGACGTCGGCGGCGACGTCGGACGCGGGGACGTCGAGCAGCGCGCCCAGCGCGCCGATGATCTGCCCCGCGGTGAGCTCCCCGTCGCAGGCGCCGACGAACGCGGCCAGGGCGGTGCCGGCCTGCACGGTGCGACCGAACCCGCCGCCCTGCCGCAGGAGCACGACGCGCGGGTCGGACGCACCGGGCTGGAGGTAGCGCTCCTCGGTGACGTCGGGGGCGTGCACCAGCCGCAGGTCCGCCAGCGCGGTGTCGGACAGGCCCGTGACGAGGTCGTGCGCGGCGAGACCCGCGGCGATGACGGGACCGAGCGGCTGGCGGACCGAGCCGGTGACCGACTCCAGGCGTCGCAGGGTCGGCGGCCCGTCGACCGGACGACGCAGCGTGACCACGCCGAACCCGACGGCCGCGACGTCCCGCGACGCCAGGTCGTCCAGCCACGCGCCGTAGCGGGAGGTCCACGCGTCCCGGTCGGCCGGTGTCGTGCCGCCGTCGCGGATCCACGTCTCGGCGTACTGCGCCGGGTCCTGCTCGTCACGCTGCACGACCCACGCGTCCAGCCCGGAGGCGTCGACCCAGGCGCCGATGCGCTCGTGCCACTCCTCGCCGTCGCGCACCTCCCAGTTGGCCAGCATCTGCGCGACCCCGCCGGGCGCGAGCACGGCGCCGACGCCGGTGACCAGGTCCCGCACGAGGTCGTCACCCGACCGCCCGCCGTCGCGGTAGTCGTACGCCGGCACGTCGGCGCGCCGCGGGGTGATGACGAACGGCGGGTTGCTGACGACCAGGTCGAACGTGTCGCCTGCGACCGGCTCGAGCATCGACCCGGCGCGCAGCTCGACGCGGTCCGGCCCGAGCCCCGCGAGCGCGGTGGTGAAGCGTGCGAACGCCAGCGCGCGCGCCGACAGGTCGGTGGCGACGACGTGCTGCGCGTGCCGGCTGGCGTGCAGCGCCTGCACGCCGCAGCCGGTGCCCAGGTCCAGCACCCGGCGGCGGGGGTCGCGGACCGTGGCCTGGGCGAGGGTCACGGACGCCCCGCCGACGCCCAGCACGTGGTCCGTGCGCAGCGCCGCCCCGGTGGCGAGCTCGCCCAGGTCCGAGGCGACCCACCACGCGGCCTCGCCGGTGCCGTCCGTGGCGGCGTACGGGCGCAGGTCGACCGTGGCGCGCACCTCGTCGGCGGAGCCGTGGCCGGCCGCGTCGACCAGCCCCAGGCGGCGGGCACCCTCGACGCCGAGCGTCGGCAGCGCCCCGGCGAGGGCGTCGGCCCGCACCGGCGCACCGAGCACGAAGGCCCGGGTCAGCACGGCTGCCGGGTCGCCGCCGGCGGGCGCCCCGGGGGCGGTGGCGCGCAGCGCGGGCAACGACTCGCCGCGGTCGAGGGCGCCGGACGCGACGGGTCCCAGCAGCTCGGCGACGTGCTCGACGGTGTACCCGGCCGTGGTGAGGTCGGCGCGGAGCGCGTCGAGGAGCTCGGGGACGACGACGGGGGTCTGCGGGGTGGCGCTCACGGGCTCCATCGTCCCAGGCGGCCGCACCGCTCAGGGCACGGGCAGGCGCAGGTCCACCACGAGGGGACGGTGGTCGCTGGCCACCCCGGCGCCCGCCTCGTCCGGCACGCGGGCGCCGAGCACCGCGAGCCGGGCGTCGGCCAGGACCACGTCGATGCGCAGCCGCGGGACGTCCGCCGGGTACGTGGGCGTGTCGACGCCCACGACGCTGGCGGCGTCCAGCAGCCCGCCCGCACCGAACGCGCCCCACGACGGGCCGCCGGGTCGCTCGTTGAGGTCGCCGGCGACGACGAGCGGTCCGTCGCCGCCGTGCAGCAGGCGACGCCGGACCAGGTCCACGTGCCGGGCCCGCTCCTCGGCACGCAGCCCGAGGTGCACGACGACGACCCGCACCCCGTCGACGAGCGCGGTGGCCACGCCCCGCCGGGTGAGCCCCGGCGTCAGCGGCATCCGCACGGCGGACGCACCGCGGACCGCGCGGTGCGGCACCACCAGCAGCGCGGTCGTGCGTGCACCGCGTCCGCCGACCACCACGCGCAGCCCCGTGCGGGACGCGAACCGCCGCAGCCGCCACCGGCCCCGCCACCCCCGCGGCGGCTCCTGGACGGCCAGCACGTCGGGTCGCGCGGCCCGGACGACGTCGACGAGCGCGCGGACGTCACCGCGCAGGCCACGCAGGTTGTAGGTCATCACCCGCAGGGTGCCGACGTCGCGCGCATCCACCGTCCGTCCCTCCGTCGGTCCACGGGTTGCGCGCGAGCGTACCGGCCCGCGGCGTGGCGTACGTTGGACGCGACCGAGAACCGCTGCGCGTGCGCGCACGACGAGGGGACGGACCGTGCGACGTGCGACAGCGACGGTCCTGACGGCCGCGACCGCGCTGCTGCTGGCGGCCTGCACCGGTGGCGGCGACGCCCCGTCCACGCCGACGACCGCGGGCGCGACCACGCAGTCCCCCGGCGCCACGGCCGCGCCCACCACCGGCGACGACGAGCCCGTCGCGGGCGACGCCGTCCAGGACTGCCTGCTCGGCACCTGGCGGCTGGACCTCGCGGCGATGCAGGACGACCTGCGCGGGCTGCTGACCGCAGCGGGGAACGACCAGGACGCGGTCGAGGTCGTCGTGGGTGGCTCGTCGACGTACGAGTTCGCCGCCGGAGGACGGTTCGGCGCCACCGTGGACTCCACGTCGTCGATGACGATCGCGGCCGACGGTGCCGAGCTGTCGTCGTCGTCACGGTCCGCGGGCGACCTGACGGGCACGTGGTCGCTGACGGACGACCAGCTGACCATCTCCGACGTCGACACCTCCGGCCTGCGGGTCACGACGACGGGCACCCTGGACGGCGAGGAGCTCGACGTCCCGGACGGCGCCGCCGAGGACGCCATCGAGGCCCTGCCGCCGACCGTGTCGACGGCGACCTGCAGCCCGAGCACGCTGACGCTGGTGTCGACGCTGCAGGCCGACGAGAGCAGCGAGCCGACCACGTTGACCTACACGCTGCGCCGCTGAGCCGGACACCTCGCCGGGCGCGGCGCCGCCCTCCCCCGCGGCGCGGAGGAGGGCGGCGACCCGGCGCTCAGGGAACCAGCTGGACCTCGTGCTCGAGGCGACCCTCACGGTCGACGCGGGCGGCGCGCAGCCGCGAGGCGATGACCGCGCCGAACGCGATGGCCGTGGCGACCAGCGCGATGGACAGCCGCACCACGTGGTTCGCGTCGTCGCCGACCGACACGGCGACGATGGCCGGCGCGATGAGCACGGACACGAGGTTCATCACCTTGATGAGCGGGTTGATCGCCGGTCCGGCGGTGTCCTTGAACGGGTCACCGACCGTGTCGCCGATGACGGCGGCGGCGTGGGCGGGCGAGCCCTTCCCGCCGTAGCTGCCGTCCTCGATGATCTTCTTCGCGTTGTCCCAGGTGCCGCCGGAGTTGGCGAGGAACACCGCCATCAGCACGCCGGACCCGATGGCACCGGCCAGGAAGCCCGCGAGGGGCCCGACGCCGAGCCCGAAGCCGACGGCGATGGGGGCGAACGCCGCGAGGAGGCCCGGGGTCGCGAGCTCGCGCAGCGAGTCGCGGGTGCAGATGTCGACGACGCGCGCGTACTCGGGCCGCACCTCGCCGGTCATGATCCCCGGGTGCTCGCGGAACTGGCGCCGCACCTCGAACACGATGGCGCCCGCCGCGCGGGTCACGGCGTCGACGGCCAGGCCGGAGAACAGGAACACGGTCGCGCCGCCCAGGATCACCCCGACCAGCGTGATCGGGCTGATGATGTCGTACGACATCATCGCGACGACGAGGTCCCCGCCGACGTCGCCCGTGATCTGCGACAGCGCCTCGCGCACGGCGTCGGCGTAGGAGCCGAACAGCGCCGTGGCGGCCAGCACGGCCGTCGCGATCGCGATGCCCTTGGTCACCGCCTTCGTGGTGTTGCCCACGGCGTCGAGGTCCGTGAGGATCTGCGCCCCCTCGGGCGACACGTCGCCCGACATCTCCGCGATGCCCTGCGCGTTGTCGCTGACGGGGCCGAACGTGTCCATCGCGACGATGACCCCGACGGTCGTCAGCAGGCCGCAGCCCGCGAGCGCGATGAGGAACAGCGCGAGCGGCACCGAGCCGCCGGCCAGCAGGAACACGCCGCAGATGGCGGCCGCGATGATGCCCGCGGTGTACACCGCGGACTCGAAGCCCACGCCGATGCCGGACAGCACGACCGTGGCCGGGCCGGTGAGCGTCGTGCGGGCGACGTGCAGCGTCGGCTTGCTCGTCGTGCCGGTGAAGTAGCCGGTGACCCACAGGATGACGCCGGCCAGCACCACGCCGATGAGCACGGCGGCCGACGCGACGAGCCGCGGGTCGCCCGCGTGCCCCTCGAGCCCCGCGGTGCCGCCGGTGAGGGTGGCGAACGACGCCGGCAGGTACGCGTACGCGGCGACGGCGGCGAGCACGACGCCGACGAGCGCCGAGACGTAGAAGCCGCGGTTGATGGCCGTCAGGCCGCTCTCGGCGCCGCGCACCTTCGTGATCGCCACGCCGAGCGCGGCGACGAGCGCCCCGACCGCGGTGACGATCAGGGGGAAGACCATGCCCTCCTCGCCGAACGCCGCACGCCCGAGGATGAGCGCGGCGACGAGCGTGACCGCGTAGGACTCGAACAGGTCGGCGGCCATGCCCGCGCAGTCGCCGACGTTGTCACCGACGTTGTCGGCGATCGTCGCGGCGTTGCGGGGGTCGTCCTCCGGGATGTTCTGCTCGACCTTGCCGACCAGGTCGGCACCGACGTCGGCGGCCTTGGTGAAGATGCCGCCGCCGACGCGCATGAACATCGCGAGCAGGGCGGCGCCGAACCCGAAGCCCTCGAGCACCGCCGGGGCGTCCCCGCGGTAGACCAGCACGACCAGCGCCGCACCGAGCAGACCGAGCCCGACGACGGCCATGCCGACGACGCCGCCGGTGCGGAACGCGATCCGTGCGCCCTCCGCGCGACCGTCCGGCCCCGACGCGGCGGCCGCGACGCGCACGTTGGCGCGCGTGGCCAGCCACATGCCGAGGAACCCGATCGCGGCGGAGAACCCGGCCCCGACGAGGAAGAAGATGGAACGCCCGAGCTTGACCCCGCTGTCACCCGGCAGCAGGAAGAGCAGGGCGCAGACGATCGCGGCGAACAGCGCGAGGGTCCGGAACTGCCGGCTCAGGTAGGCCGACGCGCCCTCCTGCACCGCCTGGGCGATCTCCTGCATCGAGGCCGTGCCCTCGCCCGCCGCGAGCACCTGGCGGCGCAGCACGGCGGCGACCACGAGGGCGGCCAGTCCGACGACGGCGATCGCCGCGACGATCGTGATGCTCGTGGTACCGAGCTCCATGCATCCTCCTCGACACACCGGCGCCGCCCCCTGAGCGCGCCGGGCCGCCCGGCCCCGTTGCCGGCGAACCCGGCGAGTCTAGCGACAGGTGTGACGTAGATCGCACCTGTCGAGACGTCCGGGACGCCGGGCGTCAGGACGCGAGCGCGTCCACCAGCGTGTCGTGGATCGTGAACACCTGGGTGAGGCCGGTGATGCGGAAGACCTTGAGCAGCCGCTCGGAGTCCACGACGAGCACGAGCCGGCCGCCGAGCAGGCGCGCGCGCTTGAGGGCGCCCACCAGCAGACCCAGGCCGGTGGAGTCCATGAACGTCACGCCGGTCAGGTCGACGACCAGGTCGGTGCGGCCGTCGGACAGCAGCACGGAGACACGCTCGCGGAGCCGGTCGGCGGAGGCGACGTCGATCTCGCCCGCGACGCGCAGCACCGTGCGCACGCCGAAGTCCTCGGTGGTGACCTGCACGTCCATCGACGTCCTCCCGGCTGTGGCGTCGAGGTGCATTCAAGCACCCGCCGGGGTTCATCCCTCATCGTTCTCGTGATTCGGTGCGCGAGACCCAACGTTTCGGACGCCTCGTCCGTCACCATGGATGACGGGGCGTGCCGTGCGCTGCCGTGCCGACGACGGGAGCACCGTGACGCCCTGGCCGGATGCGCTGGACGAGCTCGTCCGCACGCGCGGCCGCGCGCTCGTCGGGTACGCGTACCTGCTGACGGGTGACGCGCGCGAGGCGGAGGACCTGGTGCAGGACGCCCTGGTCCGCACCTTCACCCGCGGCCGTGGGACGCGGGAGGTCGCGTCCGCCGAGGCGTACGTGCGCCGCGCGATCCTCACGACGTACGTCGACGGGTTCCGCCGCCGGCGGCACTGGGCCACGATCCGGCACCTCGCCGCCGTGCCCGAGCCCACGCCGCCCGACGGGCCGGACGCCGGGCCGGAGCCCGTGGTCACCACGCGCATGGCTGTGCAGCAGGCGCTCGCGCTGCTGCCGCCCCGCGAGCGCGCGTGCATCGTCCTGCGCCACTTCGAGGACATGACGGTCGCCCAGGTGGCCGACGCCCTCTCCCTGTCCGTCGGCACCGTGAAGCGGTACCTGTCGGACGCCACCCGCACGCTGGAGTCGCGCCTGGGCTCGCTCGCCGACGAGGAGCCCGCGCACCACATCGACGAGGTCCTCGTCGACGTCCGGAGGTCACGATGAGCACACGGCTGGGTCTCGCGCTGCACGACGTCGCCGACGCCGCCGCGCACGCGAGCGCCTTCGGGGACCCGGACGACGGCACGACCGTCGCCACCGTCCACCGGCTCGCGAGCCGGGTGCGCCGGCGACGGGCGACCCGCGCGGCCGGCACCGTCACGGTGGCCGCGAGCGCCGCCGGTGCGGTGGTCCTGGTGGGCCCGCAGCTGACGGCCGACCTGTCCCCCGCCGCGGACCCGGACGCCGACCCGGGCACGTGCCGGTCCTCGGTGGCGACGCTGCCGTCCGGCGCGGACGACACGCTGGGGGTCGACCTGGGGTTCGCGGCCGCCGACGGCACGGAGACGGTCGGCGGCCCGGGCAACGACGGAGGCGTCGGCACCTGGCAGGCCGACAGCATCGACCTGGTGGTGGCCGTCTCGGAGCTGCCCGCCGCGACCACGGACCCGTCCCGCCTGCGGTTCCTGGTGACGCGCAAGGAGGTCGTCGTCGCGACGGCGCAGCAGCCGGTCGACCACGCGCCGACACCCTCCGGGCAGCTGCTCGCCGAGATGTACGGCACCGACCGTCCGCCCGTGGACGACCCCGGGACGACCCTGCACGCGCTGCGGGGCAGCGAGACGTTCTGGACGCAGTCCCTGGTGGACGGCGGCCCGGGCCCGATCGCGCAGCGGACCCCGATGGGCCTGGCGGCGTGCGACGGTTCCGGTCCGCTGCTGCCGGGCGAGTACGACGTGTGGGTGACCGCCGTCGACGCCGCGGGCACCGCGCACGGCGCGGCCGGACCGTGGGAGCTGACGGTCGCACCCGCCGAGCGGCGGCTGGACGCGCGGCTGCCCGACGGCTTCCCGCGCGACGTCCCGCTGATCGGTGGGCGCCTGGTGGCCGCCCACCCGCACGGGGCCGGCTGGGCTGCGGAGGTCGCCGCCGACGGCGAGGACCGCGGCCGCGTGGCGTGGGACCTGCTGGCGGACGCTCAGGCGGAGTCGCTCGACGAGCCGGTCACCGTGCCGCCCGACCCGTTGTCGGGTGCGACGTTCTGGGCCGGGTACCACGTCGACGACTGGCTGGTCGACGCGATCCCGTCGCGGACCGCCGACGGTGAGCCGTCGGTGGTCTACGTCCTGCGGCCCGGGCCCGACGTCCGCCCCTGACACCCGCCTCTCAGGCCCGGTGCAGCCGCTCGCGCGGCAGCGTCGCCAGGGCCTGCCGGTACTCGTCCGTCGTCCCGTCCGGGCGGACCTGCTGCAGGACGTGGTCGCGCACCCCCAGGTCGGCCAGCAGCGTGCTGAGCTCGGCGACGTCCTCGTCCATCAGTACCGTCGGGTCGACCGTGGTGCGGACCTGCACGTCGACGCCGCTGTCGAGGACCAGCCGCAGGGACGCGAACGCCTTGTCGGCGGCCGTCGTCGGGCCGCCCGTGCGGGTGATCGCCCGGTACAGGTGGGCGGGCGCCTTGACGTCCAGCCCGACCCAGTCGACGTACGGGAGCAGCGCGGGCAGCCGCGCCGGGTACGCGCCGGCCGTGTGCAGCCCCACGAGGAACCCGGCGTCCTTGACCTGGCGCGCGGCGGCCACGACCCCCGCCTGGCGCGTGGGCTCCCCGCCCGACAGGACCAGCCCGTCGAGCAGGCCGCGGCGCCGGGCCAGCAGGTCGGTGACGTCCGACCACGGCACCACACCGGGCAGGCACGGGTCGAGGATCGCGCTGTTGTGGCAGTAGGTGCAGCGCCAGGGGCAGCCCTGCAGGAACGCCGTGGCGACCAGCCGGCCCGGCCAGTCGACCGTGGACAGCGGCACCAGACCAGCGATCTGCAGGGTGTCGGCACCCGCGTCGGGGGCTGCGTCGGGGGCCGACGGGTGGGGACGCGCCGGTCCGGGCGCACCCCGCACGGTGCGCCCGGACCCGGTGTCGTCGGGTGTCACGCCCGCGCCCCCGCGGGCTCGCGGAACGGCACGCGCTCGGCGTGCTCGCCCTGCTTGCCGATGTTGAAGGAGCTCACGGGCCGGTGGTAGCCCATGACCCGCGTCCACACCTCACAGGTCGTGGTGACGCCGTCCTCCTCGCACGTGGGGCACACGTGGTGCTCACCGGCCAGGTACCCGTGGGCCGGGCAGATCGAGAACGTCGGGGTGACGGTCAGGTACGGCAGCCGGAACCGCGTCAGGGCCCGCCGCACCAGCTCGCGGCACGCCTCCGGCGTGGAGATGCGCTCCGACATGTACAGGTGCAGCACGGTCCCGCCGGTGTACCGCGTCTGCAGCTCGTCCTGACGCTCGAGGGCCTCGAACGGGTCGTCGGTGAAGCCCACCGGCAGCTGCGAGGAGTTGGTGTAGTACGGGTGGTCCGGCGTCCCGGCCTGCAGGATCGTCGGGAAGCGCTTCTTGTCCTCCTTGGCGAAGCGGTACGTCGTACCCTCCGCCGGGGTCGCCTCCAGGTTGTAGAGGTTGCCCGTCTCCTCCTGGAACTCGACCATGCGCGCGCGCACGTGGTCGAGCACGCGCAGCGCCATGGCGTGGCCGCGCTCGTCGGTGATGTCGTACAGGTCACCGGTGTAGTTGCGGATCATCTCGTTCAGGCCGTTGACGCCGATGGTCGAGAAGTGGCTGTCCAGCGAGCCGAGGTAGCGCCGCGAGTACGGGAACAGGCCGTCGTCCATGAGCCGCTGGATGGTGGTGCGCTTGAGCTCCAGCGAGGTGCGCGCCAGGCCCAGCAGCCGGTCGAGGTCGGCCAGCAGACCCGCCTCGTCACCGGGGTGCGTGAAGCCCAGGCGCGCGCAGTTGATGGTGACGACGCCGATCGAGCCGGTCTGCTCGCCGGACCCGAACAGGCCGTTGCCGCGCTTGAGCAGCTCCCGCAGGTCCAGCTGCAGGCGGCAGCACATCGAGCGCACGTCGCCGGGCTCCATGTCGGAGTTGATGAAGTTCTGGAAGTACGGCAGCCCGTACTTGGCCGTCATCGCCCACAGCCGCTGCGCGTTCTCCGACTCCCAGGGGAAGTCCTTGGTGATGTTGTACGTCGGGATCGGGAACGTGAACACGCGGCCCGACGCGTCACCCTCGGTCATGACCTCCATGTAGGCGCGGTTGATCATGTCCATCTCGGCCTGCAGGTCGCCGTACGTGAAGTCGCAGGGCTCGTCCGCGACGAACGGCGTCTGGTCGGCGAGGTCCGCCGGGCACGTCCAGTCGAACGTGAGGTTGGTGAACGGCGTCTGCGTGCCCCAGCGCGACGGCACGTTCAGGTTGTAGATGAGCTCCTGGATCCCCTGACGGACCTCGGTGTAGGTCAGGGCGTCGAGCCGCACGTACGGCGCCATGAACGTGTCGAAGCTGCTGAACGCCTGCGCCCCGGCCCACTCGTTCTGCATCGTCCCCAGGAAGTTGACGATCTGCCCGATCGCGGCGCTGAAGTGCCTGGGCGGGCGCGCCTCGACCTTGCCGGGGACGCCGTTGAGACCCTCCTGCAGCAGGGTGCGCAGCGACCAGCCGGCGCAGTAGCCGGACAGCATGTCGAGGTCGTGGATGTGCAGGTCGCCGTCCCGGTGCGCCTGGCCGACCTCCGCCGGGTAGATCTCGCTCAGCCAGTAGTTGGCGACGACCTTCCCCGCGGTGTTGAGGATCATGCCGCCGAGGGAGTACCCCTGGTTGGCGTTCGCGTTCACCCGCCAGTCGCTGCGGTCGAGGTACTCGCCGACGGTCGACCCGACCTCGACGACGACCGGCGTGCCGGTACGGCCCTGCTGCGACATGCGTGCGCTCCTTCGGTGTGCTGCTGCGTCCCTCTGAGTGGAACACCAGCCAACGCCGAACGACACAACATGTTGTGGTCCAACACGCGCGACACGCCCACATGTGCGGTCCTGAGTGGTCTCGCGCGGCCGCTCAGCAGGACGTAGGTCCCGCCGGCGAGGTGATTCCGGCGACGCGCGTCGGGTCGGCGGCGCCGTCGCACGGGTCCGGCGGCAGCAACCGCGTGAGCCCGTCGAGCATCCCCGGCCACCACCACGCCCAGTCGTGCCCGCCGGTGACCTCGACGACGTGCGGCGACCGGCCGTCCGCCACGAGCGCGGCCGCCAGCTCGCGCGTGCCGCGCAGCACCTCCGGCTCGTGGACCCCGGCCTGCAGCGCCACCCGCACGTGCCGGGGAGCGGCACGCAGCACGTCCCGCAGGTCGAACCGCCACAGCGACGGGGACTGCGCCAGCGCCGCGCCCACCCGGTCGCCGCCCAGGGCCACCAGCCACAGCGCGCCCAGCCCGCCGAAGCTCGCGCCGGTCGCCACGACGCGCGTCGGGTCGGCCGGCAGCGCCCAGCGTCCGGCCAGCACGGGCAGCAGGTCGTCGAGGACGAACCGCGTCGTCCCGCCCGGCACCCCCAGCTCGTCCCAGCGCGTGGCCACCGTGCCGGAGTCGACGAGCACCGCCCGCAGGGGCGGCAGGGCGCCGTCCGCGACCGCTGCGTCGAGCGACGCGGCCAGCGGCACGGACCGCGCCCACACCTGGCCGTCGTGGACGACCAGCAGCGGCGCCTCACGGTCGTCCGGCAGGCCCGGCGTGGTGTGCAGCCAGACGCGCCGGGCCCGCCGGTGCGCCGTCGCCGGCAGGACGAGCTCGGCCGGCGGTGTCGGGCGGCCCGGCACCCACCAGCGGTGCGGCGGGGCCGCAGGGCCCTGCGCCACGGACACCGCCGCATCGTGCATGGTCCCCATGACCCGGGGGTTGGCGGGGTCGGGCCGGCCGGCCATCGCGGCCAGCCGGACCGCGCGCCGGTCGTCCGCGGTGCGCCACGGCGGCGGTCCGTCACCCCGGTGCGTCGTCAGCACGTACGACCCGCGCCAGTCGCTCGGCAGCCGGTACGTGATCGTCCAGACGTCGCTGCCCCGCAGGCGCACCAGCTCGCTCGCCCCGACGTCCCGGTGGTCGAGCAGCCCGTTCGCCGCCAGCACCACGGCCCGGGCGTCCCCGTCCTCGTACCACCACGTCAGCGTGCACGTGCCGCCCTCGTCGACGACGACCGGCGAGCCCGCGGCGCGCAGCCGGGCCAGCAGGCCCCGGCGCCCGTCGTGGTCGGCACCGGCCCACGCACGCTCGACCGGACCCACCACGCGCGGCACCGGCACCCCGGGCGGGGCGACCGGGTGCCGCTCGTCGAACCGCCACCCGGCGGCCTCGTGCACGCGCGGGGCCGGACGCTCAGCGGGGCGGGTCACGGCGTCCGGGGTCACAACGTCCGGGGTCACGGCGTCCGGGGTCACGACGTCACGGCCGGGCCGCCGCGGCCTCGACCTCGAGCTCGCCGTCCACCCGGTCGTGGTCCGACTCCACCGCGTACCCGACCTCGCTCAGCCCGCGGTGCCAGTACCCGATGACGAGCTGGCGTCGCCGGTCGAAGCCCAGGTCACGCAGGTGCCCGCGCGCGAACCGCACCACCTGCGACTCCGCGGACACCCACACCCGCGCACCGCCCTCGCCCGGGAGGTCCACCTCAGCCATCGCGTCCTGCAGCAGCGTCGTCGTGCCCGGCTGCGCGCCGTCGCGGTGCAGCCAGCGCACCTGCACACCCGCCGGTCCGGCGAGCACCTGCTCCTCGGCGGCGTCGGCGACCTCGAGCAGCGCGACGCCGCGCGTCGTGCCGGGCAGCGCCTCGAGGATGGCCGCAGCGGCCGGCAGCCCCGTCTCGTCCGCCACCAGCAGCAACCAGTCGCACAGGCCGGGCACCAGGCCGCCGCCGCCCAGCAGCCCCAGCCGGTCACCGACACGCACCCGCTCCACCCACGCGGACGCCACGCCCGCGTCCCCGTGGCGGACCAGGTCCACGTCGATCGCGGACCCGTCGGGGTGCACGCGGCGCACCGTGTAGGTGCGCACCCGCTCGCGCTGCCCCGGCTGCCAGGTGTACCGGTGGCCGGCACGCTCGGGCAGGTCCAGCTCACCGTCCGGCCGGGGGAAGTACAGCTTGACGTTGGGCACCGACCGGCCGGACAGGTAGGCCTCGACCTCCGGCCCGGCGAAGGTGACACGGCGCATGCGCGGCGTGAGGTCGGTGACGGCCACGACACGCGCGGCGACGGGCAGGTGGGAGCGGTCGTGGTCGGTCATGCGGTCCGTCCGGGGAGGCGGGTGGGTGGTCCGTCGGCGAGGGCGCCGGCGGGGACGTCGGCGGGGAGCTCATGGTCCGGGTCGACCGGGACGACGACGGGTCGTCCCGTGACCGGGTCGGGCAGGCACAGGCAGCGGATGTCGTAGACCTCCCCGACCAGCTCGGCGGTCGCGACCTCCTCGACCGGGCCGGAGGCGACCACGCGCCCGTCCTTCATGGCGATGACGTGGTCGGCGTACCGGAACGCCATCGTCAGGTCGTGCAGCACCGCGACGATCGTGTAGCGCCCGGTCGCGTGCAGGCGACGGCACAGGCCGAGGACCTCCATCTGGTGCGCCACGTCGAGGAACGTCGTGGGCTCGTCCAGCAGCAGCAGCGGCGTCTGCTGCGCGAGCACCAGCGCCAGCCAGACCCGCTGCCGCTGGCCGCCGGAGAGCTGGTCGACGGGCACGTCCGCGAGCTCGGCGACACCGGTGGCGGCCATCGCCTCGCGCACGGCCCGCTCGTCGTCGGGCGACCACTGCCGCAGGAAGGACTGGTGCGGGAACCGCCCGCGGCCCACGAGGTCGGCGACCGTGATGCCGTCGGGGGCGAGCGACGACTGCGGCAGCAGACCCAGGCGACGCGCCACGTCCCGCGTCGAGTACTCGCGGATCTCCCGGCCGTCGAGCACGACCCGGCCGGCCGTGGGCGCGAGCAGGCGCGACAGGGCGCGCAGCAGCGTGGACTTGCCGCAGGCGTTGGGGCCGATGATCGCCGTGAACGATCCGTCCGGGATCTCGACGTCGAGGTCGGTCGAGACGGTCCGGCCGTCGTAGCCGAGCGTCACGCCGCGGGCCGCGAGCGTGGTCATGGGGTCCTCTCGTCGGGCGGCACGGGTCAGATCCTCCCCGGCCGGGTCAGCAGCCACAGCAGGTACACGCCGCCGAGCAGGCCGGTCATCAGCCCGATCGGCACGGCGGCCGCGAACGGCAGCCGCTGGGTCACCAGGTCGGTGGCGACGAGCAGGACCGCTCCCAGCAGACCCGCCGAGAGCACGGGCACCCGCGGGGAGCGCGTCAGGCGCAGCACCAGCTGCGGTGCCCCCAGCGCGACGAACGCGATGGGACCGGCCGCAGCGGTCGCGGCCGCCGCGAGGGTCACGGACGCCAGCACCAGCACCAGGCGGGTGCGCTCCACCCGTGCACCGAGCTGCTGGGCGGTGTCGTCGCCCATGGCCAGGAGGTCGAGGTGCCGGGCGTGCGCCAGCACCACGGGCAGCACGAGCACGAGGGCGACGGCCACGGTGGTGACGTGGTCCCAGGTGCGCCCGTTCACCGAGCCGGCGAGCCAGACCTGCGCACCGGCCACGTCGTCGATGTCACCGCGGGACATCACCAGGCTGGTCACGGCCTCGAGGACGGCGCCGACCCCGATGCCCACCAGGACGATGCGCGACGACCCGCTCACGCGACGGCGGACCGACAGCCCGTACACGACGAGCGCGGTGAGCACGCCCGCGCCGACCGCGGCGGCCGCCGTGGCTCCCGGCCCCGCGCCCACCAGGACGATCTGCACGACCGCACCGGTCGCCGCGCCCGCGGTGAACCCGATGACGTCCGGGGAGCCCAGCGGGTTGCGCGACAGCGACTGCAGCACCGCACCGGCGACGCCCAGGCAGGCGCCGACCAGGATCCCGGTCAGCACGCGCGGCGCACGGATGCGGGTGACGACCGTGCTCGCCGTCGTGTCCCCGCGCCCCAGCAGGACGTCCACGACGCGCGCCGGGGACAGCGCGAGCGAGCCGGTGCCCAGGGCCAGGACCGCGACGACCAGCAGCAGCACGCCGAGCAGCACGCACACGGTCACGGTGCGCGGGTGCAGGCGCCAGGACAGGGGGCCGCGGCGCAGGGTGACCGACGGCGCGGCGACGGTGCCCGTGCCGGCCGGGGCGGGCGTGGCGGTCACAGGCGCACGAACCTGCGTCGGCGCGCCAGCGCGACGAACACGGGCCCGCCGACGAGGGCTGCCATGACCCCGGCCCCGACCTCCTGCGGGTGGTCCACCAGGCGCCCGGCGACGTCGGCCACCAGCAGCAGGACCGTGGCCGCCAGGGCCGACGCCGGCAGGACGCGCCGCTGGTCGGGGCCCACGACGAGGCGCGCCGCGTGGGGTGCCGCCAGGCCGAGGAACGCGACCGGGCCCGCCGCTGCCGTCGCCGCCCCGGCGAGCACCAGCACCGCGACGGTGGCGAGCACGACGGTGCGACGCAGGTCGAGCCCGAGCGCGGTCGCGAGGTCCTGGCCCAGGCTCATCGCGTTGAGCCCGGGCGCGACCGCGACGCACACGAGCGCGCCGAGCAGCACGGCCCCGGCGACCACGGGCACCACCTCGGCCCCGCGACCCTGGAACGACCCCGTCATCCACTGCCGCAGCGCCTGCAGCACGCGGTCGCCGGTGTTCAGCACGACGAGCTGGGTCAGCGCGGCCAGGACGATCGACAACGCGGCGCCGGCCAGCACCAGCCGCACCGGGTTGGTGCCGGCGTCGTGCGCGCGGCCCAGCAGGAACACGGCGACCGCCGCGGCGCCGGCGCCGGCGAACCCGAACCAGACGTAGCCCGCGACCGTCGTCGCACCGAAGAAGGCGATGCCCACGACGATCGCGGCCGCGGCGCCGCCGCTCACCCCCAGCAGCCCGGGCTCCGCCAACGGGTTGCGCGTGACGGCCTGCAGGACCGCACCCGACAGCCCCAGGGCCACGCCGACCAGCAGCACCAGCGCGGTGCGCGGCACCCGCAGCTCCCGTACGACCAGGTGCAGGTCGTTGGTCGCGTCGTACGCCGTGACCGCCGTCCACGTCTCGTGCAGCGGGACGGTGCGGGACCCCAGGGCCAGGCTCGCCGCGGTGAGCACCAGCAGGAGGGCACCCGTGAGCACCAGCGCGGCCCGGCGCCGACCGGTGGTCGGCGCCGGGCTCGTGCGCTGCGGTGCGTCGGACGCGACGGGCACGGGTCGGTCAGCCCAGGTGCCCGACGACCGTGTCCACCAGCGCGGTCGCGCTGTAGTAGTCGAGGCGGAACGAGGTCGGACCCAGCTCGAACACCTGGCCGGTGGTCACCGCCTCCAGGTTCTGCAGGGTCGGCTCCGCGGTGAGCTCGGCGACGTCGTCGGGGGTGCCGGACAGCAGCCACACCTGCGTACCCGTGATCGCCGCGGTGAGGTTCTCGAAGGAGACCCACGCGACGTCCTGGCGCACCTGCTCCGAGGTGTCGAGCTCGTCGGGGGCGCCGACGACCTCGAGGCCCAGGTCACCCAGGATGCCCGCCCAGGGGGACGTCTCCTTGGCGATCGCCGAGTCGTCGGTGGGGCCGTTGTAGGAGACGACGGACACCGGACCGTCCGGCAGGGTCAGGGATTCGGCCGCCTCGGCGACGTACGCGTCGAAGTCGGCGATCGCGTCGGCCGCGCCGTCCTCGTGACCGGTGATCTCCCCGAGGTCGGTGGCCAGGTCCTGCCACGACTTGTCCGAGTAGTTGACGACGACCGTCGGGAACAGCTCGGCGATCTGCTCGTACTGGTCGAGCACGGAGTCGGCACCCGAGGTGGAGACCACGACCAGGTCGGGCTCCGCGCTGATGATCGCCTCGAGGTCGAGCTCGAGATTCGGGTAGAGCACCTCGACGCCGCGCTCGCGCGCCACGTCGCCCCACTGGCGGAAGAACCCGTCCTCGTCCGCGACGGCCGTGCCCGGCGCGGTCGCGGCGCTCGCCACGACCGGGGCGCCGATCGCCAGGAGCGTGCCGGTCACCGACGGCGTCGTCGACACGATCCGCTGCGGCGCGGCGTCGAGCGTGAGCTCGCCCTGCTCGTGGGTGACCGTGCGGGGCCACGACGCGTCCTCGGTGGCGTCGCTCGCCGGCGCCGATGCGGCCGGCGCCGCGGAGGACGACGCGCTGCACCCCGACAGGGCGAGCGCGACGGTCGCCGCGAGCGCGGCCAGGACGGTGCGGGGACGGACGTGCTTCACCTGTGCTCCTCGGGAGGGGGACGACGGCGGACGAGCCGCGGCAGGCGAGAACTTAGCACAGCCTTACCTATGCTCCGCGAGCGGTCCGGCGACGTCGTCGCTGGTCACGAGGGATGGATCGGCGGGACGTCAGTTCTGGCCAGGCGCACGCGCTGCCCGGGGCGCAGCTGTGCCGCGCGTGCCCGGCCCTCGCGCGTCAGCACGGCGACCACCGGGTAGCCACCGGTCACGGGGTGGTCCGCGCCGAACACCACCGGCTGACCGTCGGGCGGCACCTGGACCGCCCCGGCGACCAGGCCCTCGGACGGCAGCTCCCCGATCGCCCGGCGCATCAGCGGCGCGCCCGCCAGCCGCACGGCGACCCGGTTGCTCGCGGGCGACACGTCCCAGACCGTCGCCCACAGTGCCGCGCGGCCGCGGGCGTCGAGGTGGTCCAGCCGAGGGCCGTCCGACGCCGGGAGCAGGACGTGGCCGGGGACCTCGACATCAGGGCCCTCGACGCCCGGGACCGCGACACCCGGGATCGCGACACCGTGGACCTCGACACCGTGGACCTCGACGGCAGGGACGGGACCGTCCGGCAGCGCCGGCTCCGGCAGGCCGTCGACGTCGTCCCCCAGCGGCAGCACGTCCCCCTGTCGCACCGCCGCCGGCCCGAGCCCCGACAGGACGTCGGCGGAGCGCGACCCGAGCACGCTCGGCACGGCGAGGCCCCCACGCACCGCCACCCAGGTGCGCAGGCCCTCCGGCGGCGACCCGAGCCGCAGCACGGCACCCGCGGGGGCGCGGATCGCAGCACCGTGCGGCACCGCCGCACCGTCGAGGTCCGCGGCCACCGGCGCACCGGTCAGGGCGAGGGCCGTGGTCGCCGTGCACCGCAGCACCAGGCCGCCCAGCACGACCTCGAGCCCCGCCGCGGAGGGCCGGTTGCCGACGAGCCGGTTCGCACGGCGCAGCGCGTCCGGGTCGGCGGCGCCGGAGCGCGGCACCCCGACCGCCGCCAGGCCCGGTCTGCCGAGGTCCTGCAGCAGCAGCAGCGGCCCGGTGGCGAGCACCGTCACCGCCCGCGCGCCCGCGTGCGGGGCGACGGGTGGGGACGGGGCGACGGGTGAGGGCGGGGCGACGGGGCTGTCCGGGGCGACGGGGCTGTCCGGGGCGACGGTGCTGTCCGGGGCGACGGTGCTGTCCTGTGCGACGGTGCGGCCCGGGGCGTGTGGTGCGGCCGACGGTGGCGCTGCGCGTGGCGCCGCGACCGCCCGCGGGACGGCCGGCGCGGGCACGAACCGCACGACGTCGCCCGGCCTCAGCAGGGCCGCCGCGTCCCGCCCGCGGCCGACGTCGAACATCGCGACGGACGTCGTGCCCAGCAGCTGCCAGCCGCCGGGTGACGCCGCCGGGTAGACCGCGGTGTAGTCGCCCGCGAGGGCGACCGCGCCCGCCGGCACGCGGGTGCGGGGCGTCGCGAGCCGTGGGACGTGCAACCGCGGGTCGACACCCACCACGTACGCGAACCCGGGGGCGAACCCGCCGAACGCGACGCGGTACCCGCCGGGACCGCCTGCGAGGTGCCGCGCCACCACCTCCTCGACGGACAGGCCCGTCGCACGGGCGACCTGCGCCAGGTCGGGCCCGTCGTAGACGACCGGGATGTCGACGACCCGACCGGTCGGCCGGTCGCCCGCGGCGGGTCCGTCGGCGGCAGGTCCGTCAGCGGCAGGTCCGTCAGCGGCAGGTCCGGCGACGGCGGCGCGGGTCACGGCCGCCAGCCACACCGCGCGACGCCGCACGTCCCCACGCACGAGGACCGTGCGCGCCGCGGGCACGACGTCGACCACGCCGGGCGGAGGGTCGGTCCGGAGCACGTCCGCGAGGGCGGACACCCCGTCGAGGTCCGCGAGCTCGACGAGGACCGCGTCCTCACCGCACGGCAGGACCCGGGGCGTGCGGCCTCTCGCGTCCGTCCCGGGCGCGTCCGTCCCGGCGGCACCGCTCACCGAGCTGGTCCCTCGCCGCGCGCTCCATCACGCGGCGCCCGAGCCTCGCCGGGTCGGTCCGTCGCGGCATCGCCCGCGTCCAGCGCGGCGTCGCGCGGGTCGGGCGCCGGGAGGTCGTCGGGACGCACGCGGGGCGCGGCGACGTCGTCAGGGCGCACCCGCTGCGCACCGCCGGTGCGGGGTTGCGCCGCGCCGCCCGGCAGCAGCGGCACCTCGCCCGCCGTGCGGAACGGCCGGACCTCGACGCCCGCGGCGTCCAGCGCGGCGCGCACGGCGGTCGCGATGGCCACGGCCCCGGGGGTGTCGGAGTGCAGGCAGAGCGACAGCGCGTCGACCCGGACGACCGTGCCGTCGACGGCCGTGACGGTCCCGTGCACCGCCATCTGCACGGCGCGGGCGGCAGCCGCCTGAGGGTCCGTGACCAGGGCACCGGGCCGGTCACGCGGGACCAGCGTGCCGTCGGGTGCGTAGCCGCGGTCGACGAAGGCCTCGGCGACGATGCGCAGGCCGGCGGCCCGGGCCACCGCGAGCACGCGGGACCCCGGCAGACCCAGCACGGCCAGTGCGGGGTCGACCGCGAGGACCGCCTCGACGACGGCGCGGGCCTGCACCTCGTCGTGCACCACCGCGTTGTAGAGCGCGCCGTGCGGCTTGACGTGCGTCACGCGTGCACCGACCGACCGGGCCACCGCAGCGAGCGCGCCGAGCTGGTGCGCGACCTGGGCGCGCAGCAGCTCGGGTCGGACGTCGAGACGCCGTCGGCCGAACCCCTCGCGGTCGTCGTACGACGGGTGCGCCCCCACGGCGACACCGCGCTGAAGCGCCGCCGCGCAGGTCGCGGCCATCGTCGCGGAGTCACCGCCGTGGAACCCCGCGGCGACGTTCGCGCTCGAGACGAGGGTCAGCAGCGCGTCGTCCGCCGACGGCTCGAGACGCCACGGGCCGTCCCCCTCGCCGAGGTCCGCGTTCAGGTCGATGACACGCACCCCGCGATCCTCCCCCACCTGGCCTCCGACGACGCCCCACCCCACCGGCGGGTGGGCCATCCAGCCGTCACAGGCCAGGTGAGGAGGGGCGCGGGCCGGACCGCACTCTCTCGGGGGACGCGGGTGCGAGGGCGCTGCCGGTGCGGGCGAGGGTGGTGGGAGGATCGGGGGGTGGGGCCGGGCGAGCTGTTCGACGTGCTGCTCGCCGGTGGCCGGCGGGCGGACCGAGCGACCCACGTGCGGCACCTCCCGGCCCGGGAGGGCCGCCGCGCGGACTGGCCCGACTGGGCGGACCCGGACCTGGTGCGTGGCTACCGGGCCCTCGGTGTCGAGCGGCCGTGGGAGCACCAGGTCGACGCGGCGGACGCGGCGTGGTCGGGGCGTCACACGGTCCTGGCGACGTCGACCGGGTCGGGCAAGTCGCTCGCCTTCTGGTTGCCGGGGCTGTCGGCCGTGCGTCGCGGGGCCGCAGGGACGCTCCTCGACCCGGGGCGCATCGAGACGGTCCGTCGCCGACCCACCGTGCTCTACCTCAGCCCCACCAAGGCTCTCGCGGCCGACCAGCTCGCGGGTCTGGAGCGGCTGCTCACCGCTGCCGGGACGCGGGACGTGCGCGTCGCGACGTGCGACGGCGACACGTCGCGCGACGAGCGGCGCTGGGTGCGGGAGCACGCGGACGTCGTCCTCACCAACCCGGACTTCCTGCACTTCGCGATGCTCCCTGCGCACTCGCAGTGGTCCCGCCTGCTGTCGTCGCTCGCGTACGTGGTGGTCGACGAGTGCCACGCGTTCCGTGGTGTGTTCGGTGCGCACGTGGCGCTCGTGCTGCGGCGGCTGCGGCGGCTCGCCGCGGCGTACGGCGCGGCGCCGGTGATGGTCCTCGCGTCGGCGACGACGTCCGACCCCGCCGCGAGCGCCGCACGGCTCCTGGGCGTGGCCGCGCAGGACGTCCACGCCGTCACGGTCGACACGTCGCCGGCGGGCCGCAAGACGTTCGTGCTGTGGCAGCCGCCGGAGCTCCCGGGCGGCGGCGGGCCGTGGGCGTCGCTGCTGCCCGACGAGGACCCCTGGGCGACGGTCGTCCCCGTGCCACGGCGCGACCTGCACGCGGCCGACCCCGGGGACGACGACGCCACGGATGACGTCCCGACGTCCGGCGGCGCGACCCCGCCGGACGTCACCGCGGCGCAACCGGCCGCGCCCGAGGCGGGCGAGGGCTCGGGGCCGTTGGGCACCGGTGAGGACGTCGTCGCGCTGCCGCAGGACAACCCGCGGCGGACGGCCACCGCCGAGGTGGCGGACCTGCTCGCCGACCTGGTCGCGGCGGGTGCCCGGGTGCTGGCGTTCACGCGGTCGCGGCGCGGTGCGGAGTCGGTGGCCGCGGCGACCCGCGACCACCTGGCTGCCGTCGACCCGACCCTGCCGTCGTTGGTGTCGTCGTACCGCGGTGGTTACCTGCCGGAGGAGCGCCGCGCCCTCGAGCGGGCCATCCGGGCGGGTCATCTCCGGGCGCTGGCGACCACCAACGCCCTCGAGCTCGGTGTCGACATCTCCGGTCTCGACGCCGTGCTGATCGCCGGCTGGCCGGGCACGCGCGTGTCGCTGTGGCAGCAGGCGGGCCGCGCCGGCCGCGCCGGCGCCGAGGGGCTCGTCGTCCTGGTCGCCCGGGAGGACCCGCTGGACACCTACCTCGTGCACCACCCGGAGGCGGCGCTCGACGCCCCGGTCGAGGCCACCGTGTTCGACCCCGGCAACCCCTACGTCCTCGCGCCGCACCTGTGCGCCGCCGCGGCGGAGCGCCCGTTGCGCACGGAGGAGCTGGAGCTGTTCGGTGACCGCGCCCTCGGGCTGCTCACGGAGCTCACCGAGCGCGGCATCCTGCGTCGACGCGTCTCGGGGTGGTACTGGACGCACGCCGAGCCCGCCAGCCGCATGACCGACCTGCGCGGCGCGGGTGGCCAGCCGGTGCGCGTGGTGGAGACGGCGACGGGACGTCTGCTGGGTACGGTCGACGCGGCCTCGGCCGATGCCACCGTCCACCCCGGCGCGGTGTACGTGCACCTCGGGGCGACCTACGTGGTGGACGAGCTGCACCTCGACGACGGTGTCGCCCTGGCGACCCGGCGGGACGTCGACCACGGCACGTGGGCACGGTGGATCACCTCGACGGCCGTGGTCGACGTCGAGCGCGAGGTCGTCTGGGGGCCCGTCACGTGGTGCTACGGACAGGTCGACGTCACCACGCAGGTCGTGGGCTACCAGCGACGACGGATCCCGGACCTGCAGGTGCTGTCCACGCACGAGCTCGACCTGCCGGCACGGACGCTGCGGACCACGGCGGTGTGGTGGACCGCCCCGCCGGAGGTCCTGGCTGCCGCGGGAGTGACCCTGGAGGCCGCGCCGGGCGCGCTGCACGCCGCCGAGCACGCGTCGATCGGGCTGCTCCCCCTGCTGGCGACGTGCGACCGCTGGGACCTGGGTGGCCTGTCGACACTGGTGCACCCCGACACCGGCCACGCCACGGTGTTCGTCCACGACGGGCATCCCGGTGGGGCGGGTTTCGCGGAGCGGGGGTTCGGGCTCGGGCCGGTGTGGTTGGCCGCGACGCGCGACGCGATCGCCGCCTGCCCGTGCGCGACCGGCTGCCCGGCCTGCGTGCAGTCGCCCAAGTGCGGCAACGGCAACGAGCCGCTGGACAAGGCCGCGGCCCTCCGCCTGCTCACCACCGTGCTGTCCCACGCCGTGGGCACGCCCTCGTGACCCGCGTCGCCCGGCTGCGGCCGCCCCGCGCGGCCCGGCCCGGGCGACCTGGTGCGCGGACCCGAGCACGGCCGGTACCTGCACCTCGACGGTGACCGCACCGTGCGGTCCGACCGCGCACGCGACCATGCTCGCCCCGTTCCTGCCGGCCGCATCCGCCGCCCGGTCGCACGCGCCGGTCCCGCCGTCCGCGAGCAGCTGCGCGCCGGCCAGCGCCGCCAGGTCCGCCCCGCCCGCTGCCCGGGCCGCCGCGACGTGGGCCGACCCCACGAGCCCGGCGCCCCCGGCCAGCGCGACCGCGACGGCGACCACCGCGAGCAGGAGCACGGACCCCGAGCCGGCGTCGCGGGCGAGGGCGGCTCGCGTGCTCACGGTTCCGCCCGTGCGGTCGCGCTGGCACGCGCCTGCATCCCGCCCGGCCACCCGGTGAACGGGACACTCACGTCGACCGTCACCCACCCGTCCTCCCGAGTCAGGCCCACCCGTCCCTCACGGGCGCCGAGGACGCGGCGCGCTGCGGCACTCACCTCCGCGTCGGACTCACCGAGGGCAGCGACCCGTGCACCCGTGCGGGCGGCGTCCACGCAGGCCATCCGCGTGATCGTCGCCGCACCCGTGGCGAGGACGGCGAGCAGGACCACCGCCACGGCGACCAGACCCACGGCCAGCTCGGCGGTGACGGCGCCGCGGTCACCGCCGACGACCGCGGCACCGGCGGCCGGGCCGGCACCGCGGCGCCGCCGCGTCATCCGCCGAGCGCCTGCCGCACGATCCCCGTGAGCAGGCCCTTCACCTCGTTCCCCTTCAGCACGACCACCAGCACCCCCGCGAACCCGACGGCCGCCAGCGTCGCGATCGCGTACTCGGCGGTCGCCATGCCCGCGTCGCCCGCCCGCGCGTGCACGCCCCGCAGGCGCTCCACGGTCGACACCACCACCGAGCTCCGACCCACCGCGGCCCGTGCCCGCACCGCCGGCGCCCTGCCCGGGTGACCGGGCACCTGCCTCATCGTCCGTCCCATGCCGCACTGCTCCTTCGTCCTGGACCGGGCCCGCGACGCGGGCCGGGAGCCGGTCGGCTCCTGCGGCGAGCGTGCTCGGGCGGCACCTCACCGCGTGCGTCGACCGGGTGCACCGGTGGACGGCGCGCCACCACGGGTGGCTGTGGGTGGGTGAGCGGGGTGCGGCCCGCCCCTCCCGCCCGGCCGTCACCGACCACCGCCGAGCAGGTCACCGGCCAGGCCGACCACCACCGGGACGAGCCCGAGCAGGACGAACGCCGGCAGGAAGCACAGCCCCAGCGGCAGGGTGAGGCGCACGCCCAGCGCACCGGCGGCGACGCGCACGCGCGCACGGCGCTCACGTCGCAGGCGGGCGGCCGCGGCCCGCAGCTGCGGCCCGGGCGACGCACCCACCCCGCGGCCCGCGTCGAGCGCCCTTCCGAGCGCCGCGACGGACGGCGGCACCCCCGCCCACGCGGACTGCCAGGACGCCCCGAGTCCGAGCGCGGTCCCCACGTGCACGAGCGCCTGCCCCTCGGCGCCGGGCAGGTGCCGCCCGGTCGCCACGAGCGCGGTCGGCACGGCCGCACCGCCTCGCACGGCGGCGGCGCACAGGTCGAGGACGAACGCCGGGTCGAGGACGTCCACGTCGAGCCGGCCGACGCGGCGGCGGTGCACGCGACCGGCGGGGTGGGACCGGGCACCGGCCGACCACCGCCGGGCTGCGACGTCGGGGCCCCGCCACGCCGCGGCCCCGCCCGCGACCCGGCGCGGCGCACGCGCGACGACCCACGGCGACCCCGCCAGCAGCACGGCGACCGCGACGACCAGCCCGACCATGGGCGGGCTCACGATGCAGCCGCCCGACGCACGAGGGCGGCGACCCAGCCGCGCCCCGCGGCGAGCAGCAGCACGCCGGTCACCGCCAGCCCGCTGCCCAGCCCGCCGTCCAGCAGGACCCGCCACGGCTGCGCGCCCATGGCCGTCCCGACCACCAGGCCGATCACCGGGAGCAGGGTGAGCACCCGGGCGGTGGCACGCGGGCCGGCGAGGGCGGCCTCCAGGTCGCCGGCGAGCTCCGCGTCCGCGGCCACCGCGTCGGCGAGGTCCGCCAGCACGTCGGCCAGCGGCGCGCCGGTCTCGGACGCGACACGGGCCCCGGCGACGACGGCGCGAGCGCGCGATCGCTCCCCGCGCGCACCGGTCGACCCGATCAGCACGTCGACGTCGGGAACCTGCCCGTCGACCGCCGTGCCCAGCACGTGCGCCCAGGCGGCAGAGGGCGGGGCACCGGCACGGAGCTGTGCCGCGACGGCGTGCAGGAGCCCGGCCAGGTCGGTGTCGGGCCCGGACGGTGCGCCGCGTCGGCGCCACGGCCCCCACCCGCCCCGCAGCCGTGCCGTCAGCCGGCCCCGCGGACCGCGGGCACGACCTCGGCGCGCCTCGGGCGGGCGCCGCACGGGCGGGCCCCCCGCGGCGACGACCGCGAGCGCCACGAGCACGGCGACGAGGCCGCTCACGGGCCGGCACCGACGCGGTCGGCACGGACCGCCGGTGTGCCGAGGCACGCCCTCACGGCTCGGACCCGATCCGCTCGGACAGACGCCGCGCGCCCGGGCCCGTCCGGGTGGTCCCGTCCTCCCCCACCACGACGGCCGGTGTGACGCGCAGCCCGCCGTCCGTCCCGCGGTCGACCACCGCCACCTCCGCGAGGTACCGGCGCCCGGCGTCCGCCCCGCGCCGGACGCGTCGCACGTGGAGCACCGCGTCGACCGCGCTGGCGGCCTGCGCGGCCACCGCCGCACGGTCGAGGCCCGCGAGCGCCGCCAGCGCCTCGAGCCGCGCGGGGACGTCCGCCGCGGTGTTGGCGTGCAGCGTGGCGCAGCCTCCCTCGTGGCCGGTGTTGAGCGCGGCGAGGACCTCGCGCACCTCCGCGCCCCGGCACTCGCCCAGCACGATGCGGTCCGGCCGCATGCGCAGCGCCTGTCGCACGAGGTCCGCAAGGCCGACCCCGCCGGCACCGTCGACGTTCGCCGGCCTGCTCGTGAGGCGGACGACGTGCGGGTGGTCGGCGACCAGCTCACCCGCCTCCTCGACCAGCACGATGCGCTCGTCGTGCGGCACCAGGGACAGCAGCGCGGCGAGCAGCGTCGTCTTGCCCGCGCCGGTGGCGCCGGACACGAGCACGTTGCTGCGGGACCGGACCAGCCCTTCGAGCAACGGCACGAGCGGTGGCACGACGGCCCGCGCCGCCACCAGGTCCGGGAGCGTGAAGCCACGCGGCCGCACGACACGCAGGCTCAGCACCGTGCACGCCTCGGCCAGCGGCGGCAGCACCGCGTGCAGCCGGGTGCCGTCGGGCAGCCGGGCGTCGACGGTCGGCGCCGCGTCGTCGAGGCGGCGCCCCGCGGCGGCCGCGAGGCGCACGGCCAACTCCCGGACGTCTGCCGGCGTGCCCAGGTCGACCGGGACGCGCACCAGCGCCCCGGCGCGCTCCACCCACACCTCCTGCGGCGCGTTGACCAGCACGTCGGTGACGAGAGGGTCGTCGAGCCAGGGCTGCAGCGCACCGGCACCGACCAGCTCGTCGGCCACCGCGCGGACCGTCTCCGCGAGCGGCACCGGCCCCAGGAGCGTGCCGTGGGCCCGCAGCGCCTCGTCCACCAGCACCGCGAGGTCCGCGGATCCCGCCGGACGTACCCGCAGGTCGGCGCGGACCCGGTCCAGGACGGCGACGGGCGGGGCACGCCGTGCGGGTGCGCTGCTCCGGGCAGCCGTCGCACCCGCCCCGCGCCCGCTCGGCACCACGCTCATGCGGTGAGCCCGAGCCGACGGACCACGGTGTCGGCGGTCCGCGCGGCGCGACCGCGGCCACCGGGCCCGACTCGCTCGGCCCGCGCCGCGAGGGCACGGTCCGCGCGCCCCAGGTGCCAGACCTCCAACCCGCTCGCCTCGGCCAGGTCCGCGGCACCCAGGCCCGCCGCCCCCTGGACGACGAGCCCGCACCGGGTCCCCGCCGCGTGCAGCCGCGGGCGCAGCGCGAGCGTGCCCGCGACGCTGCGCAGGTCGGGGCGTGCGACCACGACCACCGCGTCGCACGCGGCGAGCGGCGCGTCCCCGTCCACGACGCCCGCGCGGTCGAGGTCGAGCACGAGCGCCCCGACCTCGCACGCGAGCGCGTGCAGGACGTCGAGCCGAACCCCCGCGTCGACGGGTGCCGACCGCGTCCGGTCGCCTGACAGCACGGCGCACGCGCCCCAGCGGGGCAGCAGCGCGACGACGTCGGCGCCGCGCACGTCCCCGCCCGCACCCCGCAGGTCCGGCCACCGCGCGCCGTCGACGTCCTCGACGCCGACCACGACGTCGAGACCGCCGCCGCCCCGGTCGAGGTCCACGAGCACCGTCGACGTGCTCCGTGACAGCCGCCGCGCGAGCAGCGCCGCGTGCGTCGACGCCCCGACCCCGCCGGCCGCGCCGACCACCCCCACCACCGTCGCCGTGCGTACCCGTTCCACCGTGCCTCCCTCCGCCACCGGTCCCAGGTCGGGCGTCCGTCGAGCCTGCTGCCCGGGGTGTGCCGGCACCGCACCCGGCGGGCACATCCGTGGACGACCCCTCCGACAGCCGGACGTGTGGTCGGGTCGACGCGGGATCAGGTGCCGCCTACCGGCCGGTCCGGGGCCCCGTCCACAGCCCCGTGGCACCGCGCAACATGCCGGACACCGACGCCGCCTACAGTCCGGCGCATGCTGCTCGACCCCGGTACCGGCCCCGTGCGCGCCGCCACCTACCTGCCGTCCACCCCCGAGAACGTGCTGTGGGGCCGGCTGCCGTGCGCGGGCGACGCCCCGGTCCTCACGGTGGACCCCGGCACCGAGGTCACGGTCGACACGCTCAGCCACGAGGGGCTGCTGGAGGACCAGGGCCGCGACCCCCGCGCGTACTTCGGCGCCCACGGGCTCACGGACGTGCTGTCCGACGCCGTCGCGCTCGCCGCGTCCGCGCACCCGCACGACCCCGTGCACGACGGCCCGCACGTCGTGACCGGGCCGATCGCCGTGCGCGGGGCGCGTCCCGGCGACGTCCTGGCCATCACGGTGCTCGAGACGCTGCCCCGCGTGCCCTACGGCGTGATCTCGAACCGGCACGGGCGCGGCGCCCTGCCGGGCGAGATGCCCGAGGGGGGCGCCGACGTCGTCAGCGTCCTCGCCCACCTGGACGCGTCCGGGACCCGCGCCGTCATGCCGCGCGCCGCCGGCAGCCCGCGCACCGTCTCGTTCCCCGTCGCCGCCTTCCCCGGCATCCTCGGGGTCGCGGTCGCGGGCGACGAGCGCCCGCACTCCGTGCCGCCCGGCGCGCACGGCGGCAACCTCGACATCAACCTCCTGCAGGCCGGTGCCACGCTGTACCTGCCGGTGCAGGTGAACGACGCCCTCGCCTACGTCGGCGACCCGCACTTCGCCCAGGGCGACGGCGAGGTCGCCCTCACGGCGCTCGAGGCCTCCCTGCGCGTCACGCTGCGGTTCGACCTGCTGCCGCGCGCGGACGCCGTCGCCGCCTTGGGCCCCCTGAGCGGTCCCCTGGTGCGCACGGCGGACCACCTGGTGCCCACCGGGCTCGACGTCGACCTGGACGAGGCGCTGCGCAAGTGCGTGCGTGCGGCGCTCGACCTCCTGCAGGCCCGGTTCGGCATGGACCGCGCCCACGCCCTGGCGTACCTGTCGGCGGCGACGGACTTCGACGTGTCGCAGGTCGTCGACCGCGTCACCGGGGTGCACGCCCGGATCCGCCTCGCGGACCTGGCGGAGCCCGCGAGCGGGGACACCGAGGGCGGGCCGAGCACCGGGGTCGGCGCATGAGGACGGACCCGCCCGCCGGCCTCCTCGAGGCCTTCCGCGCCTACGAGCGGGCGTTGGGCACCGACGACCTCGACGCCCTCGACCGGCTCTTCGCGCCCGGCCCGGACACGCTGCGCGGCGACCCGACGGGGCTCCTGGTGGGGCACGACAGCATCGCGGCCTTCCGCGGGGCACGCGGCGGCGCCCCGGCGCGCCGCCTGGTGGAGGTGCACGTGCGCACCGTGGACGACGAGCACGCCCTCGTCGTCGCCGTCACCGAGCTGCTGCGTGGCGGGCGCGGTCAGCAGACCCAGCTGTGGGAGCGGGGACCCACCGGCTGGGTGGTCGTCGCCGCGCACGTGCACACGTCCGCGGCGGCTGCCGACACCCGCGTGTGGCGCGTCCTGGGCGACCCGCTGGTCGCGGGAGCCGCGGTCGGCCCCCTGGCGAGGCGGGCGGTCGCGGTGAAGGACCTGTTCGCGGTCGCAGGTCAGCGCGTCGGAGCCGGCAACCCGGAGTGGTTGGCCGACGCCGACGTCGAGGGGTCGCACGCGACGGCGGTCGCACGCCTGCTCGCCGCCGGTGCGGACGTGCGCGGCGTGGCCCGCACCGACGAGCTGGCCTACTCGCTCGCGGGCACGAACGCGCACTCGGGCACACCGCCCAACCCCCGGGCGCCGGGCCGGGTGCCGGGGGGCTCGTCGTCGGGCTCCGGCGCCGCCGTCGCGCTCGGGCAGGCGGACATCGGCCTGGGGACCGACACCGGCGGGTCGATCCGCGTGCCCGCGTCGTACCAGGGCCTGTTCGGGGTCCGGACGACGCACGGCTCCGTCGCCACGACGGGCCTGGTGCCCCTCGCACCGACGTTCGACACGGTGGGGTGGCTCACCCGCGACGCGGACCTGCTCGCCGAGGTCGGCGACGTGCTGCTGCCCACCGGGAGCACGGGGACCTGGTCGGGGCGGCTCGTCGTGAGCGACGCCCTGCTCGCCGCCGCCCAGGACGACGTGGCCACGCGGGTCGCCGCGTTCGCGGACGCGGCCGGTGCCACCCCGACCGACCGGTGGGACGACGTCGACCTCGGCGCGTGGGCCGAGGTGTTCCGGGTGCTCCAGGCGTGGGAGGCCTGGCGCGCCCACGGCGACTGGGTGCGCGCGCACCCCGGTGCCCTCGGGGCGGACGTCGCCGGTCGGTTCGCCGTCGCGTCCACGGTGACGGACGCCGCGGGCCGGGCCGCGGGTGCGGCGCGCGAGTCCATCCGCGACCGGATCGTCGACCTCGTCGGTGACGACGTGCTGGTCGTCCCCGCGACGCCGTCCGTCGCGCCGCGTCCCGCCCCCGCCGAGCTCGACGCCGTGCGGGCGGCCACGCTGCGGCTGACGTGCGTCGCCGGGCTCGGCGGCCTGCCGGCGGTGGTGCTGCCCGCACGGCGAGGGACGGGACCGGGCGATCTCCCCCCGGTCGGACGGCGGGCGCCGCTGCCCGTCGGCGTGTGCCTCGTCGCGGCACCCGGACGGGACCGCGACCTGCTGGCGCTCGCCCGCGACCTCGCCGGCACCGGCTGACCCGACGGGCACGGGCACTGTCACCGGCACCGGCACCGGCACCGGCCACACGTATTCACGCTGCTGAAACAACCGTTTCCCTCGGGGACACATCCGGCGCCTACGGTCGGCGCGGGCGAGAGGACACGGGATGCTGCTGCAGGAGTTCAACGCGTTGCCGGTGGCGGACGCGCAGGCCGTCGTGGGCGCCTGCGCCGACGTGCCGTGGTGGGCGGCGACCGTCGTCGCGGCGCGTCCGTACCGATCGGTCGGCGACCTCCGGGCCCACGCCGCCGAGCAGGCACTGGCCTGGGCGCACGTCGACGTCGACGGGGCGCTGGCCGACCACCCCCGCATCGGCGAGCGGCACCGCGGCGACGGCCCGACGGCCGCGATGTCGACGTACGAGCAGTCCGGTGTGGACGCCTCCGACGCGGACGTCGCCGCGCGGCTCGCCGCCGGCAACGCCCGGTACGAGCGGCGCTTCGGGCGCGTCTACCTGGTGCGCGCCGCGGGACGCAGCAGCGCGGAGATCCTCGCGCTGCTCGAGCAGCGTCTCACGCACGACGACCTCACCGAGGCCGAGGTCACCGCGCAGCAGCTCCGCGAGATCGCCCTCCTGCGCCTGACGTCGCTCGTGACGGCCGCCCCGGCGCCCCGTGCCCCGCGCGACGCACCGCCGCGCGCCACGTCCGCGGACGCCGCACGCACGGTCCCCGCCGCACCCGCGGCCGTCCCGGCGGGGGGCCCGGTCGCATGACGACCTGCTCCACGCACGTCCTCGACGCCGTCGCCGGCCGCCCGGCCGTCGGCCTCGCCGTGACCCTGCTGGCGGGCGACGGCACGCCCCTGGAGGCGGGTCGCACCGACGCCGACGGACGGCTGCGCTGGGACACGGTCCTGGGCACCGGCCGGTACGGCCTGCGGTTCGACACGGCGGCGTGGTTCGCGACCGCCGGCGTCCCGACGGTCCACGCCGCCGTCCACCTGGAGGTGCTGGTCGACGCCGACCAGCCGCACTACCACCTGGCTCTGCTGCTGAGCCCGTTCGCCTACACCACGTACCGAGGGAGCTGACGATGGCCGTGGGAGACGTGGTCCTGGGGACCAACCAGTACGGGAAGGCCGAGGTGCGGCTCGTGCGCGTCACGCGCGACACCGCGGTGCACGAGATCGAGGACCTCACGGTCACCACGCAGCTGCGCGGCGACTTCACCGCCTGCCACACCACCGGCGACAACGCCCACGTCGTGGCCACGGACACGCAGAAGAACACCGTGTACGCGTTCGCGAAGGAGCACGGCGTCGGCTCCCCCGAGCAGTTCCTGCTGCGGCTGGGTCGGCACTTCGTCCAGGAGTTCGCGCAGGTCACCGGCGGACGGTTCGCCGCCGACGTGCACGCCTGGGACCGCATCGCGGTCGACGGTGAGCCGCACGACCACGCGTTCGTCCGCACGGGGCGCGAGACCCGGCGCACCGTCGTGCAGCTGGGCGGCGACGGGGCGCACGTCGTCTCCGGGTTCACGGGGGCCACGGTGCTCAAGACGACGGGCTCGGAGTTCTGGGGCTTCCCCCGCGACCGGTACACCACGCTCGGGGAGACGAAGGACCGCGTGCTGGCGACGTCGGTGACCGCCTGGTGGCGGTGGCGGACCGCGGACGTGGACTTCGAGACCCGCTACCCGATCGTGCGCGACCTGCTGCTCTCGACCTTCGCGCAGGTGCACTCCCTCGCGCTGCAGCACACCATCTTCGAGATGGGCCGCGCCGTCCTCGAGGCGTGCGACGACGTGGCCGAGGTGCGGCTGTCGTGCCCCAACAAGCACCACTTCCTGGTCGACCTCGAGCCGTTCGGGCTGGAGAACGACAACGAGGTGTTCTACGCCGCCGACCGCCCGTACGGACTGATCGAGGCGGCCGTGCACCGCGAGGGCGACGCCCCGGTGCCGCACGTGTGGGCCTGCGTCCCCGGGTTCGTCTGAGGGCCGCGCCGTGACGACCACCGCACCCGACGACGACACGCGTCCCGCGACGCCGGGGCCCGGCACCGCCGTCCGCCTGGCCGCACCCGCCCCCGGCGACCTCGTCGCCGGCGTCCGCGGCCGCCAGGTCCTCGTGGACGGGACCCTGCGCGCCGCGACCCTGCACGTCGCGGACGGCCGCATCACAGCGGTCGACGCGTACGACGCCCCGGTCGACGGGCCCGTGCTCACGGCCCCGGACCACGCCTACGTGCTGCCGGGCGTGGTGGACACGCACGTGCACGTCAACGAGCCGGGCCGCACGGCGTGGGAGGGGTTCGCCACGGCGACGCGCGCCGCGGCGCTGGGCGGTGTCACGACCCTCGTGGACATGCCGCTCAACAGCATCCCGCCCACCACCACGACGTCCGGCCTGGCCGCCAAGCGGTGCGCGGCGACGGGCCAGCTCTCGGTCGACGTGGCGCTGTGGGGCGGTGCGGTGCCCGGCAACCTGGACGACCTGCGCCCCCTGTGGGACGCGGGCGTGATGGGCTTCAAGTGCTTCCTGTCACCGTCGGGCGTCGACGAGTTCCCGCCCCTGGGACCGGCGGCGTTCGACGCCGCGCTGCGGACCGTCGCGGCGTTCGACGGGCTCGTCATCGTCCACGCCGAGGACCCGGCGGTGCTGGCGGACGCCCCCGTGCGCCCCGGCGGTGCCTACCGGGACTTCCTCGCGTCACGCCCGCACGAGGCGGAGACCGCCGCGATCGCGCGGGTCGTCGCGGGCGCCCGGACGACCGGCTGCCGCGTGCACGTGCTGCACCTGTCGAGCGCCCGCGCGCTGGACCTGCTCGCCGACGCCCGCGCCGAGGGGCTGCCCGTGACCGTGGAGACGTGCCCGCACTACCTGACGTTCGACGCCGAGGCGATCCCCGACGCGTCGCCGGCGCACAAGTGCTGCCCGCCGATCCGTGACGCCGGCAACCGGGAGGCCCTGTGGGACGGCCTGCTCGACGGGATCATCGACGTGGTCGTCACGGACCACTCCCCCGCGACGGCGCAGGAGAAGCTGCGTGGTGACGGGGACCTGCAGCAGGCGTGGGGCGGGGTCGCCGGGCTGCAGGTCGGCTTCCAGGCGGTCGCCCACGGCGCCGCGGCCCGGGGCATCGACGTCGCCCGTGTCAGCGGCTGGATGGCCACGGGGACCGCGGACCTCGTCGGGCTGCCCCACAAGGGCCGCCTCGCACCGGGTGCCGATGCGGACGTCCTCGTGCTCGACCCGCGGGTCCCGCTGCACGTGGACGCGCACGCGCTGGCCCACCGCAACCCCATCAGCGCGTACGACGGGGTCGAGCTCTCCGCATCGGTCACGGGCACGGTCCTGCGCGGGCGCGTCGTGGTGCGCGACGGGGCGGTGACCGCGGGCACGGGCCGCCTCCTGGGGCGTCCGTGACCCGCGGCGCACCTGGCCGAAACCTCGGTGAAACGGCCGTTTCGTAGCGTGCCGCCCATGACCCTGAACCCCCCGCACCGCCTGCTCATGGGGCCGGGCCCGATCAGCGCCGACCCGCGCGTGCTGCGCGCGATGTCCGCCCCGCTGGTCGGGCAGTTCGACCCGGTGATGACGGGGTACATGAACGCCACGCAGGACCTCTACCGTGAGGTGTTCCGCACCGCCAACGACGCGACGCTGCTGGTCGACGGCACGGCCCGCGCGGCGATCGAGGCGGCGGTCGTGTCGCTCGTCGAGCCCGGCGACCGTGTGCTCGTCCCGGTGTTCGGGCGGTTCGGCCACCTGCTGGTGGAGATCGCCCGGCGTGCGGGGGCGGTCGTCGAGACGGTCGAGGCCCCGTGGGGCCAGGTCGTCGACCCGCAGCGCATCGCCGACGCCGTGCGCGCCCACCGACCACGCCTCGTCGCGGTCGTCCACGGAGACACCTCCACGACGATGCGTCAGCCGTTGGCCGACCTCGGCGCGGTGTGCGCCGAGCACGACGCGCTGCTGTACGTCGACGCGACCGCGTCCCTGGGCGGCAACGACCTGCGCACGGACGACTGGGGCCTCGACGTCGTCACGGCCGGCCTGCAGAAGTGCCTGGGCGGACCGTCGGGCAGTGCACCGGCCACGCTGTCGGAGCGGGCGCGTGACGCCGTGCGTGCGCGCCGGCACGTCGAGGAGGGCCTGCGCACCGACGACGACGAGCCGCGCGGCACCGTCATCGGCTCGAACTACCTCGACCTCGCGCAGCTCCTCGACTACTGGGGCCCGCGCCGCCTCAACCACCACACCGAGGCCACCTCGATGCTGTACGCCGCGCACGAGTGCGCGCGCATCCTCGTCGAGGACGGGCTCGACGCGACGATCGAGCGCCACCGCGTCGCCGGGGCGGCGATGCTGGCCGGCGTGCAGGGCCTCGGGCTCGGCGTGTTCGGCGACGTCGCGCACCGGATGCACAACGTCGTCGCCGTGGAGGTCCCGCAGGGCGTCGTCGCCGACGCGGTGCGCGCCTCGATGCTCGACGACTTCGCGATCGAGATCGGCACGTCCTTCGGCCCGCTGCACGGGCGGGTGTGGCGCATCGGGACCATGGGCGTCAACGCGCGCAAGGACGCCGTGCTGACGACGCTCGCCGCGCTCGAGCACGTGCTGCGCGCGCAGGGCGTGGCCGTCCCGACGGGTGGCGGCGTGACCGCTGCGCAGGAGGTGTACGCCGCGTGACGTCCGCCGCCGAGGTGCTGCGCCGCTGCGACGCGCTCGCCGCGTGCAGCGAGCACGCGGAGCACCTGGACCGCGCGCACCTGACGCCCGCGCTCGCCGCGGCGCAGCGCCTGGTCGAGGGCTGGATGGCCGCGGCCGGGCTGCGCACGTGGCGGGACCAGGCCGGCAACCTGTGCGGACGCGCCGAGGGCCGCGAGCCGGGCCTGCCGGCGCTGCTGCTCGGCTCGCACCTCGACACGGTGCCCGACGCGGGCAGGTACGACGGCATGCTCGGCGTCCTGCTGGCCGTCGCCGCCGCCGAGCGGCTGCGCGACGAGGTCCCGGCGTGGCCGTGCGCGCTGGAGGTCGTCGGGTTCACCGACGAGGAGGGCGCACGCTTCGGCACCGCGCTGCTGGGGTCCCGCGCGCTCGCCGGCACCTGGGACGACGCGTGGTGGGCGCTGCGCGACGCGCACGGCACGACGCTCGAGCAGGCCGCCCGGGACTTCGGGCTCGACCCGGCGCTGGTCGGCACGGCCGCGCGTCGGCCCGACGAGCTGGTGGCCTACCTCGAGGCGCACATCGAGCAGGGCCCGCTGCTGGAGGAGGCGGACCGCTCGCTGGGCGTGGTCACGACCATCGCGGGTGCGCAGCGGTTCCGCGTCGAGGTCGTCGGGGAGGCACGGCACGCGGGTGGGACGCCGTACCCGCGGCGACGCGACGCCCTCGTCGGGGCCGCCGAGGCGATCGTGCTGATCGAGCGGACGGTGCGCGACTCGGGGGCGATCGCGACGGTCGGGCAGGTCGCCGTGGAGCCCGGCGCCGTCAACGTCATCCCCGGCCGCGCCGTGTTCTCCGTCGACCTGCGGGCCGCGACCGACGGCGAGCGCGACGCGATGCGCGCCACCCTGCTGGCCGGGATCGCCGACGTCTGCGCGGCACGCGGGCTGACGATGCGCGTGACCGACCTGTACGAGGCCCCCGCCACCCCGTGCGCCGCCTGGTTGCGCGACGCCCTGCGCGACGGCATCGCGACGAGCGGTGACACCGACCCGCTCGACGTGTGGAGCCGGGCGGGGCACGACGGGATGGCCGTGTCCGCCGTGACCGACGTCGGCATGCTGTTCCTGCGCTGCGGCGACGGCATCAGCCACCACCCCGACGAGTCGGTGCGCGAGGTCGACGTCGCCGCAGGGCTGGACGCGCTGACGGCAGCGGCACGGACCGTCGCGGCACGGACCGACGCAGCAGTCGCCCACGCCGCAGCGGCCGCCGCCGCCGTCCCCGATGCCGCAGTGGCCGACGCGGAGGCACGCGCGTGACGACCACGGTCCCCGCCGTCACACCGGCACTGACCGCACCCTCCGCACCGACCGCACCCCCCGTCCCGGACCTCGACGGTCTGCGCCTCGACGAGCGCGTCGTCGCCCGCTACGCGGACCTGCCACCCCAGGAGCGCAAGGGCGCCGACGTGCTGCTCGAGCACTTCGGCGACCTCGCGACGTACTCGGCCGCCGAGCTCGCGACCCTCGCGGGGGTCTCGAAGGCGACCATGAGCCGCCTGTTCCGCAGCCTGGGCTTCGACGACTTCACGCAGGTCCGCGACCACCTGCGGCGCCTGCGCGGCCACGGCCTGCCGGTGACGCTCGGCGCCACGCCGGACCTCGACGCGCACGCCGACGCCGAGAGCGCCGCCGTGCGCGTGGCCGCGGCGAGCCTCGCGGTGCACGTGGACGCGGTCGCCGACCTCCTCGCGCACGCGCCGCGCGTCGTCGTCGTGGGCCTGCGCAACAGCTACCCCGTCGCGCTGCACCTGCGTCAGCAGCTCACGCAGGTGCGCCCGCACGTCACTCTGCTCCCGCAGCCCGGGCAGTCGTGGTCGGAGGACGTCGTCGACCTGTCCGGGCAGGACGCCGTCGTCCTGGTCGCGTTCCGCCGCCGTCCGCCGGGCGTGCGCGCGCTCGCCGAGCGACTGCACGCCGCGGGCACGCCCGTCGTCCTGCTGGCCGACCCCACCGCGCGTGCCCTGGCGGCCCACGCGACGTGGTGGCTGGAGTGTCCGGTGCAGGCCCGCGGTGCGTTCGACTCGTACGCGGCCGCGTCGTCCGTCGTCGCCGCGCTCGCCGACGCGGTCCTGGCCCGGCGCGGACGCACGGGTGAGCAGCGCGTCGCCGCGATCGACTCGGCGTACCGCACGCTCGGAGAGGTCGAGGCACGCTGATGGACCTCGCCGTGGAGTCCCTGCGGGCCGCCCGCACGCGTGCCGACCTGCGCCTGGCGCCCGGTGAGCGCCTGCTCGCCGGCGGCACCTGGCTGTTCTCCGAGCCGCAGCCGGGGGTCACCGGCCTCGTCGACCTGACGACGCTCGGATGGGAGCCGCTGGAGCGCACCGCCGACGGCCTGCGCGTCGCCGCGACGTGCACGGTCGAGCAGCTCGCCGCGCACGTGCCCGACCCCGCGTGGGCCGCGTGGCCGCTCGTCGGTGCCTGCGCGGACGCCCTGCTGATGTCGTTCAAGGTCCAGGGGCAGGCCACGGTCGGCGGCAACGTCGCGATGGCGCTGCCCGCCGGTGCCATGACGGCGCTGCTGGTGGCCCTCGACGCGGTCGCCGTGGTCTGGACGCCGGACGGTGGTGAGCGCCGCGAGGCGGTCGCCGACCTCGTCGTCGGGCCCGGCCGCACGACGCTGACGCCCGGTGAGGTGCTGCGCGCGTTCGACGTTCCCGGGCACGCGCTCCGGGCGCGGACGGCGGTGCGGCAGGTGTCCTTGACCGCCGTCGGCCGCTCGGCCTCGCTGGTCGTCGCGCGGCGGGACACCGACGGCACCGTGACGCTCACCGTGACGGCCGCGACGCCGCGCCCGGTCCAGCACCGGTTCGCCTCGCTGCCGACGTCGTCCCAGGTCAGCGGGGTACTGGCCGGCCTCGAGTGGTACGACGACGTGCACGGCGCCCCGGACTGGCGGCGCGCCGTGACGACCCTGCTCGCGCACGAGGTCGTCGAGGAGGTGACCGCATGAGGGTCAACGGCCAGGACGTCACCGCGACGCCCGCACCGGGCCAGTGCCTGCGCACGTTCCTGCGCCAGGAGGGGCACGTCGCGGTGAAGAAGGGCTGCGACTCCGGGGACTGCGGCGCGTGCACCGTGCTCGTCGACGGGCAGGCGCGGCACTCGTGCCTCGTGCCGGCGGCCCGCGCGCTCGACTCCGAGGTCACGACGGCCGCCGGCCTCGGCACGCCCGACGCGCTGAGCCCCGTGCAGGAGGCGTTCGTCGAGGCCCAGGGCTTCCAGTGCGGGTTCTGCACGGCCGGCATGGTCGTCACCGCGACGGCGCTGGCCGACGACGCCGGCCACGTGCACCTCGACGAGGACGGGCTGGTCCGCCGGTTCAAGGGCAACCTGTGCCGGTGCACGGGGTACCGGTCGGTGCGCGACGCGCTGGCGGGCAAGGCGAACGTCGTGCGCGACGGCGGGGTCGGGGACCCGGTGGCCGTGCCCGCGGGGCGGCGGATCGTGTGCGGGCGCGAGCCGTTCACGCTCGACGAGGTGCCGACCGGGCTGCTGCACCTGGCCGTGCTGGGCTCCCCGCACGTGCACGCGCGCATCGTCGCGATCGATACGAGCCGCGCCGAGGCGCTGCCGGGCGTGCACCTCGTGCTCACCCACCGCGACTCCCCCGACGTGCTCTTCTCGACCGGCCGCCATCAGCACCGCACGGACGACCCGGACGACACCCGCGTCCTCGACGACGTCGTGCGGTTCCACGGCCAGCGCGTCGCGGCGGTCGTCGCGGACTCGGTGGCGCTCGCCCGGGCGGCCTGCGCGCTGATCGACGTGGAGTACGAGCCGCTGCCCGCCGTCCTCGACCCGGAGGAGGCACGCCGCCCCGGGGCCCCGCTGGTGCACGGCGACAAGGACGCCGCGGCGTCGCGCATCGCCGACCCGGGCCGCAACGTGGTGGCCGCGAGCCACGGCGAGGTCGGCGACGTGGCGGCCGCGCTGGCGGCGTCGGCGCACGTGGTGCGGGGTACGTGGCGCACGGCCCGCGTGTCGCACACGGCGCTGGAGACGCACGCGGCGGTGGGGTGGCTCGATGACGACGGCCGGCTCGTGGTCCGCACGAGCACGCAGGTCCCGTTCCTCGTGCGCGAGGAGCTGTGCCACGTGTTCGGGCTCGACCGCGAGCGCGTGCGGGTCGTCGCGGCACGCGTCGGCGGCGGGTTCGGGGGCAAGCAGGAGGTGCTCACCGAGGACCTCGTGACCCTCGCCGTGCTGCGCACCGGACGGCCCGTGCAGTACGAGATGACCCGCGAGGACGAGCTCGCGCTGGCGCCCTGCCGGCACCCGATGCGCGTCGAGGTCACGCTGGGCGCCGACGCCGACGGGCGGCTGACCGCGATGCACCTGGACGTCCTCTCGGACACCGGCGCGTACGGCAACCACGCGCCGGGCGTGCTGTTCCACGGCATCCACGAGTCGGTCGCGCAGTACCGGTGCCCGGCCAAGCGCGTGGACGCCGAGGCCGTATACACCCACCAGCTGCCGTCCGGTGCGTTCCGCGGGTACGGGCTGGGGCAGGTGATGTTCGGGCTGGAGTCCGCGGTCGACGAGCTGGCGCGCGAGGTGGGGATCGACCCGTTCGAGATGCGGCGGCGCAACGTCGTGCGCCCCGGCGACGAGTTCCTCGTCAACCACGCCGACACGACGACGGACCTGGGGTACGGGCTGGTCGAGCCGGGCGACGACACCCCGTCCTACGGGCTCACGCAGTGCCTCGACCTGGTCGAGGACGCGCTGGCGACGACGCGGGCGGGCGACACCGCACAGGTCCCCACGGGCGACCGGTGGCGCGTGGGCGAGGGCATGGCGGTCGCGATGATCGCGACCATCCCGCCGCGCGGTCACCACTCGACGGCGACCGTCTCGGTCGACGCGGACGGTCGCTACGAGGTCGCGGTCGGCACCGCCGAGTTCGGCAACGGCACGTCGACGGTGCACGTGCAGCTCGTCGCCACGGCCCTGGGCACCACGCCGGACCGGGTGCGGCTGCGGCAGTCGGACACCGACCGGGCCGGGTACGACACGGGCGCGTACGGGTCGACGGGGTCGGTCGTCGCGGGGCGCGCGGTCGCGCAGGCGGCGGCGCTGCTGCGCGAGGATCTGGTGGCCGCGGCCTGCGGGATCCTCGAGGGCGCCGACGAGGCGGGGGCCGCGGCGGGTCGCGCACCCACGTCGCACGACGCCCCCGTCGTCGGACCGGACGGCGTGCGCGTCGGCGACCGGCTCGTGACGTTCGCCGAGCTGGGCCCACGATCCGCCGAGGGCTCGCACCACGGCAGCCCGCGGTCGGTCGCGTTCAACGTCCACGGGTTCCGCGTCGCCGTCGACACCGCGACGGGTACCGTGCGGATCCTGCAGTCGGTGCAGGCCGCCGACGCCGGCGTCGTGCTGAATCCCGAGCAGCTGCGCGGCCAGATCGAGGGCGGCGTCGCGCAGGGCATCGGCTCGGCCCTGCTGGAGGAGACGGTGCTGCGCGACGGGGTCGTGGTCACGCGCGCGCTGCGCGGCTACCGCGTCCCGCAGATGGCCGACGTCCCCCCGACCCGCGTCCTGCTCGCCCGCACCCGCGACGGCCTGGGCCCGCACGGGGCGAAGTCCATGAGCGAGGCCCCGTACAACCCCGTCGCACCCGCGCTGGCCAACGCGGTCCGCGACGCCCTGGGCGTCCGCCCGCACGAGATCCCGATGACGAAGGACCGGGTCTGGCGGCTGGCGCAGGGGGCATCGGCGAGGTGAGCCCCATCGGCGAGCCGGTGCGCTGAGGTCCACCCGACCTGGGCAAGGCGACTAGTTGCCAATCCATCCCATGATGATCGGGACACAGTCGGCAGCTCCGTGGTAGACGTGGCAACGTCCCAAGTCAGAGACGGGGCATTGGTTGACGACCAGGCTCCGGTTCACCACCGGATGCTCCACAGAACGAGGGTGACTCAGGTTCGATTCCTGGCGGCTCTTCGCGGAGACGTAGCTTAGTGCAGAGCTCCCGCTTTCTTCCCAGTAGGGCCGACCGCAAGGTCGGCCCTACTGCTTTTTCTCGACCTTGTGCCCGGCTCTTGTCATTGCAGCCGCAAGCTCGTCCTCCGTCAGACATAGCGGAGCATAGTAACGACGCGCGACACCGACGACTTGGCGCAATTTCTGCCCCGGGTTACCTGCTTTGGCGAACCGGGACCAATCAGTTACGATGATATCTGCCCATCCGACTCTCGACAGGGCGGCCTGGAGAGCAACATTGGCCTCTTCGGCCAGGCGCTTAGTAACTGCCAGTATCCCGATAAGCTCACTCAAGCCTAACGCCACCGGCTGACCCAGCTCGTACGGAGGAAAGGCGGTACCGGTAATTTCCTCCCACACGGCGAAAGCGGCTGGACTCACGCTCGATATGCGGTTCAGAAGCGTCTGGTTCGCCCGGCCGCCTGAATGGATGTGCGCATTTCGGGCCACCCGCACAAGGTGAAATATCTCGATCGACTCGGGAGTGAAAGCGACGCCGGTAGCCGAGCTGAGTTTCGCGTGAACATTCGCCGCCTTAGCGTTATCGTCGATATTAGACCATTGAGGGTCGTCCGCGGCTAGAAGAGTTAGCATCTCGCGCAGCAGGTCCTCGTGCAGCGCGAGAACCTGGGGCACAGCAAGAATGCCAAGCAGATTCTCTGCGTCGTCGAGGATCTCGCGCGCGCGATCGGTTCGCAAATTGAACCGCTCGATATGCGGGACCCCCGGGAAGATCTGACTCAAGACCAGTTGCGAACCTTCGGTTAGGCTCAATGTCTGAGAAGCGAGTCTCGATCCGGCGAGCAGGCCCATCATCGTGTCGTTCGTTTGAATGCGCTGCTGCTCGTGGTCTCGATAGTGAGGGTACTTCACAAGTCTCGGCACCGAGCCATACTGACAGGACCTAGCGGAGGCGCGCCATAGGCGAGCTCTTGACTTGAAGTAGCAACGTAACTCGGGAGGCGACCCGAGCGGTTCGAGGGGAAGGGACGCAGCGCCCGCAGCCCGCTCTGCGGGCGAGGACGAACGGTCCCGCGGCAGCCGCTAAACGGGTGAACCCGTTGAGGTGAGTCGCACGGTGTGGTTTGGTGCCGGTGCGGGCGCTGGCTGACCGGCAGCGACTACAGACAGAGAGGCCCTGTCCCGGGGCCACGCGAGCAGCACGCGGCTGCAGGGAGGCGGGAACCACAGGGCGCGCGGCCCGCAGAGCGCGTCACTGCCCGTCACGAGACGACACAGACACGATCGGTCGCGTCCCTGTCGCGTCGTCTCTGGTGGTTCTCGTGCACCTCGCTTGGACTTTGTCGCTGTACCCCGATGCCGGTGAAGCCGGTGGCTGCCTCGTGCCGCCGACCCGCACACCTCTCCCCTTCGTCCCGGCCGGTGCTGCCGCTGACCGAGACGAAGACCGCGCCCTTCGACCTAGTGCCCGACCCGACCGCCCCGGAGGTGCCCACCGTGAAGGTCGACCTCGTCAAGCAGACGCCCACGTACCGCGCGACGCGCGGCCGGTTCGACGTCGTCACGGTCCCGCCCCTGCGGTACCTCATGGTCGACGGGCACGGCGACCCGAACACGTCCGACGCGTACCGCGACGCCCTGAGCTCGATCTACCCGCTCGCGTACACCCTGAAGTTCCTCAGCAAGCGTGAGCTCGACCGCGACTACGGGATCCCGCCGCTCGAGGGCCTGTGGTGGTCCGACGACATGGCCGCGTTCACCGCCCGACGCGACAAGTCCCGGTGGGACTGGACCCTGCTCAGCCTGGTGCCCGACTGGATCACCGCCGAGCACGTCGAGACCGCCCGTGCCGCCGTGGCCCGCAAGGGCAGCGCACCCCTCATCGAGGCGATCCGTGTGGACGCGCTCGACGAGGGGCTCGCGGTGCAGACCCTGCACGTCGGCCCCTACGACGCCGAGGCCCCGGTGCTCGACGCGATGCACCACGAGTTCCTCCCCGCCCATGGTCTGCGGATGACGGGCACGCACCACGAGATCTACCTGAGCGACGCCCGTCGCACGGCGCCGGAGCGACTCCGCACGATCCTGCGTCAGCCCGTCACGCCGGTCGCGACGCCGTGACGCGCCTGCCATCCCGGTGGCGAGACGCCCACGGCGCGAGACCGGACTCCGGTGGCTGACGAACCCTCATGAGCGACCTGGGCCCGGTCTCGCCGCCGGCACGGCGGGTCAGCGGCCGTGGACCGGACCGGTCGTCGTCGACAAGGACCGGCCGGTCGCGCCGTGCCGGGTCATCACGACCTCCGCCAGGATCGACAGCGCCGTCTCTTCCGGCGTCGACCCGCCCAGGTCCAGGCCGATCGGCGAGCGGAGCCGCGCGAGCGCCGCACCGCTCACCCCGGCCGTCCGCAGCGCCTCGACGCGTCGGGCGTGCGTCGTGCGCGAGCCCATCGCCCCGACGTACCGGGCCGGCGAGGCCAACGCCGTCGCCAGCGTCGGGACGTCGACGCGCTGGTCGTGGGTCAGGACGACGACCGCGTGCGTGGACGTCAGCGGGTGCGCCGCGAGCCAGCGGTCGGGCCAGTCGCGGACGACGGCGTACGCGTCGGGGAAGCGTTCCTTGGTCGCGAACAACGGGCGCTGGTCGAGCACGGTCACCGCGAACCCGCACGCCGCGGCGAGGTGCGTGAGCGCGACGGCGTGCTCGCCCGCGCCGACGACGAGGAGCGGCTGCGCCGCCGGCGTCCGCAGCGTGACCAGCGGCTCGGCGGTCGCGGCACGGCCGTCGTCAGCAGGCTCCGGGCACCCCACCTCGGCGGTCCACGCGTCGCCGTCGGCGTCGAGCGCGATCCACGCGTCCAGGCCCTCGGCGGCCCGGCGCACCTGGTGCAGGGCGTCGGCCGACAGCGTGGAGACCTCGTGGACCAGCACCGTGATCGTGCCGCCGCACATCAGGCCCGGCTCCCCCAGGTCGTCGCCGATCCCGTACGACGTCAGGTGGGCCCGACCGCCGTCGAGCACCGCCCGGCACCGTTCGACGAGGTCCGCCTCGACGCACCCGCCCGACACGCTGCCCGCCACGGTGCCGTCCGACCCGACGACGAACGAGGCGCCCACGGCCCGCGGTGCGCTGCCCTCGACGCGCACGAGCGTCGCCGCCGCGACGCGCTGACCGGCGTCGAGGCGGCGGCAGATCTCCGCGGCCTGGTCGAGCATGCCCGCGACGCTACGAAATGAATGTTTCGAGAACCGGCGCGCGGGGGTAACGGCACCGAAACAGCCGAGTCGGACGATCGGCGCAGGACAACGAGAGGACCTGCCATGTCGATCGTCGTGGACCCCGTCGCCGGCACCGCGCACCACGCCGCCTCTCCTCCGGGAGTCGACGCGCGGACCGACGCCGACGCCCGCTGGCTGGCGCGCGCCGTCGAGCTCGCCACCGCGAACGTCTCCGAGGGCGGTGGCCCGTTCGGTGCCGTCGTCGTGGCCGACGGCGTCGAGGTGGCCGTCGGGCAGAACCGGGTGACCCGGGACCTGGACCCCACCGCGCACGCCGAGGTCCAGGCCATCAGGGCCGCGTGCCGGGCCACGGGGACGTTCGCGCTGGACGGCATGACGCTCTACACGTCGTGCGAGCCGTGCCCCCTGTGCCTGGCGGCGTGCCTGTGGGCCCGGCTCGACCGCGTCGTCTTCAGCGCGGACCGCCAGGACGCCGCCCGGGGCGGGTTCGACGACTCCGCGTTCTACGAGCTGTTCGCCCGCGACCGCGCGACCTGGGACCGCACCCGGGTCGTCGCCCGGCGCGTGCCCGGGTCCACCGACCCCTTCGACGCGTGGCTGGCGCACACGGCACGCACGGCGTACTGAGCGCTGCGTACCGCGCGCCGGGCCGGGACGAGAGCCCGAGACCGAACCGTGACCCCGGGCGGGTGCACGTTTACACCCGGGACACAGGGCCGCACCCGGCGCGACACGACCCGTCCGTAGCGTCACGGCCCGCAACGTCTGTTTCACAACGTCTGCTTCACGACCTCTGCTTCACGACGTCCGTCCCACGGCGTCGGCTTCACCGCTCGTCCCCCGCCGTGCCGGCGAGCAGCGATCGCACGGTGCCACTGCGCGAACCCCCTCGCGCCCGTTCCCGATGGAGTGCCGATGACCCTCCCCCTGCGCCCCCGCCGCACCCGCGGTGCCCGCCTGGCCGCCGCCGGCGCCGCCCTCGCGCTCGTGCTGGCCGCCTGCTCCTCGGGCGCCGACGCCGAGCCGGCCGACGACGACGAGAGCACCGACCTCGGCGCGATCACGGTCCAGCTCTCCTGGATCAAGAACGCCGAGTTCGCCGGTGAGTTCTTCGCCGACAGCAAGGGCTACTTCGCCGACGCCGGCTTCTCCTCGGTCACGCTCAACGCGGGTCCGGGCGCGACCGAGTCGATCGTGCTGTCGGGCGGGGCGGACTTCGGGCTGTCCAACGCCGTGTCGGTGGGCCAGGTCGTCGCGGAGGAGGACGCACCGCTGAAGATCGTCGGGACGACGTTCCAGAAGAACCCGTTCACGATCCTGTCCCTGAAGGACGGCGGCGACATCGCGACGCCGGACGACCTCAAGGGCAAGCGGATCGGCGTCCAGGCCGGGCCGAACGAGGCGCTGTTCGACGCCCTGCTCGCGATCAACGAGATCGACCCGTCGGAGGTCACCAAGGTCCCCGTCGAGTACGACCCGTCCCCGCTCGTCAACGGGGAGGTCGACGGCTTCCTGGCCTACGTCACCAACGAGTCGATCACGGTCGAGTCCGAGGGCCACCCGGTGACCAACCTGCTCTTCGCGGACAACGGCCTGCCGTTCGTCGCCGAGTCCGTCGTGACGACCGACGAGATGATCGCGAACGAGCCGGAGAAGGTGAAGGCGTTCCTCGAGGCCGAGATCCGGGGCTGGAAGGACGCCGTCGCCGACCCGGAGGAGGGCGCGCGCCTGGCTGTCGAGGAGTACGGCGCCGACCTCGAGCTCGACCTGGAGAAGGAGATCGCGCAGGCGACGATCCAGATCGACCTCATCGTCACCGACGAGACGAAGAAGAACGGGCTCTTCACCATCTCCGACGACCTGATCGCGCAGAACCTCACGACGCTCGCCGCGGCCGGCATCGAGCTGGAGGCCGAGGACCTGTTCGACCTGTCCCTGCTGACGGAGCTGCTCGAGGAGCAGCCCGACCTCGCGAAGTGAGGCGTCCGTGACGGATGTGCAGCACGACGCCGGTGCCCGGCGGACCCCCGCGGGTTCGCTGGGCACCGGTGTGCGCCTCGACGGCCTGGGCAAGACGTTCACGTCCGGCCGTCGCCACGTCACCGCGCTGCAGGACACGACCCTGTTCACCGACAAGGGCAGCTTCCTGTCGCTGCTCGGGCCGTCGGGCTGCGGCAAGTCGACGATCCTGCGGATCCTGGCCGGGCTGGAGGAGCCCACGACGGGCTCCGCGCTCGTCGAGGGGCGCACCCCGGTGGAGCTGCGCGCGGAGCACGCGCTCGGCATCGCGTTCCAGGACTCCGCGCTGCTGCCGTGGCGCAGCGTGGTGGCCAACATCCGGCTGCCGTTCGAGGTCGCCGGCACCCCCGTGGACGACGCCCTGGTCGCCGATCTCGTGCGGCTGGTGGGCCTCGAGGGCTTCGAGAAGGCCAAGCCCGCGCAGCTCTCGGGGGGCATGCGCCAGCGCGTGTCCATCGCCCGGGCGCTGGTGGTGCAGCCCTCGGTGCTGCTGCTCGACGAACCGTTCGGGGCGCTGGACGACATGACCCGCCAGCGCCTCAACCTCGAGCTGCTGCGCATCTGGACCGAGAAGCCTGCGACCACGCTCATGGTCACCCACGGCATCGGCGAGGCGATCTTCCTGTCCGACCAGGTCGCGGTCATGAGCCCGCGACCTGGCCGGGTCAAGGAGGTCCTGCAGGTCGACCTGCCCCGACCGCGCACGCCGGAGATGATGCGGACGCCGGAGTTCCACGCCCTGCACGACCACGCGTCCGAGCTGCTGTTCGGCGGTGCCGCGGCGCCGGAGGGCGCGGCGTGAGCGCCGCCGCGGACGTCGCACCCGGTGACGCGGGGGGCGGCACGACGACCGGCACCGTCCCGGGTGGCGCACCCGCCGCCGGCACCGGTGCGCGGCGGCTCGCGGGCCTCGGCCGCCGGGCCGCCCCCGGCGCGGCCGGCGTCCTCGGCATCGTCGCAGTCTGGTGGCTCGCCGCCGTCACCGTGCTCGCCGACAGCACCCTGCCCACGCCGGTGGGCGTGCTGCAGGGCTTCGCGGCGGACGGCGTGGGCTTCTACGTGACGCACCTGTCCGTCACGCTCCAGGAGGCCGTGCGGGGCTTCGCGGTCGGCAACGGCCTGGCCCTCTTCCTCGCGTCGCTGGTGCTCCTCGTGCCCGCGCTCGAGCGGCTGATCATGCAGGTCGCGGTCATCAGCTACTGCCTGCCGCTCGTCGCGATCACCCCGATCCTCTACATCGTCATCGGCCCGCCACCGTCCGGTGAGCCGTCCGGCACCGCCGTCGTGCTCGCCGCGCTGTCGGTCTTCTTCACCACCGTCGTGGGCGCCGTGCTCGGCTTCCGGTCCGCGGACCCCGCGAGCCTCGACGTCGTCACCGTCTTCGGCGGTGGGCGCTGGCAGCAGCTGGTCCGCGTGCGTCTGGTCGCGGCGCTGCCCGGCATCATCGGCGCCCTGCAGATCGCCGCCCCCGCGGCACTGCTCGGCGCGATCCTCGGCGAGTACATCGGCGGTGTGGACCGCGGCGTCGGACCGGCGCTCGTCAACGCCGGTCAGTCGCTGAACGCCGAGCGCGCCTGGGGCATCGCCCTGGTGTGCGGCCTGGTTGCCGGGGCGGGCTACGGCCTGTTCGCGCTGCTCGCTCGCCTCGTCACGCCCTGGGCCGGGGGACGCGACGGGGGTGCGTCGTGAGCGCCCCGGTCACCGCGCCCGTGGCGCCCGAGCAGCCGGTGCGGGCCGGTGCCCACCCGGCGTGGCGCCGCGCGGGCCGCGTGCTGCTCGACGCGACCGCGACCACCGTCGTCGTGCTGGTCGCGTGGGTGGCGCTGCTGACGGTGCTCAACGTGTCGCCGTACGTCGGCAAGGGGCCTGCGGAGGTGTGGGAGTACCTGGTGAGCGACCCCGACGCGCTCGAGAGCCGCACCGAGGTGCTGGCGCTCCTGGGGCGCACGCTCACCGACGCGTCGATCGGCTTCGTCACCGGCATGACCGCCGCGCTCCTGCTGGCCGCCGCCATGGTGCTCTCGCGCACGGCGGAGGGCGCGATCATGCCCGTCGCGATGCTCTTCCGGTCGGTGCCGCTGATCGCGCTGGCGCCGGTGATCGTCCTGCTCGTCGGGCGGGGCGTGGCGTCGGTCGCGGTCATGAGCGGCATCGTCGTGCTCTTCCCGGCGCTCGTGACGATCGTGCTGGGGCTGCGCTCGGCGTCGCCGCAGATGCGTGACGTCGTGACGGTGCTGGGCGGTGGCCCGCGCACGGTGCTGCGGCTCGTGCAGCTGCCCGCGGCACTGCCGGCCGTGTTCGCGGCCGTGCGGATCTCCGTGCCCGGGGCGATCACCGGTGCCCTGATCGCCGAGTGGCTGGCCACGGGCGGGGGCATCGGCTACGGCGTCGTGTCGGCGGTCGGCCGGGCGCAGAACACCAAGGTGTGGGCGCTGGTGGTCGTGGTGACCGTCGCGTCGCTGGTGCTCTACACGCTCGCCCAGCTGCTGGAGCAGTGGGTCCTGTCGCGGTTCGGACCGGCGGCGGGGCGTGCCTGAGCACCTGCTCGGGCTCGTCCTGGCCGCCGGGGCCGGCACCCGCATGGGCCGGCCCAAGGCGCTGTGCGCCACCGACGGCGTGCCGTGGCTGCACCGGGCCGCGGACGCGCTGCGCGGTGGCGGGTGCGCGGGCGTGCGCGTCGTGCTCGGTGCGGGGGCCGACGAGGCCCGCGCGCTCGTGCCGACGGGCACCGACGCCGTCGTCGCCGACGACTGGGCGCGCGGCATGGGGGCGTCGCTCGCCGCGGGGCTGGCCGGCCTGGACGACTCCCCCGCCACGGCGGTCGTCGTCACCCTGGTCGACCTGCCGGACCTCGACGCGCGCGCCGTGTCCCGGGTGACCGCCGGACCCGTCGGTCCGGGCGACCTGCGTCGCGCCACCTTCGCGGGCGCACCCGGGCACCCGGTGCTCCTCGGTCGGGACCACTGGGCGGCCCTGCGCCAGGCGCTCGACGGCGACACCGGTGCCCGCGACTACCTGCGCACCCATCCGCCGGTAGCGGTCGACTGCACGGGCCTGCCCGGCGGGACGGACCGCGACACCCCCGACTGAGCGCGCGACCGGCGCCTGTCGGTCCCTCCCGCTACGCTCGCGCAGGTCAGGGTCCTCGTCCCCGAGCCGTGGAGCGTCATGGCCGACCAGCAGCCCGCCGACCCGTCGCGCGGCGCGCCGCCACGCAGCGGGCAGCCGCGCGCGCAGCACGCACGGCCGGCCGCCTTCTTCGACCTCGACAAGACGATCATCGCGACGTCGTCGGCGACGGCCTTCTCCCGCGGCTTCCTCGCGGAGGGTCTGCTGACGCGCCGCTCGGTCGTCGCGTCGGCGTACGCGCAGCTCGCGTACCTGCTGGGCGGTGCCGACGAGGCCGCGACGGAGCGCCTGCGGGCGCAGCTGTCGCGCACCGTGGTGGGCTGGGACGTGGACCTCGTGTCGGCGGTGGTGCGCCAGACCCTGCACGAGTCCATCGACCCCACGGTGTACGCGGAGGCGGTCGAGCTCATCAACGCCCACCGGGCCGCCGGGCGCGACGTCGTCGTCGTGTCGGCATCCGGCGCCGAGGTCGTCGAGCCGATCGCCGAGATGCTCGGTGCGGACGCCGTCGTCGCGACGCGCATGGCCGTGGCCGACGGCCGGTACACCGGGGAGATCGACTTCTACGCCTACGGCGAGAACAAGGCCGTCGCGATCCGGGAGCTGGCGGCGACCCGGGGCTACGACCTGACCACGAGCTTCGCGTACTCGGACTCGGTGACGGACGTCCCCATGCTCGCGGCCGTCGGGCGGGCGCACGTCGTCAACCCCGACCGCGCGCTGCGCCGGATCGCCGAGGAGCGCGGCTGGGAGGTGCTCGCCTTCCGCCGCCCCGTGCCGCTGCGCCGGCTCGACACGCAGGTGCGCGTGACCACCGGCGCCGTCCTCACGGTGCTCGCGGCGGCAGCCGTCACGGTGTGGTGGTGGCGCCGACGACGGCGTCCCGCGTGACGGTCCGCCGTTCTCACCATGCGACCCGGAAGCGCAGCTGACCTGCGAGGACACCCGTGGGAGTTGCAGCGGCTCCGTGCGCGGGTATAGGACACCACCTGCAGGGCCGCGGGAGCACCCACGCGCAGGATCGCCCCCCTAGGGCGGGTCGACCGGGCTGGTCCCGGAGCGACCGAGAGGTTGCACGCATGATCACTCCCGCGGTCCTCGCTCACGGCGACGGACCCGCTGCCCCGGACGTCGCTCAGGGGCCCGACGGACCCGCCGCCCGGCGCCCCGCCAGCACCTCGTCCGCGACGCCCCGCGCGACCTGCGCGCCCCGCACCACGGCCCCGGCGTACGCCACGACCCAGGCCGCGACCGCATCGGGGTCGCCCGCCGCGTAGCGCGCCGCACCCGCGAGGTACACCGGCGGCGCCTCCTGCCACACCACCTCCGGCAGCACCGTCCCCGTGGGGTCCAGGCCCGTGCGCACGGCCAGCAGTCGCGCCGCCGCGCGAGCGACCACGCCGTTGGCCGCGGCGAACGGCCGGACCGCCAGCAGCTCGCCGTGCACGACCGCCACCACCACGAGGGCGGGCGCCCGGGTGGCACCGGCGTCGGCGAGCACGGCGGCGGTCCGGGCCACCGCCTGGTCCGCCGACGGCGCCGTGCCCAGACCGCGCAGGTCGCCCGGGGGTCCGGTGCGCGGCCTGCCCACCAGGTCCGCCGGCAGCAGGTCCGCCGCCGCGGCGGCGTGCAGCCGCGCGAGCACCTGCGGCAACGGCGCGCCCGGGGCACCGCCGCGGGCCCCCAGCGCGGGCAGCTGCGACTCCACGACACCCTGCGCCCGCAACGCACCCGCGGCGACAGCCTCCGCGCCGCCCGTCGGCGCCGCCGTCCCGGTGGCCCACGCCCGCACGGCCTCCACGCCGACCGGCGCCCCGTCCAGCGCCGCCGACGCCGCCGCGGCACGCAGACCGGCCTCGGCCCGCACCTCGCGCCACCGCCGCCGGAAGGCCTCGTGCCAGCGCAGCTCCTCGCACGCCGCGCGCGCCGCGGCCACGGCGTCGGTCACGCCGGGCAGGTCGACCAGGCCCGCGAGCGGGTCGCCCCCCGGACGGCTCACGCCGTGAACTCGGCCTCGCCCCGCGCCGGCAGCGCCGCCGCCACACGCGAGACCATGTCCGGCGCCATGGGCGGCAGGTCGTCCAGGTCGAACCAGCGCGCGTCCGTGTTCTCACCGTCCGCGGGGAACGGCTCGCCCGACACCCAGCGGCAGCGGAACGTCAGGTCGAGGTACTGCGACCGGTCACCGTTCTCGTACACCACCGGCCCCACGACGCTGACCTGCGCGAGCCGCTGCGCCGTGGCCACGACGTCGGCCTCCTCGAGCACCTCGCGCACGGCCGCGGCCGCGGGCTCCTCACCCGGGTCGACGATGCCCGTCACGGGCGTCCACTCACCGGTGTCGGCGCGCCGCACCAGCAGGAGGCGGGGGCGGGGGCCGTCCTCCCGCAGCACCACGGCGGTGGCCCCGGGCAGCCAGAGCAGCTGGTGCCCGACGCGTTCACGCAGGGCCAGGACGAACGGCGGGGTCGGCACGCGACGATGCTAGCGGCGTGGCGACCCGGCACGGTCCGGCGTGGCCGGAGGCGCTGCGGGCACCTGCACGTCCACAATGTCCGCATGGTCCTCGCGCCCTCCGTCTCGTCGTCCATCACCGCCCGTCTGGAGGTCCGCGCCCGCCCGACGGCGGTCTCCGACCTCACCACCGCGATCGAGCGCTCCGGGGGGATCGTCACCGCGCTGGACGTCACGGCGTCCTTCCACGAGACGATGACCGTCGACGTCACGTGCGCCACCCGCGACGCCGACCACGCCGCGGACGTCGTCCAGGCTCTCGACGAGCTCGAGGGCGTGGTGGTGCAGCGGGTGTCCGACCGCACGTTCCTCATGCACCTGGGCGGCAAGCTGTCGATCGAGTCCAAGGTGCCGCTGCGCAACCGCGACGACCTGTCGATGGCGTACACGCCCGGCGTGGCCCGCGTCTGCCGCGCGATCGCGGACCACCCCGAGGACGCCCGGCGCCTGACCATCAAGCGCAACACCATCGCGGTGGTCACCGACGGCACCGCCGTGCTCGGCCTCGGCGACATCGGCCCGCTGGCGGCGCTGCCCGTGATGGAGGGCAAGGCCGTGCTGTTCAAGCGGTTCGCCGGCATCGACGCGTTCCCGATCTGCCTCGACACGACCGACGTGGACCGCATCGTGGAGACGGTGGTGGCGATCGCGCCCGCCTTCGCCGGCATCAACCTCGAGGACATCTCCGCACCGCGGTGCTTCGAGATCGAGCGCCGCCTGCGTGAGCGCCTGGACATCCCGGTCTTCCACGACGACCAGCACGGCACGGCCATCGTCGTCGTCGCCGCGCTGCACAACGCGCTGCAGGTGGTCGGCAAGCGGATCGGTGAGGTCCGCGTGGTCATGTCCGGCGCGGGCGCGGCGGGCACGGCCGTCCTGCGGCTGCTGCTGGCCGCCGGGGTGCGCGACGTGGTCGTCGCCGACGTCGACGGGGTCGTGCATCACGCCCGCCCCGGGCTGAGCCCGTCGCTGCGCTGGACCGCGGAGGCCACCAACCACCGGGGCCTGACCGGCGCGCTGCGTGACGCGGTCGTCGGCGCCGACGTCTTCATCGGCCTGTCGGCGCCCGACGTCATCACCGGGGACGACGTGGCTCGCATGGCCGGCGACGCGATCGTGTTCGCGCTGGCCAACCCCCGCCCCGAGGTGGACCCCGACGACGCGGCACGCCACGCGGCCGTCGTCGGCACGGGCCGCTCCGACTTCGCCAACCAGATCAACAACGTGCTGGCGTTCCCCGGCGTCTTCCGCGGCCTGCTCGACGCGCAGTCCCGCACCGTCACGGAGTCGATGCTGCTCGCCGCGGCGTACGCGCTGGCGTCGGTCGTCCACCCGGACGAGCTCAACCCCACGTACATCGTCCCCAGCGTCTTCAACGCCGAGGCGACCTCGGCCGTGGCGGCGGCGGTGCGGCAGGCGGCAGAGGCGGAGCAGGGGCACGCCGGGCCTCGTCCCGAGACCGGTGAGATCGCCGCGGTCCGCCTGCGCACGACCTGACGGGAGCCGCGGCCCGCGTGCCCCGGGCACGCGGACGGGCCCCGCTCCGGTCGTCCGGAGCGGGGCCCGTCGTCGTCGGTCAGCCCTTGACGGAGCCGAGCATGATGCCGGACACGAAGTACCGCTGCACGAACGGGTAGATGCACAGCACGGGGATGATCGTGAGGATCATCGTGACCGCCTGGATGTTCGCCGCGATCTCCGACGTGCTGGACCCGGAGGCCGCCGCGCCCTGGGAGGCGGTCGACGAGGCACCCGCAATCATGTTGCGCAGGTACAGCGTCACCGGGAACAGCTCCTGCTTGTCGAGGTACAGGAAGGCCGCGAACCAGTCGTTCCAGATCGCCACCGAGTAGAAGAGGATCATCGTCGCGATGACCGCCTTCGACAGCGGCAGCACGATCCGCCGGAAGATCCCCCACCAGCCGAGCCCGTCGATCTGCGCGGCCTCCTCGAGCTCCGTGGGCATGTTCTCGAAGAACGACTTCATGACGAGGAGGTTGAACACCGAGATCGCTCCCGGGAGCACCACCGCCCACATCGTGTTCTTCAGCCCGAGGGTCTGGATGAGCACGTAGTTCGGGATGAGGCCGCCGTTGAAGAACATCGTGAACACGGCGATGCCGATGAGGATGTTCCGCCCGCGCAGTGCGCGCCTCGCGAGCACGTAGGCGAGCAGCGTCGTCAGCACCATGGCGATCGTCGTGCCGACGAGCGTGTAGACGACGGTGTTCTTGTACGACGACCAGAACAGGTCGTTCGCGATGACCACCTTGTAGGTGGTCAGGTTGAAGCCGACGGGCCAGACGTTGACCATGCCGGCCTTGACCGCGCCGGCACTGCTGAACGACTGCGCCAGCACCGTGACGAACGGGTACAGCATGAACCCGCACAGCACCACGAGGAACGTGCCGTTGAACCACGTGAACGCCTTGTAGCTCTTCGAGTCGCGCGGCCCGACGGACACACCGCCGCCGGCCGACGGCGTCGACGTGAGTGCGCTCTGGGTCACCACAGGCTTGCTCCTACCACTCGGCGCGACACGAAGTTCGCGGTGAGGATCATCACGAGGCCGATGATCGCCTGGAACAGTCCGATGGCCGTCGCGTAGCTGAAGTTGTTGGCAACCAGACCCACGCGGTAGAGGTACGTCGAGACGACGTCACCCGTGGCGTAGGTCAGCGGGTTGTACAGGAGCAGGACCTTCTCGAACCCGACGTTGAGGAACAGCCCGATGTTGAGGATGAGCAGCGTGATCATCGTCGGGCGGATGCCCGGCAGCGTGATGTGCCAGGTCTGGCGCCACCGGTTGGCGCCGTCGATCCGGGCCGCCTCGTAGAGCGAGGCGTCGACCGTGGTGAGGGCCGCGAGGTAGAGGATCGTGCCCCAGCCGACGGTCTGCCAGACCTCGGAGGTGACGTACACGGTGCGGAACCACTCGGCACGCTGCAGGAACGGGATGGCCTCCCCGCCCATCGCCTCGATGATCTGGTTGACCGTGCCCTGCAGCGACAGGAGCTGCATGAGCATGCCGACCACGATGACGACAGAGAGGAAGTGCGGCAGGTAGGAGATCGACTGGATGACTCGCTTGAACGCCTTCTTGCGCACCTCGTTGAGCAGGAGCGCGAGGACGATCGGCAGGGGGAAGCAGAAGATCAGGGTGAGCCCACCGAGGATCACCGTGTTGCCGAAGACGTTCCAGAAGTTGGGGTCGTTGAGGAACAGCTCGACGTAGCGCATCCCGACCCATTCGTCGCCGAAGATGCTGCCACCCGCCCGGAACCGCCGGAAGGCGATGATGTTGCCGAACATCGGCACGTACCGGAACACCAGCAGGAACAGCACCGGTACCAGCGCCATCGCGTAGAGCACCCAGTCGCGGCGCATGGTGTGCCGCCACCCGATCTTCCGCACGGGAGGCCGTGCGTCCTTCTTGCCGGGGTCCTGACCGTCCCTCGACGGGGAGGTCGTCCCCGAGGGTGGCACCGGGACCGTGGTCGCGAGTGCGTCACCCGTCGCGTGAGCAGCGCTCATCTCTCACTCCTTCGTGAGCGGTTCGGTGGTACGGCGGGCCGGCCCCGTGAGGGACCGGCCCACCGCACCTCGTCGAGCGTCGGTCAGCTGTTCTCGGCGCGCTCACGAGCGCCGTTGATCAGGTCCATGTAGCCCGACAGGCCCTGGCCCTCAAGCCCGGACACGTACGCGTCCCACTCCGAGAGGTCCTTCTGCCCGAGGATGAACCCGAGGGTCGCCGTGTCCACCGTGTCCTTGAGCGGGGTGCTCAGCAGCGAGGCCTGCTCGAGCTCGACCTCGTCGAGCGGGTGCGGCGGGAACGGGTCCCGCGGCGTGCGCGTCGACTGCACCGAGTCGATGTACTCGACGAACGCCGGGACGTTGTAGGACTCCTTGAGCGCGCGCGACTCGGTCGACCCGGCGAAGACGTCGTTGGCGTAACCGAGGTCCTTCTTGAGGTCGATCGTGCCGGACGGGTTCAGGTTGAGGTTCGTGAGCTTGAAGTCGGGCTCGAGGGTGTACTTGCCCTCGGCGTCCTTGGTGTAGTGCTCGCCCTCGACACCCCACTGGATGAGCTCGCGCGCCTCCGGGTTGTAGTAGAGCCAGTCCGTGAACGCGAGCAGGTCGCAGAAGTTCGGGTCGTTCACCGCGTCCTTGGTGAGCATGAACCCGTTCCAGAAGTTGCGCGGCTCGACGAAGTCGCCGGCCGGACCGGCCGGGGGCGCGATCTGGACGAGCTCGTAGTCCGTGACACCTGCGGCGTCGAGCGCCGTCGCGAACTCCTGGACGGTCCACGAGCCACCCGAAGCCGCGAAGACCTTCTCCTCCGCGAACTTCTCGGTCACCGTGCCGCCGCCGTCGTCGGCAGCCGTGAAGGACTCGCTGTCGAGCAGCCCGGCCTCGTTGAGCCCGGCGAAGTACGTGACCATGTCCTTGTAGCCGTCGGTCGTGGCGGCGTACACGAACTCGCCCTTGTCCTCGTCCCACCAGGCGCCGTCGCCGAAGCCCCAGCCACCGACCGTGCCGAAGGCGTGGGCCGCGTAGTTGATCATCGACTGGCCCTCGAAGCCGTCGGCCAGCGGCGTGCTGTCCGGGTACTTGGCCTTGATGAGCTCCATGCCCTTCTGGAGGTCCTCCCAGGTCTCGGGCGCCGGGGCGCCGACCTCGTCGAAGACGTCCTTGCGGATGATCAGCGTGAAGGTCGGGACGGAGACCTCCTGGAGACCCGGCGTCATGTAGTACTTGCCGTCCTCCTGCCGGAGGTCGTCGACCATGTCGCGCAGGTCCCACTCGTCCACGTACTTCTGGAAGTTGGGCATGTAGTCGGCGTAGTCGCTCAGCGGCACCACGGCGCCGGAGGCCGCGAACTGGCGCTCCTCACCCGTGTACACGAGCGGGATGATCTGGGGCGCGTCACCGGCGCTGATCAGGAGGCTGCGCTTCTCGGTCGCGTCGCTGAACGGGATGTTCGTCAGGTTGAGCTTGACGTTCGTCCGCTCCTCGATCTCGTCGAAGAACTCCCAGCTGTCCGTGATCGGGAAGTCGGCCCAGTCGGTCCAGAGCAGCGAGAACTCGCGCGGCTCCGCGGCCTTCCACGGCTTGTCCGCGACCGCCTCGGTCGAGCACTCGAGGTCCTTGGCCTCACCGTCGGCGGTGGCCTCCCCGCCGTCCCCGCTGCCGCAGGCGGCGAGCGCGAGCGCACCCACCAGCGTCAGCGCACCGGCCGCACGCGCCGATCGCGTCCGCCGTCCTGCCATATGTCCCGCACGTGCCATCAGGGCTCTCCTCTTCGAGATCCGGTCCCAGGCGACGACCCGGGCGTTGGAGCAGGGAAAAACGACACCGCTGACGCGTGCGGTCCGCCGCGTCACGCCACCGGCCCGACGCCCCGTCGGCGTCGTCGCCGGGGTACATCGGATGTATCGCCAGAAGTAGAGTATTAACGATACATCTGCCGATGTGCCGGACGCTATGCGCCCCCGTGGCCGCTGGTCAAGTGACCTCTGCGGTCGTTACCGGATCGACGCCGAGCGCGTGTTCCGGACGGGTGCTTTCGTCCCACCCAGGGCCTCTGACCGGGGGGGACGATGGTGCCGTGCTCACGATCACCGAAGCCGTCGCCGCGCACGCCGACGCCGCCACGCACAAGGTCGACCTGACCCGGTCACCGGGTCTGTTCCTGGTCCGGACGATGCTGGCCGGTGCCTACATCGGCATCGGCGTCCTCATCATGGTCACCGCCGGCGGTCCCCTGACCGTCGCCGGCTCGCCGTGGGCGCCGCTCGTCAACGGCGCCGTGTTCGGCATCGCGCTGACCATCGTGCTGGTGGCCGGCGGCGAGCTCGCCACCAGCGCCATGATGATCCTCACCCAGGGTGCGATGACACGCCGCATCACGTGGGGCCGGGCCGGCCTGACGCTGCTCGCCTGCCTGGGCGGCAACCTGCTCGGCGCGATGGCCTTCGCCGGGCTCCTGCACGCGTCGGGGGTGCTGGCGCCCGGGACCGCCGGCGGGGAGGCGATCGCCGGGATGATCGCCCACAAGGCGGAGGCGACGACGGCACAGCTCGTCGTGCGCGGTGTGCTGTGCAACCTGCTCGTCTGCCTGGCCGTGTGGTGCTGGGCCCGGCTCACGAGCGAGAGCGCCCGGATCGTCGCCGTCTTCGCCTGCGTGCTGGTCTTCATCACCTCCGGCTTCGAGCACGTCGTCGCCAACATGACGACGTTCTCGCTGGGCCTGTACGCCGGGCTGCCCGAGGCGACGGTCGCCGAGTTCGCCCGGAACCTCGTGGCGGTGGGTGTCGGCAACACCATCGGCGGTGCGCTGCTGGTGGGTGCGGCCTACGCGTACGGCGCGCGCGTGCCCGCGCTGCCGGGCGACGTCCAGGCGCCCGTCGCGACCGCCCCCGCACCGCACGCCTCCCCCGCGGACGACGGCCGCACCCCCGTCCGGGCGGCGGACGCGGACGCCTCGGCGCACGACGCGGTCGCCCCGGCACCGCCGCAGCCCGTCGGCCGCGGCTGACGCGCCGCCGCGGGCCGTGCGCCGCGCGCCGACCGGCGAGCGGCGCACGCGCGCAATAGCGTGGCCTCGCAGGGCGTCGCACGACGCGCCACCCCGACCCGAGGAGCACGCGTGAGCACCACGGACCCCGAGCGACCGGGCGACCGCCCGACCACGGGCGGCACGCCGGGTGCGACCCCCGCCGACGCGAGCGAGACGGACACCGGCCGCCACGCGGTGCAGCGGCCCGCCCCCACGCCGCCCGACGCCGACGCCCCGGACCCCGTGCGCGCCCCGACGCCCACCGCCGGACGGCCCGCGCCGGCCGCCTCCCCCGCCGGTGAGGCACCGGAGGCACGGACCGCACCCGACCCCGACGGCACCGACCACGCCGAGCGCGGCGCCCGGACGCGCGCGGACCGCTCGACCGCGGACGACGAGCTCTTCCCCGACCCGAACGCCCCGCGCACACCCCGCACGGGCACGCACGTGCTCGGCGTGCTGGTCGGCCTCCTGCTGGCACCCGCCGCGCTCGGTCTGCTGCTGCTGGGCCAGAGCCGCATCCTGCGCGTCCAGGCCGACGGTTGGGACGCCTCGCTCGAGCTGCTGGGCATCGTGCTGGTCAGTGCGGGCGCCGTGCTCCTCGCGGCGCTGCTGCTGCTGGGCCTGTGGACCGCGGCCGTCCCCCTGACGGCGGGCCTCGTGCTGGGCGTCGTCGGCGGGGTGCAGCTGTACGCGCCGGGCATCGCCCGCTCCACCACGCTCGAGGTCGTCGGGTCCGACGCGTGGCACCTCACCGCGTCGCAGGTGACCGTCGCCGGCACGTCGGGGACGTCGATCGCGGCCGGCGTGCTGCTGCTGACCGGCGGCGTCACGGTCGCGCTCGCCCGACGCCACGGGGTGCGGCTCGGCGCCTTCCGCGAGCGCAACCGGGCGGCCTGAGGGCACGGTCGGCGCCGCGAGGCGGTGCGCGCGGACGGCTCCCGGGACTAAGGTCCGGGGACGAGGACCGCACTGGTCAGACCCACCATCGCACCGAAGCCGCTGCGTAGGAGACACCGTGACCGAACCGTCTGCCCCCCCGACGAACCCCCCGCCGCCGACTGCGGAGCCCTCCGCGGGGCTGGAGAACCTGCTGTCCGAGGAGCGTCGCTTCCCGCCCTCGGCCGAGTTCGCCGCCCAGGCCAACGCGACCGCCGACGTGTACGCGTGGGCCAACGCGGACCGGCCCGGCTTCTGGGCGGACCAGGCGCGCGAGCTGCTCACCTGGTCGACGCCGTTCACGCAGACGCTCGACTGGTCCGACGCCCCGTTCGCCCGCTGGTTCGCCGACGGTCGGCTGAACGCCGCGTACAACGCGGTGGACCGGCACGTCGAGGAGGGGCGCGGCGACCGTGTCGCCCTGCACTTCGAGGGCGAGGGCGGCGACACCCGCACGCTGACGTACGCGGACCTGCAGCGCGAGGTCTCCAAGGCGGCCAACGCGATCACGGCCCTGGGCGTGGGCACGGGCGACCGGGTCGCGATCTACCTGCCGCTGATCCCCGAGGCGGTCGTGACGATGCTCGCGTGCGCCCGCATCGGTGCCCCCCACTCCGTGGTGTTCGGCGGGTTCTCGGCCGAGGCGCTGAGCTCGCGGATCCTGGACGCCGAGGCCAAGCTCGTCGTCACGTCCGACGGCGGGTTCCGCCGTGGCAAGCCGTCCGCGCTGAAGCCCGCGGTGGACGAGGCGCTCGCCAAGGGCGCCCCCACCGTCGCGCACGTGCTCGTGGTGCGGCGCACCGGCCAGCCCGTGGAGTGGACGCAGGGCCGCGACGTCTGGTGGCACGACGCGGTCGAGGCGGCGTCCGCGCAGCACACGCCCGTGGACGTGGAGGCGGAGCACCCGCTGTTCATCCTCTACACCTCCGGCACGACCGGGAAGCCCAAGGGCATCTTCCACACGACCGGCGGCTACCTCACGCAGGCGGCGTACACGCACCTCAACGTCTTCGACCTGAAGCCGGAGACCGACGTGTACTGGTGCACGGCGGACGTCGGCTGGATCACGGGGCACACGTACGTCGTGTACGGGCCGCTGCTCAACGGCGCCACGCAGGTCATCTACGAGGGCACGCCGGACACGCCGCACCGCGGCCGCTGGTGGGAGATCGTCCAGAAGTACGGCGTGACGATCCTCTACACCGCCCCCACCGCCATCCGCACCTGCATGAAGTGGGGCGAGGAGATCCCCGGGGAGTTCGACCTGTCCTCCCTGCGCGTGCTCGGGTCGGTCGGTGAGCCCATCAACCCCGAGGCGTGGATGTGGTACCGCCGGGTCATCGGCGGCGACCGCACACCGATCGTCGACACGTGGTGGCAGACGGAGACGGGCGCGATCATGATCAGCCCCCTGCCCGGCGTCACCGGGACCAAGCCGGGGTCCGCGCAGGTGCCGCTGCCGGGCATCGCGGCGGACGTCGTGGACGACGACGCGAAGCCTGTGCCGAACGGGGGTGGCGGGTACCTCGTCGTCACCGAGCCGTGGCCCGCGATGCTCCGCGGGATCTGGGGCGACCCCGAGCGGTACAAGGACACGTACTGGTCGCGCTTCACCGACCTCTACTTCGCCGGTGACGGCGCCAAGAAGGACGCCGACGGGGACATCTGGCTGCTGGGCCGCGTGGACGACGTGATGAACGTGTCCGGCCACCGGCTGTCGACCACGGAGATCGAGTCGGCGCTCGTGTCGCACCCGTGGGTGGCGGAGGCCGCCGTGGTGGGGGCGACGGACGAGACGACGGGCCAGGCGGTCGTCGCGTTCGTCATCCTGCGCGGCGACGCCACGGAGGCTGCCGACGCCGAGGCCGCGGCCGTGCAGGAGACGCTGCGCACCCACGTGGCCAAGGAGATCGGCCCGATCGCCAAGCCGCGGCAGATCCTCGTGGTCGCCGAGCTGCCGAAGACCCGCTCCGGCAAGATCATGCGGCGCCTGCTGCGGGACGTCGCCGAGCACCGGCAGGTCGGTGACGCGACCACCCTCGCGGACTCCTCGGTCATGGACCTCATCGCCCAGGGACTCGCGAAGCCGGCCGCCGCGGCCGCGGACTGACGCACGCCCGCATCGTGTGAGGACGGCCCCGGGGCACTGCCCCGGGGCCGTTCTCGTGCCGGGTCACGGGCGCACGACGGGCGTCGTTGAAGCGGTTCCGCGCGATGCCGCGGCGAAACGCTTCACCGATGGAGTGGCCCCAGGGCTGCTGGTTGTCTGACGGCCGCGCCCGCCGCCGCACCACCACCGGCGACGAACAGCGCGCCCCGGACACCTTCGCGGAACGAGGACGTCGATGAAGAGCACCTCCCTGCGCGCAGCCGCTGCCTGCGGCACCGCGCTCCTGGCACTCGGCGGGCTGACCGTCGCGGCCACCACCGCCACCGCGGCCGACCCCGTCGGCCTGCACATCTCGGGCACGCAGCTGGTCGAGCAGGACGGCACGCCGTTCGTCGCCCGCGGCGTCAGCCACGCCCACACCTGGTACCCCCACGAGACCGACCGGGCGATCCCGGCGATCCGCGCCGCGGGCGCCAACGCGCTGCGGGTCGTCCTGTCCGACGGCGGGCGGTGGACGCAGAACGACGCCGCCGACGTCGCCGACGTGATCGCGCAGTGCCGCGCCAACCAGCTGGTCTGCATGCTGGAGGTGCACGACACCACCGGTTACGGCGAGCAGTCGGGCGCCGTCACCCTCGACGCGGCCGCCGACTACTGGGTGTCCCTGAAGCCCGTGCTCCAGGGCACCGAGGACTTCGTCCAGGTCAACATCGGCAACGAGCCGTACGGCAACGACGACGCCGTGTCGGCCGGCTGGGCCGCCGACACGGCGGCCGCGGTGAAGAAGCTGCGCGCCGCGGGCCTGCGCCACAACATCGTCGTCGACGCGCCGATGTGGGGGCAGGACTGGAAGGGCATCATGCGCGACCAGGCGCAGACCGTCGCCGCCGCCGACCCCGACGGCAACACCCTGTTCTCCGTGCACATGTACGGCGTGTACGCGCAGGCGTCGACCATCACCTCGTACCTCGACGCGTTCGAGGCGAAGGGCCTGCCGCTGGTCATCGGGGAGTTCGGGTACGACCACTCCGACGGCAACCCCGACGAGGCGACGATCATGCGCGAGGCCGTCGAGCGCGGCATCGGGTACTACGGCTGGTCGTGGTCCGGCAACGGTGGCGGCGTCGAGTACCTCGACATGGTCACCGCCTTCGACCCGGCGCGGAAGACCACGTGGGGCACGCTGATCTTCGACGGCGTGAACGGCATCGAGCAGACGGCCCGGACGGCGACGTTCTTCTCCGGCGCGACGCCCACGCCGACGGCCAGCCCGACGGTGACGCCCACCCCGACCGTGACCCCGACGGTGACGCCCACCCCGACCGTCACGCCGACCGTCACGCCGACGCCCGGCACGGGCACCGCCTGCACGGCGCGGCTCACGGTCGCCAACGCGTGGCCCGGCGGATTCCAGGGCACCGTCGACGTCACGGCGGGCTCGCGGGCGCTCGAGGGCTGGACGACGACGTTCACCCTGCCGGGCGGCGCGGGGGTCGCGCAGGGCTGGAGCGCCACGTTCAGCACGACCGGCACGACGGTGACCGCCACCAACGCCGCGTGGAACGGCTCCCTGGGCGCCGGCCGGACCGTCACCTACGGGTTCATCGGGTCGGGCACCGCCCCGACCGGGACCGTCCCGGTCACCTGCCGCTGACCACCCCCTGACCGGGCGTGCGCCGCGCGCACGCCCACCCCGTCGGCCCCGCCCCCTCCCCCCCCGGGGCGGGGTCGACGGGCGTACCGGCGGCGTGCGGCTCAGGCCGGGCGGGTCCGGCTCACCAGCGCAGCTCGCGCCGCAGCCGGCGCGCCGCCTCCCGGCCTGCACGGTTGGCACCGACGGTCGACGCGCTCGGCCCGTACCCGACGAGCTGGAGGCGGGGCTCGGCCACGACCTGGGTGCCGTCCATCGCGATGCCGCCGCCCGGGGATCGCAGCCCCAGAGGTGCCAGGTGGTCGAGCGAGGCCCGGAACCCGGTCGCCCACAGGATCGTGCGCGCCTCGACGAAGGGCGGGCCCGGCACCCAGCCGCCGGTCCCCGACCGTCCGTCCGCCGCGGGGGTCGGCTCCGCCGCGCCCGCGGTCTCCCACACCACGCCGTCGCCGACGATGCGCGTGAACACCGGGCGCGCGCGCAGCACACCGGCCTCGATCCCCGCGCGGTACGCAGGGGTCAGCGGCAGACCGGTGACGGAGACGACCGACTCGGGCACCAGCCCGGCGCGTACGCGGTCGTCCACCCGGGCCACGGCGTCGCGGCCCAGCTCCGGTGTGAAGTCCTCGTCGACCCACGCGGGCGGGCGGCGGGTCACCCAGGTGGTCGAGGTGACCTGCGCGACCTGCAGCAGCAGCTGCACGGCCGAGGTGCCGCCGCCGACCACCACCACGTGCCCGTCCGCCAGGTCGGCGGCGCTGCGGAAGTCGCGGGCGTGCAGCTGCCGACCCCGGAACGCACCGCGTCCGGGGTACGCCGGCCAGAACGGCTTGCCCCAGGTGCCGGACGCGTTGACGACCCCGCGTGCCGACCACACGACGACGGCGTCGGGGTGGTCGACGTGCCGCGTCGTGACGAGGAACCGGGGCTCGTCACCGTCCGGTGCCCGGTCGACGCGCTCGACCCGCACGGGACGCTGCACGTTGAGGCCGAACGCCTCCTCGTACTGGGCGAAGTAGTAGGGCACCGCGTCGGCCGCCGCCTCGGCCGGGTCGGCGACCGCCAGCGGCATCCCCGGCAGGTCGTGCACGTGGTGCGCGTCCGCCATGGTCAGCGAGCGCCAGCGGTGCTGCCAGGCGCCCCCGGCGCGGTGGTTCGCGTCCAGCACCACGAACGTGCCGCGCGCCCGCTCCCAGCCGCGCGACCCGACCGCGACGAGCCCCGTGCGGGCCAGGTGGTACGCGGCGGAGAGCCCTGCCTGCCCCGCCCCCACGACGACGACGTCGACGTCGACCACCCGCGGGGCCAGCGGCGCACGGAGCGCACGACGGCCACCGGCAGCGGGCGCGGCGACGGGGGGCTGAGGCATGGCGCGACCACGCTACCGGCAGATCCTGGACGTCGGTCCATACCCGTCCGGGCCCGTCGCGCGCCCGGCACCACGGGGCGCACGGCACGTGGTGGGATGGACGCATGGCCCCCGGCACCGAGGTCCCGACGATCACCGCCGTCACCGGAGCGCTGCCGCCCGCTCGGGCGGCAGCGGTACGCACGCTCCACCAGGACGCCGCCCGCGCCGACGGCGTGGCCCCCCTGTCCGAGCAGCCGCTGCTGTGGCTGCTCGACCCGCAGGCCCCGGTCGTCCACCTCCTCGTGGCGGACGACGGCGCCGACCCCGACGGGCCCGTCACCGGCTACGCCCAGCTCGACGTGGGCAGCAGCAGCACGGTGCGCGCCGAGCTGGTCGTCGCCCCCGCGCACCGGCGCCGCGGCGTCGCCCGTGCACTTTTGGCGCGCGCGGCCCAGGAGGCCGCGACGGTGCCCGGACGTCGGCTGCACGTGTGGGCGCACGGCGACCTGCCGGCCGCGCGTGCGACGGCACGCAGCGCGGGCATGGTCGTCGTGCGGGAGCTGTGGCGCATGGCGACGGACGTCGTGGGCACCCCACCACCGGGCGCGGCGCTGCCGCCCGGCGTGCAGGTCCGCGCGTTCGTCCCCGGGCAGGACGAGGACGCGTGGCGGCGGGTCAACGCCCGGGCGTTCGCCCACCACCCCGAGCAGGGCCGCATGACGTCCGCCGACCTGCGCGCCCGCGAGGGCGAGTCCTGGTTCGACCCGGCAGGGTTCCTGCTGGCCGAGCGTGACGGGCAGCTGCTCGGGTCCGTGTGGACCAAGGTGCACCCGGCCGGCGAGGCCCCGGACGGCGCGCCCGGTGAGGAGGTCGGCGAGATCTACGTGGTCGGCGTCGACCCGGACGCGCAGGGCCTGGGCATGGGACGCGCGCTCACGGCGCTGGGCCTGGCGCACCTGCGCGACCGCGGGCTGCGCACCGTCATCCTGTACACGGGCGCGGAGAACACCGTCGCGGTGCACACGTACGAGCGGGCCGGGTTCACCCGCACGGCCGTGGACGTCATGTACGGGCCGCCGCCCGCTGGTACCCCGTCGGGGGACGTCGTCACGGTGCGCGCGTCGGACGACACGACGACGCCCCGCGGCGATGCCACGATGGGTTCATGACCGACGCCCCTGCGATCGATCCTGCCCTGGCCGAGCGGATCGCCGAGCACGTGGAGACCGCTGCCGAGCCGCTGACCACGGGCACCGGCGCCCTGCCCGACGACCGGTTCCTCGACCGCGAGCTGTCCTGGCTCGCCTTCAACCAGCGCGTCCTGGAGCTGGCGGAGGACGAGAGCCTGCCCCTGCTCGAGCGCGTGCGCTTCCTCGCCATCTTCGCGTCCAACCTCGACGAGTTCTTCATGGTCCGCGTGGCGGGGCTCAAGCGCCGCATCGCGACGGGCATCGCCGTCACGGCGGCGTCCGGACTGTCGCCGCGCCAGGTGCTCGAGGCGATCAGCGAGCGCGCGCACGCCCTGATGGAGCGTCACGCGCGCGTGCTGTCGACCGACGTGCAGCCCGCGCTGGCGGCCGAGGGCATCACGATCGTGCGCTGGGACGACCTGGGCGACGCGGAGCAGGACCGCCTGCACAAGTTCTTCCGTCGCCAGATCTTCCCGGTCCTCACCCCCCTCGCGGTGGACCCGGCGCACCCGTTCCCGTACATCTCGGGGCTGTCGCTCAACCTGGCGGTCAGCGTGGTGAACCCCGCCAGCGGCAAGGAGCACTTCGCGCGCGTGAAGGTGCCGCCGCTGCTGCCGCGGTACATCGCCGTCGACGCGGCCGGCCGGCCCTCGGCCCCGGTCCCCCAGACGGCGGCACCCGAGCGCGGACCGATGTCGTTCGTGCCGGTCGAGGACGTCATCGCCCAGCACCTCGACATGCTCTTCCCCGGCATGGAGGTCCGCGAGTTCCACACGTTCCGCATCACGCGCAACGAGGACGTGGAGGTCGAGGAGGACGACGCCGAGAACCTGCTCAAGGCGATGGAGAAGGAGCTGCTGCGCCGCCGCTTCGGCCCTCCGGTGCGTCTGGAGCTCGCGGAGGGCATCAGCCCGCGCGTCCGCAAGCTCCTGGTGCGCGAGCTCGGCATGTCCGAGGACGACGTCTACGAGCTGCCCGCCCCGCTCGACCACACGGGTCTGAACCTCATCGCCGACCTGGACCGTCCCGAGCTGCAGTTCCCCCGGTTCGTGCCGGCGACGCACCGCCAGCTCGCGGAGGTGGAGTCCGCGACCCCGACGAACGTCTTCGCGGCCATCCGCACCCGCGACATCCTGCTGCACCACCCGTACGACTCGTTCTCGACGTCGGTGCAGACGTTCCTCGAGCAGGCGGCCGCGGACCCGGCCGTGCTGGCGATCAAGCAGACCCTGTACCGCACGTCGGGCGACTCGCCGATCGTCGACGCCCTGATCGACGCCGCGCAGGCCGGCAAGCAGGTCCTGGCGCTCGTGGAGATCAAGGCGCGGTTCGACGAGCAGAACAACATCTCGTGGGCCCGCAAGCTCGAGCAGGCCGGCGTGCACGTGGTGTACGGCATCGTCGGGCTGAAGACGCACTGCAAGCTCTCGCTGGTGGTGCGCCAGGAGGCCGACGGCCTGCGGCGCTACAGCCACGTGGGTACGGGCAACTACCACCCGCGGACCGCCCGGCTGTACACCGACCTGGGCCTGCTGACCGCGGACCCCGACGTCGGCCAGGACCTCACGCGCCTGTTCAACCAGCTGTCCGGCTACGCGCCGAAGTCGCGGTTCCACCGCCTGCTGGTGGCGCCGCGCTCGGTGCGCACCGGGCTGGTCGAGCGCATCGAGCGGGAGGCCGCGGCGGCCCGCCGCGGGGAGCCCGCCTGGATCAAGATCAAGGTCAACTCGATGGTCGACGAGACCACGATCGACGCCCTGTACCGCGCGTCGCAGGCCGGCGTCCCGGTGGACATCAACGTGCGCGGGATCTGCGCGCTGCGCCCCGGCGTGCCGGGGCTGTCGGAGAACATCCGGGTGCGCTCGATCCTGGGCCGGTTCCTGGAGCACTCCCGCGTCTTCGCGTTCGCCCACGCCACCCCCGACGACGGCGACGGCTTCGAGGGCCCCGAGGTCTTCATCGGGTCGGCCGACCTCATGCACCGCAACCTCGACCGCCGGGTGGAGGCGCTGGTGCGGGTGGCCGACCCGGCCCAGATCACCGAGCTCGTCGAGTACCTGGACGAGACGATGGACGACGGCACGTCGTCCTGGCACCTGGGCACCGACGGCGAGTGGGTCCGTCACACGCAGGGCGCGGACGGGCCGCTGACGGACCTGCAGGAGGTCCTCATCCACCGGCAGAGGCGGCGGCCGGGCGCCGCACGGTGAAGGCCGTCGCCGCGGGTCCGGTCGAGGCGGCCGGCGCGCTCGTGTGGCGGGAGCGGGCCGGGCGGCTGCAGGTCGCGCTCGTGCACCGCCCGCGCTACCACGACTGGTCCTGGCCGAAGGGCAAGCTGGACCCGGGCGAGCTGCCGCCGGTCGCGGCGGTGCGCGAGGTCGAGGAGGAGACCGGGCTGGCGGTCGTCCTGGGGCTGCCTCTGCCCGGCCTGGAGTACCGGCTGGCCGACGGACGGCAGAAGGTCGTGCACTACTGGGCCGCCCGCGTGGCCGGACGGGGTGACGAGGCGCCGCTGCGGGCGCGACCGCCCGTGCCACACGCCGACCGGTCCGAGATCGACTTCTGGGAGTGGTTCGACGTGGCGCAGGCGGGCCACCGGCTCACCCGCGGCGCCGACAGCCGCCCGCTGGACGCGCTCGTCGAGGCCCACGAGAAGGGCCGGCTGGACACCCACGCGCTGGTGGTCGCCCGCCACGGGCAGGCACGCAAGCGCAGCCTCTGGGACGGCACGGAGGACGACCGTCCGCTGACGGGCCTGGGGCGGCGCCAGGCGACGACGATGACGCCGGCGCTGGCCGCGTTCGGCGTGGAGCACGTGGTGACGAGCCGGTGGGAGCGCTGCGCGGCGACGGTGGCGCCCTACGCCGCGGCCGCGGGGGTGGACCCGCAGGTGGCGGAGGTGCTCACCGAGGCCGAGCACGACGCCTCACCGGCCCGCGTGGGCGGGACGGTCCGCGAGCTGCTGGACGGCCGCCGGGACACGGTGCTGTGCACCCACCGCCCGGTGCTGCCGACCGTGCTCGACGTGCTGGCCGAGCACAGCCGCCGCCCCGTGGCCGACGCGCTGCCCCACGGCAACCCGTTCCTGGCCCCGGCGGAGCTGCTGGTGGCGCACGCCGGCCTGACACCGCGCGGGGTGCGGGTGCTGGCCGTCGAGCGCCACCGGTCGCCCGTCCCGGCGGCCTGACGCCGCTCAGCCCAGGATCGGGTGCAGCACCCAGAAGACGACGGCCGCCACCAGCGCGGCAGCCGGGATCGTGAGGATCCAGGCACCCGCGATGTTCTTGGCGACGCCCCAGCGCACGGCCGACAGCCGCTTGGTGGCGCCGACGCCCATGATCGCGGACGTGATGGTGTGCGTCGTCGAGACGGGCGCGTGCAGCGCGAAGGCGTTGACGTAGAGCACGACCGCGGAGACCGACTCGGCGACGAACCCGCGCGCCGGGTCGAGCTCGATGATCTTGCGGCCGAGCGTCCGCATGATGCGCCAGCCACCGGCGTAGGTGCCGGCCGAGATCGCGGCGGCAGCGGCGAGCTTGACCCACAGCGGGATGCCCTCGTCGGGGTCGGCCCACCCGGCGGTGAGGAGCGCCAGGTAGATGACGCCCATCGTCTTCTGCGCGTCCTGCAGGCCGTGCCCGAGCGCCATGGCGGCGGCCGAGACGGTCTGCGCGATGCGGAACCGGCGGTTCACGCGCGTCGGGGGGCGGTTGCGGATGAGCCACAGCAGCCCGACCATCACGGCGAACGCCAGGCCGAAGCCGATGAGCGGCGAGAAGATCATCGGCAGGACGACCTTGTCGACGATCGCCGAGCCGTAGATGCCGAAGCCGGCGGCGAGCCCCGCCCCGACCAGCCCGCCGATGAGGGCGTGCGTGGACGACGAGGGCAGGCCGAACCACCACGTGACCAGGTTCCACGTGATCGCGCCCACGAGTGCGCAGAGCACGACCACGAGCGCTGAGTGCGGTGGTTCGCCCTGCAGGTCGACGATCGACGTGGCGATGGTCTCGGCCACCTCGGTGCCGAGCAGGGCGCCGGCGAAGTTCATGACGGCCGCCATGATCAGCGCCGCGCGCGGCGTCAGCGCGCGCGTCGAGACCGACGTGGCGATGGCGTTGGCGGCGTCATGGAAGCCGTTCGTGTAGTCGAACCCGAGAGCGAGCGCGACGACGAAGACGACGAGCACAGGTTCCACGGGTGCTCAGGACTCCTTGAGCGCGATCGTCTCGACCGTGTTGGCCACCTTCTCGAAGGCGTCCGCCGCGTCCTCGAGCTTCTCGACGATCTCCTTGAGCTTCATGAGCAGGATCGGGTCGGCGATCTCGTCGAACATCTGCGCGAGCAGCTTGCGGTGCGACTTGTCCGCCTGGTTCTCGAGGCGGTTGACCTCGACCCAGTACTCCTGCAGCGAGTCCATCGACCGCAGCCGCGGCATCGCCTCGGCGGTGAGCTCGGCGGCACGCTGCAGGACCTGCACCTGGTCGGACACCCGCGCGGGCAGCTCGTCGACCTTGTACAGGACGATGAGGTCGGACGCCTCGTCCATGTAGTCCATGCAGTCGTCGAGGCTCGAGGCCAGGTCGTAGATGTCGTCCCGGTCGAAGGGGGTGACGAACGTCTGGTTGAGGCGGCGCATGATCGTGTGCGTCGCGTCGTCGGCGGCGTGCTCGGCCTCCGCCATCCGCTTGTTGATCTCCTTGCGGGTGGCGCGGTCGGCGCCGAGCATCTCCGCCAGCAGGTTCGCACCCGTGACGAGATGCGTCGCGGACGCGGCGAAGAGGTCGAAGTACGAGGTGTCGCGCGGTGTCAGGCGCAGGCGCACGGAAGGCTCCGGGTCGTCGACTGGTGATGAGCCCCGGGGATGGGGCCGTTGCTCAGCGTAACGGGCGCAGAACAGGGCTCGTGACGGACCGAGGTCTCATGCGGGACGCCGCCCCGTGGTGCACCCTCGCGTGCGAGACGACGCCGGGCCGGAGCGCCTCTCGGCGCGTGGCCGCTCGAAGCGGCTGATGATGGAGCCCGGGGCTACCGACCCGGCGTCGCGTGACCAGTGTACGCGGCGGGCGTCACTCGAGCCGGTCGAGCCGCCACAGCTGCGCCGCGCGCACGAGCTCCTCGGCGGTGCGGACCAGGGAGGCGGCGCCGCGCGTCTGGCGCACGGCCGCCCGCGGGTCCAGCTCCTCGAGGTGGTCCGCGTCGAAGGCGGCACCGGTGGCCAGGACCTGGCAGAACGCCGCCGCGCGCTCCAGCGCGACGGCGAGGTCGCCGGTGTACACGCCGGACAGCACGGCGTCCGCGACCGCGCGCACGTCCTGCGGTCCGGGCGCGTCGACCACGCCGGCGACCGCGTCGTGCACCGGTGCGGCGGCCACGCCCTGGCGGTACCGGTCGGCGACCGTCGCCGGGTCGCGCCGTACCCACTCGCGCAGCACGTACAGGCGCCACAGCGCCCCCGGCAGCGTCTCGGGCGGGCTGTCCGCCCACATCGCCGCCACTTCGTCGAGCCCCTCGGTCTCGACGAGCGCCACCAGGCGCGCCACCACCTGCGGGTCCTCCGTGGCCCGGCCGTGGCGCACGAGCGCACCCGCCGTGGTGTGCGCGATCTCGTCGCGCAGCGCCGGGTCCACGTCGCCCGGCAGCTCGTCGGCCGCGGCGGGGTCCATGACGACGGGACGGTGGTGCCGCCGCCCACCCCCCGAGCCGCCCGCCGCCGCGCCCGTCCCGTTCCCGTCCGTGCTCATCGCGGCATGATCCCCCGGCGGCGGGCGACGCACCAGTCGCCACCCGCCGTACCGCCGCCCCGCCCCGCGTGCGCACCGCACGGGGCAGGGCCACAGTAAGTCTGACCGGGAGGGGCCCGGACTTGGCGGGGGGTGTGCTGACCATGGGCGACGCGGGATCGGGGCAGAGGTCGCCTGCGGGCGCGACGAAGTACAAGGGCAAGGCGATCGGCCTGGCGGTCGCGGCCGCCGTCGGCGGGTTCCTCTTCGGGTTCGACTCCTCGGTGATCAACGGCGCCGTGGACGCGGTCGAGGGCACGTTCGAGCTGTCCGGCGTCGTCACGGGGTTCGTGGTGGCCGTCGCGCTGCTCGGGTCGGCCCTGGGCGCGTGGCTCGGGGGCCGGCTGTCCGACCGCTGGGGCCGGACGCGCGTCATGGTGCTGGGCGCCGTCCTCTTCTTCGTCTCCTCGGTGCTCTCGGCGTTCGCGTTCTCCGCGTGGGACCTGGCGATCTGGCGCGTCGTGGCCGGCATCGGCATCGGCATCGCGTCCGTCATCGCCCCCGCGTACATCGCGGAGATCGCCCCGGCGTCGCTGCGGGGCCGGCTCGGGTCCCTGCAGCAGCTCGCCATCACGCTGGGCATCTTCGCCGCCCTGCTGTCGGACCAGCTGCTCGCGACGGCGGCCGGGGGCGCGTCGCAGGAGCTGTGGTTCGGGCTCGCGGCGTGGCGGTGGATGTTCCTGGTGTGCGTCGTCCCCGCTGCCGTGTACGGGATCCTGGCGCTGCGGATCCCGGAGTCGCCGCGCTACCTCGTGGCGCAGGGGCACCGCGAGGAGGCCAAGGCGGTCCTCGCGGACGTCCTCGGTGCGGACGAGGACCCCGAGGAGCGCGTCGCGCAGATCGAGACCACGATCCGCACCGACCAGGAGCTGGCGAACCAGGCGAGCCTGCGCGGCCCGGTGCTGGGGCTGCTGCCCGTGGTGTGGGTGGGCATCCTGCTGTCGGTCTTCCAGCAGTTCGTCGGCATCAACGTGATCTTCTACTACTCCACCACGCTGTGGCAGGCCGTCGGGTTCGAGGAGAGCCAGTCGTTCCTCATCTCCACCTTCACCGCCGTGACCAACGTGCTGGTGACGTTCATCGCCATCGGGCTCATCGACAAGGTCGGGCGGCGCCCGCTGCTGCTCATCGGCTCGCTGGGGATGACCGTGGCGCTGGGGACGATGGCGTTCGCGTTCACGAAGGCCACGGGGACGGGCGACGCGATCAGCCTGGAGGGCTCGTGGGGCGTGATCGCCCTGGTGGCGGCCAACGCGTTCGTCGTGTTCTTCGGTGCGACGTGGGGCCCGCTGGTGTGGGTGCTGCTCGGCGAGATGTTCCCCAACCGCATCCGTGCGGCGGCGCTCGGCGTGGCCGCGTCGGCGCAGTGGGTGGCCAACTTCCTCATCACGCTGTCGTTCCCCGAGATGCTCGACCGCTTCGGTGCGTCCATCCCGTACGCGATGTACGCGAGCTTCGCGCTCATCTCGTTCTTCTTCGTGCTGACCAAGGTGCCCGAGACCAAGGGTGTGCAGCTCGAGGACATGGAGGGCCTGAAGGTCCAGCGGCGCGGCCGGCCCGCGTCCGCCTGACCTGCGGGAGCGGTGCGCCGCCCGGCCCGCACCCGCGGGGCCGCGGCGGCGCACCGTGACGGACCACCCCAAAGATGTTGCCCGGGGTAACGATCGGACGTAGAGTTGCCTGGAGCAACTGTCGGCACCTGCACCCGACCGCGCCCTCTCGACCGCTCACCCGCCCGGTCCGCCCGGCCGGCCGCGGCCGCCCTCAGCCCGTCCGACCCCCAGCCCGACCGCCGACGACGCCCGGTCGACCCGTCCCCGCGCCCGGAAGCGAGCACCGTCTGTGAGCAGCACTCCCCCCGTCGACGGCACCACCGTCGACAGCCCCACCCCCGCCGGGGCCTCCCCCGCACCGATGACGCACCGCGAGGTCCTCGAGGCCCTGTCCGGGATCCTGCTGGGGATGTTCGTCTCGATCCTCGCGACGAGCGTGGTGTCGACGTCCCTGCCCCGCATCATCACGGACCTCGGCGGCAGCCAGTCCGCGTTCACGTGGGTCGTCACCGCGACGCTCCTGACCACCACCGTCTCGACGCCGATCTGGGGCAAGCTGGCCGACCTCGTGGACCGCAAGCTGCTCATCCAGCTGGCGCTGGCAGTCTCCGTCATCTCCTCGGCGCTGGCCGGGCTCGCCCACACCACGGAGATGCTCATCGGGATGCGCGCCCTGCAGGGCATCGGCGCCGGCGGCCTGACCGCGCTGGGCACCGTGCTCATCGCCGACATCATCAGCCCTCGCGAGCGCGGGCGGTACATGGGACTCATGGGTGCCGTCATGGCCGTCGGCATGGTCGGCGGCCCGCTGCTCGGCGGCGTCATCACCGACGCGGCCGGCTGGCGCTGGAACTTCTTCGTCGGCCTGCCGTTCGCCGTCGCGGCGATCGTCGTGCTGCAGCGCACGCTGCACCTGCCCGCCCTGGCCCGACGGCGCGTGCAGATCGACTGGGCGGGCGCGGTCCTGCTCTCGGCATCCATCGCCACGCTCCTGCTGTGGGTGACGTTCGCCGGGTCCTCGTTCGACTGGCTGTCGTGGCAGACCGCGGTCATGGTCGGCGGCTCCGCCCTCGGCATCGTGGCCGTGGTCGCGGTCGAGTCGCGCGCGGCCGAGCCGATGATCCCGCTGCACCTGTTCCGCAACCGCACCGTGGTGCTCACGGTCCTCGCGTCGGTCGCGGTCGGGATCGCACTGTTCGGCACCCAGGTCTTCCTCAGCCAGTACATGCAGCTGGCCCGCGGCAAGACCCCGACCGAGTCGGGCCTGCTCACCATCCCCATGGTCCTGGGCACGTTCGTCGCCTCGACGCTCTCGGGGCGGGCGATCTCCCGCAGCGGGCACTACAAGAAGATCATGGTCGCCGGTGCGGTCCTGCTGACCGCGGGCCTGACGCTCATGGGCACCATCGACGAGCGCACGAGCTTCACGTTCGTCGGGCTGTCCATGCTGGTCATCGGCTCCGGCGTCGGCATGCTCATGCAGAACCTCGTGCTCGCGACGCAGAACACGCTGCCGATCACCGACATGGGCGCCGGCACCGCGACGGTCGCGTTCTTCCGCACCCTCGGCGGGGCGATCGGCGTGTCAGCGCTGGGTGCCGTGCTGTCCACGCGCGTGTCGCACCGGATCGCCGACGGGCTGACGGACCTCGGCGCCGACCCCGCCGCCCTGGGGTCCGGCGGTGCGGCGTCCCTGCCGGACCTCGCGACGCTGCCCGGTCCGGTCCGCCAGGTGGTCGAGCACGCGTTCGGGACCGGCGTGGCCGAGCTCTTCCTCATCGGGGCGCCCGTCGCGCTGCTGGCGCTGGTCGCCGTGCTGGCGCTGCGGGAGGTCCCGCTGGGTCGGGCGTCGGGCCTGGAGCAGCGGCTCGCCGCGCAGGCCGACCAGGGGCAGCCCGCCGCGGCTCGCTGACGAGCAGCCCGCCCCTCCGGGGCCGGCGCGCACGGCCCGGCCCGCCCGCCTCAGTGCGGGTCGGCGGGCCGCCCCGCGCCCCGGACCAGGTCGTCGTTGAGGCGCCCCAGCAGGTCGGCGAGCCGCAGCAGCTCGTCGTCCTGCCACCCCTCGAGCGAGCGGTGCAGGTACTCCTGGCGCGCGGCACGCGCGTGGGCCATCCGCCGCTCCCCCTCGGCCGTGAGCTCGAGGGGCTGGCTGCGCGAGTCGTGCGGGTCCGGGCGCCGCACCAGCAGGCCCAGCCGCTCCAGCCGGGTCACCTGGCGCGACATCGTGCCGCGCCCCACCCCCAGCAGCTCCGCGAGGTCGCTGGTCCGGGTCCCCGGCGTCCGGGCGACGGCCGACAGCAGCAGGTACGCGGAGCCGTCGAGGTCGGGGTGCACGGACCGCGCCACACCGGCGGAGGCCGCCCGCGCGCGGCGCAGGAACAGCCCCAGCTCCCGCTCGACACGCAGCACGGGCTCGTCGCTCATGCGCCCATCCTCCCGCAGCGGTCGCCGCGCGGTCAGCGCGCCCAGGTGGTGCGGCGGCGGGCCACCTGCGCGATGGCCGGGACCCGTGCCGGGTCGAGCCGCTCGGGCAGCCGGCGGAAGACGTTCGGCACCTCGTGCCGCGCCACCACGAGCGCGTCCTGCGGCGGGTCCTGCACGTCGCGGTCGAGGTCACCGGTGACCACGAGCACCGCACGCACGCTCACCCCCGCGCACCCGGCGGACTGCAGCAGACCCTGCACCCGGCCCGCCTCGAGCCGCGCGTCGCGCAGGTACGGCAGCGCACGGCCGTCCACCTGCAGGGTCCGCCCCGCGACCCGCACGTGACTGCCCGGGTGGCGCCGCTCGGTCACGGTCCAGATGCCGCCCGGCCCCAGCAGCAGGTGCTCGACGACCGTGCCCTGGCGCCCCAGCGGCACGTCGTGCAGGACCTGCCAGCCCTCCTCGGCGAGCCGCTCCAGCCGCGAGCCCACCGGGCTGCCGCGCTCGCCGCGGGGATGGTCCTCGTCCTCGCCCGGCCACGCCCCCGGGCCGACGCCCTCGAGGGCGTCGATCGAGGCGAGCGCGGAGGTGACGGGCAGCACGAGCTCGGGGACGTCCGAGCGCAGGTACGCCTGCGCCGCGCGTCGCACCCTGGCCTCCAGGACGGGGTCGTCCGCGACGACCTCGCCGGACTGGAGGTCGACGGAACCCACGCGCGCACCCGTCTCGTGCGTCACGTAGAGGCGGTCGGCACCGTATCGCCGCCATCGCCGAACAGTCAGGACCTCGTCCACGTCCGCATTATCGGCATGGCGTGCCGTGCACTTCAGTCGTGTCCAGGACGGACTTCCTCGACGGCGGCGTGTCGCGGCGTGTCGTCACCCGCTCGGCCCTCAGCCGGCGGTCGGCCCCGCGTCACCGGGGGACGCGCCCGCCGGCTCGAACGTCAGGCTGACGGAGTTCATGCAGAACCGGTCGCCCGTGGGGGTCTGCGGGGCGTCGTCGAACACGTGCCCCAGGTGCGACCCGCAGCGCGCGCAGCGGACCTCGGTGCGCACCATGCCGTGGCTGCGGTCGGTCAGCAGCTCCACCCTGTCGCCGGCCAGCGGGGAGAAGAAGCTGGGCCACCCGCAGTGCGAGTCGAACTTGGTGTCGGAGCGGAACAGCTCGTTGCCGCACGCGCGGCACCGGTACACGCCCGCGCGGTGCTCGTCGAGCAGCTCACCGGTCCACGCCCGCTCCGTGCCGGCGCGGCGCAGCACCGCGAACTCCTGGGGCTCGAGCTCGAGCGCCCACTGCTCGTCGGACTTGGTGACGGGGTACGTGCGGGGGTCGGTCACGGCCGCGCTCCTTCCGGTCCCGCCCGCGCGGCGGCACCGACGGTGACAACACGCCGGGTCGCCGGCGCGTTCCCGCACCACTGGACACGCGCGGCCTGCGGGGGCAGCCGCACCCCGGAGGCCCCACGGCATACCCTGGCGGGCGAGCCCCCCGTCCACCGGGGCCCCGAGCCGCGAGGTGCACGTGCCAGCTGGTCGCCGACGTCCGAGTCCCACGCGCCGGTTCGCCGTCGTGAGCCTCGTCGGGATGGTGCTGGTGGGCGTGGCGCTGGTGCTGGTGACGTCCACGCAGCTGCGGGGGCAGGCGCTGCGCGACGGCACCGGCTCGGCCACGCGCGTCGCGGTGTACGCCGCGGGTGTGGTGCCCTCCTCGGCGTTCGCCACCGGCGTGCTGTCCACCGCCGAGCAGGCGGCCGTGGCGACGGCCACCCGCGGGTTCGACGACGAGCTCGTCGAGCTGCGGCTGTGGAGCGCCGACGGGCGGCTCATGTACTCGTCGGACGCGGCAACCACCGGCCTGCCGCACGCGGAACGCCTGGCCCGTGTCATGCAGTCGGGCACGCCGGACGCCCTGGTCCAGCCCGACGTGCGCGCCGGGCGCGCGTCCAACGACCAGCGCACCGTCCTCGACGTCTACGTGCCGGTGACGCTGGCCGACACGGCGACACCCGACGCCCGGTCCGGCGTCAGCCCCGACGACCGGGTGGGCGCGGCGGAGGTCATGCTCGACCGCACGGCCACCCAGGAGACGCTGCGCTCGACGACGCGCACCGTCGGCCTCGTCGTCGTCGGCAGCCTGGCGCTGCTGTGGCTGCTGCTGTTCCGCATCGTGCACGCGACGTCACGCCGGCTGCGCACGACCGCGCTGGAGAACGCGCGCCTCGCCCTGCTCGACTCCCTGACGGGGCTGCCCAACCGCCGACTGCTGTCCGACCAGATGCAGCGCGCGATCGACCGCGTCGCCGACGAGGGGGCCCGCGTCGGGCTGATCCTGCTCGACATCGACCGGTTCAAGGACATCAACGACACCCTGGGGCACGACCACGGCGACGAGCTGCTGCAGCAGGTGGCCGAGCGGCTGCGCCACGCGCTGCGGGACGACGACGTGGTGGCGCGCCTCGGCGGCGACGAGTTCGCGATCCTGCTGCCCGACGTGCGGACGGTCGCCAACGCCGAGCGCCTGGCGCGGCGCGTGCGGGGCCTGTTCGCCCAGCCGTTCGAGCTCACCGACATCGCCCTGCACGTCGAGACGTCCGTGGGGGTGGCGTGCCTGCCGGACCACGCGGCCGACGCCTCCTCGCTCATGCGCACCGCGGACATCGCGATGTACGCCGCCAAGCACCACCGCGCCGGCGTCAGCGTGTACTCGCCCGACGCGGACGACTCGTCCCCGGCCCGCCTGGTGCTCCTCGGTGAGCTGCACCGGGCGCTCGGGGAGCGTCCCGACGACCGGCCGGCGCAGCTCGAGATGCACTACCAGCCCAAGATCGAGCTGGCCTCGCAGCGCACCGTCGGCCTGGAGGCGCTGATCCGCTGGCGCCACCCGACCCGCGGCCTGCTGCCGCCGGGCGTCTTCGTGCCGCTGGCCGAGCAGTCCGGCCTCATCCACCGTGTCACGACGTTCGCGCTCGAGGAGTCGGTGCGCCAGCTCGCGCGCTGGCAGGAGCAGGGGCACCAGGTCCCGGTGGCGGTCAACCTGTCCGCGCACGACGTCGTGAGCCCTGCCGTGGTCGACACGATCGAGCGGCTCCTCGCGGAGCACGGCGTGGCGCCCTCGCTGCTCGAGGTCGAGATCACGGAGACGGCGCTCGTCGCGGACCCCTCGCGCGTGGTCCCCGTGCTGGAGCGCCTGCAGGCGCTGGGCGTGGCCGTCGCGATCGACGACTTCGGCACGGGGACGACCTCGATCTCCCAGCTGCGCGACCTGCCGGTGGCCGAGTTGAAGATCGACCGCCTCTTCGTCGCCGACCTGGGCGAGGGCGGCCGGGCGGGGTCGGAGGTCGTGGTGCAGGCCATGGTGGACCTCGCGCACTCGTTCGGGCTGCGCGTGGTCGCCGAGGGCGTCGAGGACGAGGCGACGGCCCGCACCCTGGCCCGCCTCGAGGTCGACCGTGCGCAGGGCTACCTGTGGGCCCGGCCGGCCCCGGCCGGCGACGTGCACCCGCCCGGCACCCCCGCGCTTCACCCCATCGGGTGAAGCGCGGGCGGTCCGCTCAAGGTTCGTGACCGGGAAGCCGAGTCCTGCCGAAGAGGGTGGGGTGCGTCCGCGGGCCGCGGGACGCGCCGACCGCCCCGGGCACGCAGGAGGGACCGCCCCATGATGGACGAGCTGCTCGAGGAGATGATCGACCCCGCGCCGTCGCGGCAGGACGTCGCACGGCACCGGCGCGCGTGGGCCACCGGCTCGATCCTCGTGCTCGCCGCCGTGGGCGTGACGTCGCTGACCACGTCGGCGCTGTTCACCGACCAGGACACGCTGCCCGGTGCGCTACGGACGGGCACCCTGGTGCTCGCCGCCGAGGGCGCGTCGTTCGAGATGCCCATGGGCGGGCTGGCGCCGGGCGGCACCGTGGTCGCGCCCGTGACCGTGCGCAACACCGGGTCGCTGGAGCTGCGGTACGCCGTGAGCCTGTCGGCGGCGCAGGGCGCGGACGACGCCGCGGACCTCACCACCCAGCTGCGCACGCGCATCCTCCAGGACGCCACGTGCACGCTCACGAGCGTCGAGGACGCCCTCGTGCTCGGGGACTCCCTCGAGCTGGTGGAGCGGGAGTTCGGCCTTCCGGGGGCGGTGACGCCGATCGTGGGCAGCCCGACGCCCGGCGCACAGACGGGTGACCGCGTCCTGGCCGCGGTCACGGGCGCGGAGACGCTGTGCGTCCGCGTCGACATGTCGCGCGACGCGGGCAACGAGTACCAGAGCACGACCGCCGCGCTGACGTTCCAGGTCGACTCCGAGCAGACGGTCAACAACTGATCCGACCGTGAACGCCACGACGACCACCCGGCCTCTCGTCGAGCGCCGCGCCCCCCGGGCGACGGTGCGCCCGCGCGTGCCGTGGTGGCGCCGGGCGACGGGCGTGGCGCTGTGGGCGGTGGTCGCCGTGGGCGTCGTGGCGTACCTCGTCTCGCTGGCCGTGCCGCTGTGGTTCCAGGCGCAGGGCGAGCGGCTGCTCATCGTCACCTCGGGGTCGATGGCCCCGCAGTTCCTGGCGGGCGACGTGGTGGTGCTGCACGCGGTGACGGAGCCGTCGGAGCTCAAGCCGGGCCTCATCGTGACGTTCCAGCCGGTGGGATCCGCCGGCCTCGTCACGCACCGCATCGTGTCGTTGCACAACCTGCCGGCGATGCAGGAGGTCGACGACGGCTCGGGGCGGATGGAGCCCCTGCTCGAGCCCGACGGCTCGCCGGTGCTGCAGGCGTACATCCGCACGCAGGGCGACGCCAACCCCGCGCCCGACGCCAACGCGACGCCGGTCGAGCGGGTGCGGGGGGTGGTGCTGGACGTGCACCGCGGCTGGGGCTCGCTGCTCACGTGGGCGACGTCGGCCCAGGGCCGTGCCGTGATGCTGGTGCCGCCGCTGCTGGCGCTGGCGACGCTCGAGGTGATCTCGGTCGTCGAGACGCGCCGGGCACGGCCGGTGCGTGCCCACCACGAGGACCGGAGGGTCGATGCGTTCGTCGGCGAGTGACGGCGCCCGCGGCGGGGGCCTGCGGCGCGGTACGCGCGTGCGGCTCGGCCTGCTGCTGCTGCTGGTGGCCGCCGGGCTGGTGGCGCAGGAACCCGGGATGACCCGGGCCCTGATGACGGACACGGACCGGCTGACGACGGTCGTGTCCACGCGACCGGACTTCCCGTCGCCGACGCCCACGCCGGCGGAATAGTCGGGCAGCCCGCGCGGTTGAGGTGCCTGATCGATGCAAACGCATCGACCTGGACCAGCGAGGTGCACCATGCAGTTCGGGATCTTCTCCGTCGGAGACGTCACGACGGACCCCACGACCGGCCGGACCCCCGACGACACCGAGCGCGTGCGCGCCATGCTGACGATCGCCGAGCACGCGGACGCCGCCGGGCTCGACGTCTTCGCCACCGGTGAGCACCACAACCCGCCGTTCGTGCCGTCGTCCCCCACGACCATGCTCGGCTACCTCGCCGGCCGCACCAAGAACATCGTGCTGTCGACCGCGACCACCCTCATCACCACCAACGACCCCGTCCGCCTGGCCGAGGAGTACGCGATGCTCCAGGTCATCGCCGACGGGCGCATGGACCTCATGATGGGCCGCGGCAACACCGGCCCGGTCTACCCGTGGTTCGGCAAGGACATCCGCCAGGGCATCCCGCTCGCGATCGAGAACTACGCCCTGCTGCGGCGCCTCTGGGAGGAGGACGTCGTCGACTGGAGCGGGAAGTTCCGCACACCCCTGCAGGGATTCACGTCCACGCCGCGCCCGCTCGACGGCGTCGCGCCGTTCGTCTGGCACGGGTCGATCCGCTCCCCCGAGATCGCCGAGCAGGCCGCGTACTACGGCGACGGGTTCCTGCACAACGCGATCTTCTGGCCCATGGAGCACACCGCGCAGATGGTGAGCTTCTACCGGCAGCGGTACGAGCACCACGGGCACGGCCGTGCCGACCAGGCGATCGTCGGGCTCGGCGGCCAGGTGTTCATGCGGAAGAACAGCCAGGACGCCTGGGACGAGTTCCGCCCCTACTTCGACAACGCGCCCGTCTACGGGCACGGGCCGTCGATGGAGGACTTCACGCGCGAGACGCCGCTGACCGTCGGCAGCCCGCAGCAGGTCATCGACCGGTACGGCGCCTTCTGGGAGCAGGTCGGTCACTACCAGCGCCAGCTGTTCCTCATGGACCACGCCGGCCTGCCGCTCAAGACCGTGCTGGAGCAGATCGACATCCTCGCCGAGGACGTCGTGCCCGTGCTGCGCCGCGAGGCCGAGTCGCGCCGCCCCGCGGACGTGCCGGCGAACCCCCCGACGCACGCCGAGCGCGTGGCCGCCGCCCGCGCCGCGGGGCAGCAGGCCGCACAGCCCGTCGCGGCCGCCGACCACTGGACCGGCCGCACCGCCGAGGACGACCTCGCCGCGGCGGACGCCGCCACCCGCTGACGGACCCACCCAGGAGGACCCCATGCCGTCCCGTTCCCTCGTCGTCGTCTCCGGCGGCCTGTCGCAGCCGTCGTCGACGCGCCTGCTCGCCGACCGGCTGACCGAGGCCACCGTCGCCGACCTCGCCGCCCGGGGCATCGACACCGTCGTCGAGGTCGTCGAGCTGCGCCCGCTCGCCCACGACGTCGTCGACATGACGCTGACGGGCTACGCCCGCCCCGAGCTCGCCGCCGCCCAGAGCGCGCTCGCGGGTGCCGACGGGGTCGTCGCCGTCTCCCCCGTGTACGCCGCGTCCTACGCGGGGCTCTTCAAGTCGTTCGTCGACGTGCTGGACCCGCAGGCGCTGCGCGCCACGCCCGTGCTGCTGGGCGCCACCGGCGGCACCGTGCGCCACTCGCTGGCGCTCGAGCACGCGCTGCGCCCGCTCTTCGCGTACCTCCAGGCGGACGTGGTCCCGACCACCGTGTTCGCGGCCACCGACGACTGGGCCGACGCCGGCACCGAGCAGGTCTCACCGCTGCCGGCACGCATCCGGCGGGCGGCGGGCGAGCTCGCGGCGCGCGTCGCGGCCCGCGAGCCGGTCGCCCGCGGCGGGCTCTACGACGCCGTGCCGTCGTTCGAGGAGATGCTCGGCGGCGCCTGAGCGCCGCCGGACCCGGACGGCGAGGGGCCGACCACCGGGTGGTGGCCGGCCCCTCGTGCACCGGCCGGGCCGCGTCAGGCCGCGGCGGCTGCCGACCGGGTCACTGCGGCGTCAACGTGAACGACGTCCCGGTGCCCGACGCCTCGACGTCCAGCTGCTGGGCGGCGAGCGTCCGTGACGCGCGGGGGTCCACGTAGACGCGGGCGTCGCCCTGCGCCACGACGTCGTCACCGGGGTCCGGGCCGGCCACGAGCGCGAGCTCGAAGCCTCCCGACTCCTGCTCGGCGATGCGAAGGCCGCCCTCGTCGGGCAGGCCGGCGCGGCTGGTGAGGGTCTCGACGGCGGTGCGGGCGTTCTCGGTCAGGGTGAGCACGGGTGCTCCTCTCCGATGGCCTGGTGACGTCGGCCGGGACGCGCGGCCCCGCACCTGCGGTGCACGAACGGGTCGCACCGCGGGCGGGGCGACGTACCCCGGTCCGACGCCGTCGGACGTCCACCACCGTGACCCGGCGTCGCGCCGGCCCGCAACCGCACGTCCGCTGCGCGAGACCGCTCGCCGCGCACCGGGCCGCGGGCTGCGGGAGCGCGCGGTGGCCCCTGCCCTGCACGGCCGGCAGTCCCGCCCCGCCCGGCCGTCACGTCGGCTCAGCGCGTGATGTCGACGACGAGCGCCCGGTGGTCGGACAGGCCGAGGTCGAGCGCCTCCCCGCCACCGGCCGCCCGCAGCCCCGGGCCGGCCAGCACGTGGTCGAGCTGCCGCACCGGCTCGGCGACCGGGAAGGTGTCCGCCACCACCAGCGAGCGCAGACCGGACAGGCGCGCGGGCTGCTCCCCGGCCAGGTTGAGGTCGCCCATGACCACCGTGGGACCGGGCAGGGTGCGCGCCACCCGCACCAGGTGACGCAGCTGGCGCACGTTCCACCCGGGGATGAAGGTCAGGTGCGTGCCGACCACGGTCAACGGGCCCCGGTCGTCCTCGACGACCGCCGCGAGCGCCGTGCGCGGCTCGTCGCGCACGAACGCGGGCCAGCGGGCACCGGGGAACCGCACGGGTGCGCGACGGCGCAGCGTCGGCAGCGTCAGCACGTGCCACGCCACGACGGGCCGGCGGGACAGCAGCGCGATCCCGTACGCCGCAATGTCGGGCTGCTCCTCTCCCGTGCCGGCCACCCACAGGCCGGGCTCCCCGTGCAGGGTGGCGACGAACCGGTGGTGGGAGGCGCCCATGGCGTCGGCCGCCACGGCGGTGAGGTCCGCCCCGTGCGAGCGGGTCTGCGCGCGGTCCACCTCCTGCAGGGCCAGGACGTCCGCGTCGAGCCGCCGCACGGCGTCGGCGAACCGGTCCAGGTCGACCCGCCCGTCCACGAGCGAGCGCCCGTGCAGGATGTTGAAGGTCGCGAGCCGCACCTCGCGATTGTCACCGGTGGGCGGGCCCGTCGCACCCCGCGGGCCGGGACGGCGCACGCCTCGCGCGGTCGGTCCCGCTCGGCGCGCGGCCCACGCCGAGCCGGTGTAGACACCGTGCATGCCCCAGACCCCGACACCGACGGACGCCCCGCCGCCCCTCACCGGTGCCGCCCCGGCGCCGCTGCCCGTACCGGCCGGCGCCGCGACCCCGGACGACCGTGCCGCCCTGCAGGACGGACTGCGCCGCACGGCGGTCGCCCTGCTGGAGGCGGACATCCCGTTCGCCCTGGTGGGCGGGTACGCGGCCTGGGCGCGCGGCGCACCGGAGCCGAGCCACGACGCGGACTTCGCGGTCGCGGAGGACGACGTGGACGCGGCCCGCGCGGCCCTGGCCGCCGCGGGCCTGGACGTGCAGCAGCCCGCCGAGAACTGGCTGTTCAAGGCCTACCACCACGGCCAGCTCGTCGACGTGATCTTCCGGATGGTCGGCGAGCCCGTGACCCACGAGCAGCTGGCCCGGGCCGACCAGCTCGAGGTGCTGGCGGTCCGGATGCCCGTGATGCCGGCCACCGACATCATCTCGGCCAAGATGCGCGTGCTCGGTGAGCACTACTGCGACTTCACGTGGCTGCTGCCCATGGCACGTGCGCTGCGCGAGCAGATCGACTGGGACCAGGTCCGGCAGGACATCGCGGGCCAGCCGTACGCGCGGGCGTTCATGTACCTCGCGGACGAGCTGGGCCTGACCGGCCACCCCGGCGAGCGGCTCGAGGCCGGCCCCGGACGCACCGGCCCCGGCTCGGAGGAGTAGGCCTCGCGCACGGTGCCCGCCCGCGGCAGCATGGCGGCATGGACGTCGACCACGTGCGACGGCTCGCGCTGGACCTGCCTGAGGTGGGCGAGCGGCTGAGCTGGGGCGAGCCCGCCTGGTTCCACCGCCGGCTGGTGGCACGCATGTGGGACGCCCACCGTCTGACGGTGCACGTGGAGGACGACGGGGAGCGCCGGGCGCTCGCCGCCGAGGACCCCGCCGTGTACTCCACGACCGACCACCACCGCGGGACGGACCTGCTGCTCGTCGACCTGCGGGTGGCGGACGGTGCGCTCGTGGGGTCCCTGCTGCGGGAGTCGTGGTGGTGGGCGGCGCCGGCCGTGCTGCGGCGCCGCCACCCGGGGCTCGGCCCGCCGGCGGGTGGGCCTGGCTGACGTCCGGCGGCGTCACCCGACGTCGGCGTCCGCGGGGACATCGGTGATCCGCAGCGCCTCCACGAGGTCCCGGTACAGCTGGTCCGACGCGAGAAGCTCGGCGTGGGTCCCCCGTGCGCGGACCCTGCCGTCCTCCAGCACGAGGATCGTGTCCGCGTCCACGACGGTGGACAGCCGGTGCGCGACCGTCACGACGGCGCCGGTGGTCGCCAGCACGCGGATCGCGTCGTGCACCGCGGCCTCCGTGAGTCCGTCGACCTGCGCCGTCGCCTCGTCCAGCAGCATCACCTGCGGGCGGCACAGCAGCGCGCGGGCGAGCGCGATGCGCTGACGCTGTCCACCGGAGACGGACGTCTCCGTCAGCCGGGTGTCCAGCCCGTCGGGAAGCGCGTCGAAGGCGCCGTCGAGGCGTACCGCCGCGAGCGCCCGGCGCAGCTCCTCGTCGGTCGCGGCCGGGTTGCTGAACAGCAGGTTGTCGCGGATCGTGCCCGGCACGACGGGGGTCTCCTGCTCGACGTACGCGAAGCGGGAGCGCACGTCGGCGTGGCTCCAGCCGGCGTACGGACGCCCGTCCAGCAGCAGCTGCCCCGACTGCGGCTCCAGGAACCGCAGCAGCAGCGAGAACACCGTCGTCTTGCCTGCACCGGACGGCCCGACGAGCGCCGTGTGCCCGTGCCGCGGGACCGTCAGCGACAGCTCGCGCACTGCCGGGGGCAGGCCCGGACCGTAGGCGGCCGTGACGTCGCGCAGCTCGATGACGTGGACGCCGTCGGGGCCGTCCGGCGCGGGGCGTGCGGGCACCGGCGCGCTCGCCGCCTGCGGCTCCACGTCCATCGCGGCCACCTCGCTGATGCGCCCCGCCGCCGCGATCCCGGACTGCAGCTGCGTCAGGGACTGCGTGAGGTCGGTGATGGGCCCGACGATGTTGAAGGCGTAGAGCAGGAATGCCACGAGGCTGGAGACGGCGAGCTCGCCCTGGCCGACGCGCCACGCGCCGAGCCCCAGGATGACGATGATGGCGAGCTGGATGCCGCCCCACGACACGCTCCACGCGACCGCGGCGGTCCGCACCGCGCGCACCGCGTGGTCGCGCGCCTCGCGCGCGGCGCCGAGGACGGTGGCCGCCTGGCGGTCCTCCGCGCGGCTGGACTTGACCGTGCGGACGGCCCGCAGCGACCCCTCCAGCGTGCCGCCGAGCGTGCCCAGGGCCTCCTGGGAGGCCCGCTCGGCGGCGCCGATGCCGGGCAGGAGCACGGCCATGAGCGCGCCCACGACGACGATCGCGGCGATGGTCGTGCCGAGGAGCACGCGGTCGAGCACGCCCATGAGGACGAGGGTGCCGACGAGCGCCACCACCCCGTTGACGAGCCCGACGATGCTGGACGACGTCGCCTCGCGCAGCAGGACGGTGTCCGAGGTGACGCGGGTGACGAGCTCGCCGGTGGGGCGGCCCGTGACGGCCGCGACCGTGGCCCGCAGGTAGCGGCGCACGAGCGACTCGCGCGCGTCGAGGACGATCCGCTCGGCCAGCGTCCCCATGAGGACCCACTGGGCGTACCCCACCACCGACCCGACGGCGAACAGCGCCAGCAGCCACCCGACGGGCCGCGCCAGGGACTCACCCGTCCCGAGCGTGTCGAGGACCCACTTGGTGACCATGGGGGTGGCCAGGGAGAGGCCGGTGCCGGCGAGGCCGAGCAGGAGGCCCGTGCCGAGGGTGCGTCGGTGGGGCCGGACCAGCTCGAGCAGGATGCGCAGGCGGCGGCGCCCGTCCGGCTCGGCTGCGGCGGTGGGCGTCTCGGGCGGTGACGGTGCGGCGACCATCCTGCGAGTGGAACACTCCTGTTCCATTGTGGTCAATAGCAATCCCTACCAGTTCTCCGGTGTACCGTTCGCTCGTGGCGAACCAGGCACCCCCACCCGTGACGGGCCCCCGCGCCCGGACCCGGCAGGCGATCCTCGAGGCCGCCATCCGCGCTCTGGCCGTCGACCCCTCGGCCTCTCTGGGCCGGGTCGCCGAGCTGGCCGACGTCGGTCGGACCACGCTGCACCGCTACTTCCCGGAGCGCGACGACCTGCTCGCCGCCGTCGGCGTCCACGCCGCCGCCTGTCTCACCGCCGCGCACGCGCGGGCGCGGCTCGACGACGACACGGCCCTGGACGCGCTGCTGCGCGTCGCGCAGGAGTACCTCGAGCTGGGTGACCTCCTGACGGTGCTGTTCACCGGCATCGTCCCCGAGGACTCCTGGGCGCAGGACCCGACGAACGACGCCGCCCTGGGCGCCCTGTACGCACGCGGCCTGCGGGACGGCTCGATCGACCCCCGGTTCGACGCCGAGTGGGCGCTGGGCGTCGTGTGGTCGGTCCTGTACCTCGCGTGGTCGACCGTGCGCACCGCCCGGGCCGACCGCCACACCGCCGTCACCCGCCTGCTGCTCACGCTCGAGAAGTCGCTCGCGCCGGAGCGCCCCGACCTGCGATGACGCACCCGGTGGGCAAGGATGGAGCATGCCCGACTCCCCCACCCCCACCCTGTCCCTGCCCGGCGGCGCCATCCCCGTCCTCGGCTTCGGCACCTGGCAGGCGGAGGGCTCGGACGCCGAGCTCGCCGTCAGCGCCGCGCTGCAGCTGGGCTACCGCCACGTCGACACCGCGACCGGCTACGGCAACGAGGCGCAGGTCGGGCGCGTGCTGTCCACGCGCGGCATCGACCGCGACGACGTCTTCCTGACGTCGAAGCTGCCCCCGGACCACGCGGGGCGCGAGCGGCAGACGCTCGCCGAGTCCCTCGTCGCGCTCACGACCGACCACCTCGACCTGTGGCTGATCCACTGGCCGCCGGGCAAGGAGGCCCGCCCGGACGTCTGGCAGCGGTTCCGCGAGGCGCGCGACGAAGGCCTCGTGCGATCGATCGGCGTCTCGAACTACTCGATCGCGCAGATCGACGAGCTGATCGCGGCGACGGGCGAGGCCCCGGCCGTCAACCAGATCCCCTACTCCCCCGTCGACCACGACCCGGCGCTGCTCGCGGCGCACCGCGAGCGTGGCGTCGTCGTCGAGGGGTACAGCCCGCTCAAGCGCACCGACCTGGACGCGGAGCCGATCGTCGCGGCGGCGCGCGCGCACGGCGTGACACCCGCACAGGTCGTGCTGCGCTGGCACATCGAGCACGACGTCGTCGTGATCCCGAAGTCGGTGCGACGCGAGCGCATCGAGGAGAACCTCGCGGTGCTGGGCTTCACGCTGACGCCGGACGAGGTCGCGGCGATCGACACGCTGGGACGCTGACGGCGCGACGCACCTGGCAGGAGCGGGGCCCGGACGTGCGCGTCCGGGCCTCGTGCACGTCGAGGGATGCGACGAGGGGATGCCACGAGGGGGTGCCACGAGCGGGACTGCTGCCGAGGCCTTCGGGGGCGGTGGTCGCGCTCCCACCTCGCACGTGCTCGCCGCCGTCGCGATGCGACCGGCGAGCACGTCGGGTCTCGGCCTACCGAGGAACCGGACCCGTGTCCTGCGATCGGCGTCACGCCGTTGTGCCGCCGGCCCAAGGTCTACCGGACCCGGGCACGTGACGTCAACCACAGCCCTCCGCCGCACCTCCCGGTCGGGGGAAACGGACGCAGCCCGACAACCCGGACCGGTACCGGCCGTGCGGCGGGCCGCTCAGGGCACGACGACGGTCATCCCCGCGGCGTCGCCCGCCGGACGGCCGGACGACATGGCCGCCAGGGCGTCCGCCGCCTGGTCGAGCCCGACGGTGCGCGACACGAGGGCCGCGGGGGCGAGCCGGCCGGCCGCGATCGCCGCGAGCATCGCCGGGTACTCGTGGGCCGCCATCCCGTGACTCCCGTGCACGGACAGCTCCCACGCGACGACGCGGTCCATCGGCAGCGCCGTCCACGCGTCCTCACGGAGCAGCAGCCCGACCTGCACGTGCCGGCCACGGCGGCGCAGCGCGAGCACGCCCGCCTGTGCGGTCGCTGGGCTGCCGAGCGCGTCGAGCGACGCGTGCGCCCCGCCCCCGGTCGCCTCGACGAGGCGCGCCGCGAGGGCCGCGGGCGCGTCGTCCCCGGGGTCCAGGGTCACGGCCGCCCCTGCCTCGTGCGCAGCACGCCGGGCGGCAGGCACCGGATCGACCGCGACGACGTGCGCACCGGCGGCCGCCGCGACCATGACCGCGGACAGGCCGACCCCGCCGCAGCCGAGCACCACGACCTCGTCGCCGGGCGCCACGGCCGCGTGCACGGTGACGGCGCGGTACGCGGTGGCGAACCGGCAGCCCAGTGCGGCGGCGGCAACCGGCGACATGCCGTCCGGGACGCGCACGAGGTTGGTGTCGGCGTGGTCGAGCGCCACGAGCTCGGCGAACGACCCCCACTGCGTGAAGCCGGGCTGCGTCTGGTGCGGGCACACCTGCTGGTCCCCGGCGCGGCACGTCGCGCAGTCCCCGCAGGCCATGACGAACGGCACCGTGACCACGTCGCCGACCGCCCAGCGGCGCACGGCCGGACCCACCTCGACCACCGTGCCCGCCAGCTCGTGACCGGGCACGTGCGGCAGACGCACGTCGTCGTCGTGCCCCTGCCAGGCGTGCCAGTCGCTGCGGCACACGCCCGTCGCGGCCACCCGGACCACCACGCCGTCGGGCGGGCACACGGGGTCGGGGACCCTCCTGACCTGGGGCGTCACTCCGAACTCGTCCACCACGACCGCGCGCACGAGCCCATCCTGCCTGCTGACGGCACAGGACCGGTCCCCCGCCGGCCGGCGAGGCGCTGCGGGAGCGGGTGGCACGGCTGCTCGGCGCCGTCGAGCGGAACGCCGCAGGTCCGGGCACGCTGCACGGAGCCCGGACGCGCGGGCGCCGGGGCTGAGCCACCGGCGCGGCGTCACTCCTCGGGGTCGAGGAGACCCTCGTCGAAGCGCCAGGGTCCGACCTCGACGGTCGCACCCGCCAGCACGTCGAGCGTGACCGGCGGCACGAGGTCGACCGCCGGGCCGTCCCGGACCGCCCGGACCGTGACGACGACGGCCACGTCGGGGTCCTGCGACGTCGACATGGCGCGCCACCGGACCTGCGCGAGCGCGGCGGCGCCGGGTCCCAGCACGACCTGCGGCGGCACGTCGGGCGCCACGAGGTCCGGCAGCTGCGTGAGGTCGGGCGTCCGGGTGCCCGACTCCCGGGTGAACGCGAGCGTCGGCACGCCCGACAGCACGCACGGCGCCGCGCCCGTCCACGTCGCGCGCAGCACGAGGAAGCGGGCGCCGAGCGCCGCGTCCACGGCCGCGACCTCGAGCCGCAGACCGTCGCCGGTGCAGGCGGGCACCCCCGCGGGCGCGGCCTCCCCGGACGCATCCGGGGCTCCGGCGTCCGGTGCGTCGGCACCCGCGGCGTCGGGGCCGGCAAGGACGCCGTCCAGGGTGCCGGCGTCGGTCGTCACGTGGTAGCCCAGCGGCGGTCCTGTGCGGAGCGTGGAGGCCAGCCGGGACGCGACGTGGGACCGGTGGGCGTCGTCGTCCGCGTGGACCGTGAGGTCGGGCGACGCGGGCTCACCGCCCCGCAGCACGACACGCCACACGCCCTCCCAGGCCGCGACGTCGACCGCCAGCGCCACCGCCTCGGCGTCCGGCCAGGCCCCGGGGTGCACCTGCGCCACCTCGAGCCAGTGGTCGAGCGCCTCGACCGTCGTGACGGGCAGGTCCCGCCCGGCGACGGCGGCCAGCGCGTCGGCGACCGCCTCCCCGCCCGCCACGACCACCCGCCCGGCCTCGGGCCCGAACCACACCTCGTCGACCCCGGGCACGCGACGCACCGCCAGCGCGTCCACGGCCAGGTCGGCGTCGCCGCCGGGCGCGAGGGCCACGGCGAGCGTCCGCGCGGCGTCGTGCACGTCGAGGCGCCACGCGCCGGGCCCGGCCGTGACGGCGCCGAGCACCGCCTCGGCCGCGGCCGGGAGCGCCTCGATCCCGACGACCTCCGCGTCCACACCGACCTCCCACGCGGCGGGGTCGGCAGCCGGGTCCGGGGCGCCGAGGCCGGTCGGCGCGGTCGTGTCCACCAGGCGGCACGTCGTGGTCACGGTCGCCGTGGCACCGCCGACGGCCTCGTGCACCCGCGCGGCCGCCCCCCGGACCACCTCCGGCGGGCGCACGTCGCGCTCCCCCGCCAGGACCGTGCAGCCGCCCGCGTCGAGCACCGCGCGCAGCGGCGTCGTCCGGAGCGCCAGGGCACCCAGCACGGCCACCACCAGGACGACGACGGCCGCGACCGCGAGGCGGCCGCGCTCCGCGGCGGGCGGCGGGAGCGTCCCGGGCGGCGGCCCGGCCGGGGCGTCCGGCGCAGCTGTCACGACCCGCGACCCTACCGATGCCGGACGCGTGGGCGGCTCGTCGTAGGGTCCGCCCGTGAGCGCAACCCCCCGCGTGGGTGTCGTCGTGACCGACACCTACCCCGCCGAGGACCCGGACCACGACACCGCGCCGCTCGTCACCGCGCTGCGGGCACGGGGTGTGGCGGCCGCGCCCGTCGTGTGGCACGACGCGACCGTCGACTGGGCCGCGCACGACCTGCTGGTGCTGCGCTCCCCGTGGGACTACCCGGAGCGGCTCACCGAGTTCCTCGCGTGGCTCGACGTCGCCGAGCAGGCGACGCGGGTGCTCAACCCCCCGTCGCTGGTGCGCTGGAACCTCGACAAGCGGTACCTCGCCGAGCTCGCCGACCTCGGGGTGGGCGTGGTCCCGACGACGTACCGGACGTCGCTCGACGACGTGCGCGACGACCTGGCCGCGACCGCGCCGGACGCGCACGTGGTGCTCAAGCCCGCGGTGTCCGCCGGGGCGCGCGACACCGGGCTGTTCCGCGCCGACGACCCGCGGGCCCTCGACCTCGCGGGCCGGGTCCTCGCGGCCGGCGGCGTCGTGATGGTGCAGCCGGAGGTGCCCGAGCTGTCGCAGGGACGCGAGAAGGCGCTGTACGTCGTCGACGGGACGCTGACGCACGCGATCGCCAAGGGCGCGCTGCTCGCCCCGGGCGGCGGGCTGATCGGGGGCGTGTACGCCGAGAACCCGCAGCGGGTCGACGTCACCGCGGCCGAGGCCGAGTTCGCGCTCGACGTGGTCCGCGCGGTCGACCGGGCCACGGGCAGCGGCGTCCCGCTGTACGCGCGCGTCGACACCGTGGACTCCGTCGAGCACGGCCTGGTGCTGCTGGAGGCCGAGCTGTTCGAGCCCGCGCTCAACCTGCACGTGGTGCCCGAGGTCACGGACGTGGTCGCCTCGGCGGTCGTCGCCCGGCTGGGTTAGTCTCCGGCGCACCGGGCACGCCCCGGCGGTCCCCGCCGTTGAGGGAGCAACGGGCGCAGCGGCGTCCCGACAGGGAGGTGCCGTGGCGGGTTGGTCGGACCGGTGGACGCGCGTGCGCGCGCAGATCGACGCGCTCCCGCGTCCCGTGCGCGTCGTGGCGGTGACGGTCGTCGGCGGCACGGTGGTGCTCACGGGCGTGGCGATGCTCGTGCTGCCCGGCCCGGGCATCCTCGCGATCCTCGCCGGGCTCGCGCTGCTCGCGACGGAGTTCGCGTGGGCGCGGCGCTGGCTGGACCGCGCGCGGGCCGCAGGCCAGGCAGGCGTCGACAAGGGGCGTGAGGTGTGGGACCGCCGGCGGCCGGCTGCCGCGACCGAGTCGGTGGACGCGGCGGAGCGGGCCGACGCGCAGCACCCGGTCGAGGTCCGCGACCACCGCGACCCCCAGGACCCGGTCGACCCGGTCGGCACGTCCCGCTGAGACAGGGGTGCGCGGCGCGCGCTCCCACGCCGAGCACGTGGGCCACCTCGACCGCCGAGGGGCGCCGCCGTGGCCGACGGCACAGCCGCCGAGCGTGGCACACACATACCCCCGGGGGTATCGTGGCGGCATGTCCACCAGCACCGCGCCCCACCCCGTCCGGCGCATCGTCGTGGTCGGTGGCGTCGCCGGCGGCATGAGCGCCGCCGCCCGCGCCCGCCGGCTCGACGAGCACGCCGAGATCGTCGTCCTCGAGCAGTCCGACTACGTCTCGTTCGCCAGCTGCGGCCTGCCGTACCACCTGTCCGGTGAGATCGCGGAGCGCGGCTCCCTGCTGCTGCACACCCCGCAGTCCCTCGCCGCCGCGCTCGCGCTCGACGTGCGCACCGGCAGCCGCGTCACCGCCGTCGACACCGCCGCCCGCACGGTCACGGTCGTCACCGCGGACGGGCGGTACACCCTCGGCTACGACGCCCTGCTGCTCGCCCCCGGTGCCGTCGCGGTGCGCCCGGCCGTCGACGGGCTGGACCACCCGGCCGTGCACTCCCTGCGCACGGTGCCCGACCTGGACGCCCTCGGCGGGCGCGTCACGCAGCTGCTCACCGGCCGCGCCGCCGACGCACCCGCACCCACGGCCGTCGTCGTCGGCGCCGGGTTCATCGGGCTCGAGGCCGTCGAGGCGCTGACCGCCCGCGGCCTGCGGGTGCACCTCGTCGAGCTGGCGGACCACGTGCTGCCCCCGCTCGACCCGGAGCTCGCGCCCCTGCTGGCCGACGAGCTGCGCGCCCACGGCGTGGGCCTGCACCTGGGCGTCGCGGCCCAGCGCGTCGCACCGCGCGGCGAGGACGGCTCCGTCACGGTCACGCTGTCGGACGGCACCGAGCTGCCCGCCGACGTCGTCGTCGTCAACGTCGGCGTGCGCCCCGCGAGCGACCTGGCCCGCGACGCCGGCCTCGCGCTCGGCCCCACCGGCGCCATCCGCGTCGACGCCGACCAGCGCACGTCCGACCCGCACGTGTGGGCCGTCGGCGACGCCGTCGAGGTCACGCAGGCCGTCACCGGCGCCGTCGGGCCCGTCCCGCTGGCCGGGCCGGCCAACCGGCAGGGCCGGCGCGCCGCCGACTCCATGGTCGGTCACCGCACCACGCCGCAGGCGCCCGTGCTCGGCACCGCGATCGTGCGCGTCTTCGGCCTGACGGCGGCCGTGACCGGCCCGAACCAGGCGGCGCTGACCCGCGCGGGCCTGGACCACGAGGTGGTCCGCATCCACCCGGCCCACCACGCCGGGTACTTCCCCGGCGCCGAGCAGATCCACCTGGTGGCGACCTTCGCCCCCGACGGTCGCCTGCTGGGCGCCCAGGCGGTGGGCCGCGACGGTGTCGACAAGCGCATCGACGTGCTGGCCACGGCCCTGCGCGCCGGGATGACCGCCGACGACCTCGCCGAGCTGGAGCTCGCGTACGCACCGCCGTACGGCTCTGCCAAGGACCCGGTGAACATGCTCGGGTTCGTCGCGCAGAACGTCCTCGACGGGACGACACCGCAGTGGCACCCCGCCGATCTCGACGCCGCCCGGGCGGACACGCTCGTGCTCGACGTGCGCTCGCCCGGCGAGTTCGCCCGCGGGCACGTGCCCGAGGCGCTGAACGTCCCGCACACCGAGCTGCGCGGCCGGCTCGACGAGGTGCGCGCGGCCGCGGCCGGGCGGCCGGTCAGCGTGCACTGCGCGAGCGGGGTGCGGTCCCACATCGCCACCCGCGTGCTGCTCCAGGCCGGTCTGGACGCCCGCAACCTGTCCGGCGGCTGGCTGACGCTCAGCGCCGTGCACCCGTCCCTGGCCCAGCCGGCCGCGACCCCCCGGACCGCTGCGTGAACCACCCCCGCCACGCCGGCACCCCGGCGTGGCAGGCTGCGGGCACCCCCGCCCGCCGCTGACCTCCCACCCTGACCTCACCCCTCGAAGGAGCCACCATGTGCTACCCCGTCCGCTGCGCCACCTGCCAGAAGACCACCTGGGACGGCTGCGGCCAGCACGCCGAGGACGTCATGGCCGAGGTGCCCCGCGACCAGCAGTGCACCTGCCCCCGCTGACGGGCCGCACCCCCACGCCACCACCCCCGCACGCCCGTGCCGCGGCACCCCACGGTGCCGCGGCAGGTTCCCAGGAGGACGCATGGAGCTGGACAAGGACGAGATGACCAAGGTCGGCAACCGGCTCCGGCGTGCGCAGGGCCAGCTCGCCGCGGTCGTGCGGATGCTCGACGAGGGTCGCAGCTGCGAGGACGTCGTCACGCAGCTGTCGGCCGTCTCGCGGGCGCTGGACCGCGCCGGGTTCGCGATGATCGCGTCCGGCATGAAGCAGTGCCTGGTGCAGGGCGACGGCCCCACCGCCGACGGCGAGGCCCCGACCCTGGACGTCCAGAAGCTGGAGAAGCTCTTCCTGTCGCTGGCCTGACGCCGCCGCAGCGGGCTGACGCGACGCGGAGCACCGTCGCAGTCCGGACCCTCTCCCCGGGGGAGGATCCGCCCTGGTGCCCGTGACGACGACATCCGACGCCCACGACAGCCTCCCGACGACCGTCCGCGGTGGTCGACCACCGCTTCACGACGGACGGGGACCTGATCAGCGAGCTCGTCATCGGCTGACCACGGCGCCGTCCCTCAGGCGCGACGGGCACCGGCCGACACCAGGCCGCACTCGTAGGCGATGATCACCGCCTGCACGCGGTCGCGGGCAGCGAGCTTCGCGAAGACGTTGCCGACGTGCGTCTTCACCGTCGTCTCCGAGACGACCAGCTCGCGCGCGATCTCGGAGTTCGACGCGCCCTCCGCGATGAGCCGCAGCACGTCGAGCTCGCGCGGGGTGAGGCAGCGCAGCCGCGGGTCGGGCCCACGGTCGGGGTCGACGCGCTCGCCGTCCCCCGGCAGGTGCGGGGCGAACAGGTCGAGCATGCGGCGCAGCACCCTCGGCGCCACGACGGAGGTGCCCGCGTCGACGGTGCGGATCGCGTCGAGCAGCTCGTCGGGGCGGGCGGACTTCAGCAGGAACCCGCTGGCGCCGGCGCGCAGCGCCGCGAACGCCAGGTCGTCCACGTCGAACGTGGTGAGCACCAGCACCCGGGAGGCCGGGTGCTCCTCGACGATCCGCCGGGTCGCCTCGATGCCGTCCATGCCGGGCATCCGGATGTCCATGAGCACCACGTCCGGGGCGAGGGCGGCGACCTGCTCGAGCGCGACCCGACCGTCGGCCGCCTCGCCGACGACCTCGAGGTCCGGCTCGCTCTCGACGACCATCCGGAAGCCCACGCGCAGCAGCGACTGGTCGTCCACCAGCAGCACGGTCGTCACGGTCGTCCCCCGTCGTCGGTCCGGTCCCGGCCCGGCTCCCCGTCCAGCTGCTCCCGGTGCACCTGCTCCCCGTCCGCCCCGCCCTCGCCCGTCCACGGCAGCACGGCACGCACGCGCCAGCCGCCCTCCGGCCGCGGGCCGGCCTCGACGTGCCCACCGAGCAGCGCCGCGCGTTCGCGCATGCCGACGATGCCACGTCCCGTGCCACCGCCGGACCCCGGTCGTGTGCCGCCGGAGTCGGCCACGTCGACCTCGACGGTCGTCGGGGTGCGCCGCACCGCGACGTCGACCGACCCGGCACCCGGGGCGTGCCGCAGCACGTTCGTCAGCGCCTCGCCCAGGATCCGCAGCACCGCGAGGCGCACGGACGTGTCCGCCGGCAGCGCGGTGTCCAGGCCGTCCGCCGTCACGGGCAGGCCGGCGGCGGCGAAGCGCTCGACGACCGTCGGCAGGTCCAGCTCGGTCGGCTCGACGCGCCGGTCCGTCCCGTCGACCACGGACGGGCCGAGCGCCCCCAGGACGCGCTGCATGTCGACCAGCGCCGACCGGCCGGTGCGCGCGACCTGCCGCAGCGCGTCGCGCGACCGGTCCGGCGCCCGCTCGAACGCGGCGTCGGCGCCGTCGGCCAGGGCGACCATGACGGTCAGGCTGTGCGCCACGACGTCGTGCATCTCCCGTGCGATGTGCGCGCGCTCGGCGGCGCGGGCCAGGGCGATGCCGTCGTCCCGCTGCCGGGCCAGCGCCCGGTACCGCTCGACGAGGTCGGCGGCGTGCTGGCGTCGGGCCCGCGCCGCGGACCCGACGGCGACCCCCAGCAGCAGCAGCGCGAGCAGCAGCAGCACCGACCCCGTGCGACGGCCGGCCGAGAACAGCGGTGCGTCCAGGACCGTCCTCCACTCCGACGGGTCCGACTGGGAGACCACGGCGTTGCTCCACAGGACCATCTCGAGCAGGCCGAGGTCCTGCCACGACCACAGCGCGACCGTGACGACCGTGAGGACGGCCCCGAAGACCAGCCACGTCGTCGTCGTCCCGCGTGACGCCGCGACGCTGTACAGCGCGCACGCGAGGCACGCGCCGAGCACCCCCAGCACCCCCGCCACCTGCAAGGACGCCAGCGCGGCCACCACGAGCAGCACCGTCACGGTGATCGGGCGCACCCGCCGCAGCAGCAGCAGGCCGGCACCGGCGGCGGTACCGACCAGCCAGGTCACGGTCACGCGCTGCGCGACCCCGGAGTCGGGCTGGTACAGACCGAGGCCGACCGCACCGTTCGCGGTCTCCCAGATGAACATCGAGCCGACCAGCCCGACGAGGACGACGACGACCGCGACCGTGGCGTCCATGACCCACGGGCGCGCCGCGACCAGCCGCGCGACCGGGCTGCCACCGGCCACCTGCGCCTCGGTGAGCGGTGGCTCGTCGCGCGTGCTCGGCACCTGCACCACCGCCGCGCGTCGGATCACCGGCCCACCCTCCCATCCCGCACCGTCGGTGGGACCGGCCTGCCGGCCCGTGGCGCGCGCCGCCACCCCTGCGGGGGACGGGTCGGCGGGCGACGGCCCGGCGGTGGACGGGTCAGCGGACGTCATGGCGCCCCAACCGGTACGCCGCGGCGGCGAGGACCAGCACGACCCACGCCCCGACGACCGCTCCCCCGCCCCAGACGCCGAGCTGCGGTCCGCGGGTCGTCGCGTCCAGCGCCGCGAGCGCCGCGTCGTCCTGCAGCAGACGCGCACCCGACGACGGCAGCAGGGCCCGGACCGTGTCCATGACCCGGCCGGGGTTGGCGCCGAGCGCGACGTCGAGGAAGAACACGAGCATCACGCCGGCGACGAGCGGGTCGGCGGGCCGCCGCAGGAGCGAGCCCAGCCCGAGCCCGAGCAGGGCCACCGCCACGGCGACGACCACGAACCCGACCAGTGCGCGGGTCGTGCCCGGCACGGCCAGGTCGACGGCGGGCACGTCCCCGCCACGCGCCCCGGTGGTCGCCAGGTACGACGCCCCCAGCGCCACCGTGGCCGTCACCCCTGCCGCGACGGCCACGACGACGGCCTGCGCCGCGAGCACGGGCAGCCGGCGCGGCACCGCCGTGAACGTCGTGCGGGCCGTGCCGGTGGTGTGCTCGGCCGTCCCGACGACGGACCCGAGCACGAGGAACCCGAGCTGCGCGAGCACGAACCCGGACACCACCACCCAGGACCCGGACCGGCCGTCGCCGGTCCGCACGAACAGGCCGAGCCCGTACGCGGTGCCCGCCGCGACCGCGACCGTCCCCAGCGCCAGCCAGCCGTTCGACGGGACGCTCGTCAGCTTGGTCCACTCCGCGGCGAGCACGCGGAGGAACGTCGGGCCGCGGCGTGCGGGCGCACCGCGGGGCGGGCGTGTGGCAGCCCGGCCGGGGTCGAGCGTCGTCATCGCACGTCCCGGGTCCGCAGCCGCACCGCAGCCACGGCGAGGAGGAGGACGATCCACGCACCCAGGACCATGCCACCGCCGACGGGGCCGAGGTCCGGCATGCCGGGCATCGGACCGGACGAGGCGGGGGTGATCAGAAGCTGGCCGGCGGTGCCGGGGGTGAACGCCCCGATCGTGCCGGGGGCCGTGACGCTGTGGGGAGCTGCCGCGCCCATGGAGCCGCCGCCGGGGTCGCCCACCATCGCCAGCACGATGGGCAGGATCAGCACGACGCCGAGCGCGGTGACCAGCGCCGGCACGGTGCGGCGCAGCAGGGTGCCGAGCGCGTACCCGACCAGGGCCACCCCCACGACGAGCAGCACCATGCCCACCAGGACGCCCGGGGTGTCCCCGACCGTCAGGCCGAGCGGCAGGTCGCGCGACGCGGCCGGGGGCAGGACCCCGACGACGCTGGCCGCGACGGTCAGGACGCCCACCACCAGTGCGAACACCGCGACCACGGCGACCTGCGCCGCGAGCACCGGCCACCGGCGCGGCACCAGCGTGAAGGTCGTCCGCGCCGCACCGGTGCGGAACTCCCCCGCACCGACCAGCACCCCCAGCACCAGGGGGCCCACCTGGGCCAGCATCAGGCCGGTGGCCAGGTCACGGGTCGGCTCGAACCCGGGGTCGACGGACGACGCGGTCGCGAACATGAAGGCGAGCGCACCGGCCACCACGACGGTGACCAGACCCGTCCACCACGGGGACCGCAGCGACGTCAGCTTCGTCCACTCGGACGCGACGGCACGGGCGAACGTGGGGCCGTCGGTGCGGGCACCGGCCGCGGCACGGGATTCCCGGGGCGTCGTGGTGGCGCTCATCGGGCACCCCCACGGGTGTCGGCCGTGCGGTACTCGACGGCGTCACCGGTCAGCTGCAGGTACGCCTCCTCGAGGGTGCCGGACTCGGCGGCGAGCTCCAGGACGGTCACCCCGCAGCGGCGGGCGGCGGTGCCGACCTCGTCGACGGACGCGCCACGCACCTGCAGCACCCCGCCCTCCTGCGGCACGACCTGGGCGCCGGCGGCGAGCAGCTCGCGGGCCAGCGGCTCGGGGTCGGTGGTGCGCACGCGCACCGCACCGGCCCGCTCGGACCGCTCGACGATGTCCTGCACCGTCGCGTCCGCGAGGAGCCGCCCGCGGCCGATGATGACGACGCGGTCGGCGCACAGCGCGAGCTCGTGCATCAGGTGCGACGAGAGCAGGACGGTGCGGCCCTCGGCGGCCAGCTCACGCACCAGGCGGCGCACCCACAGCACGCCGTCGGGGTCCAGGCCGTTGACCGGCTCGTCGAGGACCAGGGTCTGCGGGTCGCCCAGCAGCGCACCGGCGATGCCGAGCCGCTGGCCCATGCCGAGCGAGAACGTGCCGGCACGGCGGTGCGCGGCCGGCTCGAGGCCGGTCTGCGCGATGACCTCACGGACGCGGGCCTTGCCCATGCCGTGCGTCTGGGCCATCGCCAGCAGGTGCTTGTAGGCCGTGCGGCCGGGGTGCACGGAGCGGGCGTCGAGCATGACGCCCACCGCGTGCAGGGGCGCCGGCAGGTCGGCGTAGCGCCTGCCGTCGACCCGCGTGGTCCCCGACGTCGCGCGCTCGAGCCCGACCACGACGCGCATCGTCGTCGACTTGCCCGCCCCGTTGGGCCCGAGGAACCCGGTGACCGTCCCGGGCCGGGCGGTGAACGTGAGCCCGTCCACCGCCGTCGTGCTGCCGTAGCGCTTGGTCAGCGCGTCCACCTCGATCATCGCGTCTCCTCCGTCGGGGGCGGGCCCGTGCCGGGCGTCCGTCGGCGACGCTACGGAGACGCACCCCGGCGTCGTCACCTGCCGTCGTCGGAGACGTCGCGGCGGTCGCCCTCCTCCCGGAGAAGGAGGGCCGCGGTCCCGCGGCACGGCTCGTCGTTCCCCTTCCACCCCGCCTCGAGGTTCCGATCCGTCCGGTTCCTGTTACTTTCGATCAGCGCGCCCTCTGCGGCGCGGCGCCATGCGAACTGGGGGGGACGCCATGGACAACGGCTCGCGACGCCTGCGTCGGATCGGGGCAGCACTGGCTTCGGCGGCGCTCGCGCTGGGTCTGGCGGTACCGGTCGCCCTGGTGGGCGCCCCGCCCGCCGAGGCGAACTCCCCCGCAGCCGCGCCGCTGGCCGTCCCGCCGGCGACCGGCGACAACGCGGTCATCACCGTCCGGGTCGGCGCCGACCGCCAGGGCACGACCGGCGTCTCCGGCCTGGCCGGGGTGACCCTGCAGCTCTACGACGGCACGACAGCCCCCACGACCCCCGTCGCCGACGCCTGGGCGACGTGCGTGTCCGACGCGGACGGCGACTGCAGCTTCGTCGTCCCCGACACCGAGACCGGGCTCTTCGGCTGCCGGGTCGGGGCCGGCGCCAACTGCGACCGGCGGTTCTGGGTCGTGCAGACCGGCGTGCCGGAGGGGTTCACGCAGAACTCCACCCTGCGCACGGGCAACGGCGACGGCAGCGGGTCGCAGCTGACGCCGTACCAGTTCCGGACCGGCTCGACCCTGCGCGCGGGCAACACGTACACCTCGCAGTCGAACTTCATGATCGGGACGGGCGGCACCAACCGCTCGGCGTCGGGCGGCGTGTGGCAGCAGTCGCGGACGAACCCGGCGCCCCTGCAGCAGTGCGGGCTGCGCGTCGCGCTGATCCTCGACCTGTCGGGCTCGGTGACGTCGCAGCAGCTCGTCAGCCTCAAGGCCGCGGCCGACACGTTCACGAACTCGCTCGTGGGCACACCGTCCGAGATGGCCCTGTTCTCGTTCTCCACGGGGAGCCCCGCGGCCGGCGCGACCCAGAACTACCCCGGCCTGACCTCGGTGTCGACGCAGGCGGGCGCGGACGAGTTCACGTCCCGCTACGCCTCGTGGACCGCCACCGGCGGGACCAACTGGGACCGCGGGATCGCCGCGGCCGCCGAGGCCGCCGAGGCCGCGGCATCGTACGACGTCGCGGTGGTCATCACGGACGGCGACCCGACGTTCTACTCCCAGCCTGCGGAGGGTCCGGGCAACTTCACCCGCTTCCGCGAGATGGAGAACGGCATCTTCTCGGCCAACGCCCTGAAGGCGCAGGACACCCGCGTCCTCGCCGTGGGCGTCGGGGCCGGGGTCAGCGACCCCGCCACCGCCCAGAACCTCGCCGCCATCTCGGGCCCCACCGCGTACGACGGCACCAACACCGGGACCGCGGACTACTTCCAGGTCGCCGACTACACCGTCGTGGGCCAGGCCCTGCGCCAGCTCGCGCTCGGCGACTGCACCGGGTCCCTGTCGGTCGTCAAGCAGCTCGTCGACGCGTCCGGCGACCTCGCGACCGCCACGCCCGCGGGCGCCGGGTGGACCTTCGGCGCCTCGACGACCACGCCCGGGGTGACGCTGCCGACCACGAGCGCGACGACCGACGCCACCAGCGCCGTGAACTTCCCGATCACCTACGCGGGCGGGACCGCCACCGGGACGATCGAGGTCCAGGAGGAGGCCCAGGAGGGCGCTGTCCTGTTCCCCGTCGCCGGGGCGAACGCCGTCTGCACCGACCTCGTGACGGGGCAGGGCGTGACGGTCACCAACGTCGGGGCGGCGGGCTTCACCGTCGACGTCCCGAACACGGACGCCGTGAGCTGCACGGTCTACAACCAGGTGGCGGCACCTGCCACCGTCACCGTCGACAAGGAGTGGGTGATCGACGGCGCCGCACCGGTGCCGAACGGCAACCAGCCGCCCGGCTTCACCTCCGAGCTGACGCTCACGGGTCCGGGCGCCGACGGCGCCACCAGCCAGGCGTGGGGCGTGACCCGCCCCGGGTACGTCGCCGGCGAGAGCGTCACGGTCGACGAGCAGGTGGTGCTGCAGGCCCCGGACATCGACCCGGACCTCTGCGTGGTCTCCACGCCGCAGGTCGTCGAGATCGACGGTGCAGCCGTCGACCCGACCCCCGTCCCCACGGGCGGCTACGGCCTGACCCTGATCGAGGGCGCCAACACGCTGACGCTCCGCAACACCGTCGACTGCGAGTCCCGCCTGACGCTCGCCAAGTACGTCGAGGAGGGCACGGCCGACCCCACGCTGTGGGACCTGGCGGCCCTCCCGGCGCCGGACGCGCCCGCCGGGCAGCTGCCCGGGCCGGCCGGGACCAGCGGGAGCGCGGGCGCGACCGACGTGCCCATCACCCCGGGCGTCCCCTACCAGCTCGCGGAGTCCGGCGGCCCGGCGACGTACCTGCAGGTGGACCAGCGCTCCGACCTGCAGGAGTTCCCCGCGTCGACGGGGTCGTGGTCCTGCATCCGGGTCGACACCGAGGGCAACCAGATCTCCGGCTTCGCCGACGGCCTCAACGGGGGCGTGACCGCGCCGATCGCCGCGCGCGTCCTGTGCACGGCGACCAACCAGACGGCGCAGCTGACGCTGGTGAAGGAGGTCGTCAACCAGGCCGGCGGCACGGCCGTGCCGTCCGACTTCACGCTGCGCGCCACCCCGGGCACGACGCCCGAGGTAGAGGGGCTCACCGAGATCGAGACCCCCGGCGCCGCCGAGGCCGACGCCCAGACGTTCGAGATCCGGCCCGGCCACCCGTACACGGTCAGCGAGACCGGGCCCGCCGGGTACGAGCAGACCGACCTCGAGTGCCTCGTGAACGGGACCGCCGTCAACGGCACAGAGATCACGGCCGGACGCGGCGAGAGCGTGGTGTGCACGTTCACCAACGCCGACGACCCCGCGTCACTCACGTTGCGCAAGGCCGTCGACGCCGGGTCCACCGGTGCGACGCAGACGCCCGCCGACTGGACGCTGACCGCCACGCTGCAGGGCACCGGCGAGCAGGACCCGGTCTCCGGGAACGGGGCCGACGGCGTCACCGACGTCGAGGTCCTCGCCGGCACGTACGCGCTGTCCGAGTCCACCGTCGCGGGCTTCGACGCGGGCGCGTGGGAGTGCGTCGACGCCGGTGGTGACGAGGTCGCCGTCGACGACGACGCGGTGGTCCTCGCCAACGGCGCGAGCGTCACCTGCACCGTCACGAACACCGCCCAGCAGCCCACGCTGACGCTGGTCAAGGAGCTGACCAACGACCAGGGCGGGACGTCCGGCACGGACGACTGGACCCTGACCGCGGACGGGCCGACCGCCGGCGTGAGCGGGGTGACCGGCGAGGAGGCCGTCACCGGCGCCCCCGTGGCGATCGGGAGCTACGCGCTGTCGGAGTCGGGCCCCGCCGGGTACACGGCCGGTGAGTGGACCTGTGCGGACGACGGCGGCGCCGTGCCCGTCACGGACGACGCGGTCGAGATCGGGCTCGGTCAGGACGTGACCTGCACGATCACGAACGACGACCAGCCCGCGGCCCTGACGCTGCGCAAGGTCGTCGACGTCGGGACCACCGGGGCGACCCAGACCCCGGCCGACTGGACCCTGACCGCCACACCGCAGGACATCGAGGGCCAGGACGCCGTGTCCGGTGACGGAGCCGACGGGGTCACCGCCGTCGAGGTCTTCGCCGGCACGTACGCGCTGTCGGAGTCGACCGTCGCCGGCTTCACCGCCGGGACGTGGGGCTGCGTCGACGCCGACGGCGGCACGGTCGCCGTCGACGGGGGCGCCGTGACCATCGGCAGCGGGACCGATGTCACCTGCACGATCACCAACACCGCGCAGCCCTCGACGCTGACCCTGGTCAAGCAGGTCGTCAACGACGAGGGTGGCACGGCCGCCGCGACCGACTGGACCCTGACCGCCGCCGGGCCGACGACCGGGCTGACCGGGGTCACCGGGGACGCCGCGATCACCGCGGCCCCGGTGGCGATCGGCACCTACACGCTGAACGAGTCCGGGCCCGCGGGCTACGCCGCCGGCGACTGGGTGTGCGCGACCGACGAGACGTCGGTGCCGGTCGCGGACGGTGCGGTCGAGATCGCGCTGGGCCAGGACGTGACCTGCACGATCACCAACGACGACCAGCCGGCGGCCCTGACGCTGCGCAAGGTCGTCGAGGCGGGGACCACCGGGGCGACGCAGACGCCGGCCGACTGGACGCTCACCGCGACGCCCCAGGGCATCGAGGGCCAGGCGCCGGTCTCCGGTGACGGCGCCGACGGTGTCACCGGTGTCGGGGTCTTCGCCGGCACGTACGCGCTGTCCGAGTCGACCGTCGCCGGCTTCACCGCCGGGACGTGGGGCTGCGTCGACGCGGCCGGCGCGGCCGTCGCCGTCGAGGCCGGCGCCGTCACCCTGACCACCGGGGCGGACGTCACCTGCACCATCACGAACACGGCGCAGGGCGCCACGCTGACGCTCGTCAAGCAGGTCACCGCCGACGACGGCGGTACGGCCGTCCCCGGCGACTGGACGCTGACCGCGACCGGACCGACCACGGGGCTCACCGGCGCCACCGGTGACCCGGCGATCACGGACGCGCCCGTCGCGATCGGCACCTACGCCCTGACGGAGTCCGGCCCCGCCGGGTACACCCCGGGCGACTGGACCTGCGCGACGGACGAGACCACCGTGCCCGTCACGGACGGCTCCGTGACCGTCGCCCTGGGGCAGGCGATCACGTGCACCGTCGTCAACGACGACCAGCCCGGCACGCTCACGCTGGTCAAGCAGGTCACCAACGACTCCGGCGGCACCGCGGAGCCCACGGACTGGACCCTGTCCGCCGACGGCCCGACCACCGGGGTCACCGGCGCGACCGGCAGCACCGCGGTCACCGACGTCGAGGTGGCTGCCGGTGACTACGCCCTGTCCGAGGCCGACGGCCCGGCCGGGTACACCGCGTCGGCGTGGACGTGCGAGGGCGGCGCGCTGAACGGCACCACGGTCACGATCGCCAACGGCGAGGCCGTGACCTGCACCATCACGAACGACGACCAGCCGGCAGCCCTGACGCTGCGCAAGGTCGTCGACACCGGTGCCACCGGGGCACCGCAGACGCCCGCCGACTGGACGGTGCGCGCGGCCCCGGAGGACATCCCGGGCCAGGAGGTCGTCGAGGGGAACGGGGCGGACGGGGTGACAGCCGTCGCCGTCTTCGCCGGCACCTACGCGCTGTCCGAGTCGTTCGTCCCCGGGTACGAGGCCGGGGAATGGGGCTGCGTCGACGCGGGCGGCGCTGACGTGCCGCTGGACCAGGGCTCGTTGACCCTCGCCAACGGCGCGGACGTGACCTGCACGATCACCAACACCGCCGTGCCGTCCACCCTCACTCTCGTCAAGCAGGTCACGAACGACGACGGCGGCACCGCGGACGCACGCGACTGGGTGCTCACCGCGACCGGCCCGACGACGTCCCACAGCGGTGCGACCGGGGACGACGCCATCACCTCGACGGAGGTCGAGTACGGCAGCCACGCGCTGTCGGAGTCCGGCGGCCCCTCGGGGTACACCACGAACGACTGGGCCTGCGAGAACGACGAGGGCGACCTGCCGGTCGAGTCCGGCGCCGTCCTCCTGGAGCTCGGGCAGGACGTCACCTGCACGGTCCTCAACGACGACCAGCCGGCGACGCTCACGCTCGTCAAGGAGGTCGTCAACGACCACGGCGGGGACGCGGAGGCCACCGACTGGACCCTCACTGCCGACGGCCCCACCACCGGGGTCACCGGGGAGACGGGCAGCGACACCGTCACGGGCGTCGACGTCAGCGCGGGTGACTACACCCTCTCCGAGGCCGACGGACCGGCGGACTACACCGCGTCCGACTGGTCCTGCGAGGGTGGCACGCTCGACGGCGACACCGTCACCGTGGCCAACGGTGAGGCCGTCACCTGCACCGTCACCAACACGTTCGCCGCACCGCGCCTGACGCTGGTCAAGGACGTGCTCAACGAGCAGGGCGGCACGGCGACCCCCGAGGAGTGGACGCTGCGGGCCGAGGGCCCGGAGACGGTCACCGGCGCGACGCGCGGCCCCACGGTCACGGACGTGCCCGTGACGCCCGGGGCGTACACGCTGTCCGAGGTCGACGGGCCGGAGGGCTACACGCAGGTGGGCTGGGTGTGCGAGGACGCGGCCGGGCCCGTCGCGGTCGACGGCGACGTGCTGGAGCTCGCCGCCGGTGACGACGTGACCTGCACGGTCACCAACACCGACGCGCAGGCGACTGCCCCGTGGACGGCGGTCAAGAGCAGCGACCCGCCGTCGGGCACCGAGGTCCAGCCCGGTCAGGTCGTCACCTACACGGTGACGCTGAGCCCGGTCGACCCCGGGGGCGAGATCCCCGAGTTCCTGGTCACCGACGACCTGACGGACGTGGTCGACGACGCCACGCTGATCGAGGACAGCATCGAGACCACCACGGGCGGGGTCGCCGTGGCCCAGGGGGGCGTCGAGCTCGTCTGGAGCGGTGGCCCGGTGGCGGGCACGCAGACGCTGACGTACCGGGTCCGGGTCGACGACGACGTGAACGGCCAGGTGCTGCGCAACGTCGTGACGGCGCCGGGTGCCGAGCCGTGCGTCGACGACGACGACGTGACGTTCGCGGTCGCGGCGCTCGCCGACGTGACGTTCGCGGTCGCGGCACTCGCCGACGAGGTGCTCGCCGACGAGGTGCTCGCCGACGAGGAGTGCCGGACCACGACGCACCCGACGCCCACCCGCGCCACGCCGGGCGGCCGACCGGGCAGCGCAGGGACGTCGGACCGCGGCTGGTTGTCGAGCACTGGCGGACCGGGCGCAGGGCTCGCGCTCGTCGCGCTGTGGCTGGTGGCGGGCGGTGCGGCGCTGGTCGGGATCACACGGCGCCGTGAGTCCGGTGGCACGGACGACGAGTCCCGGCCCGACGTGACGTGACGGCCGCGGCGCGTCCTGCGGGGCGCGCCGGCGGGCGTCCGCCGGGCAGGACCACGTCCCAGCAGAGGGTAGCCTCCCCTAAGTCGTCTTAGGGTGCCCTTCCCTGGGATCGACGCGCCTTGTCGCGCCCGTCCACACCTCCCGGAGCTCAGCCATGCACTCCCGCCACCCTGCCCGCCGTCTGGCCGTCGCCCTCACGGCCGCCCCGCTCGCCCTCGTCCTCGCCGCCTGCGGTGCGGGCGCCGACGCCGCGGAGCCGGCCGCGTCGGCCGAGCCGACCACCGCCACGACGGTCACGATCGAGGACAACCACGGCACCGTCGAGGTGCCCGTCGACCCGCAGCGGGTCGTGGCGCTCGACAACCGGGTGTTCGAGACCCTGTCCGCGTGGGACGTCCCGCTGGTGGCGGCACCCAAGGGCGTGATGGGCTCGGGCATCTGGCCCGTGTACACCGAGAACGAGGACGTCCTGGACGTCGGCACGCACCGCGAGCCGAACCTCGAGTCGATCGTCGCGGCCGAGCCCGACCTGATCATCGGCGGCTACCGGTTCGGCAACCACTACGACGACATCGTCGCGCAGAACCCCGACGCGACCGTCATCGAGATCGCCCCCCGCGAGGGCGAGGAGATCGCCGACGAGCTGATCCGGCAGGTCGAGATCCTCGGCCAGATCTTCGACCGCGAGGACGAGGCCGCGCAGATCGTCGCCGACTTCGAGGCGGCCGTGGCCGACGCCGCCGAGGCGTACGACGGCACCAGCACGGTCGTCGGGCTCATCACCTCGGGCGGCGACATCAGCTACGCCGCACCGGTCACCGGGCGCAGCATCGGCACGGTCTTCCCGACGCTCGGCCTCGTGCCCGCGATCGACCAGGCGAGCGAGGACACCACGCACGGCGACGACATCGGGGTCGAGGCCATCGCCGCGGCGAACCCGGACTGGATCCTCGTGCTGGACCGCGACGGCTCCGGCGTCGGCGAGGGCGACTACCGCCCGGCGACCGAGCTCATCGGCGCGTCCGAGGCGCTCGCGTCCGTCACCGCCGTCATGAAGGACCAGATCGTCTACCTGGACCCGAACTTCTACGTCACCGAGGACATCCAGGCCTACACCGCGCTGTACGAGCAGATCGCACAGGCGTTCTCCGCCGCCGCGTGACCTCGACCCTCACGGCACCCGCGCCGGCCGCCGCCCGTCACGGGCGGCGGCCGGGCGGCCTGCTGCTCGCCGTGCTCGTCACCCTCGCGCTCGTCGTCGCCTCGCTGTTCGTCGGCGTCTACGACCTGTCCGCCGAGGGCGGCGGCGCGATGTTCCAGATCACGCGGGTGCCGCGCACCCTCGCCCTCGTGCTCGCCGGCAGCGCCATGGCCGTCAGCGGGCTCGTGCTGCAGCAGCTCACGCAGAACCGGTTCGTCGAGGCCACCACCAGCGGCACCAGCGAGTGGGCGGCGCTCGGGCTGCTGCTGTCCGTCATCCTCCTGCCGACCGTCGGTCTGGCCACACGCATGGTGATCGCCTCGGCCGCCGCGTTCGTCGGCACCATGGTCTTCCTCGCGGTGCTGCGCCGCGTGCAGGTGCGCACCACGCTCGTCGTGCCGATCGTCGGGCTCATGCTCGGCGCCGTCGTCAGCGCGCTGACCACGCTGATCGCCGTCTCGACCAACTACCTGCAGCTGCTCGGCACGTGGTTCATGGGCTCGTTCACCTCGGTCGTGCGCGGGCAGTACGAGCTGCTGTGGGTCGTCGCCGCGGTCTGCGTCGCGATCCTCGTGCTCGCCGACCGGCTCACGGTCGCGGGCCTGGGCCGCGACGTCGCCACGAACCTCGGGCTGGACTACGACCGCGTGCTGCTGCTCGGCACCGCGATGGTCGCGGTCGCGTCGGGGGTGACCACCGTCGTGGTCGGCTTCCTGCCGTTCCTGGGGCTGGTCGTCCCGAACGTCGTGTCCCTCCTGCGCGGTGACGACCTGCGCTCGAACCTGCCGTGGGTGTGCCTCGGCGGCATCGCGCTCGTCACCGCCTGCGACATCCTCGGACGCGTCGTGCGGATGCCGTTCGAGGTCCCGGTCGGGATGATCCTCGGGCTCGTCGGCGCGGCCGGGTTCCTCGCACTGGTCCTGCGGGTGCGCCGCCGTGGCTGAGCTCCGCACGGCACCGGCGACGGCCGTCGCGTCCGCCCCGCCGTCCCCCCGCGTCCCGCTGCGCGACACCGCCCGCGGCTACGGCCTGCGCCTGGCGCTCGTCGCGCTGGTCGGCGTCGTCGCCGCCGTCGGCATCCTCGTCTGGGACAACCCGGCGGACCCCGGGTCGAGCGGGTTCTGGGTGATCGTCCGCAGCCGGCTGACGTCGGTCGGCACGATCCTCGTCGTGGCGTTCTGCCAGGGCGTGGCCACCGTCGCCTTCCACTCGGTGACGGACAACCGGATCCTCACCCCCTCGATCCTCGGCTTCGACGCGCTGTACCGCGTGATCCAGACCGCCCTGGTGTTCCTGTTCGGTGCCGGTGCCCTCGCCGCGACGGACGGCCTGCCCAAGGTCGCCCTGCAGAGCGTGCTCATGGTCGCGTTCGCGTCCCTGCTGTACGGGTGGCTGTTCACCGGCAAGCGCGCCGACCTGCACCTGCTGCTGCTCGTCGGCGTCGTGCTGGGGATGGGGTTCGGCTCGCTGTCGACGTTCATGCAGCGGCTGCTCACGCCGAGCGAGTTCGACATCCTGTCCGCCCGGCTGTTCGGCTCGATCGGCACGTCCTCAGCGTCCTACCTGCCCTGGGGTGCGCTCGTCTGCGTGGTCGTCGGCACGGTGCTGTGGCGCCGTCGGCACGTGCTCGACGTCGTCGCGCTGGGCCGCGAGACGGCCATCAGCCTCGGCGTGCGCCACCAGCGTGAGGTCCGGGTGACGCTCGTGCTCGTCGCGGTGCTCGTGTCGGTGTCCACGTCGCTCGTCGGCCCCATGACGTTCTTCGGCTTCGTCGCCGCGCTGCTGACCTACCAGGTCGTCGGCACGAGCCGCAGCGCCCGGACGCTGCCGATGGTCGTGGCGATCGCGTCCACCGTGCTGCTGCTCGCGTACGTGGTGCTGCGGCACGTGTTCTACGCCGCCGGTCTCGTCACCGTCGTCATCGAGCTCGGCGGCGGGCTCGTGTTCCTCGTCTACCTCCTGCGGAAGGGCCTGCGGTGATCACCCTCGTCGACGTCTCCAAGTCCTACGGGGACGTGCACGCGCTCGGTCCCGTCGCGCTCGACATCCCGGCCGGCGGCGTCACCGCTCTCGTCGGGCCCAACGGCGCAGGCAAGTCCACGATGCTGACGATCGTCGGCCGGCTGCTCGCCGCCGACGCGGGGCGCGTCACCGTCGGCGGCATGGACGTCGTGACGGCCCGCCCGCGGGACCTCGCCAGGCGCCTGGCGATCCTGCGGCAGGAGAACCACTTCGTCGCCCGGCTCACGGTGCGCCAGCTCGTCGCGCTCGGCCGCTTCCCGCACTCCCAGGGCCGTCTGACCCGCGACGACGAGTCGGCCGTGGACACGGCGCTCGACTTCCTCGGCCTGGTCGACCTGCAGCACCGCTACCTCGACGAGCTGTCCGGCGGGCAGCGGCAGCGCGCGTACGTCGCGATGGTGCTGGCGCAGGACACCGAGTACCTGCTGCTCGACGAGCCGCTGAACAACCTCGACATGCAGCACGCCGTGGCGATGATGGCCCAGCTGCGCCGCGCCGCCGACGAGCTCGGCAAGACCGTCGTGCTCGTCGTGCACGACGTGAACTTCGCCGCCGCCTGGGCCGACCGCGTCGTCGCCATGACCGAGGGCCAGGTGCGGTACGTCGGGTCCCCGGCGGAGATCATGACGGCGGAGATCCTGTCCGAGGTGTTCGCGACACCGGTGACCGTCGTCGACGGCCCGGGGCACCCGCTGGCGGTGTACTACCGGCCCTGAGCGGCGCCGTGTGGCGGGGGTCGCACCACCGACCTAGGCTCGCCGCGACGGGCCTCGCGGCCGGGACACATCCGCCACGGGCCCGCGGCGCACGAGCCGGTGCGTCGGGGCGGACGGGGGACCGCGATGAGAGCAGCCGTGGTGCCGGCACCGGAGGAGGCCCCCCGGTACGGCGAGTTCCCGGACCCGCAGGCGGGCCCCGACGACGTGCTGCTGGACCTCGTCGCCGCTGCCGTGCACCCGCTGGTGCGCTCCCGCGCCCGCGGGACGCACTACAGCAGCGGGCAGCGGTACCCGATGGTCCCCGGCATGGACGGCGTGGGCCGGACCCGCGAGGGTGCGCTCGTCTACGCCGGTGAGGTGCACGAGCCGTGGGGCACGTTCGCCGACCGGTTCGCCGCACCGCGCACCCGGACCGTCCCCCTGCCCGACGGCATCGACCCGGTGGCCGTCGCCGCGAGCATGAACCCGGGGATGTCGTCGTGGATGCCGATCACCGAGCACCTCGCCGGCGGTGGGGCCCTCGGCACCGTCCTGGTGCTCGGTGCGACGGGCACGGCCGGCGGCCTGGCGGTGCAGAACTCCCGCCGGCTGGGCGCCGGGCGGGTCGTGGGGGCGGGCCGCGGTGCCGACGCGCTCGTCCGCGTGCTGGCCCTCGGCGCCGAGCCGGTCGAGCTCACGGGTGACGCCGACGCCGACGTGCAGAGCCTCGCGGCGGCGCTCGACGGCGAGGCACCCGCCCTCGTCCTGGACTACCTGTGGGGCGCACCAGCGGAGGTCGCGTTCCGCGCGCTGGCGGCCGGCCCGGCCGGTGACGGCACGCTGTACGTCGAGGTCGGCGCCGTCGCCGGCCCGACGGCGGCCATGCCCGCCGCGCTGCTGCGCAGCCGCCGGTTCCGGGTGCGCGGCAGCGGCATCGGCTCGGTCGACATGAGCCGCTACCGCGACGAGGCCGTCGCCTACCTGGGGCGGATCGCGTCGGGCGCCGTGGTGGTCCCGACGGTGACGTTCCCCCTCGAGCGCGTCGCGGACGCGTGGCAGGCGACGCACGGCCCGCGCGCCGTCGTGACGCCCGTCTGACGACCGCTCGTCCGCAGCGCGGTCGTCCGACGTCGGAGCCGTGCCTACAGGGCATAGGCTGCATCCTGTGACGTATAGCGAGACGCCTTGATGGCAGGCCGCGCGGGCCTGACTGTGCCGGCCCTGACGACCGCCGCGGCCGAGCTGGCCGACGAGGTGGGCTTCGACCAGGTGACGGTCTCGGCGCTCGCCCGCCGCGTCGGCGTGCAGCCCGCGAGCCTGTACGCGCACCTGCGCGGCACCGACGACCTGCGCACCCGGATCGCCGTGCGCGCGCTGGAGGAGATCGGCGACCGGCTGTCCGTCGCCCTGGCCGGGCGGGCGCGGCGCGAGGCGCTGCAGGCCCTCGTCGACGTCATGCGGGACTACGCCCGGGAGCACCCCGGCCGCTGGGCCGCCACCCAGGTGCGCGTCGACGTGACGCGGGCCGGCGCCGCGGGCGCCCGCGTCTCCGCACTGACCGCCGGCGTGCTGCGCGGGTACGACCTGCCCGACGCCGAGGTCCCGCACGCCGTGCGGTTCGTCGGCAGCACCGTCAACGGCTTCCTGCACCTGCAGGCGATCGGCGGGTTCGACCACTCCGCGCCGGACGCCCAGCAGTCGTGGGCGCGCACGACCGACGCCCTCGACGCGGCTCTGCGCGCGTGGCCGACCGCCTGAACCGCACACCGACACCGCGAGAGACGACGAGATGATGACCTCCCTCACCCCGACCCCCCTGACCGACGACCTCGTCCACGGCGCCCTGGAGCTCGAGCGGACGCCCCGCGGCGTGCAGCCCCACCGGCTGCCCGCCTGGGTGCGGCGCCAGCTGCCCGACCCGCAGCTGCTCATGGCCGAGGCACAGCCGTCCGGCGTGCGCCTGGTCCTGCGCACCCGCGCGACGGTCGTCGAGCTCGACGCCCACCCCACCCGCCTGGCGTACGTGGGCGGCCCGGCCCGCCCGGCCGGCGTCTACGAGCTGCTGGTCGACGGCGAGGTCGTCGCCGGCGCGACGGTGGACGGCGGCGACCTCCTGCTGATCGACCCGGTCACCGGCGGCCGCGAGGTCCGCCCCGGCGAGCCGGGGACGGTCGCCTTCACCGGGCTGCCCGACCGCGACAAGACCGTCGAGCTGTGGCTGCCGCACAACGAGCTCGCGACCCTCGTCGCGCTGCGCACCGACGCACCGGTGCACCCGGTGCCGACCGGTGACCGCCCGGTGTGGCTGCACCACGGCTCGTCGATCAGCCACGGGTCCAACGCGACCACCCCCACCGGCACGTGGCCCGCGCTGGCGGCACGGGCGGCCGGGGTGGACCTGGTCAACCTCGGGTTCGGCGGCAGCGCGCTGCTGGACCCCCAGACCGCACGGACGATGCGCGACACCCCCGCCGACCTGATCTCGGTCAAGATGGGCATCAACATCGTCAACGGCGACACCATGCGGCTGCGGACGTTCACCGCCGCGGTCCACGGGTTCCTCGACACGATCCGTGACGGCCACCCCGAGACCCCGCTGCTGGTGGTCTCCCCGGTCCTGTGCCCCATCCACGAGGACACCCCCGGGCCGGGCGCCTTCGACCCGAGCACGTTCGGGTCCGGGACGGTGCGGTTCGTCGCCACCGGCGACCCGGCCGAGGTCCCGGCGGGGCGGCTGACCCTCACGGTGGTCCGGGACGAGCTGAGCCGCATCGTCGCCCAGCGTCGGCAGGACGACCCGCACCTGGCCTACCTGGACGGTCGCGAGCTGTACGGGACGCCGGACGCGGCGGCCCACCCGCTGCCCGACGCGCTGCACCCCGACGCCGCGACGCACCGGGTCGTCGGGGAGCGGTTCGCCCGCCTCGCGTTCGGCCCGGGTGGTGTGCTCGCGTCGTCGCGCTGAGACCGGCGCCCTCAGCCCCGCGGGCCGAGGAGCCGCGCCCTGGCCCGTCACACGTGACGGGCCAGGGCGCCGCGCCTCACGCGGTCGAGCGGTTCGAGCGGGCGAAGTGCACGTCGATGCACGGCGCGAGCACGACCTCGGTGCTCCCGTCTGCTCGCGTCGCGCCCGTGGCGTACCCCCAACGGTGGGCGGCATCGAGATCGCCACGGACGATGACCGTCGAGGTCTCGACGTCCCACCGGACATCGAGACCCAGCGCGATGAGCACCGGCACGTCCCCGGGATCGGCCTGCCGGAGGTCGGCGTCGACCCACTCGGCGACGAGGTCGGCGCGCGTCGCGTACGACAGGGGGTCGACCGTCTCAGCCTCGGCCGGATCGCGCTGCTCGCGGTCCAGGCGAGCCACCTCGTCGAACAGCGCGAGAACCGGCCCCACCGAGATGTCCGGAGGATCGCCGAACCCCTCCGTCTGGGCCGCCAGCAGGCTCGCCTGGTAGCCCAGCTCGTGGCGCAGCGCGACCATCGCGCGCCAGGCGTCGTCGGACGCCGCGGCGTCCTCCGCGCCCATGAAGCCCGCCTGCTCCCGCCATGCGCGGCGTGCCGACACGCCCGCCGTGGCGCGTGCCCGGAGCCCCCGGGCCGCGGCGGGGTCGGCCGTCTCGAGCTCCGCTGCGAGCATCCGCTGCCCCTCGGGCGTGGCGTCGTACTCGGTCTGCGCGCGCAGTGCTGCCTGGTACTCGGGCGACATGGCCGCCTCGTACCTGCGCTGCGCCTGCTCGTACCTACGCTTCTCCTCGGCGTCCGCGCTCATCGGGACCGCCGCCTTCCGGCCACGACACCGAACCCGAGGAGCAGCCCTGCGGCGATGCCGACCACGGTGGCGACCACCGCGTCGGGCATCGAGTCGAGCAAGGACCCGCTGGCCGGGCCGGGCAACGAGGCGAACGCCGCGAACAGCCCGACCAGCGTCGCCACCGCCGCGACCCCTCCGAGCACCGTGAACCTGTCGTCCCACATCTCCCGCCGCGACTCGAGCCGCTTCTCCAGCTCCGCACCGGCCGCGTCGACGAGACGCGGCAGCGCATCGACCAGCTCACGGTCGGCGTCCGCGATGTCCCCGTCCAGCCGCTTCGTCAGCAGCGCCGGGTTCGACCAGGTCTCGAACTGCTCCGGGCTTGCCATGAGCGCGCCGAGCTCGCGCCGGAGCAGCAACTCACGGACGGTCGCGACCGTGGCGAGCTTCTCCGACACCTCGGACGACGCGTCGACGACCGTGGCGTGCACGGCCCCGAACGCGCGGTGCACCCGTGCCCTGTCCGCCACGAGCGGGACCGTCAGACCCACCATCGCCGCCATGCGGGCTCCTTCGTAGTCGTGGAACACGGACGTCGACTCCAGGTCGACCAGCACGGCACGCGCGTCGTCCCTGACGAGGCTGGAAGCCCCGGGCCGGACCGGCTCGCCGGCCATCGCGAAGCGCGACCACGTGTGGGGCCAGCCCGAGTCCTGCGACACCTCGACCGCGTCCTCGTCCTCGCCGGACTCGAGGACGTCCACGGCACCACCCGCATCGGGCGCGATGACGACGAGCAGCGCCTCCGTCACGGGCACACCGCGCACGTGGCGCACGGACCGTGCGACGAGGTCGACGAGCGCGGGGGGAGCGACCTTCCGCCTCCCGATTCCGAACGACGCCCACGGCGAGCGAGATGGGCGGACGTCGAACAAGGTCCACAGGTCGTCGTGCGCGGTCAGCCCGGTGCCCTGCAGCAGCCCGGTCAGCGCGAGCGCCACGTCGCGGTCGATCGCCGGGCCGCTCACCAGCGGGGCGACCCGGTCAGGGCGCCTGTCGAGGCGCTCGACCGTCAGGACCGGCCCGGCACCCGTCTCCCAGAGGGTCAGGCAGACCGCCGGGCGCACGCGCCAGCCGCGATCCGTGCCGGCATCGTGCTGGTCGGCCGTGCCGACCGACACACCGAACCGCACCTCGCCACCGCCGAGCTCGATCACGCGACGCCCGACCGCGCGTGCCGCGCCGGCGCCTGAGCCTGTCACCCGCGAGAAGTCCGCGCCGGGGCCGGCGGTGAAGAGCTCGTCGTAGGGAGCACCCTCGTCGAACGACACGTCGGTCCGCGGTAGTCCGCAACCCGGCGCGAGCGGGAGGACGAGGGCGCACAGCACCCCGTCGAGTCCGTGGGAGTGCGCGCGCGGCGCCTCCCGGGTCAGCTCCACCGGGCGGCTGCGATACGGATTGATCGCCCTCACGAGGCCTCGGCCTCCGAGCCCGTGCTGCGGGCCTCAGGCCGCGAGCTCGGCGGCGCTCCTTCGACTTCTGTGATGAGCACGTACGACATCCCTTCTCGCCGTCAAGGTGACGGCGCCCGGCCCATCGGGCGCACAGGCCACGATCTGAGCCGAATCCGACGGGAGAGAACGCGTGCAGGTCGACGACGCCCGGCACCACCACGTGCGGGTGACCGCTTACCGCGAGACGCGGCCAGTGGTTCCCCGAGCGGCTGACGAAACGTTTAGGACACCCCCGCACCCCTTCAGCCCCCCGGCCCGGCGTGGCAATGTGAAGGTTCACAATCGCCACCGCAGCGCCGGGCGACGACGAGGCCGACCCGGTGCTGTGACGTCACAACAGTCCCCCGCTCGATCCCGTGACTCGAAGGAGAGCAGCATGAGACCAGCACGTGCACCCGGGGCCGTGGCCCCCGTGCAAGGAGCGCGACGCCGGCTGGCGTCCGTGCTCGCAGCGGCGGCCTTGGCGGTCACCGCCGGTGGGCTCGCGGTCGTCACCGCCCCCGCGGCGTCCGCGGCGACGGTCGACACGAACGCGTCGTACGTGCTGATCAACCGCGGCAGCGGCAAGGCGCTCGACGTCTACAACCTGTCGACGGCCGACGGCGCCCGCATCACCCAGTGGACCCGCAACGACGGCTCGCAGCAGCAGTGGCAGTTCGTCGACGCCGGCAACGGCACCTACCGGATCAAGTCCCGCCTGTCCGGCAAGGTCCTCGACGTCCACAACTGGTCCACCGCCAACGGCGGCGCGATCGTGCAGTACACCGACCGCAACCAGGCCAACCAGCAGTTCCGGCTGCAGGACGTGGCCGGCGGCTACGTGACGCTCATCAGCCAGCACTCCGGGCTGGCCGTCGAGGTCCAGGGCGCCTCGACCGCCGACGGCGCGAACATCGTGCAGTACTCCAGCTGGGGCGGCACCAACCAGCAGTGGCAGCTCGTGCAGCTCGGGGGCGGCGGCAACCCGGCACCGAACCCGACGACGCCCGCGCCCACCGCCAACCCGACGACCCCGCCGCCGAGCGGTGGCACCTGCAACCTGCCGTCGTCGTACCGCTGGCGTGACTCCGGCGTCCTCGCGCAGCCGCGCTCCGGCTGGGTGTCGCTGAAGGACTTCACGGTCGCGCCGGTCAACGGCCAGCAGCTCGTGTACGCCACGACGAACACCGGCACCGCGTGGCAGTCGACCGCGTTCGCCCCGTTCTCGAGCTGGTCGCAGATGGCCTCGGCGCAGCAGCGGACGATGCCGTTCACGGCCGTCGCGCCGTCGCTGTTCTACTTCGCGCCCAAGAACGTCTGGGTGCTGGCCTACCAGTGGGGCGGCCCGGCGTTCTCCTACCGGACGTCGACCAACCCGACCGACCCGAACAGCTGGGGCGCGCACCAGACGCTCTTCACCGGGTCGATCTCCGACTCGGGGACCGGTCCGATCGACCAGGCGCTCATCGGTGACGACAGGAACATGTACCTGTTCTTCGCCGGCGACAACGGCCGCATCTACCGGGCCAGCATGCCGATCGGGAACTTCCCGGGATCGTTCGGGTCCAACTACACGACGATCATGACCGACACCCAGGCCAACCTGTTCGAGGCCGTGCAGGTCTACAAGCTCGCCGGCCAGCAGCGGTACCTCATGATCGTCGAGGCCATGGGGTCGCAGGGCCGGTACTTCCGGTCCTTCACGGCCACCAGCCTGGACGGGCAGTGGACCCCGCAGGCCGCCACCGAGTCGAACCCGTTCGCGGGCAAGGCCAACAGCGGCGCGACGTGGACGAACGACATCAGCCACGGGGAGCTGCTGCGCACCAGCGCGGACCAGACCATGACGGTCGACCCGTGCAACCTGCAGCTGCTCTACCAGGGCCGCAGCCCCAGCTCCGGTGGCGACTACGGCGCCCTGCCGTACCGCCCGGGCCTGCTGACCCTGCAGCGGTGACCAGCCCGGCCTGATCCACCCCGACGCGCCCCTGCGGCCCGCTCCTCGGAAGCGGACCGCAGGGGCGCTCCGTCGTCCAGCTCGGCGAGCTCGTGCCCGAGCTCACGGGCCGTGGGGCGTCGTGCTGGGTGCGGCGGCGGTTCCCCGTTGAGCGAACACGCTGGGGGATGGCCCCGCGATGGGCGATGGTTCAGGTGAGCAGAACCTGCGGCCTCCGTCATCCGGACGTGCGCCGCAGGCCCCGCGAGACGAGGAGACCGGCCATGACCGTCACCACTGCCGACGCCCCCACCGCCCAGCTCACCCGCCAGGACCGCTGCGACCGCTGCGGTGCCCAGGCCTACGTCCGTGCCACCCTCCCCGGCGGGTCGGACCTGCTCTTCTGCGGTCACCACTTCCGCGCGCACGAGGCCGCGCTGGCCGGCGCCGGCGCGGACGTCCTGGACGAGCGCCACCTCATCGACTGAGCGCACGGCCCGTGACGACGGGACGCCCTCGGACACCGTCCGGGGCGTCCCGTCGTTCATGTCCCCCGTCGGCGTGGTGCCCGACGACGACGCACCATTCGACGACGCACCACTCGACGACGACCCACCGTTCGACGACGACGCAGGCGCGCCCCCGACGCGGAGGCCGGACGCCACCGCACCGGGGCGGTCCCGCCGTCGCAGGGTCATGACCGCGGGAGCGGTCCTCGTGCGCGGTGCGCTTCTCGTCGTCGAACGTGATCTGCAGGGGGACGGTCACGCGGTCGTCGTGCCGACGCCGGTGGACCGGCCACGAGGGCATTCCGACGGACGGCTCCGCGACCGCGTGACGCGGCCCACCGCGCCCGCGCGTGCGCGGGCCACCGCACGGCACGTACGGTCGTGCCTCGTGCGTGACGGACGGGACGGGGGCGGCGCGGACCGCGTGCTCGCCGGCCTCGACGAGCGGCAGACCGCCGCCGTCGTCGCACCGCCCGGCCCCGTGCGGATCATGGCGGGCGCCGGGACGGGCAAGACACGCACGATCACGCACCGCATCGCGTACCAGCACCTCACCGGGGACGTCCCCGCGCACGTCGTGCTGGCGGTGACGCACTCGAGCAAGGCCGCGGGCGAGATGCGCGACCGCCTGGCGCGGCTCGGCGTGGGCGGTGTGCAGGCGCGCACGTTCCACGCCGCGGCGCTGCGGCAGCTGCGGTACTTCTGGCGCGCGACGGGCCTGCCGGGCGACGGCCCGGTGCTCATCGACGCGGACGGGCCGGGCGCGCAGTACCGCTACCTGCGTGGTGCGCTCGGTGCGGTGCTGCGGACGCCCGCGCGGGACGTCGACGCGTCGATGGTCACCGACCTCTCGACCGAGCTGACGTGGGCCGCCGCACGCGACCTGACCCCCGAGGAGTACGAGGTGCAGGCCGAGGCCGCGGGGCGCAGGCCCGGCATGCGGCTGTCGACGGTCGCGGGCGCCATGCGCCGCTACGCCACCGCCAAGCGCGCGGCCGGCGTGCTGGACTTCGCGGACCTGCTGGCCACGTGCGCGCGGCTGCTCGAGGACGACGACGAGGTCGTCGCCACCGTGCGACGGCAGTACGCCGCGTTCGTCGTGGACGAGTACCAGGACACCGACCCGGCGCAGCAGCGGCTGCTCGACGCGTGGCTCGGCACGCGCGACACGCTCGCCGTGGTGGGCGACGCCCGGCAGGCGGTCTACGCGTTCAAGGGCGCCGACACCTCGCTGCTGCGCGACTTCACCGTGCGGTTCCCGCACGCGGTGACCGTCGACCTCGTGCAGGACTACCGCTCGACCACGCAGGTGGTCGACGTCGCGAACCGGCTCATGGCCGGGCGACCGGAGGCAGCGGGCCCGGTGCTCGTCGGCGTGCTCGGCGACGGGCCGACGGCGCAGGTGGTGCGGGCGGACGACGAGGACGACGAGGACGCACGGATCGTCGCGACGGTGCGCGGGTGGCTGGACGCGGGCGTGCCGGCCGAGGAGATCGCGGTGCTGCACCGGTTCAACGCGCAGGCCGTCGCGCTGACCGCGGCACTGCGCGACGCAGGGATCGCGGTCGTCGCCGCGGACGGGCAGGCGTACTTCGACCGCCGCGAGGTCGCGCACGTGCTCGCGCTGCTGCGCGAGCACGTCGCGCGCGCGCCGGACGCGGACGCGGCCGAGGTGCTGGACCAGGTGCTCGCGCGCGTCGGCCACGACCCCGACGCCCCGCCCGACGGCACGGGCGCCGCCCGCGAGCGCTGGGACGCCCTCGAGGCGCTGCGGTCGCTGGTCGCGTCCCTGCCACCGGCCGGCACCGTGCGGGCCCTGTCCGCCGACCTCGACCGCCGCGCCGCCGAGGACCACGCGCCACCCGGCCGCGGCGCCGTCACCGTCAGCACCATCCACAAGGCCAAGGGGCTGGAGTGGGAGGCGTGCGTGGTCGCGCGCGCCACCGAGGGCTCGCTGCCGTCGGTGTACGCGACGACCTCCGCGGAGATCGCCGAGGAGAGGCGCCTCGCGTACGTCGCGGTGACACGTGCCCGGCGGCACGTCGTCGCCACGTGGGCGGCAGCGCGGCGCGGCGGGCGGGCGAACACGCCGTCGCCGTACCTCGGCGCGTTCACGGCGCCGCGGGCGGGACGCGGCCCGGACGTGCCGACGCCGCGCCCGACGTCCGCGCTGAGCGTCGGGCAGCGGGTCACGCACGACACGCACGGGCTGGGACGCGTGGTCGACGTGCGCGACGGCAGGGTGACGATCGACTTCGGGTCCGGCGGACGGCGGACGGTGGCGTCGGGGCGCATCGTCACGCTGTGACGGGCGCCCGGCGCTCAGCCGCCGGTGAGCAGCGTCGCCGTGCAGGTCGTGAGCGTGCGCCCGTCGAACAGCACCTCGACGTCGACGGGTGCAGCGCCCTCGAGCGGGAACGTCGTCATCGGGCCGTCGCCGGACCACGCCGCGTTCTCGACCGTGGCGCCGTCGGACGTCGTCGTGCGCACGAGCAGGGAACCGGGCTCGTGGGGGCCCGTCGGGCGCCACGCGACCTCGAGGGCGAGCCTCGTGGTCTCGGCGCGGCGCGCGTCGCCCTGCCACGGCCACAGGCGCTGCGCCTGCCGCCACTCGATCTCGCGGACGAGCGTCACGCGATCGACCCGGAGCGGGGCGTCGGCGTCCTGCGTCTCGAGCCGGCAGGACGCGGACGAGTCGCGCGTCACGCCGCCCGCGTCACCGAGCCGGACCCCGAGGACGAGTCCGACGACGATGACGACCCACGCGGCGGCGGTGACGGCACGGCCGCGGCCGTCGGACCTCGGGGGCCGCAGGACGACCGCGGTGCCGACGAGGCTGTCGGCGAAGGTGCGCCCCTCGGGGTGCCACAGCGGGCGCAGGTAGCCGATGAGCAGGATCGCGTCGAGCAGGTGGGCCCAGCACCGCACCACCGACCGCAGGACGCCCGGCTGGCCGCCGACCGGGCCGTCGGCGGGCGCGCGCACGACCTGGAGCCGGACGACGCGGCGCCCGGGCGTCTGGCCCGTCAGGCCCTGCAGCACGAGCATCAGCACCACGGCCGTCACGACCACGGCCGACGAGGTCCACGGCAGGAGGTCGGCGTCCGTGCCGGTGTCGAAGGTCGGCTGCAACGACGGGGCCGCGATCCGGTCACCGCCCACGAGCCACGCGACCGCCCCGAGGACCGCGCCGTCGAGGAGCGCGGCGATCACGCGCCGGCCCCAGCTCGCGACCTCCGGGACGCGGGGCGTGACGCGGGTCGACGGGTCGACGTCGGTGACGGTCACCGGCGCATCGTGGCAGGTGACGGCTGCGGGCACCAGGGCCGGACGGCGAGCGGGACGTCCTGCTCGCCGACGAGGTCGCGGGGCGACGGGCCGGGGACGGCCCGCCGCACGACGAGCACCACCACGGCGCAGGCCAGCACGGTCCACACGTCGGTCGCGTCGGGCTGGACCACGACCCGGACGGGCGCAGCCACCCCGCCGACGAGCGCGTCGACGGGGAACCGCAGCGCCCCGACCACGTCGACGTACACGTCCCGCGCCGCTGCCGAGAGCTTGACCGCGGCGAACACCAGTGCCGTGAGCGCGGCCGCGACCTGGGCCGCCGCGACGGTCGGCGCGCGCCGCGTCACGACGTCACGCGCTGCCAGCAGCAGGAACGGGAAGAACGCGAGGCCGGCGACGTCCGAGAGCTTGCCCGTCACCCAGCCGGGAGCGGCCGCCTTCAGCACGTGGTCGTTGAGCAGCAGCACCGCGAGCGCCACGAGCGGCACGGGGTGCAGCACGAGCTCCCCCGGAACGCGGCGCCCGGCGGTGGTCGGACGACTCACGGGGTGGCCGCGGGCGCGTCGGGCGCGTCGAGCGAGAGCCGGTCGAGCGTCGCGCTGCTCAGGTCACCGAGGTGCAACGACACGGGCGACGTCAGGTCGACGGGCAGCAGGAAGGTCACGCCCGCGTACCCCTCGACGGGCCGGGCACCCTCCGAGCGGGGCGGCACCCAGCCGCGCGCGGTCACCTCGGCCGGGAGCCACGTGCGGCCACGCCCGTCGCTCACCGTGAGGGTGCGCAGCACGTCGTCGGGGACGGGCTCGGTGCCCACCCCGCCGATCCGGAGGTCGACGTGCACGGGGACGTCGACGTCGTCGGCCGTGAGGCAGCCCGGTGCGCGCACCCCGACGTCGACCACGTCGTACCCGCCGCCCACGAACGCCGCGGGCGTCGCCGTGCGGTCCGTCCACGAGTCGTGCTCCTGGGGGCCGTAGAACTCCCCGACCTCACCGGCGGACGGCGGGTCCGGGCAGTCCTGCACCGGTGGCGAGGTCGCGACGGCCGCACCTGCCCCCACCAGCAGGACGACGGCGACGGCCGCAGCGCGCAGCCGCGGTGGCCGCGGTGAGGTCGTCGCCATGTCGGCACCGTAGGGCCCCGCCCGCCGCGGCGTGGGCGTCGATGCCGATCCGTCACCCGCTTGACACGTCCGGCGTGCGTCGTCGCGCTGTGACGTCGCACTGTGACGAACCGCCCACCCCGGCGCGAGACCTGTGCACCCGCTGCGCCCGTGCCGCGCGGGTAGGCTCCCGGACGGGCCGGACCGATGGCTCACCAGGAGGAACGCAACGGTGGAGACCACGTCCGCACGCACCACGCCGACGCCGGGGACGACCCCACCACCGCGGCTCAGCCGCGACGGCAGCGTGCACGTCACCGACGAGCGGGTCAACACCGTCACGCACCTCGCGGCGAGCTGCTTCGCGCTGGTCGGGGGCGCCGTGCTCGTCGCCCAGGCGGTCACCGGGGGCGACCTGTGGAAGATCGTCGGGCTCAGCGTCTACGCCGCGTCCGTGCTGCTGCTGTTCGTCGCCAGCACGTTGCACCACGGCATCGACCGGGGGCCGCGCGTCAACGGCGTGCTGCGGACGCTCGACTACGCGTCGGTGTTCGTGCTGATCGCCGGGTCGGTGACGCCGCTGGTGCTGGTGCTGTTCCGCAACGCCTACGGCTGGGCCGTGCTGGGAGCGGTCTGGGCGGTCGCCGCGGTCGGCATCGCGCTGCGGTCGGCGCTGCGCGAGCTGCCCAAGTACGTGACGAACACGCTGTACATCGCGATGGGCTGGATGCCGGTGGTGCTCGTCGGCGCCGGTGTCGACCTGCCCGTGGGGGCGTACGTGCTGATGGCCGCCGGTGGGCTGGTCTACAGCGTGGGGTTCGTCGTGTTCGTGGTCGAGCGACCCAACCCCTTGCCCGGCGTGCTCGGCTTCCACGAGATCTGGCACGTGCTGGTGGTGCTCGCCTCCGTGCTGCACTACCTGCTGATGTACCGGTACGTGCTCCCCGCCTAGCGCCTCCGCCGGCATCGGCGCGGTTCAGGTCGTCGCCCCACCTCATGCCGCAGGATGGGCCCGTGACCGAGCTCCCCACCTTCACCGTCGCCGACCTCGAGGCCGAGCCGGTGCTCGACCTGCCGGCGTTCACGCAGGACGACGCCGTGGACCTCGGTCTGCTGGCCGTCGCCGTGGTCCGCGAGCGCGGCGCGAACCTCGCGGTGCGCGTCGAGCTGCACGGCGAGACGGTCTTCCTGGCCATGACCGGCTCGACGGGCGCGGGCAACCTGCCCTGGCTCGAGGGCAAGGCGCGGGTCGTGCACCGCCTCGGTGAGGCGTCGCTGCTGGTCCGTCGGCGCCACGAGGCCGCGGGCACGCCCTTCGACCAGCGCACCGACGTCGACCACGTCCGCTTCAAGGCGCACGGCGGGTCGGTGCCCCTGCGCGTCGCCGGCGAGGTCGTGGGCACCCTGACGACGTCGGGCGAGCCGGACGTCGTCGACCACGCGGTGGCGGCGGAGACGGTCCGGCGGTTCCTGGCGGCGCGCACCGCCTGACGCACCCACCGTCTGACGCACCCACCGCCTGACGCGCCCGCCGCCTGACGCACCCGCCCCGGGACGCCCGCGGCCGGGTGCGCCCCCAGGGCGTCGGACGTAGCGTCGAAGGGTTCGTCGACGTCAGGGGGGCGCCGTGTTCGACAACCTGCTCAGCCCCGGCCGCATCGGCCGGCTCGAGACCCGCAACCGGATCGTCATGCCACCGATGCACATCGGCTTCGGCCGCCGCGTCGAGGAGCAGGAGGTCGCGTACTTCGCGGCCCGCGCCGCGGGTGGCGTCGGCCTGATCATCACCGGGACCATGACGACGACGTCACGGTTCGAGGACAACGAGGGCTGGCCCAAGGTCGAGGACGACTCGGTCGTCCCCGACCTGGCGCGGCTCGCGGACGCCGTCCACGCCGAGGGCGGTCTGCTGGCCGGGCAGCTCACGCCGGGGTCCGGCCGCGTGGGCCCGGCCGAGCCGGGCGGCGACGTCCCGGTGTCGGCGTCGGCGACGCCGTGGCTGTCCGACCCCACGCGCCTCTGCCGTGAGCTGACCACCGCCGAGGTCGAGCAGCTCGTGGCGGACTACGGCCCGGCCGTCGCGCGGCTGGCCGCCGCCGGGTTCGACGCGGTCGACATCCACTCCCACACCGGGTACCTGATCGACCAGTTCATGAGCAGCCAGTGGAACCAGCGGACGGACCGCTACGGCGGCTCGCTGGAGAACCGGCTGCGCTTCCCGCTCGAGCTCATCGCCGCCGCCCGCGCCGCCGCGCCGGACCTGGCCATCACCTTCCGCCTCACGGTCGACCACCACATGCCCGGCGGCCGCAGCCTGGACGAGGCGCTGCAGATGGCGCCGGTCATCGCCGGTGCGGGCATCGACCTGCTCATGGTCGACGACGGCGCGTTCGAGACCGTCGACTGGATCTTCCCGCCGTACTACATGGGCGACGCCCCGCTGCTGCCGGGCGCCGCGGCCGTCCGCCGCGTGGTGGACGTGCCCGTCATGGCGACGGGCAACATGACCCCGGAGATCGGGGACCGCGCGGTGGGAGCCGGCGAGGTGGACTTCATCGGCATGGGCCGTGCGCTCATCGCCGACCCCGACCTGCCGCGCAAGCTGGCGGCCGCCCGGCCCGACGCGGTCCGGCCCTGCATCCGCTGCAACCAGCTCTGTGTCGGCAACATCCTCGTCGGGCAGCCGATCGGCTGCGCCGTCAACCCCGAGGTCGGCGTCGAGGCGCACCTGCCCGGCCCCGCGCCGCAGCAGAAGCACGTCGTCGTCGTCGGCGCCGGGCCGGCCGGGCTGGAGGTGGCCCGGGTCGCCGCGTCCCGCGGGCACCGTGTCGACGTCTACGACGAGAACGACCACGCGGGCGGGGTGCTCTGGCCCGCCGCGACGCCGGACTTCAAGCGCGAGCTGCGGCGCATGGTCGACTGGTGGCAGGGGCAGCTCGCCGACCTGCCCGTCACCCTGCACCTGGGCCACCGCATCACGGCGGACTCCCCCGAGCTGCGCGACGCCGACCAGGTCGTCGTCGCCACGGGGTCGGTCCAGCTGGTGCCCGCGAGCATCCCCGGCACGGACCGGGACGACGTCGTCGACGTCCTGCGCTTCCACCAGGGCGCGCCCGTCGGGCACCGCGTCGTCATGGTGGGCGGCGGGCTCTCCGGCTCCGACGCGGCCCTCGAGCTCGCGCGCGAGGGGCACGACGTGACCGTCGTGGAGATGCTCGACGAGATCGCCCGGGACATGCTGCTGGTCAACCGGATCACGCTGCTGCGGGACCTGGACGAGGCCGGGGTGCGGCTGGTGACCAGCACCCGGGTCAAGGAGATCACCGACGACGGCGTCCTGGTCGAGGGGCCCGACGGCCCGGCGACCCTGCCGGCGGACACGATCGTGCTCGCGCTCGGCAGCCGGCCGCGCACCGACCTGCTCACGGAGCTGACCGCCGCGGGCCTGCCCGTCGAGGCCGTCGGGGACTGCGTGCAGCCGGCCAAGGTGGGGGAAGCGGTCAACAACGGGTACGCGCTGGCGGCGCGCCTCTGAGGCGCTACGCGGGAAGGGCTCGCGCACGCATCGCGCTAAAGCGCTTCACCCGGGCGGTCGCTTCTGGCACGTTGTCACCACATCCCCGACCCGGCAGGACGTGATGCGTGCGATGACGAACGCCACCGGTGTGCCCGCGCTGGAGATCGACGGGCTGCGCAAGGTGTTCGGTGACCACGTCGCCGTCGACCACGTCGCGCTGACCGTCCCCGCGGGCTCGTGCTTCGGCATGGTCGGCGTCAACGGCGCCGGCAAGACGACGCTGCTCTCGATGGCGACCGGCCTCCTGCGTCCCGACGCGGGCACGGCACGCGTCTTCGGTGTCGACGTGTGGACGGACGCACCGCGCGCCACGGCCCTGCTCGGCGTCCTGCCCGACGGTCTGGGGATGCCGGAACGGCTCACCGGCGAGGAGGTCCTCACCTACCTGGGGCTGCTCCGCGGGCTCACCGAGCCCGTGGTCCGCGAGCGCCGGGGCGAGCTGCTCGACGCGCTCGAGCTGCCGCACGGGCGCGAGCGCCTCGTCGTGGAGTACTCGACGGGCATGCGCAAGAAGCTCGGCCTCGCCGTCGCGCTGCTGCACGGCCCGCGGCTGCTCGTGCTCGACGAGCCACTCGAGGCGGTCGACCCCGTCTCCGCGCGCACGATCCGGCGCATCCTCGCCGACTTCGTCGCGGGCGGCGGGTCCGTCGTCATCTCCAGCCACGTCATGGCGCTGGTCGAGCAGATCTGCGACCACGTGGCCGTCGTCGACGAGGGCCGGATGCTCGTCGCCGGACCGCTCGACGAGGTCCGCGCCGGCGCGTCCCTCGAGGAGCGGTTCACCTCGCTGGTCGGGCTCACGACCGAGCCGGTCGGCCTGTCATGGCTCTGACGGGCGCACCGACCGCGCCGCTGCACGAGCAGCGGGCGGGCGGGGCCGGGCGCGTCGGCGCCCCCGCCGTCATGGTGCGCATGCGCGTCGCGCTGCTGCGGCACGCGCTGCGGGACACCGACCGGGCGTTCTGGATCTGGTTCGCGGGCGGGTGCGGGCTCCTGCTCGCACTCGGCACGGTCGTGGCGTGCGGGCTCGACCCCGACCTCGGTGCCGCGCTGCTCGCCGCGTGGATGCTCGGGTGGGTCGTCGGGCCGCTGGTCTCCGGCGGGGACGAGGCGCTGCGGGCGGAGATGTTCGTCGCCACCGGGCTCTCGCGGTGGCGACTGGGATGGGCGCTGCTGACGTCCTCGGTGGTCGGTGTGGCGCCGGTCGTCTCCGCGGTGGCCGTCCTCGGAGTGGTGGCGGTCGGCGTGCGCGGCGGCGTCCTCGCGACGCTGCTCGCCGTGGTGGCGGCCGCCGCGCAGCTCGCCGTGCTGCTGACGGTCTCGCGCGTCGCGGTGGGCGTCGTCGGTGTGCTCGTGCGGTACCGGGCGGGTGCCGTCCTCGCGGGCGCGGTCACGGGGCTCGCGCTCGCGCTGCCCTCCCAGGGTTGGGCGCTCGTCGCCGCGCTGGCCGCGCGGGACGCGACGCAGACCCTGGCCGTGGCGACGCGCGCGGCCCCGTCGGGCTGGGGGCTCGCCGCCGCCGAGGCGGCCGGCCGCGGTGCCTGGGGGCTCGCGGTGGGCGCCGTCGTTGCGCTGCTCGCCCTGGCAGCGGGCACCTTCGCCCTGTGGTGCGTGCTCCTGCAGGGTCGGACCACCCGCCGCGGCGCGTCGATCCGGCCTCGGCGCCTGCTGTCCGCGCGCGGTCCCGCGGGGGCGACCGTCCGGGCGCACCTGCGCTCGTCCGCGCGCGACCTCGTGCAGATCAACCGGTTCGCGTTCGCGCTCGCGTACGGCCTGTTCTTCTGCGCGCTGCCCCTCCTCGTCGGCTGGACGGGGATGCTGCCGTGGGCAGGTGCCGTCTTCGTCGTCATGGCCGCCATGGTGTGGAGCAACCAGTACGGGCGCGACGGGACGGCCCTGTGGCTGCAGCTCGTGACGCCGGGCGCGCGGCGCATCGACCTGCTGGCACGCCAGGGGACGTTCCTGCTCGCCACGGGCCCGCTCGCGCTCGTCCTCACCGCGGGCCTCGTCGCGGCGGCCGGCACCCCGGCGAGCACCTGGCCCTACCTGGCCGCCGCGCTGGCAGCCGCGCTGGGTGCGGGCGCGGGCGTGACGGCCGCGATGTCCGTGCTCGCCGCCGTCCCGACCACCGATCCGCACCGGCGCGGTGGCGACGTGCTCGCCTCGGGTGGTGACGCCCGCGAGACCGGCACCACGTACCTCACGATGGCCCTGGTGGTCGGGCTGACCCTGCCGGCACTGGTCGTCGCGCGCCTCGCCGGCTGGTGGGGCGCGGTGGCCGGCGTGGCCACGGGCGCGCTGTGCTGCTACCTGCTGACGCGGGTCGCGCTGCGGCACCTCGACGAGCAGGGCGTCGAGCTGCTCACGCTGCTGCGGCACGGTCGCCGCCCGACCGCCGGCGCGCCCGGCGCCGTGCCGGGGCGGCGACCGGTCGAGCTGACCGGTCGAGAGCAGGCGGTCGTGCTCGGTGCCGGGATCCTGGGCACGCTCATGCTCTTCCCGCAGGGCATCGTCCCGGCGGTCATCCTGCGTGGCGGCGACCCGACGACCCGGTCGTGGTTCCTGGCCCTGCACGTGCCGGCGGCGTGGGCGTGGCCGGTCGTGGCGGTGATGATCACGCTCGGCGCCACGCTGTACTGCGTCAGCGTCTGGCGGTACCGGCGGGCCGCGACGGCCGCCCGCGGCACCGCCGTACCGGTACCGGCGGACGCCTAGCGGGACGATGGCGCGGACGGCTGCGTGGACGGGTCCGGCGGAGGCTCGGAGCCTCCCTCGTCCGGCTGGTACCAGTCGCTGAGGGCGGGGTCCTCGGTGTCGAGCCAGGCGCCGGCGCCTTCGTCGGGCTCGGTGGCCACGACACCCACGACGAAGTCGTCGCCGTGCTCCTCGATCCCGGCCCGCACCCCCTGGTCGAGGGCCTCACGCGCGTACCGGCGTCGCAGCGTCAGCGGGTCACGCGCCAGGTCCGCGCCGCCCGCGGAGCGCTGCCTGACGGGCTGTCGTCCTCGTCGCGGACCTCACCGAGGTGTGCGACGTCACGCCCCCTCGATGCGATCGTCCCGATACCCCCAGGGGTATCGTCGGATCGCCCGGAGCACCGGGGACCGGACGAACCAGGGAGACCACGAGATGTGCCGAGCAACGACGTGCCGCGTGTGCGGCAGGACCACCTGGGCGGGCTGCGGGCAGCACGTCGCCTCCGTCAAGCAGACCGTCCCCGCGTCGCAGTGGTGCAACGGCCAGCACACCGCCGCGGAGACCGCGGCCGCCGCCGCGAGCCGCGGAGGGTTCTTCTCGCGCCTGTTCGGGCGCTGAGGGACGGTCGGCCCGACGACCTTCCCGGCAGCGCGCCGTACGATCCGGGACGTGCCACTCACCCCCGTCATCCGCGTGAGCGCGGTCGTCCTGCGACGACCCTCGGGCGAGGTCCTCACCGTGCGCAAGCGCGGCACGCACCGCTTCATGCTCCCCGGCGGCAAGCCGGAGCCGGGCGAGAGCGCCGCCGCCACGGCCGTGCGGGAGGCGCACGAGGAGGTCGGCGTCGTGCTCGACGAGGCACGCCTGCGCGAGCTCGGCACGTTCCGCGCCGCCGCGGCCAACGAGGCGGGCCACGAGGTCGTCGGCACCGTCTTCGAGCACCCGCTCGACGGCGCGACCGCCCCCGCGGGCGAGATCGAGGAGCTGCGCTGGCTCGACCCCGCGGGCGACCTGCCCGACGACCTCGCCCCGCTGCTCGAGCACCACGTGCTGCCGGTGCTGGCGGGCACGACGCCGCCCGTCTGACACGGCGACCGCCGGCGGGCTCGCGAGCCCACCGGCGGTCCACCGCCCGTCCTGCTAGACCCAGGCCGTCCAGTCCACCTTCGGGATCAGGCAGTGCACGCCCTTCACCGCGTCCACGACCTGGCTGACCTCGAAGTCTCCGGCGGCCGAGAGGTACGCCAGGGCCACGGCCCGCGGCACCCCGAACCGGCCGTGCAGGAACGCGACCGCGTGGCGCACGGCCTGCCGCATCGCCTCGTCGAGGTCCGCGTCCATGCCGGTCGGCATCCAGTGCGTCGCCGTCTCCACGACCGGGTTGCGCAGCCCGCCGAGCGCGACGTCCGCCTGCGCCGCCGGCACCACGCTCAGCCGCAGGGTCGCGCGCAGCGACGCCTCGAGCGCGGTGAGCGCGACCTCGCCGTTGCCCTGCGCGAAGTGCGGGTCGCCCGCGTAGAACAGCGCCCCGTCGACCGACACCGGCAGGTACAGCGTGGCGCCCACGCCGGCGTGCTTGATGTCCATGTTGCCGCCGTGGTCACCCGGCGGCACCGACGGCACGGGCGCGCTGGTGTCCGGGGCGGTCCCCATCAGCCCGAGGAACGGAGCGAGGCCGAGCTGCACGGTGCGCCCGGGGCCGGCCTCCATGACCCCGACGTCCCGGCCGTCGCGGTGGTCGACCCACGCGAAGTGGCTCACGGAGCCGTCCGTGATCATGCGGTCCACGTGGCGGGTGGGCGTCGAGTCCGCGTCCTGCGGGTACTCCCCCGCCAGGGCGCCGAACCCGTGCCGGTTGCTGACGAACCCGTAGGGCACGCGGTACGCCAGGTCCAGGACGTCGACCCGCAGCACGTCGCCGGGGCGGGCGCCGGCCACCGCGATCGGGCCGGTCACCACGTGCGGGCCGTCCTGGGGTCCGTTGACCAGACCGCTCGCCGCGACCTCCACGGCGTCGTCCAGCACGTCCACGTCGCCGAACTGGCGGATGTAGCGCGCGGGGTCCCGACCCTGGTCGGCCAGCAGCCCCTCGTGGGAGAGGGTGTCGACCGTCACCGTCGCACCGTCCGCGACCTGCAGCACGGGCGCCGCGTCGGCGTTGGGGAGCCAGCCCCAGCGCACCTCGTCGGCGCGCGAGGGCAGGTAGTGCTCACCGAGGATCGCGCCCCGGCCCGGCTGCAGCGTGGGGACGCCGACCGCCGTCGCGGCGCTCACGCCGGACCGCCCGGCATGCCGACCACCAGGTCGACCTCGACGAGCGCACCGACCGCCAGGCCCGTGACGCCCACGCAGGTGCGGCTCGGCAGCGGGTCGTCGAACCAGGTGCGGTACTCGGCGTTGAACGCGTCGAAGTCGTCGAAGTCCGTCAGGTAGGCGCGGACCATGAGCGTGTCGTCCAGCTCGGCGCCCGCGGCGCGGACGACTGCCTGCAGGTTCGCCATCACCTGGCGGGTCTGCTCCACCAGGCCGCCGGCGACGAGCTGCCCCGTCGCGGGGTCGGTGGGCATCTGCCCGGTGACGAACAGCAGGTCGCCGAACCGCACGGCGTGGCTGAACGGGCCGACCTGGGGCGGCACCCCTGCGGATGCCGGGAAGACGTGGTGCGTGCGTGCTGTGCCTACCGTGCTCATCTCAGACCTCCGCCGAGTCCATCGCGCGGACGAAGCGACGCGTCGCCTCGACCTGCGGGTCACCGATCACCTGTTCTGCCGTGCCCTGCTCGACGACCACCCCGCCCGCCATGAAGACGACCCGGTCCGCCACCTCGCGGGCGAACCGCAGCTGGTGGGTGGCGATGATCATCGTCAGACCGCCCTGCCGCGCGAGGCTCTGGATGACGCCCAGCACCTCCGCGACGAGCTCGGGGTCCAGGGCGCTGGTCGGCTCGTCGAGCAGCAGCACCTTCGGGCTGGACGCCAGCGCCCGGGCGATGCCCACGCGCTGCTGCTGACCACCGGACATGTGCCGCGGCAGGGCGTCCGCGCGGTGTGCCATGCCGACCTGCGCCAGCAGCTCGTCGGCGCGGGCGTCGGCGTCCTCGCGGGACCAGCCGTGCACCCAGCGCAGCGGGGCCGCGACGTTCTCGCGCGCCGTCAGGTGGTGGAACAGGTTGAACTGCTGGAACACCATCCCGACGCCGGCGTCGACCCGCTGCTGGGCGACGCGCCGCTCGACGAGCTCGTCGCCGCGCTCCGAGTACCCGATGGCCGTGCCGCCCACCAGCACCGCGCCGCCGTCGAGACCCTCGAGGTGGTTGATGCAGCGCAGCAGGGTGCTCTTGCCCGACCCGCTGGGGCCCAGCAGGGCGACGACCTCGCCCTGCCGGATCTGCAGGTCGATGCCGCGCAGCACCTCGTTCTCGCCGTAGGACTTGCGCAGACCGAACGCCTCGATGAGCGCCTGGCCGAAGCTGCGCGGCGGCGGGTCCGCGTGGGTCAGCGGGACCACCGTGCCGAGGCCGGCGTCGGTACGGTCCGGCGCCCGGCGCGGGTCCGGCTCGACCGTGGCCGGGACGGCCACCGCCGGCCGGCCGAGGCGCGCGGCCCACGTCCGCAGCGAGGTCCGCGCCGGACGGTCCAGGTCGAGCGCCCGCTCCACCGCGAGCTGTACCAGGGTCAGCGCCCCGGTCAGCACCAGGTACATCACGGCGGTGGCGAAGTAGATCTCGAAGTAGTCGAACGTCGCCGACGCGAGCTGCTGCGTGCGCAGCGTGAGCTCCGGCACCGCGATGATCGACGCGAGCGCCGAGTTCTTCATCGTGGTGACGGCCTCGCTGCCCAGCGCCGGGACCATCGACCGCAGGGCCTGGGGTGCCACGACGCGGCGCATCAGCAACGTCGGCCGCATGCCCAGGGCACGTCCCGCGGCGACCTGACCGGGGTCGACGCCCTTGATGCCGGACCGGAAGATCTCCGCGAAGAACACGGCCTCGTTGAGCGCGAGGGCCACACCCCCGGCCACGAGCGGGGACAGGGTGATCCCCGCTCGCGGCAGCACGGAGAAGACGAAGACGAGCTGCAGGATCAGCGGCGTGCCCCGGTAGAGGGTCACGTACGCCCGGGCGACCCAGGTCAGCGCCCGGCACCGGGTGAGCTGCATCGCCGCCAGGAGCAGGCCCAGGACCATGCCGCCGACGAACCCCATGGCGGTGAGCCGCAGGGTGAAGCCGATGCCCTCGAGCAGGTAGGGAAGGGTCAGGTAGTGCAGGAACTCGGTCATGGTCAGGCCGCCCTCGCGTCGCTCGTCATCTCGGTCGGTGCGACGGTCAGCCGACGCTCAGCACGGCGGGCTCGGCCAGCGCGTTCTCGTCGAGGGACCACTTCCCGGCCAGCTCCGTCTGGAGCCCGGACTCCTGGATCTCGACGAGCGCGGCCTGGACGGCGTCGCGGAAGGCGTGCTCGCCCTGCAGGACGCCGATGCCGATCTCGTAGTCGAGCATCACGGTCTCGGCGGTGTCGAGGTCGTCGGGGTGCTGCGCGACGTAGCCCCGCACGGTGTTGACGTCGTTGATGTAGGCGTCGGCGCGGCCCGCGAGGATCGCCTGCACGCAGTCGGCGCTGGAGTCGAAGAGGCTGACGGTGGGCGCCTCGAGGCCGGCGGCCTCGCACTCGGGGACCATCGCCTCGACCAGCGGCACCTCGACGTAGCCCTTGTTGAGGGCGACGGTGGTGCCGCACAGCGAGGTGTCGATGCCGGTGATGCCCTGCGGGTTGCCCGTGGTCACCAGGACCCCGTCGAAGACCTTGGAGTAGCTGATGAAGTCGACGCCGCCGTGCGCGCGCTCCTCGGTGGCGTACAGGTTGGAGATGATCCAGTCGGCCTGGCCGCTGGCGACCGTGGGCACGAGCTCCGAGAACCCGACGGGCAGGTAGTCGACGTCGAAGCCGAGGCAGTCGCCGATCGCCTCACCGAGGTCGATGTCGAAGCCCATGAACTCGTCGGGGTTCTCGGGGTTGACGACCTCGTAGCCGGGGGTGTGCGGGTTCAGCGCGTTGGTCTGGGTGGTGCCCACCAGGTCGGGGTTCTGCTCGCGCAGCTCGACGCAGGCCGCCGACTCGGCGAGCTCGGGGTAGGTGACCTCGCCGGCGCCCTCGGCGGCCGAGCTGGACCCCGCGCAGGCCGTCAGGGCGAGCAGCGTGGCGACTGCTCCGGTGATGAGGACTGCCGTGCGGGAGTTCTTCGTGGTGCGCATCGCGGGTGCCTTCCGGTCGCCGGGCACCGGCGTCGAGGCCCCACCGGACGGAGGTGCCGCGACGCCGCCCTTGGTGTCTCTCGGTCGGATGGTCTGACCGATGTGGCATGAAGGTAGACGCGCCTCCGAGGGCGGGAACGGGCATCCCGGACACGGAAACGCACTGTTTACCGAGTCGACCCAGGGCGAAACATTGGTCAGACCATCTGACCGGATCCCGTTGCTAGCGTGCCGGTACGCACACTCCCCGCACCGACGACGGCCACCGAAGGAGCACGCTCGTGACGACACCGGTACCGCCGCTGGCGCGCAGGTCACCGACCATCTCGGTCACCCTGGCCGCCCACCTGGAGCGCCTCATCGCCACCGGCGAGCTCGCGCCCGGGCAGCGACTCCCCGGCGAGCGGGAGCTCGCCGAGCAGCTCTCCGTCTCCCGCGCCTCGCTGCGCGAGGCGATGTTCGAGCTCGAGTCCAAGCACCTCGTCGAGCGGCGACCCGGCCGCGGCACCGTGGTGGTCGAGACGTCGGCCGAGCAGCGCGACCTCGAGGGCCTGAACGCCGGCACGAGCGGCGTCGCGAGCGCCGACGCCGCCGAGCTGCGGCTCATCGTGGAACCGTCCGTGGCGGGCCTCGCCGCACGACGCGCCACGCCGGCGAACCTCCTGCAGCTGCACGACGTCCTCGACGCGTCGCAGGGCCCGCTCAGCGCCGCGCGCTCGGTCGAGCTCGACCTGGAGTTCCACCTGCTGCTCGCCCAGGCGGCCCGCAACCCGCTGCTCACCACCCTGCACGGGCTCATGGCCGACTGGACCCTGCCCGTGCGCCGCCGCTCCCACGCCACCAAGGCCGCCCGCGCGAGCTCGCTCGCCGGGCACCGCGCCATCTACGCCGCGGTGGCGGCGCACGACGCGGACGCGGCCACCGCCGCGATGCGCGAGCACCTGACCGACATCCACGCCCCGCTGAAGGACGCCTGATGCGCCGCCCCACCACCGCCGGCCTGTACACCTCCGGCCTGCTGCTCCTGACCGCAGCGACCGGCGCGATCGACGCCGTGAGCTTCCTCGCGCTGGACGGTGTGTTCACCGGCAACATGACCGGCAACGTGCTGTTCCTGGCGTTCGCGCTGGTCGGGGTGCCCGACATCCCGCTGCTCAACAACGCGTTCGCGCTGCTGGGGTTCGCGCTCGGTTCCGTCGTCGGCGGGCGGCTGGTGCGCCGCGGGCACCCCGTGGGGCTGCCGGTCCGCAGCGCGTGGCTCCTGGTCGCCGGGACCGCCCTGGTCTTCGTGCTCGTCGGCGTGTGGGCCGCGGTCGGGGAGCTGGCGGGCGTCGGGCAGATCACGCTCACCGCCGTGCTCGCCGCGCTCATGGGGGCACAGGTCGCCGCGGTGAAGCCCGTCGGCAACACCGACATCACCACGGTCGTCGTCACCAGCACGCTCGCCAACGTCACGCGCGAGAGCCGGCTCGGCGGCGGACGTCAGACGCCCAGCCAGTGGCGGCACCGGACCTTCGCCATCGTCGCCATGGGTGCCGGTGCCGCGCTGGGCGCGGCGGTGCTGCGCCTGGCCGACGGACCGGTCGCGCTGGCCGCGTCGGGGATCGTGTTCGCCGCCGGGGTCACGATGCTGCTCGTCGCCCGGGCCGACCAGCAGCGGTCGGCCCGTCAGCAGGCGCACGCCGCAGCCGCCGCTGAGCGGCCGACGGAGGTGCTCGCCGCACGGTGACGTCCCGACGGCGGGGAGCCGACGGCGGGGAGCCGACGGCGGGGAGGCCGGACGCACCGGGTGCCGCCCGGAACCCGTCAGAGGCAGCGCTCGGCGAGCAGCCGGCTGAGGCCGCGGACGTCGACGCCCGCCCCGAACTCGAGCTTGACCAGTCCCAGACCGCTGAACCACAGCTCGAGCTCGGTGTCCCGGTCGAACGTCCCCGCAGTCTCCACGGAGAACGCCTGGACCCGGCTGTACGGGAGCGACGTGTAGTCCTTCTTCTTCCCGGTCATGCCCTGCACGTTCACCGCGACGATGCGCTTCGTCGTGAACGTGACGGAGTCACGGATGCCACGGAACGCGACGAGCACCCGCTCGTCCGGGAGCAGCAGCTCGGCCAGGTCGGCGTGCGCGTCGGCGGGGTTCCGCTCGTTGAGCTTGACGTAGGCGGCGTTGGCGAAGTCGATCATGTCTCTCCTGGATGTCTCGCGTGCCCGGCCCTGCGGACCCGCGTCGTGACGAGCACTACGGGACGCCCGGGGTGGGCACGACCGATGGTGGCGGACGCCGACGGCTGCCCGTCTCCGACGCACGGTACCGACCGCGCACCCCTCTCCCGCGGTGGCGCCGGAGGTCGGACGCCGTAGGCGCCCGGCGGTGCGACGCGTCAGCCGGCGAGCCGCTCGTAGGCGTCGACCAGGGAGACGAACTCCGCGCGCAGACCGTACCGGTCCTCCCCCAGGGCGGACTCGGCCCGCTCCCGCGCGCGGCGCGGGTCGGCACCCTCGGCGTGCTCCGAACCGGTCACCGCCAGCCCGAACTCGGCGACCGCGGAGGCGAACCGGAAGTCCGTCGTGGGCGTCCGCGTGTAGGCGTCGGCCCGCGCGGGGTACACCACCTCCGTGCTCTCGGACGCGCCCGGCTGCTTGTAGCGCACGCGGACCGTGAGGAAGTCGTCGGAGTCGCCCGCCTCGACGTCCTGGTACGTCAGGTCGTCGTCCCGGGTCTCGCCGTCCGCCGGGACCAGCTCGTAGAACGCCGTCACCGAGTGGCCGGCGCCCACGTCGCCCGCGTCCTTGGTGTCATCGGCGAAGTCCTCGTCCGCGAGTCGCCGGTTGTCGTACCCGAGCAGCCGGTAGCGCGCGACGGTCGCGGGGTTGAACTCGACCTGCAGCTTGAGGTCCTGCGCGACGACGAACATCGTCGAGTCGAACTCGTCGACCAGCACCTTGCGGGCCTCGTCGAGCGTGTCGATGTAGGCGTAGTTGCCGTTGCCGTGGTCGGCGATCGCCTCCATCGTGCTGTCCTTGAGGTTGCCCATGCCGAACCCGAGCACCGAGATGTAGACCCCGGTGCGGGCGTGCTGCTCGATGAGCTCGGTCAGCTCGTCGGGACCCGACGGCCCGACGTTGAAGTCGCCGTCCGTCGCCAGCACGACCCGGTTGTTGCCACCCTCGACGAAGTTCTCGGTGGCCAGCTCGTACGCGGTCTGCAGACCCGCCGCACCGCCGGTCGAGCCGCCCGCGCGCAGCTCGCGCAGGATCCCCACGAGCTCGTCGCGGCGGTCGCCCGGCACCGAGTCGGCGAGCACCTCGTTGCTCCCGGCGTACGTGACGATCGAGACGGTGTCGTCGTCCCCGAGCCGGTCCACCAGCAGCGAGAACGACTCGGCGAGCAGCGGCAGCTTGTCGGGCGCCGCCATCGAGCCGGACACGTCGAGCAGGAACACGATGTTGTTGCCGGCGCGGGTGGGCGTCGCGTCCGTGGCCTGCACACCGATCATGGCCAGCTGGTGGTCGGACGCCCACGGGGCGTCGGCGACCTGCGTCGTGACGGTGAACGGGTCCTCCGCACCGGGTGCCGGCGCCGGGTACTCGTAGTCGAAGTAGTTGACGAGCTCCTCGATCCGCACCCCCTCGGGCGAGAGGCCGTCGCGCAGCTGGCGGCGCAGGTTGCTGTAGGAGGCGGTGTCGACGTCGGAGGCGAACGTGGACAGCGGGCTCGCGGCCACGTCCTGGAAGGGCTGCTCCGGGGAGTCGTCGTACTCCTCGCCGCCCGGGGGGACCTCGCGCCACTCCTCGGCAGCGGGCAGCTCGTCGAGGGTCGCCCCCTCGTACGCGGCATCACTCATGCCGTCGGCGCTGCACGCGCCGAGCAGGGAAAGGGCGAGCGCGGCGCAGACCACCGCCGGCGCAGCCTTTCCGCGTCGCGTTCCGGAACGCGGCACGGATGGGTGAAGGACGCTCGTCGATGACCAATTACGCATTGTTCGCCTCCGTTTGTGAGGCTTGCAGCGTGGCGTGCCACGCACCGCTGTGGCCAGCACAGGAGGGTCACGCACATGTCCCGGTCGGGTAACGGGAGGCGGGCGACCCGCGATCCGGTTCACCCGCCCCGGGCCGATTCACCGTCGCTCCCCGGGTGAATTCCTCGACGATTCTCTCGGGGCACAGCAGCATGAGGTCGAGGCCTTCGGCAAGATGCAACCGTGGTCGAGCTGGTACTGACACCTCACGCGCGTCGTCGACTCCTGCGCGCGAACGTGCCCGCCGCGCTGGTGCCCGCCCTGCTGCTCGGCTGCGGCCTCGGCGGCCTCCATCTCCTGGCCGGCCGCACGGGCCGGGCCCTGGTCTTCGTCGGTGTCGGACTGGCCCTCGCCGTCCTCGGCGTCGTGCTGCCCCTGGTCCACGCCCGCCGCGCCCGCGTCGTGTTCGGTGACGGCACGTACGCCCTGCGGTCGCTCGTCGGCGAGCGACGGTTCGCGGCGACGGACGTGGCAGCCGCCGCGATGGTCAGCCGCATGCCGCTCGGCGCCCTGACCTCCCACCACCTGGTGCTCGCGGGCGCCCGCGGCACGCTGGCCCACCTCGACGGCGCGATGTGGGACCAGGGACAGCTGACCGCGCTCGCGCACGACCTGGCAGCCCGCGGCGTCCCGGTGACGGCGTTCCCGCACCCGATCACCGCCGCCCAGCTCCGCGCAGCCGATCCGCGCTACCTGGCGCCCTGGCGCGCGCACCCCGCTCGCAGCGTGCTGCTCGCCGTGGCGGGCGCGCTCCTGACGATCGCGGTGGCCGTCGTCGTCGTGCTCACGATGCTGTGACACCCTGACCGCCCGCCCTCGAGGAGTCCTCACGACGCTCCCCGAGCAGCCGATTCGCGCGCTATGGTCCGGGTCCCGCCCAGCAGCGGCGCCGCCGTGCGCCACCGGGCCCGGACGAGGAGGACCACGACCGTGACGCGCACCGGGGACGCGAACCGTACGCCGCACGTCCGGGACATGGTCCGCGCCCACCGGGGGCGGTTCGTCGTGTCGTACGTCTTCCAGGTCGTCGGAGGGGTCGCGCCGCTGTTCCAGGTGCTCCTGCTGCGCGCGGTGGTCGACGGGCTGATCGAGGGACGGACGGGCACGGCGCAGGCGTTCGGCCAGATCGCCGGGATGGCGGGCCTGGGGCTGCTCGGCGTGTGGATGACGTGGGCGGCACGCGTGACGGCGACCGCAGCCGCGGGCCGGGTCATCGCGGACCTGCGCTCGGCGATGTTCCGGCGCCTGACCACGATGCCGATCCACTTCTACACGACGGTCCGGCCGGGTGCCGTCGTCAGCCGCCTCACCAACGACGTCAACGGCGCCGAGGAGATGTACACCTCGGTGATCCCCGTGGTGGTCTCCAGCGTGACGACGATCGCCACGTCCCTGGTCATCGTCGCGTTCATCGACCCGCGCCTGGTGCTGCTGCTCGTCGTGATCCCGGTCGCCATCGCGTACGTGCGCAAGGCCGAGGCGCGGATCAACGAGCTCATCGCGAAGTCCTTCGACGTCGTCAAGGAGCTGTCGTCGACCGCCGAGACGTTCGTCAGCCGCGACGGCGCCGTGCTCGCGCGGCAGAACGGGCAGACCGCCCGGGAGCAGGCGACCTTCCAGGAGCGGTCCGCCGCGCTGGCCGACCTGTCCACCGGCATCAGCCGGGCCGCCGCGACGTCGGGGGCGAGCTACGGGACGGCGTTCGTGCTCATCACCTCGGGCGCGCTGGCCACCGGCGTGTGGCTCGTGACGGAGCAGGGCATCACGGTCGGCAGCGTCATCCTCATCGTGCTGTACCTGCAGCAGCTCCAGGCCCCGGTGCAGGCACTGCTCAACACCCGCTACCCCCGGATGCGCTCGTCGATCGCGCTCGACCGGGTCGAGGCGGTGCTCGGCGCCGAGCCGGCACGTGACCGCGCAGCAGAGGCCCCGGCGCCGGGCACGGTCGACACCCCGCCGGCGGACGCGGCGGGCGCCGACGACGGACGGGCCGCTCCTGCGCCGGCCCTGCGCACGCGTGACCTGCGGTTCCGGTACCCGCCGGTGTCGGCGTACTCGATCGACGGGCTGTCCCACGCCGGCGACGCGCTCTCCATCCCGTGGCTGCCGCTCGTCGGCCTGTCCGGCGACGACGGCATGCGGGACGTCGGTGGGGGCCGCGACGGGGCGGGCGACGCCCTCGACGGGATCGACCTGACGGTGGGACGCGGTGAGGTCGTCGCGGTCGTCGGGGCGTCGGGCGCCGGCAAGTCGACGCTGGCCACGGTGATCGCGGGACTCGTCGACGCGGACAGCGGCATCGTCGAGGTCGACGGCCGGCCGCTGGCCGCCCTGGACGAGCAGCAGCGCGCCGGCCTCATCGCGTACATCCCGCAGGACCCGTACGTGCTGCACGCCTCCGTGCGGGAGAACCTGCGGTACGCGAAGCCCGACGCCACCGACGACGAGCTCCTCGCGGTGTGCGAGCAGGTGGCCCTCGGTGACCTCGTCCGCGGTCTCGACGACGGCCTCGACGCGGTGATCGGTGAGAAGGGGCACCGCCTGTCCGGCGGTGAGCGCCAGCGCCTCGCGATCGCCCGCGCCGCGCTCCGGCGTCCCGCGCTCGTGGTGCTCGACGAGCCGACCGCGCACCTGGACACCGCCACGGAGCACCGCGTCCGCACCGCGATGTCCACGCTCTTCGACGGCGCCGGCGTCGTCATGATCGCCCACCGGCTGTCCACCGTCCGCGACGCCGACCGCATCGTCGTCCTGGAGCACGGCCGCATCACCCAGGAGGGCCCGCACGACGAGCTCGCCGCGGTGGCCGACGGCGGGTACCGCCGGCTGCTGGACGCGGGGGCGATGGGGCGGGAGTGACCCGGGCGCGCGCCCGGGCGCCGATCTCCGTCCCGACGTCCGCTGGTCCGTCGTGACCCCTGGACCTCCGCGCCGGCGGGACCGTCTCAGCCCACCGCGTCCAGCACGTGCGGGTCCGCGCAGCCGCGCGCGAACCCCGCGATCCGACGGTCGACGTCCCGCTGCAGGACGACCCGGCCGATCCGCTCGGCCACCGGTGCCAGCCACGCCGGCCGGCACGTGAAGCTGTACCGCCAGACCGCGCGCGTCCCGCCGTCCGGCAGCGGGGTGAAGCGCCACCCGCCGGCCATGACGGCGAAGAACCACGGCCCCTCGACCATCTTCATCCCGACGTTCGTCGGTGGCTTGTACGAGACGTACTCGCTGACCATCCGCAGCCCGGAGCGGTGGCGCGTCAGCGTCCGCACGCCCTTGGCGGGGACCGTCGCGCCGTCGAGGAACGACTGCCGGCGGATGAACGGGTCCCAGCGCAGCCGGGTGGCTCCCGTCGTCTGCGACACGGCGAACGCGACGTCGGGCGGCACGGGCACCTCGACGCTCGACTCCACGATCATCCGCCGACCCTACGGCGCACCGGGCGCTCCGCCGCCCGGCACCGACCCCGTCAGCTGCAGTTCACCTGGACGTGGCTCGGCGGTCGCGTGCGACCAGTGGTTCGCCAGCGGCATCCGCCGGTCCCGCCCGAACGAGAGCGTGGAGATCTTGATCCGGATCGGCACCTGACGCCGCTTGAACTCGCTGCGGTCCACGAGCGTCAGCACACGGTTGACGGTGCTCGCAGCCACCTGCCGGTCCCACCCGTCGGCGACCAGGGTGTCAGCCAGCTCGCCGGCACAGGCGTGGTCCTCGAGGAACGCGAGCAGCAGACGGTCCAGGACCGGGTACTCCGGCAGCGAGTCGCTGTCCTGCTGCCCGGGGGCCAGCTCCGCGCTCGCGGGCTTGGTGATCGTCGAGACGGGGATCGGAGGCACCAGCCCGGCAGCGTCGGCCTGGTCGTTACGCCACTGCGCGAGTCCGTAGACCCCCGGCAGGACCGTTCCGTCCTTCATGGTGACGGTGGTCTTCAGCAGGTCGCCCAGCGGGTTGGGAGCCGTTCCGCAGGAGTCCCCGTAGAGCGTGAAGTACCCGACGGCGCTCTCCGAGCGGTTGCCCGTCGTGCAGACCAGCGCACCTGTCGCGTTCGCGATCGTCATCAGGGTCGTCCCCCGCAGCCGTGCCTGCAGGTTCTCCCAGGCCACCGGGTGCCCGGTGTCGCCGGTCCTGGCGGTCAGCAGCCCGCCCAGCACCTGCTCGCGCTCGAGGTAGGCGTCCGTGATCTTCACGACGTCGAACCGGATGCCGAGGTTGTCCGCCAGGGCGCGCGCGTCGGTGACGGACCCGTCCGAGGAGTACGGGCCGGGCATCCCGATGCCCCACACCGCGTCCGGCCCCAGGGCGTCCACGGCGATCGTGGCCGCCAGGGCGGAGTCGATCCCGCCGGACAGGCCGAGCACGACCTTCGGCAGCCCGACGCGGGTGCAGTAGTCACGGAACCCGGTGACCAGGGCGGTGTACACCTCGTCGTGGACCTCGCGCGGGGCGGCGAGGGGCGGCGCGGGCAGTGCGCACCGCCGGGTGTGGGTGGCGCCCAGGTCCAGCACGTCCCAGTGCCGCCCCCGGTCGATCCGGGGTGCGACCGGGATGTCGACGGTGACGAGGTCGGTCTGGAACGACCGTGCCCGAGCGATGACGTCGCCGTCGCGGTCCACGGCGAACGACCCACCGTCGAACACCAGCTCGTCCTGCCCGCCGACACCGTTGACGTACGCGATCGGTACGCCCGCGTTCCTGGCTGCGGCCGCGACGGTCGCCTCGCGCAGCTGCTGCTTGCCGACGTGGTACGGCGAGGCGTTCAGCACGACGACGACCTGCGCCCCGCCCCGGCGCATCTGCTGCACCAGCGCCTTGTCCCACACGTCCTCGCACACCAGCACACCGAACGTGACCCGCCCGGTGGGGGTGTCGACGCGGTAGAGGTCCTGGCGCGTGGCCCCGGCCTCGAAGTGCCGGGCGTCGTCGAACACCGAGTACGTCGGCAGCAGCGTCTTGGAGTGAGCGCCGCGAAGAGCGCCCCGGTGGGCGAGCGCGGCGACGTTGCGAAGGGTGCGTCCGCGGGTGTCCGTCGCCCGGTGGGTCCGGCCCGGCCCGGCAGGCAGCGCGCTGGTGCGCCACGGCGCGCCGATGAGGGTGACCGTGCCGCTGGTCGCGCGGGCGGCCTCGTGGGCGGCGTCCATCGCTGCGTCGATGAGCTGCGGCTCGGACAGCAGGTCCTCGGCCGGGTACCCGGTCACGGTCAGCTCCGGGGTGATGAGCACGTCGGCGTCCACCGCCTCGGCCTGGTGGATGGCCTCGACCGTCGTGTCGGTGTTGCCGGCGATGTCGCCGACGCGCACGGGCAGCTGGGCGAGGGTCACGCGCAGGGTCGTCATGGGGTGCCCTTGACCGTGCGGGCGCCCTCGGGGCGCATCAGCGGCGGGGTCAGGGTCTTCGGGCCGTCGCCGACCGCGGTGTACAGGGCGGCGGGCCGACCCGCCCCACCCGTCAGGCGACGTTCGGTCCCGGTCGTCGGGCGCACGAACCCCTCGGTGCCCTTGACCCAGCGGCGGAAGTTCGAGCGGTCCAGGTGCGTGCCCCACACCGCCTCGTACACGTGCTGGAGCTCCCCGAGGGTGAACTGCTCGGCGACGAACGCGGTCGCCAGCGGCGTGTACTCGAGCTTGGCGGCCACGCGGTCCACACCGTCGGCCAGGATCCGCGCGTGGTCGAACGCGAGCTCGGGGCCGTCGCCGTCGTCGTTCCCGCCGGTCAGGCCGGGCAGGTCGAGGTCCGACACGTCCCACCAGCGGGCGTTGCGGGCGTCGGACCCGGCGGTCGGCTCGGGCAGGTTCGGGGCGAACGCGACGTGCGCGACCGACACCACCCGCATGCGGGGGTCACGTCCCGGCTTGCCGTACGTGCCGAGCTGCTCGAGGTGCCCGGCGAACTGCTCGACACCCGTCTCCTCGGCCAGCTCGCGCCACGCGGCGTCGGCGATGTCCTCGTCGATGTCCACGAACCCGCCGGGCAGCGCCCACGCACCCGCGTACGGGTCGTCGGCCCGCTCGATCAGCAGCACCTTGAGCGCACCGTCGCGGACCGTGAAGATGCACAGGTCCACCGTGACGGCGAACGGCGGGTAGTCGTGCGGGTCGTAGCCCTCGGGCGCCTGAGCGTCGGTGGTCATCGGTGCGTTCCCTTCGTGGGCCGTGGTGTCGAGCACGGCGGTGTCTGGTTCGGTCGAGGTCCGCGAGGTCAGCGCGACTCGTCCAGGATGATCTTGTTGCGGGCGAGCTCGGTCAGCGCCTTGCTCGCGGTGGCGGCACCGACCGCAGCGGTCAGGTCGGTCAGGACCGCCACGGTCGTCGGACCGTGGCGGCGAGCGTCCAGCGCGGTCGCCCTGACGCAGAAGTCCGTCGCGATCCCCACGACGTCCACGTGGGCGATGTTCCGCTCCATCAGCAGGTCCGCCAGGCGCTCGCGGCCGTCGACCGGGTCGACGATCCGGCCCTGGAACCCCGAGTAGTCCTGCCGGGACTCGCCCTTGACGACGTGCACGGTCCGCTCGGGCAGCACGAGGTCCGGGTGGTAGTCCGCGCCCGGGGTGCCGGCGACGCAGTGCACCGGCCAGGTGCTCACGTAGTCCGGGGCGCCGTCGGTGGCGAAGTGCCCGTCGTTGGTGTCCGGCAGCGGGGCGTGCCAGTCGCGGGTCGCGACGACGGTGTCGTACCGGGCCCCGGTGCGCGCGAGGTAGTCGCTGATCTGCTTGGCGACGGCCGCGCCGCCCGTCACGGCGAGCGCGCCGCCCTCGCAGAAGTCGTTCTGCACGTCCACGACGATCAGTGCGGTCCTCATGCTGCGGTCCTTCCCAGGAGGGGTGTGAGGGTCTGGCGCCAGCTCGCCCATCCGGTCATCCGGTACGGCGACGGGGCGGCCTGGTTGTAGGTGGCGGCGAAGACGACGTGCTTCCACACCGGGGTCCAGTCGCCGTTGACGACGGGCTTGTCGTCGATGAGGACGTCGCCCCGCACGAGGGTCTTGTCCTTGGTGATGACGGCACGCTCGGCCCACCGCTGCCCGAAGTGCCGGGCGAGCGAGGCGAGCTTGTCGGACGCGCACGTCGGGTTGTGCAGCAGCGGCGCGGTGCAGATCCGCACGTCCCAGCCCTCGTCGAGCATCTCGTCGAGCGCCTCGACAGCCCCGGGTACCGGGCGCAGCCCGCCGAAGAACCCCGGGGCGGCCATGATCGAACGGACCGCGTCACGCCACTGCGGGTCGAGCTGCTCGTCGATCCTGAACACCGTCCTGTCGCCGTCCGTGCGCCGGGGTCCGGCGGGGTGCGCAGTCTCGAACGCGTCCCAGAACGCGGCCTCGAGGTCGACCAGGACGCCGTCCATGTCGACCAGGACCAGGGGGGTGGACGTCAGCGGGCTCATGCGCCGGCTCCGATCAGGTTGCCGATGGCGGTGGGGTCCGCGACCAGGCGCGGGGTTCCGGGGGCGAGGTCCAGGTCGAGCGCGGTCAGCTCGGCCTTAGCGCCGCGGTGGTGGGCGCGGATCTCGGCCAGGGACGGGCGGTGCACGACGTGCCCGTCGCGGATCACCGCGACCTGCAGCGCGCGGCCCAGGCCGGTCTCCGGGGCACCGGGCAGGTGCCGCACGACGACGACCTCACGGGTCGCGTGGCCCTGGTGGTCCAGCGCCCGGTAGGCGACCTTGCGGCCACCGACGCTGCCCTTGCTGGTGGCCTTCTTCGCGACCGGACGCATCGGGGCGTACGGGCCGGGCTCGTCGGCGATCGCGACGAGCTTGTAGACCATCCCGGCGGTCGGGTGACCCGACCCGCCGACGAGCTTGGTCCCCGCGCCGTACAGGTCGATCGGCGCGTCGGTCAGCGCGGCGATGGTGTGCTCGTCCAGGTCGGAGGTGACCGAGATCTTCGTGCTCGTGGCACCCAGGGAGTCCAGGAGGGCGCGTGCCTTGCGTGCCTCGTCACCGAGGTCCCCGGAGTCCAGGCGGATACCGCCGAGGTTCGTCCCGGCGGCCTCGACGGCAGTGCGGATGCCCTGCGGGATGTCGTAGGTGTCCACCAGCAGCGTGGTGTCCGTCCCGAGGGAGGCGACCTGGGAGGCGAAGGCCTCGCGCTCGCTGGTGTGCCCGAGGGTGAACGCGTGTGCGGCGGTGCCTCGCGTGGGCACGCCGTACTGGAACCCGGCCTGCAGGTTGCTGGTGGAGGCGAACCCGGCGATGTACGCGGCTCGCGCGGCCGCGACGGCGGCACTCTCGTTGGTGCGTCGGCTGCCCATCTCGAGCAGCGGTCGGCCGTCGGCGGCGCTGACCATCCGGGCTGCGGCGGAGGCCATCGCGCTGTCGTGGTTGAGGATCGACAGGATCAGCGTCTCGAGGACGACGCACTCGGCGAACGTCCCGGAGACCGTCAGGACAGGGCTGTTCGGGAAGTAGATGTCGCCTTCGCGGTACGCGTCGATGTTCCCGGTGAACCGGTACCCGAGCAGGTGGTCGGCGGTGCGCTCGTCGATGATGCCGTGCTCCAGGAGCCATGCGACCCGGCTCGTGTCGAACGTGAAGCTCTCGATGGCCTCGACGATCCGGCCGAGACCTGCCACGACGCCGTACCTGCGTCCGTCGGGCAGGCGGCGGGCGAAGGCCTCGAAGACCGCCTGGTGGTGAGCGGTGCCGTCGGCGAGGGCGGCACGGAGCATGGTGAGCTCGTAGTGGTCCGTCAGCATCGCGGTGCTGGTGGCGCCTACCGTCGTCGTTGTGGTCATGTTGACCATTATGGCCGCCCGGCCTGGCCAGGTCGAGTGATTTATAGTCAGAGCGACCCTAATCATGGGTGATGTGCGTCACACCGAGCGTGCCGCCACCCCCACGCCCTGGCCGACCTCGCCGCACGCGCCACCGGGAACATCACCCGAGCCTCGGCCCTCTGTGACATGAGTGGATGAGCTGGGACGTGCTGCTCGGCCGCAGACGCAGTGAGGGCCAGCCCTCAGCGGGAACACCGACCCGCCGATCCAGGAACACCTGGCCGGACGGCAGGCGGAACGGGAATCGCTCCGTGAACGTGCCGGCCACGAACGGGACTGCGCAGAACTGCGCGTCCGGGTCGGTGCTGCTGCCGAAGCGAACGCTGCAGCAGCTCCGGTTCGCCGCCGGCGCGGCGTGACGGGGTCGAGTACACAATGGCGAGGTGACGTACTCACCAGTGCCTGCCGACTTCGCGCGGACTCGGCGTCTGGGGTGCGCGGCGACGGAGTCGATGAGGGAGCTGGTCCGGGAGGTCGACAGCTGGGCGAGCCGGCCCCTGGGCCCTGCCCCGGTCGAGGTTCACGAGGTCGGGCGAAGCCTGTCGGCTGCTCTCGAGCGGACCTCGCGGATCGCTGACGCACTGGCGTTGCAGGCGGAGCGTGCACAGGACGACGAAGGATCCGCCCAGGCAGCGGTCGCGGCCCGCGCTCTCGACGCGGCTGTCAGTGCGCTCGGAGCCTTCGGGCGCAGCATGGCCGACCGCCACTTCGGGCTCGAAGCGTGGGCGGACGAGGCACCGGGCGCCAGCGAGTGACGCGACCGCCCCCCATCGCCGCCGTCCCGAGGGTTCCACCGACCCGACCACGGCGACGCCAACCACGCTCCACCGCCTCGCGACGCCTCCGCCACCGACTCTGACCAGCCTGTACCGTCGACTCCGTCAGCCGCAGCGACCCTCACCGGCACCCGCGGACGACACGGGTGTTGTCCGCGGATTTCCACGGACCCCTCATCACCCGGGCCTCTGGGACAAGCAGACATTCACTCCTTCCTGCAGAGACGACACTGACCAGCGGTAACGCCCCTGTCGTTTCTGGGACGCCTGGCGCTGTCACTCGGAACGGCGTACGCCGACGGATGGAACGTCGCGGCCACCGGCGGGGCCCGTCCGCCGTGGCCCAGGCGTTCGTCCAGGCACCTCCGAACGCCGCCGGCTGTTGGCACGGAATCAACCGACGCGCGTGCGACGCGCGAGGAGACGGCTGACTCGCGAACGCTCTGAGGTGGCCGACGACGCACCACATACGCGCTGCCCCACTGTCTGGCCGACCGGGCCAAGCGACGGGCGATCAGCGCTCCGCGTGACCGATACCTACGCCGGTCGTTCACCCATCCTCTCGCCGAGTGCGGGCTGCCTGCTGCCCCGGGCGGCACGACTGCCAGGGCTGCGACCCTGCTCGGTGCGCTGGCGGATCTGGCGGGCGCGCTCGCGGAACTCCCGGTCGGAGGGAATCGGCGCGTCCAGACCAGCTCCGATCCCCGGCACCGTGGCGCGTTCAACGCCGCTCGCGGGAGCTGGCCTGGAGGCGCTGCGCCGCTGGGCTTCGCTGAGGAGTTCGGCCCGCAACGCGTCCGCCGCGGCCAGCTCTGCGCGCATGCCGGGGATGTCGATCACGCCGCGGGTCGCCGGCACGTCGTGGAGCGGGTGCCAGGTGTCCAGCAGCGCGAACGCGCCAGCGCGTGCTCGCGGCGCTGGGTCTCGCACGGCGAGTTGGTGGGCCACGTACCCGCCCGCAGGAGCGGCGACTGCCTCGGTGAACGGGCTGATCAGCAGCATCGGGTGGCGCGCGGCTAGGACTGCGTCGAATACGGTGTGCACCGCGCGAGCACCGGGCGGATGGGTACCGCGCGGGTCGCGGTCGTAGCGGCGGCCGCCGAACAGCCACACATCCTTTACGCTCGCAGAGGCGTAGCCATCGTGGCGATGCTGCCACTGTTCGCGGGTCAGGTGCGCGAACTGCACTTCGTAGGCGACCTGGTACCCGTCGGGAAACGTGGCCAGGACGTCAGGTCGTTGCCCGGTCTCGATGTCGGCGCTGTCGACGTCCAGGGCAGCCTGCGGATACAAGTGCCGCAGCCAGGCGGCGATGAGTTGCTTGGCGGTGTGGTGCGCGAGAGTCTCGGGGCCGTGCCCGCCGGCGCCAGGACGGTGCGCGAAATGGTCACGTCGCGACCCGGCGCGCACGCTCAGGCGCGGGTCGTCGCACTCCGCAAGCGGGCAGAGCAAGTGACCGGCGCGGGTGTCGGGGCGCAGGCGGTCCGCTCCCCCACGCTCAAGGTAGGTCAGGGGTGCACCGTCAGGCAGGCGCCTGTCGCGCGCGAAGACCTGCGCGCCGGCGGCCCGCTCGGGGTGACGGCCGGACCGCGGTTGGGCGCTGGAGGTCATGGATCTCTAATCGGCGTGCCGTAGCACTCAACAAAGGTGGTGCGCCAATCGGGTTCCGGCCAGCGGGCTCCGCCCCGTACGCGTGGGGACCGAGAGCGGGTCGCAGCGATCGACGGGCAGTCATGCCGCAGGCCGAATCCGGACGGCGCGATTGCGGCGCAGGGTCGCGAGGCCGAGCAGGGCGTCGCGAGCATCGCGTCCTGGACGGCGTTGCGCCGGTTCAGTTGCGGGCTCGTGGCGGCGTGTGCCACCGCGTGCCGGGCAGACGCCGGCGAGCGGCGAGCTGCGCTGGCGTGCATTGCGGGCGGTAGGCGAACCATATTGGTCGCCACAGGTGAGTGTCACCTACTCGTGCATCAGCCTCCTCCACGGGGGCGTCCAGGTGTGCGACGCCGGAGGTGATCTGCGCGTTCGGGCCCCATCGCGGGCCAGCTGTGTCATGTTTTGCGCATGCCCCACGACTCCACGACACCCTTGACGGACGCCCAGCGCCGACAAGCCGCCGAAGAGATGGTCAACGCGTTGGAGGCAACCGCCTTCACACCTGAACCATCCACGGCGCTTCCCGACTCTTGCCTACCGGCACAGGAAGCACTGTCCACTGCAGCAGACGCGGCGCGTAACGCGCTGAACGCAGGGCTCCTCCTGAACCGAGTCGACAAAATCTCCAGAGGCGTCAGCACCCGGGGCGGTTGGCGTGAGCCGTCCCAAGATCTTCTTCGCTCGTCACTTCTGTTTGCGTGCGCAGGCCTCGATCACGCCCTGAAACTTCTCGTACGCGATTCCTTGGCAGACCTCGTCGAGGCTGACAGCGATGTCACCAAGAGTTTTGAAACATGGGCAAAACAGGCCATCACTCATCGCTCCTCGGGCGGCGTCGACCCAGAGCAACTCGTACAGTTGCTTCTGGGACAGGGGCGTACCCCACACGAAATACTCGTCAACCGGTGGGCGCAGAGCCTCACCGCCGGCTCCGCCCAGTCCGTAGAACGCGTGTACGAGATCGCAGACGCCCTCGGAGCGACTGGAGCAGGAGCTCGACCCCATCTGCCACGAAGACGCGAATCCAGCACGCTGAAGCCAGCCTTTGAAGCGCGAAACCAAATCGTCCACGAACTCGACCTTGTCACGCCGAGAGAGCAGGTTAGAGCGCGACTCGAACGAAAACGACGATCGCGCAAATGGGACGACATCGTCACGTGGGGCGACGCATGTTTCGGCACTGCGCAGGCAATAATCTCCGATGTAGCCCGACGGCTAGGATGAACGACGCTTGAGCATCGCGTGGCCACGCGAGTCCGCGCTTGATCGCGGCTCACTGGTGATGCCCATCTGCGTTTCGCCTGTCTGCGCACGCGTTGTGCGCCGTCGCTTCCCGTACCGCCAGCGCACCATAGCTGGGTGCGCGCACCGACGCGCCGGCGCATCCATCCAAGGGCTCACAACGGCCCCCAGATGCGGGCACGCGAGCCGCTCGAACCCAGGTGAGCTCTGCCCGAACCGCCGCGCCCAGGGTTGTGACGGCGCTACGGTGCGCGTACCGCGCCGTCACCAACCCTGGGGCCGCCGATATGCAGATCCTCTATGTGACCGACTTCAGCATCGAGCCTGGCCCCGGAGCGGACCGCGAGGTAGCTGTCGACGCAACCCTCGGGATTCTGAGCAGATGGGCAGGCGATGACGCCAGTCCGATCGACGCGGCAGACCTTCTGGGTGGCGGCCGCCGCGAGCTCGTGCCGACGCACGACGCTCTACGCAAGTACACCGGGTGGACGCACCTGAGCTCCCCTCGGGGCGACTGGGTCACGCGACTCGACGTCGTGACCGTCAATGACGACGGCAGCCGCTTCACGGCGCGGGTGAGCATCGGCGAACTCAACGGCGTACTGCGCCTCCGCCTCGGCCTCGCGCGCGAAGTCGCTGCGGCGGGGCTGAGCCCGATCGCCGATCCTCACGTGCGCCAGCCGCACGTGTTGGCCAATCTTGTCGAGCACCCTGGCCTGAGGGTCTCGAGCAGTGGGCAGCTCGTCGACGGCAGCTACCTTCAGGCACGAGGTGCCGAACAAGCAGCCTTGGTCGGAGATGCCCTCCGAGTTCAGCACCGTTTGCCGGTGCTGCTCGTCCACACCCGCACCAAGGAGGCGTCCCAGGCCACGCGCAGGGCTGCTGCCGGCCTCATCGGACTGGTGCGCGTTGTCACCGTCGACCTGCCTACTGGTCGCGAAATCCTCGCGCAGGAGCCGCGCGCACGCGTCCCCTACGCCGGTGGCCTTCTCGTGTGGTCGGACCTTTCAGTACCGGCCACCGTGGTCGGCGAGGACATCGTGAACGCGCAAGACCACGACGCTCTCCGAGCATCTGTCATGGCCCAGGTTGCACCCTTGTCGGTCCTCACCCGCGGATCCGACGAGGTGTACCGAGCAGTCCGGGAGGCTGGGCGCATCTCTCGTGCCGACGACGCCGCCGCACGCACTGCGGCGGCCGTCGAGTCGGGAGAACAGACAGCGATCATCGAAGCACTGACTCAAGAGCGCGATCAGCTGCAAACGGACCTCAGTGAAGCCATGACGGGATGGTCGGAATCTGACACTCGGTCGCGTGAGCTAGCCACGGAGGCAGCGCGATGGAAAGCAACCGCCGAACAGCTTCAGATCGCTCAGCGCTACGCCGGTGCCACGACCGTCGACGAGGCAAGTGAGCAAGGCGTGGATGAGCCGCCGGAAATCTCCACTGGCGACACCGCCACCCTTAGCGCCCTCATCGACCATCTCGCGACATCCGCCGACGGCCGACTGGTGTTTACGGACTCTGCCTACACGTCGTGGAAGAAGGCAGATCGCTACCCCACGCCGGACGAGATGCAGATCGCGTTGATCAAGCTTGCCCAAGTGGCGCGTGACCTCTATGACGGTTCGGACCGGTCAGTGGGGCACATGGGTCGGTGGATTCGGGAGAATTATGACCTGAAGGTTTCACTGCAGGACGACCAGATGCCGAAGGCGTTTCGCACCTTCACATTCGAAGGCGTCAAGTATGATCGGACGCCTCACGTCAAAGTGAACGATGGCGTGCCGCACCACGAATGCGGGCGGGTCTACTTCGCGTTTGACCAGAAGAATGAGCGCATAATTGTCGATCATGTCGGATTGAAATACTAGGAGTCTCGTAAATCCGCCCGCCCCCACGGCGGCGTGGGCGCGGGCGGATGTTCAAGCGGCGGCTGGCAAGCCGTGATTGTCGCCACGCGTGACGCAGAGTCCGCACCGGGCGTTGTGGCTCCCGGGCTCATGGCCCGCAACAGCGTCCGTGCTGATCCATCGGTGGAATGCGCGCTGTACGAGATCGCGTCCGTGGTGCCGGAGAAGGACCGCGTCGGTCGACCTCGTCTCTTCCCGACGTACCTGCTGCTCGGGTACGGGGTACTGGCCAGGGTGTACCGGTCCGGGGCTCGTGCCGGTCAGGAACTCACCGACCCGGTCGTGTGGCAGGTCGTCCGCCAGACCGTGCAGGTCGCGCTCGACGAGTTCAGGCTGGATCTGCCCGCGCCCGGGGACCGCCCGCCGGACTGGCCGGCGTTCCGGTATGCACGCGACAGGTACCTGACCGATCCCCTCGTCCAGGATGCGATGCTCGAGGTGTTCACCGAGCTCGCCAGCTCGAGTCCATGCCCCCTGCCGTGCTAGCGGGGCAGGTCGTCGCGGCGATCCGGAGACCCGGAGCCACGGGCTCGGCCGTCTCCGCGTAGCCTGTCCCCGGGCACGCGGAGGTGGGCGGGTTCTCGGCAAAGTTCTCTCGAGGCTTCTCTCAGTGAAAGTCCGCTTGTCCCGGGCCTCTAGCTCAACTGGCAGAGCAGCGGACTTTTAATCCGCGGGTTGTGGGTTCGATCCCCACGGGGCCCACCTGAACTGCGGAAACGCCGCGTGGGCCTGCCTCGGTCGGTCGACTCCTGGCCTGTGAGAGGCTCGAGTGAGCTACATCATCGGTGTCGCCCCGTAGTCACTCGGAAGGAACTCGCTGCATGCGTCGTGTGCCCGGCCGCTCTCCGCACGTTCGACCGGGTGCACGCTCGCGGCGGAGGGCGCCCGTCGCCGCCGGCCTGGCGCTGGTGCTCGGTCCTGTGCTGCTGGTCGGCTGCTCGCCCGCGCGGTTCACGCCGCAAGAGCGGTCGACCACCGCCCTCGACGAGGCGTCCGACGAGCTCAGCGCGATCGTCGCCGGGTTCGCGCCCGAGGGCTGCACCGACGCCTCGCTGCCCGTCACGGTCGAGGAGGAACGCCTCACGGCCGTCCTGCCGGACGCGGCGGACCCGTCGCAGCCCGCCGACCGCACGTTCGCCCGCGCGATGGTCCAGGGCGCCGGGTTCGGTGAGTTCACCGCCGCCCTCGCCGAGCAGGTCTGCAGGCAGGACTCCCTGGCCGACGCGACGACCGTCGTCGAGCGCCTGGGCACCGAGCTGTGGCGGGACGCCGTCGCGCGCGCCCAGTCGACCGACGGCGTCGCCGGGGAGCTGCCGGCGAGCGACGACCGCCCGCTGTACTGGACGCGGCTCGAGGCCATGTCCGTGCTGCACCAGTGGAGCCCGGACTTCACGCTCTCCACCGAGGATCGGGCGTCGCTGGTCGATGCCTTCGACCGGGCGGCCCGGGGCATGCACGACATCGACCTGCCGACGGGCGACCAGGTGACGCGGGTGCTGGTCAGCGGGTTCGACCCCTTCACGCTGGACGGCGGCGACACGGGCCGGGCGCGGGGAACGGTCGGCAACCAGATCCGGCACGGCAACCCGTCCGGCGCGACCGCCCTGGCGATCGACGGGACGACGACGACGGCTCCCGACGGCACGACGGTGCACTACGAGGCGTACACCTTGCCGGTCAACTACCCCGAGTTCGAGCGCGGGTACCTGGAGGACACCGTCGGGCCGCTGATGGAGGCCGGCGACGCCCGGCTGGACGCGTCGATCACCATGAGCCAGGCGGGCGGCGCGTTCTTCGCGCTCGAGCAGTGGAACGGCCGCTACCACGGCGACGTCGCCGGGAACGACGACTTCGCGCCCTGCCCGCCCGCGCCCCTGACGAGCGCCCCGCAGCTCGCGAAGGACAACCCCGGCTGCAACACGCAGGTGCCGGCGCGCTGGGGTGGCGGCGACACGCTGACGGATCCGCCGCAGTGGACCGCGTCGACGCTGCCGATCGAGCAGATGATCGAGGCGCGCACGGGCGCGGACGTCCCCCGGCCGCCGGGCGACGGGTGGGAGGACGAGTCGGTCGCGTTCGGCGTGCTGTGGAACACGAGCTACACGTACTTCCCCAGCTGCGACTCCCGGGATCTGGAGGACGCCTTCCAGCGCGAGGACACGTACCCGCCCGCCGTCGAGCCGACACCTCCGCCCGAGGACTCGTGCGCGCGCAGCGGCGGAGGCGGCGCCTACCTCTCGAACGAGTCGGCGTACCGCAACACGCTGCTGCGCGACCGGGCGGGGCTCGGCATCCCGGCGGGGCACATCCACACCCCGGACATGCAGCACTTCGCCACGGACTTCGCCGTGACGGACGCGACGTTCGAGGCGTGGCGTGACGCCATCGTCGCCCAGTCGCGCGAGCTCATCGAGGTCGTGGGAGCCCACAGCTGACGTCTGCGGTCACGCGCGCGTGACCGGCGCAACCGCGCCGCGGGATCGGCCGTCCACGGTCGCGCCGCTCGGTCCGTCAGGGGGACGGCCGATCAGGGGGCGGACCCGGCGCCGACGCCACGCTTGTCGCGACGTGGCTCAAGGAGACCTGCGGTCCGGGCACGCGCCCGGGCACCGCCCCGGCCGACACGCTAGCGCGCGGCGAGCACGAGGAGCGTGGCGGCCACCGCGCAGGCCAGGACGCGCACGTGGTTCCACGCGAGCCACTGCGGCACGTAGGAGCGCCACTGCGTCGCGGGGTCGAGGGCTGCCTCCAGCCCGTTATTGAGCGGCACGTTCGCTGATGCGGTGACCCCCACGCAGCCGAGCAGGTGCGCGGCCGCGGCAGCCACCGCGAGCATCGCCGTCGACGCTCCCGTGACGAGCGCGACCGTGGCAGTGACGAGCGCGAGCACCAGAGACCCGAAGAGGACCGTCATGAACGGTGGTCGTACGGCCGCACGGTTGATCGCGCGCATCGCGGCGGCGCCGTCGGCCGGCGGCAGCGCACGCAGGCCCGTCATCACGAAAGCGGAGAACGCGAGGAGGACTCCGCCGGTGAGCGCGGTGGTGACGGCGGCGGCGAGGGCGAGCAGGGACGTGGCGTTCATGGTGCCCAGCGCACCGCACCCGGGCCGGCGCGTCCATGCCCGCAGCGCCGACGGGCATGCCCGTCCGTCCGGCACGAGCCGCGGCGCGCGCCGACGTGTCGGGTCACGCCTCGGTCACGAAGAACCACAGCCGCACGACGTCGGCGAACGACGCGCCCGCGCCGGCCAGGCCCCGGGCGGTGCTGCGCAGCGCCTGCGCGAGCCGGCCGCGCAGGTCGCCGGGGGCCACGGCGGCTGGCAGCCGGAGATGTACGCCGACTTCGTCGCCGGCATCGAGGACGTCACCGAGGAGCTGGGCCTGCCCACGCCGCTGCCGCCGCTGTCCGCGATCGGCGTGGACCACCTCGTCGAGCCCGACGTGATCGTCGAGGTCCAGGCGTACGCGGTGCGGGACTGACCGGCTCGTCACGGTCCTCCCTTTACAACGTTGGAGATCCGCCCTACGGTCGGATCGCGCGGCCCGGCCGCGCCCACCCTGCGTCCAGCGCTGCACCCAGGAGGCCCCCGTGCGCACCCGACCATCCCGGACCGCCGTCCCGCTCGTCCCCCTCGCCGCGGCCCTCGCCCTCGCGCTCGTCGCGGGGGCGGGGGCTGGACCCGCGACCGCCGGTCCGCCGGGCCACGCCGGAGGACCCGGCCGCCCGCAGCCCGCTCCGGCGGCCCCGACGTTCGTCGACGCCACGGTGCACGACCCGTCCGTGGTCGTCGCCGACGACGAGATCTGGGTGTTCGGCTCGCACCTGCAGGTCGCGCGGACCGACGACCTGATGGCCTGGGAGCAGGTCGCGGCGGGGGTCACCCCCGACAACCCGATCTTCGAGGACGTCACCACCGAGCTCGCCGAGGCGCTCGAGTGGGCGCAGACCGACACGCTGTGGGCCGCTGACGTCATCCAGCTCCCCGACGGCCGCTTCGCGATGTACTACAACGCCTGCAAGGGCGACTCCCCGCGCTCGGCCATGGGCCTGGCCGTGGCCGACTCGGTGGCCGGCCCCTACGAGGACCAGGGGGTCTTCCTGCGGTCGGGCATGTGGGACCAGCCCAGCGAGGACGGCGAGATCTACGACGCGCGCGTCCACCCGAACGTCGTCGACCCGGACACGTTCGTCGACGCCGACGGGCGGATGTGGATGGTCTACGGCTCGTACTCCGGCGGCATCTTCATCCTCGAGATGGACCCGGTCACCGGCTTCCCCCTGCCGGGCCAGGGCTACGGCGAGCACCTCGTCGGCGGCAACCACAGCCGCATCGAGGCGCCCAGCATCCTGTTCGACGAGGACACGGGCTACTACTACCTCTTCCTGTCGTTCGGCGGCCTGGACGCGAACGGCGGCTACAACATGCGCGTCGCGCGGTCGGAGCACCCCGACGGCCCGTACGTCGACGCCGAGGGCAACCCGATGTCCGAGGTCAGGTCCGACCCGTCGCTGCCGCTCTTCGACGACGCGTCGATCGCGCCCTACGGCGTCAAGCTCCTGGGCAACCACCTGTTCCAGCGCGAGGTCGGCGACCCCGGCAGCGGCCCGGGCACGGGGTACGTCTCCCCCGGCCACAACTCGACCTGGACCGACCCGGCGACGGGTGAGCACGTCCTCGTCTTCCACAGCCGGTTCCCGGGGCAGGGCGAGACGCACCACGTCCGCGTGCACGGGATGACGATGAACGCCCACGGCTGGCCGGTCGTGGCGCCGTACCGCTACGCGGGCGACGCGCCGGGCGCCCGGCCGGGCAAGCGCCCCGACCCCCGCAGGGACACGTTCCGGCTGCCCGACGTCGCCGGGCAGTACGCCCTCGTCGACCACGGCAAGGCGATCTCCGCCGAGGTCACGCGCGCCGTCACCGTGCGGCTGGAGAAGAACGGGCGGGTCACCGGCGACCGTGAGGGCCGCTGGCAGCTGCGCGGCGACGACGGCGTGCGCCTGACGGTCGACGGCGCGACGTACGACGGCGTGCTCGACCGGCAGTGGCAGCCCGACCGGCAGGAGTGGGTCGTCACGTTCAGCGTGCAGTCCCGCGCCGGGGTCTCCCTGTGGGGCAGCGCGGTGCCGCTCCTGAGCGCGAAAGAGGCCGTCGCCGCCGTCGCGGCCGACCTCGACCTGGGCGACACGTCCGCGGTCGTGACCGACCTGACGCTGCCCACGACGGGGACGCACGGCACGACGATCGCGTGGGCGTCGAGCGACCCGGCCGTCGTCTCGGCGGACGGCGAGGTGACGCGCCCCGAGCACGGTGCCGGCGACGCGTCCGTCACGCTGACGGCCACCGTGCGCAACGAGCGGCGCACGGCGACCGTGCGGTTCGAGGTCACCGTGCCCGAGCGCACGCCCGGCGGACTCGCCGGCACGTGGTCGTTCGAGGGCGACCTGGCCGAGGCGAGCGGCTCGCTCCCCGCCGGCACGATCACCGGCCCGCGGATCGGCACGACCGGCGGCACGGTGTCCTACGTCCCCGGCGTGGCCGGGCAGGCGCTGCACCTGGACGGCACCAGCGGGGTGCAGCTCCCGCAGGGCCTGGTGAGCGGCCCGACGTACTCGGTGTCGCTGTGGGTGCGCCCCGACGCGGTCACGCCGTACACGACCGCGTTCTTCGCCGCCCGCGACGAGCGCAGCTGGGTCAGCGTCGTCCCGCGCGGCCCGGACAGCAGCACGATGGTGTGGTCCGGCGAGGCCTGGTACGACGCGAGCACCGGCGGGCAGATCCCGGTCGGCGAGTGGACGCACCTGGCCCTGACGGTCGACGGCGGCGACGTCGCCGTGTACGTGGACGGCGAGCAGCGGTTCGCCGGCACGGGGTTCCCGCAGGTGCTCACCACGACGACCGGCACGTTCGCGGTCGGCGTGAACTGGTGGGACACGCCGTTCCAGGGCGCGGTCGACGAGCTGACGGTGCACACCGCCGCACTCAGCGCCGAGGAGGTGGCCGCGCTGGCGGGCCGCTGACCCAGCCCGAGCACACCCGGCTCCGCCCACCCCGACCGGGTGGACGGAGCCGGGTGCACGTCGGCTCCGCTCGACCCGCACGGCACCGAGGAGCACGGACGAGACGCGGGCCCCCGCCCGGCGCCACGGTGAAGGGCCCGTCCGCGGCCGGTGCGTCCCGACCCGGTCACCGCACGCCACCCGGCTCCCGCGCACGGTCGCCCTCCCGCGTCTCCCCGAGCGCCGCCACGAGCTTCGCCGTCGCGGACGCCGTCGCCGCGCTGGACGTCGTCCCCACCACCGCCAGCGCGGACACGACCGCCCCGATCTCGGTGGCGTCGAGCACGACGGGCACGCTGCGCCGGGTCGGGGTGAAGGCGATCCCGCCGCCGCGTCCCGGCCGTGTGCTGAACGGCAGGCCGGCGTCGCGCAGGCGTTCGACGTCGCGTTCGACGGTCCGGGTGGAGACGCCCAGCCGCTCGGCGAGCGCCCGGGCCGTCAGCGGGCCGCTCGCGAGGAGCTCGAGGATGCGCTGGTGGCGCTCCACCCGACGCAGGGCGAGGTGCCCGTCGCGGGAGGCGGCCGCGAGCGCGTGACGGTCCATGGTCGCCACTCAACACCGTCACGGGCGTGTCGGGATAGCCGCCTAGCGTCGCTCGTACGGGACGACCGGACAGGAGGCAGGACCATGCACGACGTCACCGACGAGTTCTTCGCACGCTACGCCCGGGCGCTGCTGGCGCGGGACGCCGACGCCGTCGCCGCGATGTACGCGGTGCCGGCGCTGATCGCGTTCCCGGGCCGGTCGGTCGCGGTGGGCGACCGGCAGCAGACCCGGGACTTCTTCGCCTCCACGTGGCCCTCGTACGAGGGCGTCACCGAGGCTGAGCCGCAGGTGCGTGTGCTGGCGGCCACGGACCACAGCGTGTGGGCAGACGTCACCTGGTCGTACGGCGGCACGGTGCAGGAGCGGTTCGTCTACCAGCTGCTCGACGGGCCCGAAGGCTGGCAGATCGGCGTGCTGACGCCGATGGGGCTGTGACCCGGAGGTGACCCCGGCGCCACCGGCGAGGCTTCCCCACCGCCCCTGGTGTCCGCTTTACTGGGGTTCACACCATATGTGACGTGCGCCACACCGCCGACCAGTGCGCTGGGGGGCCCCATGGCCCGGACACCCGAGCGCGGCCCGCTGCGGGTCGCGACCTTCAACGCCGGGATGATGTCGACGTTCATCCTCAACTGGGACGTCCGCGAGGACCCCCTCGGCGCCTTCGTGGCGTCCTTCACGAGCATCTTCACCGACGCGGACGCCCGTGACATCGGCCACCGGCTCGCCGACATGGTCCTCGGCGCGCCGTACGACGTCGTCGTGTTCGACGAGATCTTCCACGCCGACACGCGCGAGGCCCTCGTCAGCCGGGCGATGGACCCCGCGCGGCCGGCGACGACGCGGTACGACTGGGTCGTCGCCGGCCTCGGCCCCGAGCTGCGGTCCCCCTCGCCCCCTCAGCGGACGCCCAGGCCCGTCCTGGAGGTGATCGCGGCGGTGGTCGACGTCGAGGTCGAGGCCGTCGCCGAGGCCTGGGACGACCTCGTGGAAGGACCGCTGCGCTCGTGGATGGACGACTCGGGGCTCCTCCTCCTGTCCCGCGTGCCGCTGCTGCCCATCCCGGTCGACGGCGGCGGGACGTCGCCCTGGGTCTACGACCGGTACCTCGGCGCGACGGGCTGGGACGCGCTGGCGCCCAAGGGCATCGGGGCGGTGGCGCTCACCGACCCCAACAACATGGGACCGGTCGTGCTCGGGTTCACGCACATGCAGTCCGACGAGGGCGGGGACCCGAACGTGGGGATCCGCGTCTCCCAGCTGCGCCAGGTGGACTGGCTGATGACGGAGACCGTGCGGTCGCTGGGGACACCGCACGGCGTCCTGCTCGGCGACCTCAACATCCCGGGCAGGCCCGACGCGTCGGGCGTGATGCCGTCCGAGTGGGACCGGCACCTGTCACCCGCGACGGGCGACCGGGCGGCCGTCGCCTGGGACGGGTGGACCCAGATGCTGATGCCGGGCCGCGCACCCGACCTGTGCCTGTCGCACCCCGGTTCCGGCGAGCGCCTGGACTACGTCGTCTGCTACGACCTGTCCGGGTCCACGCCCGCCACCGCACCGGAGGCCTTCGGCTCCCTGGGGGTGCAGCACCTGAGCCTCGCCCGGGAGCTGCGCCTGGGCAGCACCGGCGGGTCCGCGCCCATCGGCCTCGCCCCGGTGGACCTGGCCGCACCGCCCGGCACGCAGGACGTCTCCGACCACGTCGGCGTCAGCGCGATCATCGGTCACCGCCAGGACGGGAGCTCCCCGTCCACCGCGCGCGACGGCACGCTGCCACCGGCCCCGGTCGGGAAGCCGCCGCAGCCGCTACCCGTCGAGTGGCACCGCGTCCAGCACGGGGAGGTCCGCTGGCTGTCGCTGCCGGGCGGCTCGTACCGCCTGGACATCGAGGACGACGACGGGCAGGCGCCACCGCTGGTCGACGTCCGACTCTTCCGCCCTGCCGACCTGTCAGCGCAGCTGCCCGACCGGCGACGGTCGACCGACCCGGTGCAGCTGCGTGAGGGCCGCGTCATCACCTCCACCGAGCAGGAGGTCCTCGTCCGCCTGCACCGCCTGGACACGGACACCGAGTCGCGGACCGTCCGGCTCGAGGTCCACGCCGTGTTCGGCCGGACGTCCGCCGACGCGGTGGGGCTGCAGCCCTGGGTGCCCTCGCACCCGCTGTTCTGGCCGCAGGAGTCCGTGACGGCCTCGCCGGTCGAGCCTCGCTGGTACGAGGTGCAGCTGGACGACATGACGGTGCCGACCCAGCCGCTGCGGTTCCGCGCGGTGAACCGCGCCGGGGACCCCGTACCCGTCGAGATCGAGCTGTTCCCCGGTACCGAGCGGGGCACGGACCCCTCGGAGCTCGACGCGCCGCTCTCGTCCGTCGCGACCGACGAGGAGACCGGGACCACGCCCGTGGTGACGTGGCCGGCCGTCGACCCGCGCGAGCGGACGTTCCTCGCGCGGGTCCGCAGCAGGACCGGGACGCAGGAGGAGGTGTCCCTCGAGGTCCAGGTCGAGCTCCACGTGCTGCGGTACATGCACTTCTACTGCCTCGACGAGTCGGGTACGGACCGCCCGTTCTCGGACACGATCGACTGGGTGGTGCGGTCCGACCTGCCGGGCGTGGCGCCCGTGGGCGGGGTGGTCCCCGGTGTCGACACCGACCCCCGCCGGCCGCACACCATGCTCGTCGCACCGCTGGCCTTCACCACCAGCGTCGCCGTCGAGCTCGAGGAGCTCGGGAGCGGGGAGAAGACCGCCGCGCAGTTCGTCGTCCCCGGCGCCGGAGAGGCCGACGGCGCCGACCACGCGCAGGACAAGGACATGCCCGACTGGTTCAGCGACGGCCGCTACCGCCTCGCCTCCTCCTGGAGCAGGCGTCCGCGGTAGCCGCCCGCACCCCCGCTCGGCCTCGCCGCGCCCACTCCCGCTCGGCCCGCGCCCTCCAGGAACAGCGCGACGATCCGCGGCGCGTCGTCAGCCGCCCGCGCGTGGTCCGTGCCGGATGCCGACCGGGTGCGGACCCCGGCCGCGACGCTCAGCGGCGCGACGCCGGCGGCGAGCACCAGCAGCAGCGCCACGGAGGCGACGAGCCCGCCGACCTGCTGCGGGCGGTACCCGACCCGGAGCGCGCGTTGCGCCCCCTGCGATCCGTACGGCCAGGCCGGCCACCGAGAGCACGCCGTCGGACGCACCGACGCAGCCGACGGCGGGCGAAACGCAGCCCCCACGGCATCACGCGAGCCCGTGCACTCTCCTCTCTGCAGGACCACGTCGCAGGACCACGTCACGGCAGGGGGCCACCGTGAGCACCGTCGTCGCACTCACGGTGGGTGACGTCCGGCGCGACGGCGAGCGGGCGCTCGCGATCGCGCTCGGTCTGGTGCGCCGCACGATCCCGCCGCTGCACCTGCCCGCGCTGGAGCAGCGGATGGTCGCGGGCGGCTCACCGCTGGAGGCCTCCGGGTGGGCGGGCGCCGGCACGCCCGCCGCCCGGCGCCGGTAGCCCGCCCCGCCCGGTCACACGCCGCCGCCGGCGCCACCCCCCGGGCCCGGGCCCGTCGGCGCCAGCGCCGCGGAGAGCCGCGCCACGCCGAACTCGAACGCCTCCGCGACGTCACCTCCCAGACGGAACGCCCCGGCCAGCTCCATGGTGAGGAACCCCGTCGCCCAGGCGGTCACCAGCCGCGCCGCGTCCAGCGCCTGCTCCGGCCCCACCAGGTCCGCGGCGGTGCGCAGCACGGGCGCGCTGGCGCACTGGAGCGCTGCGGGCTCCGCGCCCAGGGACTGCATCAGCCGGAAGCCCTCCGGCCGCTCGTGCGCGAACGCCCGGAACGCATGCGCCAGCCCGGCGACCGACGGCTCGGCGGCCGCGAGCCGCTCCCCCAGCTCCTCGACGGTGGCGGCGGCGACCAGCCGGAGCAGCGCGTCCCGGTCCCGCACGCGCTTGTAGAGCGACGGCGCGCGCACCCCCACCCGCTCCGCGACGGCCTGCATGGTCAGGCGCGACGGCCCGCCGTCCTCCAGCAGGTCGCGCCCGGCGGCGACGATGTCCGCGAGCGACGTGCGTTCCGGCGTCGGCATGCATCCTCCTATGGCTATTGACGTTAGCCATGATGGCTACGTATGTTAGCCATCTAACCACGGACGCTCCCAGGAGGACCCATGAGGCTCGGCCCGCACCTGCACCGCATCGGCAACGACGTCATCGCCGTCCACCTCGTCGACACCCCCGAGGGCGTGACGATCATCGACGCCGGGCTCGCCGGCCACTGGCGCGAGCTGCTCGCCGAGCTCCGCGTCATGGGCCGGACGCTCGACGACGTCCGCGGGGTCGTCCTCACGCACGGCGACACCGACCACCTCGGGTTCGCCGAGCGACTGCGTCGGGACCACGGCGTGCCGGTCCACGTCCACGCCGCCGACGCGGACCGCGCGCGCGGCGGCGACAAGCTCCGGCCCGCCTTGGGCTCCTGGCGCCTCGGCGCCGTCCTCGGGTTCGTCGCCCACGCCCTGCGCAAGGGCGGCTGGCGCACCACGTACCTCACCGAGGTGGTCGAGGTGCAGGACGGTGACGTCCTGGACCTGCCGGGCGCACCCCGTGTCGTCTCGATGCCCGGGCACTCCCCCGGCAGCATCGCCGTGCACGTCCCGGTCGCCGACGCCGTCTTCGTCGGGGACGCCCTGACGACGCGCGACGTGCTCACCGGCCGGACCGGTCCGCAGCCGGCGCCGTTCACGGACGACCCGGCGCTCGCGCTCGCGTCGCTGGAGCGGCTGACCGGCCTGGCGGCGAGCTGGCTGATCCCCGGCCACGGCGCCCCGTGGCGCGGGGACCTGGCCGACGCCCAGGCCGCCGTGCGACGGGCCGCCGCCGCGCGCTGAGCCCACGCCCCGGGTGGAACCCGGTCACGGGCCGACCCCGACGTGCCGCCCCCGGGATCCGGCCCGCCGGACCATGCCCGCACCAGGTGGTGCACCAGGCGACGGACCAACTCCGCCTCTCGGCGTCAACCCGGGCGATCCGGTTGCCGATGCTGGAGGGTGACGGATGACCCAGGTCCGTCGTGGAGAGGAGGCTCCGTGAGGAGCACGACGACCGGTACCGCTCTCCCCCGCACCCCGCGCACCGACGGCCGCACCCTGGCCGTCGCCCTCGGTGTCGCACGGCGCAGCGTCCCCGCCCTGCGCCTGCCACCGCTGAGGCGGCAGTCCGTTCCGGGTCTGTCGCCGCTCGAGGCGTCCGGCTGGTCCGGGGAGACTGGGGCAGGCGCCGGCCACGAGCCGGCGCGGTAGGCACCTGCCGGGCCGCTCGACCGGGCGACCCTCCGTCACGACGACCGCAGCGCCCGTCGGCAGCGTGCGGCAGCGCCCGACGACCAGCGCTGCGCGGGCTGCACCGCACGGCGCTGCGGTCGCGTGACGTCGGGGATGCTGGGTGCCGGCACACGCCGGCACCCAGCACCGGAAGGACCCCATGCCCACGCTGTTCACGCCCCTGACCCTGCGCGGGACCACGTTCGCGCACCGCGTGTGGATGGCGCCGATGTGCCAGTACTCCGCGGTCGCGGACGGCCCCGACGCGGGTGCCCCGGCCGAGTGGCACCTGCAGCACTACGGCGCGCGGGCCGCCGGGGGCGCCGCGCACGTGATCGTCGAGGCCACGGCGGTGGTCCCGGAGGGACGGATCACCCCGTTCGACCTGGGCCTGTGGGACGACGCCCAGGTCGCGGCCCACCGGCGGGTCGTGGAGCTGGTGCACGCGCAGGGCGCACGGGCCGGCGTCCAGCTGGCGCACGCCGGCCGCAAGGCGAGCACCGACGCGCCCTGGAACGGCGGCGCCCCCGTGCCCCCCGGCGCCGGCGGCTGGCCCGTGGTGGGGCCGAGCGCGGTGCCGTTCGCCGAGGGTCACCCCGTGCCCACGCCGCTGACGGTCGACGGCATCGCCGGGGTCGTCGCGGCCTTCGCCGACGCGGCACGCCGCGCGGTCGCGGCGGGGTACGACGTGGTCGAGGTGCACGCCGCGCACGGGTACCTGCTGCACCAGTTCTGCTCCCCGGACTCCAACGTGCGCGACGACGGGTACGGCGGCGGCTTCGACGGCCGCACCCGCCTGGTGCGCGAGGTGACGTCGGCGGTGCGGGCCGCGATCCCCGACGGCATGCCCCTGCTGGTCCGCGTCTCGGCGACCGACTGGGTCGAGCCCGCCGGGTGGACAGCCGACGACACCGTGCGCCTCGCCCGCGACCTCGCGCCGCTCGGCGTCGACATGGTGCACGTGTCCACCGGCGGCAACCTGCCCGGCGTGCACGTGCCGGTCGAGCCGGGCTACCAGGTGCCGTTCGCCGCGCGCGTGCGGGCCGAGGCAGGGCTGCCGACGATCGCGGTGGGCGCCATCACCGACCCCGCCCACGCCGAGCGCGTCGTCGCCGACGGGTCCGCCGACGCCGTGGCGCTGGCGCGGCCGCTGCTGGTCGACCCGTTCTGGCCGCACCGCGCGGCCGTCGCGCTCGGTGCCGACCTGCCGCTCCCGCCGCAGTACGACCGGGCACGCGCGCTGCTCTGATCGTCGGGCGGCCGACCCGGGACGGGACGGCCAGGGGGCGGCGCGCGGACGGCACCGGACGACGCACGTCGCCCCGGGTCGCGGCGACACGATCCGGCACGAGGATGGGGTGACACCCGACCCACCGGAAGGACCCACCGTGCCCCAGCCCCCGCTGCCCGCCGACGTCATCGAGCTGCTCACCCGGCCCAACCCGGCCGTCATGGCCACCGTGCACCCCGACGGGTACCCCGTCACCGTCGCCACCTGGTACCTGCTGGAGGACGACGGCCGGGTGCTGCTCAACCTCGACGCGTCCCGGGCGCGCCTGCGGCACCTGCGGGAGAACCCGCACGTCTCGCTGACCGCGCTGGCCGAGCACGACTGGTACACGCACGTGAGCGTGCAGGGCCGGGTCGTCGAGATCGTCGACGACGTGGACCTGGTGGACATCGACCGCCTGTCCACGCACTACGGCGGCAAGCCGTACCCCGTGCGGGACCGTGCGCGGGTCAGCGTCCGCGTGGAGATCGACCGCTGGCACGGGTGGGGTGCCGCCAAGCAGGACTGACCGCGGCGGCGGGTGCGCGGGTCCGGCCCGGCCCGCGCCCGGCTGCCGTCAGGGCGTCGGTACCGGCGCCGTCGCAGGCTGCGGCAGGTCGACGTCGACGCACCCCATGGCCACGGGGTCGCCGCCCGCGAGCGCGGTCACGCGGGCGGCTGCCTCGGACAGCCGCTCCTCGGGCAGCCGCCCGCTGCGCACCGCCTCCACCAGGGCGTCGCGCATGCGGACCGCGTGCGCCCCGTCCGTGGCCAGGACCGCGTCGGCGCCGGCGGCCACGGCCTGGACGGCCGCCGCGGGGAAGTCCCACCGCAGGTTGACCGCACCCATGCCGACCGAGTCGGTGATCGCCACCCCCGTGAAGCCCATCTCGCGCAGCAGGGCGTACGCACGCGGGCTGAGCGACGCCGGCAGGTCCGGGTCGAGGGCCGCGTACTGCAGGTGGTTGAGCATGACGACCGGCACACCGGCGGCGACGGCGTCCCGGAACGGCACCAGGTCGGTCGCGGTCAGCTCGTCCAGGCCCGCGTCCACGACGTCCGACGCCCGGTGCGAGTCGACGCGGGAGCGACCGTGCCCGGGGAAGTGCTTGACCGTGGGCGTCACGCCGGCGTCGGCCAGCCCTGCCGCGTAGGCCAGCCCGTAGCGGGACGCGACCGCGGGGTCGGCGCTGAACGACCGGTCGCCGATCACCCCTCCCGACGGCCCGTCGTCGAGGTCCAGCACGGGCGCCAGGTCCAGGTTCACGCCCACGGCCACGAGCGCCTGCCCGGTCGTCGCCGCCCGGGCGCGCACCTGCTCGGGCGTCTCGCGCTGGGCGAGGCGCCGCGGGGACGGGCCGGCCCCGACGACGTCGCGCATGAGCGCGACCCGCCCCGACTCCTCGTCGGTGGACACGAGCAGCGGTCGCCCGGCAGCGGCCCGCAGGCCGGCGGACAGCTCGGCGACCTGCGCGCGGCTGCGCACGTTCGACTCCGAGAGGAACACCCCACCCACCCCCAGGCCGACCACGTCCCGCGCGAGCGGCTCGTCGGCGTCGACGACCCCCGGCAGCCCGACGACGAGCGTCGCCGCAGCACGCTGCTCCAGCGACGCCGGTGTGCAGGACGGCGTGGGGGACGGTGCGGACGAGGGTGCGGCCGACGACGGTGCGGCCGGTGACGGTGCGGCCGGTGACGGCGCGGCGTCGACCGGTGCGCCCCGCTCGTGGTCGGCCGCGAGCGTCCCGCTTCCCACCGACAGCAGCGCGCACAGCACGAGCAGGACACCCCGGCTCCGTACCGTCCGCCTCCGCGCGTGCCGGGGTGCCGGCTCACGCGCGGCGCGCGCGCGTGGCGGCAATGGGTCGCTCATCGCCGCAGGCTACGTCGAGGGTCCCGACCCCGCGCGGCCAGTCGCCCGCGCTGCGGTCAGCCACAGCCCGGCGACCGCCGAGCCGATCCCGCCGGCGACGAGGTCCCCGATCGTGTCGGCGTACCCCACGTAGATGGTGTCGTCGACGTAGGTGTTGCCCAGGTACTCGCCGATCTCCCACAGCACGCTCAGCGCCAGGCCCAGCGACGCCGTGACGGCCACGACCCCCGCCCGTTGCCCGCCGCCCGCCGCGGCCGCCGGGTCGAGCGCGGCACCGGTCCGCCGCGCGAGCAGCAGGTGCGCCACGGCGGCGACGAGCCCCGTCACGACGAGGTGCATGACGACGTCGAGCCAGCCGACCGACTGGTAGAGGTCGAGCGCACCGGACCAGGCGGCGACGATCAGGCCGATGCCGTACGCCGCGTCCAGGGCGCGCGGCGCCCCTGCGGCCGGTGGCGCCACCAGCCCCGCCAGCACCAGCGCGAACAGGGCGGTGTCGACCGGCCCCCGCACGACGACCGCCACGAGCACGCACGCGACGCCGACGGCCCGCACGATCCCTCCGGGCCCGCGGAACAGCGCCCGCGCGGCCTGCCCGACCGTCATGTCCGCCACGCTGCTCCCGTCCTGCGTGCCGGCCGTCCGGCTCCCGCGACCGTACGACGGTGTCACCGTCCCCGCACGGCGATCCTGCGCGCCGCCGCCTCTCACGGCGCCGACCCGCCGGCAGGAGGCGACCTGTCGGCCCGTCGGTGCGACCGACCGCGCCGGGATACGCACCCGCGCGCGAAACTGTTTCGCACGTGGTTCCGCATCACGAGGGCTGGTCGCTACCGGCCCCGGGGCGACAGACGTCGCGCCAGAGCAGTGGACTCGCCGGGGGCGCTGTCGCCCCGGCTCCGCCGCCGGGGGCGCCTCGCGGCGTGCACCCGCATCCCTGGCCGACGCGCCGTCGAAATCTTTTCGCGCCAGCGTCCACGGGTCTAGCCTGCGGCCAGGTGCGGCACCCCGCACGTGTGCGTCGAGACCGAGGAGAACCGTGGACGCAGGACCGACAGGCCGCCGGGCGACCCTCCAGGACGTCGCGGCCGTCGCAGGCGTCTCGAAGGCGACGGTCTCCAAGGCCCTGAACGGGCGCGACGACGTCGCCGGTGCCACCCGGGAGCGGGTCCTCGCGGCGGTCGCCGAGCTCGACTACCGGCCGACCACGGCGGGTGCGCTCCTCACGCAGCGGCGCGCCGTCGCGGTCGTGTTCGACCTGCCCGCCTCCCCGTACATCCTCAAGGTCCTCGAGGGGATCCTGGCCGCGGCGACGGACGCCCGGCTGGACCTGGTGACCCGCCTGGCGCCGGACCTGGGCGCCCGGCGCCGGCGCACCGTCGCCCGCGAGTGGATCGCCGAGCAGCGCGCGAGCGGGGTCGTCGGGATCGCAGGGCTGACGCTGTCCGCACCGGACGCGCTCATCGACGCCGCGGCCGACGCCGGCATCCCCTTCGTCATGGTCGACCCCGTGGACACCACCAACGAGCGCATGGTCAGCGTCGCGTCGTCCAACTGGGCCGGCGCCCGCGCGGCCGCCGAGCACCTCATCGCCCTCGGCCACCGGCGCATCGGGTGGATCGGCGGGCCCGAGGCGTCGGGTGCCGCGCAGGACCGCTTCTACGGCTTCAACGCCGCCATGGACGCCGCCGGGCTCACGGTCGACCCGGCGCTCGTGCGCGCCGACCAGTTCGACGTCGCCACGGGCGCCCGGCACGCGCACGACCTGCTGACGTCGGCCGACCCGCCCACGGCCCTCATGGCCGCCGACGACGAGCTCGCCGTCGGGGTGCTCGCGGCCGCGCACGCGCTCGGCATCCGGGTGCCTGACGACCTGAGCGTCACCGGCTTCGACGACACGTCCCAGGCGGCCTGGACGACGCCGCCGCTGACCACCGTCCACCAGCACCTCGAGGGCATGGGGCAGATGGCGGTGCAGGCCCTGCTCACCATGGCCGCCGGGACGTGGCCCGCGTCCCGGCACGTCGAGCTCGCCACGTCGTTGACGGTCCGCGGCAGCACCGGCGCCGCGCCCGCCACGGGCACCCGGCGGCAGGACCTGGTGGTCGACCGCAGCCGCTGACGGTCACCCGTGAGCCGTCCGGGCACCCGCCGCCCATGGCTCGGTGCGTGGGCGTCGGCCGCGACGCCCGGCACACCTACCCTGGTCCGATGGCTTCGATCCTCGCCGTGTGCGTCGTCCACGCCCTGCGCCCGGACCCGGGTCCCGTGGGGGTCACCGCGATCGACAAGCGCGCCGTGTCCCGGCCCGTGCGCGTGGGACCGTACGGGCTGCGTGCCGACGTGCAGGCCGACCGCAAGTACCACGGCGGCCCGGACCAGGCGGTGTACGTCTACGGGCAGGACGACGCCGCGTACTGGGAGGCCGAGCTGGGCCGCGAGCTGCCGCCCGGGTGGTTCGGGGAGAACCTGCGGATCGAGGGCCTCGACCCGAACGCGGCGCGGATCGGGGACCGCTGGCGCCTCGGTGACGACGTGGTGCTCGAGGTCACCGGGCCGCGGACCCCGTGCGCGACGTTCGCCCGCTGGGTGGGCGGCGACGACGAGCGCGGCTGGGTCCGGCGGTTCCGCGACGCCGCCCGGGTGGGCGCCTACCTGCGGGTGGTGCACCGCGGCTCGGTGCGCGCCGGGGACCCCGTGGTCGTGGAGCACACCGTCCCGGAGGCGCCGACGGTGCGGGACGTCCTGCTGGGCTGACCCTGCGGCCCGGCCCGGCCCGGCCCGGCCCGGCGCGGGTCAGGTCAGGGCGATCGCGATGAGCAGCATCGTCACCAGGAACCCGGTGAGCAGGTTGAGCCACAGGAACGTGCGCCACCCCGCGTTGGCACGCTCGCAGTCCTCGTCGGTGACGCCGCGGAACCGCCAGGTGCTCACGGCGTACGGCAGCGGCAGCAGCGCCGCCAGGACGCCGGGCCACGGCAGCACCAGCAGCACGGCCGCGGCGGCGACGTACGCGGCGGTGGCCGCCAGCACCGTGGGCCGGGCCCCCAGCACCGTGGCGATCGACGCGAGCCCACCGGCGCGGTCCGCGCGGACGTCCTGCACGGCACCGAACGCGTGCGACGCCATCCCCCAGAGCAGGAACGCCACGAGCACGGGCCAGGTGGTCCGCGCGCCCAGGTCGGCGCCCGCCAGGACCAGCGCGTACAGCAGCGGCCCGACGAAGTGCACGGCCGACGAGAACGAGTCCAGGACGGGTCGCTCCTTGAACCGCAGGCGCGGCGCCGAGTAGGCGACCACGTCGAACAGCACCAGCAGCAGCACGACGCCGGCCAGCGGCGACCCGAGCGCCAGCAGCCACACGACGAACGGGACGGTCGTGACGACGCAGGCCACGAGGATGCGCCGGTGCACCGCGCGCGCCCGCGACGGGTCGACCAGCCCGCCCTCGATCCCGCCCTTGCGCGGGTTGGCCAGGTCGGACGCGTAGTCGAACACGTCGTTGATCCCGTACATCAGCAGGTTGTACGGGATCAGGAAGAACAGGGTCCCGACGACCAGCCGCACGTCGACGCGCCCGTCGGTGGCCATGAGCCATCCCGCGGCGAACGGGTAGGCGGTGTTCACCCAGGAGAAGGGCCGCGACGCGGCCAGCACCTCGCGCATCAGGCGTGCGTGCTCTCGGCGCCGTGCGCGCCGTCCGGGCGTGACGCCGTGCGCGACGAGCGTCCGAGCACCCGCCACAGCACGGGCACGAACACGGCCGCGGCGATCGCGTACGCGAAGTCCTCCAGCGGCGCGCCCCAGACGTAGAAGCCGAGGATCTTGGCGGGGTCGAAGACGTACAGGCCGACGTCGATCATGATCGTGTCGAAGACGGCGGTGAGCACGCACAGGTGCACGACAGCCCAGAACAGCGCCCACCCGCGCATCCGACGCAGCACCGACCAGGAGACGGCGGTCAGCGCCGTGAGCACGAGGACGTTGAGCACGATGTTCGTCACGACGGCCCCCGCCCCGCGGCACGGTGCTCGGCCGTCCGGTCGAACCACCGCCACGCCAGCAGCCCGACGTAGCAGAGCAGCGTGAGGAAGAACGCCTCCTCGACCGGCAGCTCGGGCGCCAGCAGCAGCCCGGTCATGTGCGGCGAGTCCCCGCGCGCGAAGATCCCCAGCAGCAGCCCGGCGACGTCCCACAGCAGGAACCCGACGACGCCGAGGCCGACGGTCCACGCGGACCGGCGGGCGTCGTACCAGAAGGCCAGGCCGAACCGGCGGTCGATGAGCGCGAGGCAGCCGATCGAGACCAGCAGCGCCCCGAGGTAGGCGAACGTGATCATGCACGCCCCGCCGTGACGTCGGACCACAGCCCGCGCGGCAGCGCGGACGCCAGGTACCCGGGTCGCAGCGGCGCGGGCAGCGGCCGTGAGGAGGTCTCCCCCAGCAGCCTCTTGGCCACGAGCTCCGCGCCGATGAGCACCATCGGCAGCCCCACGCCCGGCACGGTGCCCCCGCCGACGTGCAGCAGGTTGGGCACCCGGGCCGACGCGACGCCGGGCCGGAACATGGCCGACTGCCGCAGCGTGTGCTCCATGCCCAGGGCGGTGCCACGCCACGCCGACAGGTCGCGGGCGAGGTCCGCCGGCCCGACGACGCGCCGCACCACGACGCGCTCGCGCAGGTCCGGGACGCCCGCCCACGCGCCGAGCTGGTCGAGGTACCGGTCCGCGTGCGCGTCGAGCTCGCCGGGCCGCGTCCCGATCGCCGGGTCGGCGGGGAACGGCACCAGGACGAACAGGTTCTCGTGCCCCGGCGGCGCCGCGGTCGGGTCGGACGCGGTGGTCCGCGAGACGTAGAGGGACGCGACGTCGGGCACACGCAGCCCGTCGGGCGGCGTGGCCCGCCCGGGCCCGAGGATCGCGTCGAAGTTGCCGGGCCAGTCGCGCGTGAAGAACAGCGAGTGGTGCCGCAGCTCGGGCAGCTCGCCGCGCACGCCGGCCATGACCAGGAGAGCGGAGATGCCCGGCCCGCGGCTCTCCCACGCCCCGGCGGGCAGGTCCGCGTGCTGCGGGGTCAGCAGCGCCGTCTCGGTGTGGTGCCGGTCGGCGCCGGAGACCACGACGTCGGCGGGGACGACCGTGCCGTCCGCCAGCCTCACCCCGCGGGCGACGCCCCGGCGGCGGGGGTGCCGCACGCTGCGCGGCGCGTCGTCGACCTCGACGGCGACGACGTCGGCGCCCGTGCGCACGACGACGCCCTCCTCGACGGCCGCCGCCGCCAGGGCCTCGACCAGGGTGTACATGCCCCCGCGGGGGTAGTACACGCCCTCGCCGAGGTCGAGGTGGCTCATGAGGGAGTACAGCGCCGGGACCCGGTACGGCGAGGACCCGAGGAACACGGCGTGGTACCCCAGCACCTGGCGCAGCACCGGGTGCTCGACCGTCCGGGCGATCCGGTCCGCGAGGGTCTGCGTCAGCAGCCCGGCCAGCGTCCCGGAGCGACGCAGGACGTCGCGCGACAGTGCGCGGTCGGGCCGCTCGAAGGTCGTGTACAGGAAGTGGTCGAGCGCGGTGCGGTACGCCTCGCCCGCGTCCGCGACGTACCGGCGGATCGCGGCGCCGGCACCCGGCTCGACGGCGTCGAAGGTCGCGGCGTTGACGAACGGGTCGGCCACCACGTCGAACGGGTCGACGCCCGCGCCGGGCTCGGGGAACAGCCGGTACGCGGGGTCGAGCCGCTGCAGGTCGACGTGGTCCTCGACACGACGCCCCAGCAGCGCGAACGTGTGCTCGAACACCTCGGGCATGAACCACCACGACGGACCGGTGTCGAACCGGAACCCGTCGACCGACCACGTGCCCGTGCGCCCCCCGAGCTGCTCGTGCCGCTCGAGGAGGGTCACGTGCGCACCGCCGCGCGCGAGCAGCGCGGCCGTCGTCAGGCCGCCGACACCCCCGCCGATCACGACGACGCGGACGGCACGGCCGGCGTGAGCGCCCTGCGGGTCCCGCACCGCACCCGGCACCGGGTGCTGCGTGGTCATGCGCCCACCACCCGCCGGACGCGCTGCGTGCCCTCGCGGACGAGCGCACCGGCCACGACGCGCCCCACCACGACCGCCTTGACCGGGCCCGGCACGCGGACACGGCGCTGGGTGAGGTCCTCGGGAGGGGTGGCCGCGAGGTCCCGCAGCAGACGGTCGTACAGCGCGGTGGTCGCCTCGACGGCGCAGCGTGCCCGCGGCGGCAGCAGCGGCAGGGCGGCGCGCGCGGTCGCCAGGTCGTCGCGGACCTCGTCGAGCACGGCGTGCACGTCACCGTCGGTCAGCCGACCGGCGTCGACGCCCGGCAGGTACGACCGCCCGAGGTCGCCGTGGTCGGCGCCCAGGTCCCGCAGGAAGTTGACCTTCTGGAACGCGGCGCCCAGGGCCCGGGCGCCCGCGACCGCCTGCGGCGACGGCTGCACGACCGGGTCGCCGGGGCGGCGGTCGGCGGACAGGAAGACCTTGAGGCACATGACGCCGACGACCTCGGCCGAGCCGTACACGTACGTGTCGTACGACGCACGGTCGTGCTCGCGCACGGACAGGTCGGCGCGCATGGACGCGAAGAAAGGGTCGATCTCGTCGTGCCCGATGCCGGTGCGGCGCGTGGCGCGCGCGAAGGCGTGCACGACGACGTTGGTCGAGTAGCCGGTCACCAGGGCACGGGCCGTCTGGGCCTCGAGCTCGTCGAGCTCGTCGTCCGCATCGGGGCCGCGGTACGTGTCGACGACCTCGTCCGCGAGCCTGACCAGGGCGTAGACGGCCTCGATGTCCGCCCGCGAGCGCGGCGGGAGCAGTCGCGTGCCGATCCCGAACGACGTGGAGTAGGTCCGCAGCACGGCCCGGCTGGCCCGCGCCGCCGTGGTGTCGTACCGGCGTCGCGCCGTCATCCCCGTGCTCCGGCCCACGCGCGCCCGCCCCGTCGTCGTCCCGCCCCGGCACCCGCCCCGGGTGCCCCGCCCGCCGCGACCGTCACCAGGGCGGACGTGGGGGTTCTGGAAGCGTACGCGGGATCACGCCGTCCCACCCCGTGATCCCCGGGGCACTCCGGGGGTGTGCAGATGTGTTCGATCCTGTGTGCTTCTGTGGGATCAGCGGGTTCGGGCGGCTATGCTCGCGGCCATGACGTGGCTGGTGACGGGCGGGGCGGGGTACATCGGGGCGCACGTGGTGCGGGCATTCCAGGTCGCGGTGCGGACCACGGGCGACGATCGGCTGCGGCCGGTCGTGCTCGACGACCTGTCGAGCGGGCACGCGGAGTTCGTCCCCGCGGACGTGCCGTTCGTCGAGGCGTCGGTCGTCGACACCGACGCCGTGCGCACCGCGCTCGTCGAGCACGGTGTCACCGGCGTCGTGCACCTGGCGGGCTTCAAGTACGCGGGCGTCTCGGTGCAGCGGCCGCTGCACACGTACGAGCAGAACGTCACCGGCACGGCCCACCTGCTCGCCGCGATGGCCGACGCGGGAGTCGGGCAGATCGTCTTCTCGTCGTCCGCGGCCGTGTACGGCACACCCGACGTCGACGTGGTCACCGAGGCCACCCCGACCGCACCGGAGTCGCCGTACGGCGAGTCCAAGCTCGTGGGCGAGTGGCTGCTGCGCGACCAGGGCGTGGCCACGGGCCTGCGCCACACGTCGCTGCGGTACTTCAACGTCGTCGGCTCCGGCGCACCCGACCTGTACGACTCCAGCCCGCACAACCTCTTCCCGCTGGTGCTCGACGCCCTGGCAGCGGGCCGGACGCCCCGCATCAACGGCACCGACTACCCGACGCCGGACGGCACGTGCGTGCGCGACTACGTGCACGTGGCGGACCTCGCGGTGTCCCACGTCGCCGCGGCGCGCGCCCTGGCCGACGGCCGCACGCTGGACCCCGTCTACAACCTGGGGTCGGGGGACGGGCTGTCGGTCGCGCAGATCATGACGACCGTCGCCCACGTCACGGGGATCGACTTCACCCCGGAGGTCGGCCCGCGCCGCGCCGGCGACCCCGCCCGGATCGTCGCGTCCGGCGAGGCCGCCGCGCGGGACCTCGACTGGGCGATGCGCCACACCCCCGAGCAGATGGTCGCCACGGCCTGGGCGGCCCACCGCCGCTGACACCCCGCCGGCGAGCCGACCCGCCGGCCCACCCGGGAGCGACGGACCGACCCCGCCGCCGGACCTCAGCGCGTGGCGGGCTGCAGCGCCTGCAGCCGGGGCAGCTCCGCGGCGAACCGCTCGAGCTCACGCTCGTCCCCCGCGTAGACCCCCGACGCCCGGGGCCAGTGCACGACGACGTCCCCGAAGCCCAGCGCCGCCGCGCGCTCGACGCCCTCGACGGCGAGCGCCGCGGACGTGAGCGAGAACCGGGGCGCGCCGTCGAGGCTGAGCCAGCGGCCGACCGGACGGTCGCCGGCGACCTGGTCGAACGCGTCCGCCATCCCCGCGAGCCCGTCCCACCAGGTCTCCTGCGCGGTCGCGGCGTCGACCCCGTCGCCGACGCCCGTCCCGGGGCCGTACGTCGCCCACCCCTGCCCGTACCGGGCGGCGAGCGCCATGGCCCGCGGGCCGTTGGCGGCGACGACGAACGGCGTGCGGGGCCGGGCGAGGGTGCCGGGCACCATCCGCGCGGCCTGCGCCGTGTAGAACTCGCCGGAGTGCTCCGTCACGGGCTGCGTGAGCAGCGCGTCGAGCAGCTCGACGAACTCGGCGAACCGCCGCGTGCGCTCGCCGCGCGTGGGCGGGGGTCCGAGGACGCTCGCGTCCCAGCCCTCGCCGCCGGCGCCGAGCCCGAGGACGAACCGGCCCGCGGAGACGTCGTCCAGGCCCATGACGTCCTTGGCGAACGGCACGGGGTGGCGGAAGTTGGGTGAGGCGACCCAGGTGCCCAGGCCGATGCGCTCGGTCACCGCCGCGGCCGCCGCCAGGAGCGGGACGGTGGCGAACCACGGCTCGTCGGCGAGGTCGCGCCAGGCCAGGTGGTCGTAGGTCCACGCGTGGTCGAAGCCGAGCTCCTCCGCCCGCTGCCAGCGCGTCCGTGCGCTCGCCCACCGTTCCTGCGGCAGCAGCACCACCCCGATGCGCACCATGGCACCCACGGTACCCGCCACGCTCGGGCGTCAGGGGTGCAGGCCCGCCTCGTCGACGTGCGAGGCGGGCTCCAGCTGGAAGGTGCAGTGCTCGACGTCGAAGTGCCCCGACAGGCACGTGCGCAGCTGGCTCAGCACGCGCCCGGTCCCGGCCCGGTCGAGCTCCTCGTCGGCGACGACCACGTGCGCGGAGAGCACCGGCACCCCCGACGTGATGGTCCACGCGTGCAGGTCGTGGACCCCGACGACGCCCGGGACGCCCGCGATGTGCGCACGGACCACGTCGAGGTCGACGCCCTCGGGTGCCGACTCCAGCAGGACCGCGACGACCTCGCGCAGCAGCAGGACCGCCCGCGGCACGACGAGCGCCGCGATCGCGACCGACGCGATGCCGTCGGCTCGCGTGAAGCCCGTGGTCAGCGTGACGAGCGCGGCGACGACGACCGCGACGGAGCCGAGCGCGTCGCCCAGCACCTCGAGGTAGGCACCGCGCACGTTGAGCGACTCGTGGCGCCCGCGCCGCAGCAGCAGCATGCCCACGGCGTTGGCGGCCAGCCCGAGCAGGGCGACCCCCAGCATCAGCCCGGGCTCCACCTCGGTGGGCTGCAGGATGCGGCGGATGCCGCCGATCAGCACCAGGACCCCGACCGTCGCGACGACCAGCCCGTTCGCCAGCGCCGCCAGGATCTCGGCACGCTGCCACCCGAAGGTGCGCCGGGACGTCGCCGGCCGCGCGGCCAGCACGCTCGCCCCGAGCGCCACCGCCAGCCCCGACGCGTCGGTGAGCATGTGCCCCGCGTCCGCGATCAGCGCGAACGACCCCGACACCACACCGCCGACCACCTCGACGACCATGACGCCGAGCGTGAGCGCCAGCACGGACGCCAGACGTCCGCGATGCCCGCCGGCCGCCGTCGCGTGGTCGTGCCGGTGCGCGCTCACCCGCCGGCCCGCTCCGCGAGCCTGCCGTCGCCCCCTCCCGCTGCGAGCCCGCGACGGGCCGCCTCGAGGTGTTGCCACGTCGAGGACCCCGCCCCCGGCGCCTGGCCCTCGCGCTGCCGCGCCACGAACCGCTCGGCGGCCGCGAGCACCTCGTCGATCTCCGGGTCGGCCAGCGCGTAGCGCGTGGCCCGCCCCTCGGGCGTGGCGGTGACCAGGCCCGCCAGACGCAGGACGGCCAGGTGCGCGGACACGGTCGACTGCGCGAGGCCCAGGGTCGACGTCAGCTCGACGACCCGGTACGTCCCGCCCGCGAGCGTGTGGACCAGCGACAGCCGGGTGGGTTCGGCGAGCGCGTGCAGGATCTGCGCGACGTCGGCGTGCGGGTGGTCATCGAGTGGTGCGTCCTGCGTGGCGGCGGCCGACGCACTTACGGCTGTCATCGTCACATGGCGATGATACCTGCCGGGGGCCGGTGCCCCGGCGACCCGGGCTACGCCCACCCCAGGGCGTGCAGCCGGTCGTCGTCGATGCCGAAGTGGTGGGCGATCTCGTGCACCACGGTGATCGCGACCTCCTCGACGACCTCGTCCCGGTCCTCGCAGATCGCGAGGGTCGGCAGCCGGTAGACGAAGATCCGGTCCGGCAGGGACCCGGCAGCCCAGAACTCGCCCCGCTCGGTCAGCGGGGTGCCCTCGTAGAGGCCCAGCAGCTCCGGCTCGTCGGCCGGCGCCTCGTCCTCGACGAGCACGACGACGTTGTCCATCATCGCCGCGAGCTCCTCGGGGATCTCGTCCAGGGCGTCACGGACCGCGTCCTCGAACTCGTCACGCGTCATCTCGACCACGGGACCATCCTGCCGGGCGCGGCCCGCAACCGCCCCGCACTCTGTCCCCGCGTGCGCGGCACGAACCATCCGCACCCCACCTGACCTGCGCAGACGCATCGACTTTGGAGTTCCGGCCGGCAGCCCGTATGCTCATCACCGGTCTTCCGACGCCTCGACGTCAGGGGCGGACAACCCGCCCCCATCGTCTAGCGGCCTAGGACCCCGCCCTTTCACGGCGGTAGCACGGGTTCGAATCCCGTTGGGGGTACGAGCAGTTCAGCAGTAAGGCTTAGGGTGGCTCCGGTCACCACGAGGCCCCGTAGCGCAGTTGGTTAGCGCGCCGCCCTGTCACGGCGGAGGTCGCGGGTTCAAGTCCCGTCGGGGTCGCTGCGAGGGCCGACCGAGAGGTCGGCTTCCTCGTTGCGAGGCTCTGTAGCTCAGTTGGTAGAGCGTTCGACTGAAAATCGAAAGGTCACCGGATCGACGCCGGTCGGAGCCACCTCAGACGGCCCCGCGGGACGCCCGCCGGGGCCGTCGGCATGTCCGGGACCGTGCGACGACGCACCCCGCCCTGATCGTGCCGGCACCGCGCCCCCCGAGCCCCGGCCCCGCCGTCGCCGCAGCGCGCCCGCCACGCCGCACGCCCGGCACGCGCACGCGTCGCGCTGGACGGTGGCGGGTCCGCACCGGCGCCCCGCCCCGCGGCGCCAGAGACCCACGGCCACGGACCCGCCGCGCCCGGGCCCGCGACACTCCGGGGCCCGCGGCGAGCCGGTCACCCGTCCGAGTCGGGCCCATCGTCCCGTTCGCCGCGCGGGCCTGCGCGCCTACCGTGGAGACACAGCTCCCATCGACCGAGGACACGACCGTGACCACGACGACCGACCGCCCCCGCCCCCGCATCCTCGACCGCCTCACCGACCCCCTCGCCGAGCGCGCGCGGGACCGCATCGAGCGCGCGGAGGACAAGGTGCGGGCCGCGGTCCAGCACGAGCTCGACGCCGTCGGTCGCAGCGTGCGGACGCGGGCGGTGCGTATCCGGCCGTCCGCGATCGCCTTCGCCGTCGCGGCCCTCCTGACCGTGATCGGCATCGCGCTCTTCGCCCTCGGTGCGGTGTTCGGCCTGGCCACGGCGCTGCCGCTGTGGCTCTCCGCCCTGCTGGTGGGCGCAGCGCTGGTGCTGCTCGCCGCCGGCGCGGCCGCCTGGGGCCGCGCGAAGCTCCCGGCCGCCGGCCCCGTGATCCCCGCGCCGTCGAGCACCCACCCCGCCGAGGAGCTCGTGCACCCCTGGGTCGACTGACCCCGCACGGCACCGACGACCTCCCTCGCGGCGCGTCGCGGGGCGCCGCCCTCGCGCGCACCTGCTCCTACGGGCAGACTGAAGACCGTCGCAGCACCCGTCTCCGCAGGTGAGGAAGGTCGTCGAAAATGGCAACGCACTCCGGCTGGGCGAGCGATGCCCGCCCCGATGCACCCGAGGACCCCCGGTCGCTCGGTCGCCTCGTCTCCGATCTGAGCGAGCAGGCCACGCGTCTCGTCCGCGCCGAGATCAGCCTGGCGAAGGCCGAGGTGACCGCCAAGGCCACGCAGGCGGGCATCGGCATCGGCCTCGTCGCCGGTGCGGCAGTGCTGGCGCTGTACGCGCTCGGCACCCTCATCACGACGGCCATCCTGGGCCTGTCCAACGCGGTGTCGCCCTGGCTGGCGGCGCTGATCGTCTCGCTCGTGCTGCTGGCGATCACCGCGGTGCTGGGCCTGCTGGGCGTCAAGCGCCTGCAGAAGGGCATGCCGCCCGTGCCCGACCAGGCCATGGAGAACCTGCAGGAGGACGTCGAGACCGTCAAGAAGGGGATGCACCGGTGAGCGCCGAGGAGATCACGCCGACACCCGCGACCGACATCGGCACGCTCACGGCCGAGGCGGCCCTCGCCCGCGCGCAGCTGGCCGAGACCGTCGACGCGCTCGTCGACCGGGTCGACCCGCGCCGGCAGGCCGAGCGGGCCAAGGACCGGGGCCGCCGCCTCGTCTTCGACGCGACGGACCCGGCAGCCCTGCCCGAGGACCGCGCCCGCGCGCGCAAGGTGCTCGTGGTTGCCGGTGTCGTCGTGGCACTGGTGGTCGTGGGCATCGTGCGCCGCGCCACGCGGGACTGAGGGACACGCGGGACTGAGGACCACGCCGGACTCAGGGCCACGCTGGACTCAGGACGCGCGCACCGCAGGCACGACGCCGACGGCCGCGGTCGAGCCACCCGGGTGATCCGGGTGGTCCGACCGCGGCCGTCGTGCGTGCCGGAGGCCTGGTGCCGGAGGCCGGCGTCGGGACGTCTCGCACACTCCCCCGCGGTGCGCGCAACACGTCGACGCTGGTGCCCCCTGCGCCGGACCTCAGGACTGCGGGGTCGTCCTGGGCTGCGGGACGCCGTTCAGCAGGTCACGGACCTCGGACTCGCGGTACCGGCGGTGGCCGCCGAGCGTGCGGATCGAGGAGAGCTTGCCGGACTTGGCCCAGCGGGTCACGGTCTTCGGGTCGACCCGGAACAGGGTCGCGACCTCGGACGGCGTGAGGAGTGCTTCGGCCTCTGACGAGTGTGCGGTGGACACTGGATACCTCCCATGTGTGACCGCCCCGAGCCTCCGAGTCATGTCACTTGGTCCGCGGCGGGGCGTACGTCTTGGTACTGAATCTGACACATCGGGCACCCCGGCAGGTCGTCGGCGACGCGGATCCGGTCGCCGCCACCGTGATCCGGACGCCGAAACCGTCACCACGGCGCTGGGGTGCCGTCGACAAGCAGCAGCCTAAACCCGCCTCAATCCGGACACATCTCCGATCGCCACCCGAACGGCGTCGCACGAACGTGTGACGTTCGTCTCCTGGGATGATTGCCCGGTTCGGGGTGCTCTGCACGACGCATGTCGTGACCAGCGCAAACGCAGGGCATCGAAGCGCATCAACGCTCTGACGTGCACGAACGGTGTAGCGTGGACACGTTCCCGCAGCGGTTCGCAACGGGAATGTGATCTGCGTCACAGTGAGCCGCGCCAGAGGGCGCGACGCCCACGGCGCGGCCGGCCACCCGTGCGCCGACCCGCAGAACGCCGCAGTCAGAGCAGACATCCGTGAAGTCAGCGCCGCCTGGCACCCACCGTCACGTGTCCCAACCCACCTGGCGCAGGTGGTCGGAATGGATCGCGACCCTGTACCGTTGCCACACGAAGAGACTCAACAGCACCCGGGGCCGCACGTGTCAGCACGGAGCCGCCCCGCTTCCACGTTAGAGGGGGTCGATGCCATGGGGCGCGGCCGTCAGAAGGCAAAGCAGACGAAGGTGGCGCGGGAGCTGAAGTACTTCAGCCCTGACACCAACTACCGGGCTCTCGAGCAGGAGCTCACGTCGCGCAGCCGCAACGATGTCGTCACGGACAGCCGCCGCAGCGCGGTGAGCACGGACGACGACGACCCCGCCGGTCGTGACCGCTGGCCCCGGGACGACGACTTCTGAGCCTGCCCGGGGGCTGATCGGCGCAGACGACCGCGACGACGCGTCGCCGACCTTCGGGTCGGCGACGCGCTGTCGCGCGCGCGAGGCCGCGTGCAGGCGATGCGCACACCGGTCTCACGCCGTGCGGTAGGTCCCGTGCAGCCGGACGGCACCGCCCTGGACGCCCTTGGTCCCCGCGACGACGTCCGCCGCGGTGGCGTCGTCGGCCCGGGCGTCCCGCACCGTCCCCAGCACCCAGGCCGGCATCCCGAGCTCGCGCGCGGCGCGCTGGACCTCGTCCGCCACGTCGGGCGCGACCACGGCGACCATGCCGACGCCGAGGTTGAGGGTGCTCTCCAGGTCGCCCCAGGGCACGGCCCCGAGGCCCTGCACGAGCGCGAACACCGGCGGCAGCACCCACGAGGCCCGGTCGACGTCCGCGACGAGGCCGGGGGGAAGCACACGGGCCACGTTGGCCGCCAGGCCCCCGCCCGTGACGTGGCTGAACACGTGCACCTGCTCGGGCCCGAACCGCTCGACCAGCGCGAGGCAGTCCGCCGCGTAGACGCGGGTCGGCTCCAGCAGCTCCTCGCCCAGCGTGCGCCCGAGGTCGTCGACGTGCCGGTCCAGGCCCCAGCCGGCGACCTGGACGACCCGTCGCACCAGCGAGTAGCCGTTCGAGTGCAGACCCGAGGACCCGAGGGCCACGAGCACGTCGCCGGCGCGGACGCGCTCGGGACCCAGCAGCTCGTCCGCCTCGACCACGCCGGTCGCGGCGCCGGCGACGTCGTACTCGTCCGGAGCGAGCAGCCCGGGGTGCTCGGCGGTCTCGCCGCCGACGAGCGCGGTGCCGGCCACCGAGCACGCGGCCGCGATGCCGCGCACCACGTCGGCGATGCGCTCCGGCACGACCCGCCCGCACGCGATGTAGTCCGTCATGAACAGCGGCCGGGCGCCGACCACCACGATGTCGTCCACGACCATGCCGACCAGGTCGAAGCCGATGGTGTCGTGCACGTCCATCGCCTGCGCGATGGCGACCTTGGTGCCCACGCCGTCCGTGGACGTCGCCAGCAGGGGCCGGCGGTAGGCGGTGAGCGCGGCCGCGTCGTACAGGCCGGCGAACCCGCCGACCCCGCCGAGGACCTGAGGCCCGTGCGTCGCCCGCACGGCGTCCTTCATCAGCTCGACGGCCCTGTCCCCCGCCTCCGTGTCCACGCCCGCGGACGCGTACGTGACGGGCTGCGGGGCGCTCACGGGTGCTCCAGCGCGGACGCGCCACCGGCTGCCGGGACGATGCTGAGCAGACCGTCCTCGGGCTGCCCCAACGGCAGCTGGTTCTGCTCCAGCAGGTGCTTGCCGAGCCGCTCCGACGGGGGCAGCTCGATGGGGTACCGGCCGCTGAAGCACGCGGTGCACAGCTGCGACGCAGGCTGCTCGGTGGCGGTGATCATGCCCTCCTCGGACAGGTAGCCCAGCGAGTCGGCGCCCAGCGACCGGGCGATCTCCTCCACCCCCAGGCCGTTGGCGATGAGCTCGGCACGCGACGCGAAGTCGATGCCGTAGAAGCAGGGCCACTTCACGGGTGGCGCGGTGATGCGGATGTGGACCTCAGCGGCCCCGGACTCGCGCAGCATCCGCACGAGCGCACGCTGGGTGTTGCCCCGCACGATCGTGTCGTCGACGACCACCAGCCGCTTGCCGCGGATGACGTCCTTGAGCGGGTTGAGCTTGAGCCGGATGCCGAGCTGGCGCAGCGTCTGCGACGGCTGGATGAACGTGCGCCCGACGTACGCGTTCTTCGTCAGGCCCTGACCGAAGGGGATGCCGGACTTGGCCGCGTAGCCCACCGCGGCGGGCGTCCCGGACTCGGGCACGGGGATCACGAGGTCCGCCTCGACGGGGTGCTCGACCGCGAGCCGGCGCCCCATCGCGACACGCGCGGCGTGCACGGACCGCCCGTTGATCGTGGTGTCGGGCCGCGCCAGGTAGACGTACTCGAAGACGCAGCCGGCGCGGTCGATCGGGGCGAACCGCGTCGAGCGCAGCCCGTCGGCGTCGATCGCGATGAACTCCCCCGGCTCGACCTCACGGACGTACGACGCACCGACGATGTCCAGCGCCGAGGTCTCGGACGCGACGACCCAGCCGCGCTCGAGGCGCCCGAGGACCAGCGGGCGCACGCCCTGCGGGTCACGCGCGGCGTACAGCGTGCGCTCGTCCATGAAGACCAGGCAGAAGGCGCCGCGCAGCCGCGGCAGCACCTCGAGCGCCGTGGCCTCCAGCGTGTGGTCGGGGTCCCCCGCGAGCAGCGCCGTGATCAGCGCCGTGTCGGTGGTGTTGCCGCGCGCGAGCTCGCCGCGCCGCTGGCTGCCGTACCGCTCGGCGACGAGGTCGACGAGCTCGGCGGAGTTGGTGAGGTTGCCGTTGTGGCCCAGGGCGACGGTACCCGCGGCGGTCGCCCCCAGCGTCGGCTGCGCGTTCTCCCACGTCGAGCCGCCCGTGGTCGAGTACCGGGTGTGGCCGATCGCGATGTGCCCCTGCAGGGCGTTCAGCGCGGTCTCGTCGAAGACCTGGGAGACCAGGCCCATGTCCTTGTAGACGAGCAGCTGCTGGCCGTTGGACGTCGCGATGCCCGCCGACTCCTGGCCGCGGTGCTGCAACGCGTAGAGGCCGAAGTAGGTGAGCTTCGCCACCTCTTCGCCGGGTGCCCAGACGCCGAAGACACCGCAGGCGTCCTGCGGGCCTTTCTCGCCGGGTAGAAGGTCGTGGGTGAGACGTCCGTCTGCGCGGGGGGCCACGGCACCATGGTGGCACACCCCGGGTCACCCCGGCTCGCCCGTCCACCGGACGGCGGCGGGCACGGCCCCGTCAGGCGGGCGGTGCGGGGCGACGGCCCCGAGTGCTCCGCCGGTCCGCGAGCAGGGCCAGCACCCCGCCCACCAGGGCACCGACGATGCCCAGCGAGAGCGCGAGCAGCCAGCGCACGCCGTTCTCGCCGCCCAGGAACGGCAGCACCCCGCCGTCCGCGGTGCTGCTGCTCCCGTCGGACGTCAGGGCCGCGACGACGAGCCCGACGACCATGCCGACCAGGGCCCCGGCCACCAGGAACGCGCCGTACCGCGGCGCGCGGCGCACCGTCGCGGGCACCGCGACCCGTGCGAGCTCGGCCTCGTCCGGCGTGCCGGGCGCCTCGTCCGGGGTACCGGGAGCAGCGGGCGGGGGTCCCGCCGGGGCCGTCGGCGCCGGGACGTCCTGGCGGGTGTCGTCGTGGGCGTCGTCGGCGGGGCGGGGCGTGTCGGGCACGGGACGATCGTAGGTCAGCGGCTCCGCGTCGCCTGCAGCGGCAGCAGGTGCCCCAGGTCGGCCCGCTCGCCCGACGCGTGCACCCGTCCCGCCGCGACCGCCTCGTCCCACGTGACGTCACCGGCGGCCAGGGCGAGCCACGTGGCCGGGTCCGTCTCCACGACGTTGGGCGGCGTGCCACGGGTGTGGCGCGGCCCCTCGACGGCCTGCACCGCGCCGTCGGGCGGCACGCGGACCTCGACGGCGTTGCCCGGCGCCACGTCCGCGAGCTCCTCGAGCGTGAAGCGCACCGCGGTGCGCCGCACGGCCGTCGGGGCGGAGCCCGGGTCCGCGCGCCACGCCTGCAGCGCGGCGCGCCCGTCGGCGGGGTCGGTACGGCGACGCGGTGACACGTGTTCCATCCTCCCCCACGCGTGCCGGGACGTCCGACCGTGGCGGCTGCTCAGTCCTGCCCGTCCAGCCAGGCCAGCACGGCCCGCACCCGGCGGTGGTCGTCGGGGCCGACGGGCAGGTCGAGCTTGGTGAAGATGCTGCCGATGTGCTTGGCCACCGCTTTCTCCGTGACCACGAGCGCGGCCGCGACGCCGGCGTTGGAGCGCCCCTGCGCCATGAGCTCGAGCACCTCGCGCTCGCGCGCCGTGAGCCGTGCCAGCGGGGAGGCCCGCCGTCGCGCCATGATCGCGGCGACCACCTCCGGGTCGAGCACCGTGCCCCCGGCGGCCACGGTCCGGACGGCGTCGACGAAGCCTGCCGGGTCGGACACCCGCTCCTTGAGCAGGTAGCCGACGGCGCCGGCGCCGTCGGCCAGGAGCTCGCGCGCGTACAGGTGCTCGACGTACTGGCTCAGCACCATCACCGGCAGCCCCGGCCGGCGCCGGCGTGCCTCGATCGCGGCGCGCAGGCCCTCGTCGCTGAACCCCGGCGGCAGCCGCACGTCGACGACGGCGACGTCGAGGGTCGGGTCCGCGAGCGCGACCTCGAGCGCCGGGGCGTCCTCGACGGCCGCGACGACCTCGCAGCCGTGCGCCGTCAGCAGCCGGATCAGGCCGTCGCGGAGGAGTGCGAGGTCTTCGGCGAGGACCACGCGCACGGCACCTCCAGGTGGATGACTGTCGGACCGCCCGGCGGGCTGTCGACGCCCATGGTGCCGTCGAACGCCGCCAGGCGGGAGCGGACGCCCTGCAGGCCCGAGCCCTGGGCGGGGTCGGCCCCGCCGACCCCGTCGTCCCCGACCTCGACGCGGAGCACCGGCCCGTCCGCCTGCAGCCGGACCCACGCCCGCGTCGCGTCCGCGTGCTTGACGACGTTGGCCAGCGACTCGGCGACCGCGAAGTACGCCGCCGACTCGACGGCCGGCGGCGGCCGCCCGGGCAGCCGGTCGGTCAGCGTCACGGGCACGGTGAGGTCCAGCGCGAGCGCCTCGACCGCACCCGACAGGCCGCGGTCGGCGAGCACCGGCGGGTGGATCCCCTGGACCAGGTCGCGCAGGTCGCGCAGCACGGCGGCCGTGGTGCCGCGGGCCTCCTGCAGCAGGGCGCGGGCCTCGTCGGGGTCGTCTGCCATCAGCTCGGCGACCATGCCGAGGGTCAGGCCCAGCGACACGAGCCGCGCCTGCGCCCCGTCGTGCAGGTCCCGTTCGATGCGCCGCAGCCCGGCCGCCGCGTCGTCCACGCTCTGCGAGCGCGAGGCCGCCAGGTCCTGGACCCGCTGCTCGAGCAGCGCCTGCCGGCCGGGTGAGAGGAGTGCGGCGTCCGCCGCGGCACGCGCCCGCCCCAGGGCGTCACCGTGGCGCCACCACGTCCACGCGGCCAGGACGGCGAGCACGACGAGGGCGACCGCCCACGGCCAGGGCACGCCGCCCGCCGGGAGCACCAGCGCGAGGACCACGGCGGCGACCGTCACCGGGACCAGCAGGACGACGAGGGCGCTGAGCAGCAACCCACCCGTGCCCGCGAAGGCGACCCACCCGAGCAGGCGCCAGGCGTCGGCGTCCACGAGCCAGCGCCACCCCTGGCGGAAGGGCTCGGTGGCGCCGCGGCTCAGCGCCGCCAGGTCCGTCCCCCGCAGGGTGCCGTCGGCGCCCAGCCCCCACGCGCCCGGCTCCAGCAGCGGCGACGGCTCCTGCGTCCGCAGCTCGACCAGCGGCACCGGGTGCCCGAGGGCGGACGTCGCGAGCTCCCGGCCGGCGCGGGCGAGGCCGTGCACCGCCGGCAGCAGCGCGCGCAGGAGCGCGAGCCCGACGCCCAGCGGCGCCAGCACCAGGGCGACGACGGTGAGGCCCGTCAGCAGCAGGCTCGGCACGGCGAGCAGGACGAGCGCGAGCGACCTGCCGGTCGCGGCCCAGGGGGTACGGCGTTCCATGCCGCCATCCTGGCCGCGGGCGCACCGGTTGTCGGGGGTGCCAGGTCCACCATCCGTCCGGGTGCGGCCACTCCTGACCGGCACCCCACCGCCGGGCCAGCGTGGGACCCGACCGCTCGTCGAGCCCCGGAGGCCACCATGCACACCCTCGGACACCGTCCCCCGCCCCGCGGCCCCGCCCCGGACCCGGCCGCCGGGAGCGCGCACCGCGCCGCAGCCCACGGCCCGGTCTCCCGGGTCGCCGTCCGCGCCGCCCGCTGGAGCGCGACCCACCCCGCGTGGGCCATCGGTGGGTGGTTCGCCCTCGTGGTCGTGTGCGCGGCGCTCAGCGCGCTCGTGCCCACGCAGACCATCCAGGAGGAGGACACCGGCATCGGCGGCTCGGGCACCGCCGCGGCGTGGGTCGCGGAGTCGGGGCTCGCCGAGGCGGACACCGAGCTGGTCCTCCTCACCGCCGGCCCGGCGGGCCTCGACGCGGCCCTCGCCGGGGCCGAGGACCTCACCCGGAGCCTCAGCGGGCGTGCGGAGGTGTCCGCGGTCGCGCCCGCGGTCCCCGCTCCTGACGGGTCCGCGGTGCTCGTCGCGGTCGAGCTCGCCGACGGGACCGACGACGTCACCGCGCTCGCGCAGGCCGTCGCGGACGTCGCCGACCGCCATCCCGGCCTCGACGTCGAGCAGGCGGGCGAGGTCTCGCTGCAGGCCGCGATCGACGAGCGGGTGGCCGAGGACCTGGTGGCGGCCGAGATCGTGTCGCTGCCGGTCACGCTGCTGCTCATGCTGCTGGCGTTCGGCGCGGTCGTCGCCGCCGGGATCCCGGTGCTGCTCGGGGTGTCCGCCGTCGCCGCGACGCTCGGGGTCTCGGCCGTGCTGTCGCACGTCGTGCCGGCCGACCCGACGGTCGCGAGCATGGTCGTCCTCATCGGGATGGCCGTCGGCGTCGACTACACGCTCTTCTACCTCAAGCGGGAGCGCGAGGAGCGCGCCCGGGGACGCAGCACGTCGGCCGCCGTGGAGATCGCCGCCGAGACGTCGGGCCACGCGATCGTGGTGTCCGGTGCGGCGGTCGCGGTGTCGCTGTCCGCGCTGTACCTGCTGCAGCTCGCGACGTTCTCGTCGCTGGCGACGGGCGCCGTCGCCGTGGTCGCCGTCTCCGTGGTCGGCTCCCTGACGGTGCTGCCCGCGCTGCTGGTCGTCCTCGGGCACCGCGTCGACCGTCCACGCGTCCCCCTGCTGTGGCGGCTGCAGCGCCGCATCGGCCCCGGAGCCGTCAGCCGTCGCGTCCTCGGTCCGGCGGTGCGTCACCCGCTCGCCGCCGTGGTGGTGGCCGGCGTGGTCACGCTCGCCGCCGCGGCGCCCGCGCTGGGCATGCGGCTGCACGGCGGTGACCTCGCCACCCTGCCGCCCGACGTGGCGGAGGTCGGCACGCTCACCCGGGTCGCCGAGACGTTCCCGTCGCGCGGGGAGACGATCGACGTCGTGGTGCGCGGCGACGCGGCGCAGCAGGACGAGGTCGTGGCGGCGCTCGGCTCGCTGGAGTCCGCCGCCCTGGCCACGGGCCGGTTCACCGACGTCGGCGACGTCCCGCCCGTGGCCGCGGACGACGGCCGCACGCACGTCCTCACCCTGGCCGTGCCGCTGAAGAGCGCCGACCCCGCCCTGGACGACGTGGTGCGCGAGGTCCGCGACGACCTGGTCCCGGCCGCGCTCGACGGACTGGACGTCGAGGCCGTGGTCGGTGGCTGGCCCGCGGCCGACCTCGACCGCACGCAGCGGCAGTCCGAGCGGATGCCCTGGGTGATCGGGGTCGTGCTGCTGCTGACCTGCGTGACCATGGCCGTCTCGTTCCGCAGCGTGCCGCTCGCCCTGGTCTCGACCGCGCTGAACCTGCTGTCGGTGGGCGTCGCCTTCGGGGTGCTGCGCCTGGTCTTCCAGGAGGGCTGGCTGGCCGGCCCGCTGGCGTTCACGGCGCCGGGCTTCGTCATCGACTGGGTGCCGCTGTTCGTCATGGTGGTGCTGGTCGGCCTGTCGATGGACTACCACGTCTTCGTCCTCAGCCGGGTCCGGGAGCGGGTGGTGCGTGGCGTGGCCCCGGGTGCGGCGGTCCGCGACGGCGTCGCCGACTCCGCGGGTGTCGTCACGAGTGCCGCCGCGGTCATGGTCTCGGTGTTCGCGATCTTCGCGACGTCGAGCATGCTCGAGCTGAAGATGCTGGGCGTGGCGCTGGCCGTGGCCATCCTCGTCGACGCGACCGTCGTGCGGCTGGTGCTGCTGCCGGGGCTGCTGACGCTCCTCGGCGACCGCGTGTGGCGTGGCCGCCCGACCGGGCCGGCCCTGGCGGGATCGGCACGCACCGGGACCCTTGAGGCGGCGGTGCCCACGCACTAGCGTCCCGGGTATGACCTCGACCCGCACCCACGTCATGTGGTGGCCGCTGCCCTGACGCAGCCGTGGGTCACCCGCCGAGCTGCTCACGCGGCTCGGCGGGTCCACGTCAGGTCCCTGCGCGGCCGCGCGACGGCTCCTCCCCGAGGAGAGCACCGACATGCCGACCACCGCCCGCTCCGCACCGTCCGCCGCACCGTCCCCCGCTCCTGCCGCCGGCACCCGTTCCGGGCCGGACCACGCCGACCACGCCCGCCCCGACGTCCTGACGCTCGAGGAGGTGCTGGCGCGGGACCCGGGGACCTTCCGGGTGCTGACCGGCGACCGTCCCACGGGCGCGCTGCACGTCGGGCACCTGTTCGGCACCCTGGCCACGCGCGTCGCGCTGCAGCGGCACGGCGTCGAGACCTTCGTCGTGGTCGCGGACTACCAGGTGATCACCGACCGGGACGACGCCGGGGACCTGCCCGCGACCGTGCGGGAGGTGGTGCTCGACTACCTCGCCGCGGGGCTCGACCCCGAGGCCACGACGGTCTTCGTGCACTCGGACGTCCCCGCCGTGCACCAGCTCATGCTGCCGTTCCTCTCGCTGGTGACCGTCGCCGAGCTGGACCGCAACCCCACGGTCAAGGCCGAGCTCGCCGCGTCCGGACGCGCCCTGTCCGCCCTGCTGCTGACGTACCCCGTGCACCAGGCCGCGGACATCCTCTCGGTCCGCGGCACGCTGGTCCCCGTGGGGCGCGACCAGCTGCCGCACCTGGAGCTGACGCGCACCGTCGCGCGGCGGTTCACCCGCCGGTACGGGCCCGTCCTGACGGAGCCGACCGCGCTCCTGTCGCAGGCTCCGCTCGTCCTGGGCACGGACGGGGCCAAGATGAGCAAGAGCCGCGGCAACGCGATCGAGCTGCGCGCGGACGCCGACGCCACGGCCGCGGCGGTGCGCGGGGCCCGGACGGACGCCCGACGCACCATCACCTACGACCCGGCACACCGCCCCGAGGTCTCCAACCTGCTGCTGCTGGGCGCGCTGGCGTCCGCGCGGACGCCGCAGGACCTCGCCGACGAGATCGCGGACGGGGGCGCGGCCGCACTCAAGGCGTACGTCACCGACGCCCTCGTCGCGCACCTCGCGCCCGTGCGGGCCCGCCGGGCCGAGCTGGCGCGCGATCCGTTCCTCGTGCGCGACGTCCTGGCGCGCGGGGCCGCGCGGGCCGCCCAGGAGGCCGACGCGACGCTGGCCGACGTCCGGCGGGCGATGCGGCAGACGTCCTGACGGCCGGCTCGGACACGTCGGCGGCCCGGCACGTCCGCGACCGTGCCCGGGCGCGGCCACCGGGGACGCGACCCCGGGACGCACGAGGGCGGCCCGGCAGGTGCCGGGCCGCCCTCGTGGACGGGTCGGGTCGGGTCAGACGACGCCGAGAGCGAGCATCGCGTCCGCGACCTTGGTGAAGCCGGCGATGTTGGCGCCGAGCACGTAGTTGCCCGGGTCGCCGTACAGCTCGGCGGTCTCCTCGCAGTTGTCGTGGATGCGCGCCATGATCGTGGCGAGCCGCTCCTCGGTGTGCTCGAACGACCACGCGTCACGGCTGGCGTTCTGCTGCATCTCGAGAGCCGACGTCGCCACGCCACCGGCGTTCGCGGCCTTGCCGGGCGCGTAGAGGACGCCGGCACCCTGCACGAGCGCGACCGCCTCGGGCGTCAGCGGCATGTTGGCGCCCTCGGCCACGGCGAGCAGGCCCGCGTCGACCAGGCGCTTGGCGTCGCTCTCGTCGAGCTCGTTCTGCGTGGCGCACGGCAGCGCGACCTGCGCGTCGACCTGCCACACGCGGGCCGCCGGCACGTAGTGCGCCCCGCTGCGGCGCGCCGCGTACTCCTCGACGGGTCGGCGCTCGACCTCGCGGACCTGCTTCAGCACCTCGAGGTCGATGCCCGCCTCGTCGACGACGTACCCGTGCGAGTCCGAGCAGGCCACGACGTGCGCGCCGAGGGACTGCGCCTTCTCGATCGCGTGGATCGCGACGTTGCCCGCCCCGGACACCACGACGCGCATGCCGTCGAACGACAGGCCACGGGTGGCCAGCATGCGCTCGGCGAACAGGACGGTGCCGTAGCCCGTGGCCTCGGTGCGCACCAGCGAACCGCCCCACGTCACGCCCTTGCCGGTGATGACACCCGACTCGTAGCGGTTGGTGATGCGCTTGTACTGGCCGAACAGCCAGCCGATCTCGCGGCCGCCGACGCCGATGTCACCCGCCGGCACGTCGGTGTACTCCCCGATGTGCCGGTACAGCTCGGTCATGAACGACTGGCAGAACCGCATGACCTCGCCGTCGGAGCGCCCACGCGGGTCGAAGTCGGAGCCGCCCTTGCCGCCGCCGATGGGCATGCCGGTCAGGGAGTTCTTGAAGACCTGCTCGAAGCCGAGGAACTTCACGATCCCCAGGTACACCGAGGGGTGGAACCGCAGGCCGCCCTTGTACGGGCCGAGCGCGGAGTTGAACTCGACGCGGAAGCCGCGGTTGATGCGGACCCGTCCCTGGTCGTCCACCCACGGCACGCGGAAGATGATCTGCCGCTCGGGCTCGCAGAGGCGCTCGAGCACGGCCGCGTCCACGTAGTGGGGATGCCGTTCGAGCACCGGGCCGAGACTCTCGAAGACCTCGGTGACGGCCTGGTGGAACTCGCGCTCACCGGGGTTGCGCGCGAGCACCTGTTCGAGGACACGCTCGAGCTGTACCTGCATGGGTCGCTCCGCTCTGCTCAGCGAGGACGGGGAATCCTCTCGAGCGTAGGTCGCGTCCCTGTGGACGGGACAGGACGTCCGACCCGTGGTCAGCGACGTGCCGGTCGGGCGGGCGCGGACGCGGTGGCCAGGGGCCCGGACGCGACGAGGCCGCGGACACACCCCCGTCCGGGGTGTCCGCGGCCTCGTCCTCGGTGCGCGTGCGCCTCAGCGCCGCCGCGCACCGGTGGGTGGTCGTGTCATCGACACGCCACCGGCCGGTGGCGGTGCGTCACCACTTCGCGTTGCGGGCCAGCTCCAGTGCCATCTCCTGCCACCACTGGCCGGCACCGGGCCCGCCGTTGCAGGCACCGTCCGACTCACCGGGCAGCTTGATCCACAGCAGGGCGTCGAGCCCGCTGCCGTCGTTGACCCGCGTGGGGCGCTCACCCAGGGCGCGGCCCCGGGGGTTGCACCACTCGGAGCCCGCCGGGCCGTTGCCGTTGCGCGACGTGTCGATGACGAACGTCTTGCCACCGGTCAGGCGCGAGATCTCCTGCCCGTAGGCCTTGGCCTCGGCGGTCGTGCGGTAGTTCGACACGTTGAGCGAGAAGCCGACGGCGTCGCTGAACCCGATGCGGTTGAGGCGGTTCGCGGCCTCGGTCGTCGAGAGCCACGCGGAGTGCCCGGCGTCGATGTAGACACGGGCGCCCTTGGCCGTCAGCGCCTTGGCCGCGTACTGCAGGAACCCGACCCGGTCGCCCTGACCGGAGCAGTCACCGAGCTGCGCGAGGGCGTCGGGCTCGAGGACGACCCAGGGGTTGCCCTGGATGCCCTGGGCGACGGTGTCGATCCAGCGCGCGTACTCGGACTCCGACACGCCGCCGCCGGAGTGCGAGCCGCAGTCGCGGCCCGGGATGGCGTAGACGACGAGGACGGCGGTCTTGCCCGCGGCGCGCGCGGCACCGGTGATGTCCCGCACCTCCTGCTGGGCGTGCGCCGCGTCGTTCCAGTTGCCGACCCAGTACGCCTGCGGCGTGAGCGCGATCTTCTCGAGCAGGGCCTTGTCGCTGCCGGACGCGGCCTGCCACGCGCGGTACGACTGGTTCGTCGTGTCGACGTGGAACTGGCTGTTCGACACCGGCGGGGGCGTCGTCGGGTTCTGCGTGGGTGTGATCACCGGCGTGGGGGTGACGACCGGGCTGGGCGTCACGGAGGGGGTGACCGAGGGCGTCGGGCTCGACGTCGGACCCGCGACGCCACCGGTGCAGGTGGTGCCGTTGAGGGTGAACGAGGTCGGGGCGTTGTTGCTGCCGGCCCACGAGCCGTTGAAGCCCACCTGGACGTTGGCGTTGGTGCCGAGCGAGCCGTTCCACGGCACGTTCTTCACGCTGACCTGCGAACCGGTCGTCGAGACGACCCCGTTCCACAGCTGCTGGATGCTCTGGCCGTCGGCGAACGACCAGCGCAGGTCCCAGGACGACAGCGGGTCGCCCAGGTTCGTGACGGTCACCGTGGCGCCGAAGCCGCCGGGCCACTGGCTCGTCACGGAGTAGTCGACGCGACAGCCGGCGGCGGCCTGCGCCGCGGTCGAGGTCAGCGCCGTGACTCCGGCGGCCACGACCGCGCTGGCGGCGAGGGCCGCGACGACCTTGCGCCGGGTGGTGGAGACCACCTTCGTGCGGGGGGACATGGGCTCTCCTCGGGTCGGGTCGGCGTCGGGCACGCCGACGCCGGCGAGCCGGTCGGCGCGCCCGGGGGGGCGTCGTCCTCGACGCCGTCCCCGAACGACTCCCCGATCACACCCGAGCGGGGTGCGGCCTGGCGAGCGGACGGTCGTGCCCTAATCGTTTTTGCCCGGGCAGGCGGACGTCGAACCGCTTACGTGCCCGCCGGGGCAGCCGCGCCCGTCACCCCGTCAGGGCCGCGGCGCACCGCGCCCCCGCAGCGCCCGGTGGTGGTCGCGCGTGATCCGTCGCCACCGGGCCCGCTCCTCGGCCGCGAGCCGCGCGTCCGCACGACGGGCCTGGTAGGCGGCCTCGCGGGCCAGCTTGCGCCAGCTCGCCAGCCGGCGGGCCGGCAGCTCACCGCTCGCGACGGCCGCCTGCACCGCGCAGCCGGGCTCCCGCTCGTGGGAGCAGTCCGTGAAGCGGCACGCGGCCGCGAGCGCCGTCACGTCGGCGAACGTCGCGTCGAGCGCCTCGGGCGCGGCGACGAGGCCGATCCCCCGCAGCCCCGGCGTGTCGACGAGGACCGCGCCGTCGGCCAGGGGCACCAGCTCCCGGTGGGTCGTCGTGTGCCGGCCCCGGCCGTCCACGCGGACCTCCCCCGTCGCCATGACCTCCCGGCCGGCGAGGCGGTTGACCAGGCTCGACTTGCCCGCGCCCGACGCCCCCACCACCACGATCGCCACGCCCGGCGCCAGCAGCGCCCGCAGCGGCTCGAGGCCCGCGCCGTCCAGCACGCTCACCGCGTGGACGTCCACGCCGATCGCGACCTGCGCCACCTCGGCGGCCATGCCGTCGGGGTCCGGGACGAGGTCCGCCTTGGTGAGCACGACGACGGGCCGGGCGCCGGAACGCCACGCCAAGGTCAGCAGCCGCTCGACCCGCCCCAGGTCCGGGTCGGGATCCAGGTGCTCGACCACGAGCACGACGTCGACGTTCGCCGCGACGACCTGCTCGAGCGACGTGCGGCCGGCCGAGTCGCGCACCACCGCCGTGCGCCGCGGGTGCAGGCCGGTCGCGCGCAGGGCGGTCGCGTGCAGTGCTGTCGCGTGCTCGTCGGCGGGCCACGTCTCACCTGCGTCGTCGCCGACCACGTCGACCACGTCGCCGACGGTCGGGGGCGTGCGCGTGCCGTCGGGCAGCGGCAGCAGGCCGTCGCGGGGCAGCTCCGCGCGCCGTGCGACCGCACCCAGGTCCGCGTCGGGGACGACGAGGACCGCACCGCGCTCGGCCCGCACGACGCGGGCGCGCAGCGGCGCGCCGGCGGGTGGCTGCGGTGCGGACGTGCTCACCCCTCGACGGTAGGTCGGGCGTCGCGCGCGGGCGACGGCTTTTCCGTCCCCCGGCACCGTCGGGCCCGACGCCCTCAGCCGGTGGGGTAGTCCGGTCCTCCGGGGACCCCGAACGCCTCCTCGAGCGAGCCGACGCCCTGGGCGTGCAGCCACGCGGTCAGGTCGCGGCCCACCCAGCGCAGGTGCCAGCCCTCCGGCGCGTACCCGGTGACCGCGGTGTTCTGCTCGGTGTAGCGCACGACGAACCCGTGCTCCCAGGCGTGCTCGGCGAGCCACCGGCCCTCGGCCGTCTGCGCGAAGCAGGTCTGCAGGTTGCACTCCGGCTGCGTCCCGGAGTCGATGTCCACCGCGAGGCCGGTCTCGTGCTCCGAGAACCCGGGGCGCGCCGAGTAGCGCTCGGCGTGCGCGAACCCGCGACGCCCCTCGACGTCGGCACGCGCCGCGGCCTGCTCGGCGTACGACCGGAACCCGCTGCGCACGACGAGCCGGGCACCCGCCTGGTCCGCCGCCGCGACCATCGCCGCGAGGTCCGGCTGCACGGCGGCCCGCAGCCGCGCCCCGCCCACGTCCACGAGGTCGCCCGGCACGTGGTCCGCCGCGATGGGGTGCTGCTTGTTGACGATCACCCACGGGCTCGCGGGGTCCGTCGTGGAGTGCGTGGCCAGGTCGAACGTGGGCTCCGGTGCCGGCTCGGGCTCGGCCGCGGGCGCGTAGGACGGCACGGGCAGGGCCTCGTGCCAGGGCACCTCCTCGGTGAGGCCCTGGATGCGCATCGCCGGGTCGCCCGCCAGCTCGGACCACAGCCCGGTGGCGGCTCCGCCGATGCCCACGACGGCCACCACCACGAACCCGGCGACCAGGATGCCGCGCCAGGGACGAGGGGTCATGGACGCCGATCGTAGGGGCAATCCGGACGAATCCGTCACCGCGCCACGAATGTCACCCGTCGGTGGGGCACCGACACCTCGTCCAGCCGAGCGTCGAGCGTCTCCCCGAGCGGCAGGACGCCCGACGCGGACGTCACCGGGGCCACGACGGCGGGGTCGCGCAGCTGCAGGGCGCCGCGCACCCGGCCGTCGCGCGGCTCGTCCGCGTCGACCACCACACCGGTGAACACCTGGCCGACCCGGGGCGCCAGCACGGCGGCCTCGACCAGGTCCAGCACCCCGCGGTCGAACGCCGCGACGCGCCGCCCGGTGCGCGACATCGTGGCGGGCAGCTCGGGCAGCTGCTCCTGCACCCATCCCGGCACGTCGTGACCACCGACGGCGGCGAGGCAGACCTCGGTGCCGTAGCGGTCGACGAGCCGGCGCAGCGGGGCGGTGACGTGCGCGTACGGCGCGCGGATCGCGCCGTGCTCCGCGTCGTGCCCGGTGGGCGGCGCCTCGTGCGGGCCGAAGGTGCGGTAGCCGGCCCCGCGGAACAGCGTGGTGGCCTCCCGCAGGAACGCGGCGTGGGGGCCGAGGCGCGAGTCGAGGCCTGCCAGCAGGTCGGGGTAGGGCACGTCGTCGGGCCAGTCGATGTCGAGGGCGCGCGCCGTGCGCCGCAGCCGCGCGACGTCCCGCGGGTCGGCGGGCGGCAGCGTCCGGACGACGCCGGCACCGACGTCGAGCATGAGCCGGGCGGCGACGATGCCGGTGAGCAGGGAGATCTGCGCGTTCCAGCCCTCGACGGGCAGCGTCGCGCGGAACCGCAGGCCGAAGGTGCCGTCGTCGGCGCGCACCACCTCCTGCTCGGGGACGTCGAGGGACGCCCCGCCGCGGTCGCGCTCGCGCGCCTCGCGCAACCGGCCGACGGCGGCCAGCGACTGCAGGAGGTCGTCGGCCGTGCCCGCGTCGAGCCGGTCCTGCACCTCGCCGTAGGCGAGCTGGGCCCGGCTGCGCACGGTCGCCCGCTCCACGTGGACGTCGACGGGCTCACCGTCGGCGTCGAGGTCGATGCTCCACAGCACGGCCGGGCGCACCTGCCCGGGCAGGAGGCTGGCGGCGCCCTCCGAGAGCACCGTCGGGTGCAGGGGGACGCGCCCGTCGGGGCTGTAGCAGGTCAGGCCGCGGCGGTGCGTCTCGGCGTCCAGCGGTCCGCCGGGTGCGACGAAGGCGGCGACGTCGGCGATGGCGTACCGCACCCGCCACCCGGCACCGCGCCGTTCGACGTGGACCGCCTGGTCGAGGTCGGTCGAGCCCACCGGGTCGACGGTCACGAAGGGCACGTCGGTGCGGTCCGCGCGCGGTCCGGGGACGCGCGCGTCGTCCGGTCCGCGTCGGGCAGCCTCCTGCGCCTCGGCGAGCACCTCGGGCGGGTGGGCGCCCGGCAGCTCGACCTCCTCCCGCAGGGCCGCGAGCCCCGCGGTCACGGCGGACGTCGTGGCGTCGGAAGGGGCGAGGAGGCGGACGGGACGAACGGGCACGCAGGCACTGTAGGTGCTGCGGGCGCCACGGGCGCACCGGGGGGACGTCTCACCAGTCAAGAAAGCCGACCGTTCTTATCCTCTTTTCGGGACCGCGTGCCTAGCCTCGACGCCAGGACGCACCCACGCCGCGCACCGGCCGGCGGGACGGGGGACCGCATGAGCACCACGGGGCACGCCGCCGACCGCCGATGTCGGCGCCGCGGTCACGCGCCCGCCGTCCCGGCGCCCGCGTCCCGCCCGCCGCGCCACCGACCCGCCGGTCGGTCGCGCGCACCCCCGCGCACCCGCCCACGCCCACGCCCCAGGAGAGACCCATGCCCCGACCCGACCCCGTGCGCGTCGCCGCGCTCGTCGGCAACCCCCGCTCCGGATCCCGCACGCTGGCCGCCGCCGCGGCCCTGGCCCGCACGCTCGCCGTGCGGCTCGACCCCACCGCCGCGGCTGCCGGTCCCGCGTCCGTCGTGGACCTCGCGACGCTGGCGCCCGCGCTGCACGCGCAGCCCCGCACCCCCGACCTCGACGCCGCGCTGCGGGCCGTGGCGGACGCCGACGTCCTCGTCGTCGCCACCCCCGTCCACAAGGCGTCGTTCACGGGCCTGCTCAAGTCGTTCCTCGACCTGTACGGCCCCGACGGCCTCGCCGGGGCCGTCGCCGTACCGCTGGTCGTCTCGGCCTCCGCCGCCCACGCGCTGGTCGGCGAGGTGCACCTGCGGCCCGTGCTGGTCGAGCTCGGCGCCACGGTCCCCACCCGGTCCCTCACGCTGCTGGACGCGGAGCTGGCCGACGTCGCACCGGTCGTCGAGCGCTGGTGGCAGCGCGCCGAGGACCCGCTGCGGCGGGCCGTCGGCGCGGACCGCACCCGCGCCCTGGAGGTGGCGCGATGAGCACGAGCACCCACGACCTGCACCACCTGGAACGCCTCCTGGCCGAGCACGACGAGCCGACGCTCACACCCGACGAGTACAAGCAGGTGTTCCGCCGGCACGCCGCCGGCGTCGCGGTCGTCACCCTGCGGGACGGTGACCGGCTCGTGGGCTTCACGGCGACGTCCGTCATCTCGGTGTCCGCCGCGCCGCCGCTGCTGGCGTTCTCGCTCGCGTCGGGGTCGTCGTCGTGGCCCGCGCTGTCCCGGGCGACCACCGTCGCGGTGTCCTTCCTGGCCGAGGGCCAGCAGGACGTGTCGACGCGGTTCGCGACCTCGGGGATCGACCGGTTCGCCGCCGGCGGCTGGACGCCGCTGCCGACCGGGGAGCCGGTCGTCGACGGGGCGCAGGCGTGGGTGCGCGGACGGGTCGTCCAGCGCACCCCCGTCGGCGACAGCCACCTGGTCTCGCTGCGGGCCCTCAGCCACGGTGTGAGCTGCGCGCGCCCGCTCGTCTACCGCGACCGGGTCTACCACCGCCTCACCACCTGACCCCGCCCGGACGTGACGGAGCGACCCGGTCGCGCCCAGGCAGCCTGGGTGTGACCGGGTCGCTCCCCCACCCGAGGGCGGGGCGGTCCGTCAGCCGAAGAGGCGCGGGAGGGTGGCCTCCCACTCCGCGCGGGCCTCGGTCAGCGGCAGGGTGAACAGGCCGCTCACCTCGACCGCGGCCGCGTGCACGTGGTCGTCGTCGTCGACCGGCGTGCCGGCACCCAGGGTGCAGGTCTCGGCCGTCTCGCCCAGCCGCAGGGCCGGGACGCCGCGGGCGGTGCACAGGTCGAGCAGGCGCACCTCCTCCGAGCGCGGGACCGCCACGACCGCGCGGGCCTGCGACTCCGAGAACAGCGCCTCGAACGGCGTCAGCCCGTCGCGCTCGCACAGCGCGTCGAGGCTGACCTGCACCCCGACGCCGTACCGCAGGCTCGACTCGACGAGCGCGAGGCCCAGGCCGCCCTCGGACAGGTCGTGCGCGGCGTCGACCAGCTCGTCCCGCGCGGCGGCGACGAGCACCTGCGCCAGACGGCGCTCGGCGTCCAGGTCGACGCGCGGCGGCACGCCACCGAGGTGGTCGTGCACGACGTCGGCCCAGGCGGAGCCGTCGAGCTCGGCACGCGTCGTCCCCAGCAGGTACACGGCCTGCCCGGGAGCGGTCCACCCCGACGGCACGGCGTCGGCCACGTCGTCGAGCACGCCCAGCACGCCGACGACGGGCGTCGGGTGGATCGCGGAGTCGATCTGGCCGGGCTCCCCCGTGCCGTTGTACAGCGAGACGTTGCCACCGGTCACCGGCACCTCGAGCACCTGGCACGCGTCCGCGAGCCCGCGGATCGCCTCGACGAGCTGCCACATGGTGTCGGGGTGCTCGGGGCTGCCGAAGTTGAGGCAGTCGGTGACGGCCAGGGGCCGCGCGCCGACGGTGGCGACGTTGCGGTACGCCTCGGCGAGCGCGAGCTGCGCGCCGGTGTACGGGTCGAGCTTGGTGTAGCGGCCGTTGGCGTCGGTGGCCAGCGCGACGCCCAGGCCCGTGGTCTCGTCGACGCGCACGACCCCGGAGTCGTCGGGCTGCGCGAGCGCGGTGTTGCCCTGCACGAACCGGTCGTACTGGTCGGTCACCCACGCCGGGGAGGCGAGGTTGGGCGAGGCGAGCAGCCGCAGCAGCGTGGCGCGCAGCTCGTCGCCGCCCGACGGTCGGGCGTAGCGCGCCGCACCCTCGGGGGTGCTCACGGAGTCCGCGACCAGCCCGTCCTGCCAGGCGGGACGCGCGTACGGCCGGTCGTACACCGGGCCGTCGTGCGCGACCGTCTTCGGGTCGACGTCGACGATCCGCTGCCCGAAGTGGTCGATCGTCAGCCTGCCGGTGCCGGTGACCTCGCCGATGACGGCGGTCTCGACGTCCCACCTCGACGTGATGGCGAGGAACTCGTCGAGCTTCTCGGGCCGGACCACGGCCATCATCCGCTCCTGCGACTCGGACATGAGGATCTCGCCAGCCGTCAGGGTGGGGTCGCGCAGCAGCACGTTCTCCAGGTCGACGTGCATGCCGCCGTCACCGTTCGACGCGAGCTCGCTCGTCGCGCAGGAGATGCCGGCCGCGCCCAGGTCCTGGATGCCCTCGACGACGCGTGCCGCGTACAGCTCGAGGCAGCACTCGATGAGCACCTTCTCCATGAACGGGTCGCCGACCTGCACCGACGGGCGCTTGGACGGCTTGGTGTCGTCGAACGTCTCCGACGCCAGGATCGACGCGCCGCCGATGCCGTCGCCGCCGGTGCGCGCACCGAACAGGACGACCTTGTTGCCGACGCCCGAGGCGTTGGCCAGGTGGATGTCCTCGTGGCGCAGCACGCCCAGGCACAGCGCGTTGACCAGCGGGTTGCCCTGGTAGCAGGAGTCGAAGACCAGCTCGCCGCCGATGTTCGGCAGGCCCAGGGAGTTGCCGTACCCGCCGACGCCGGCGACGACCCCGTGCACGACGCGCGCGGTGTCCGGGTGCTCCGGGGCGCCGAACCGCAGCTGGTCCATGACCGCCACGGGACGCGCACCCATCGAGATGATGTCGCGCACGATGCCGCCGACACCCGTGGCCGCACCCTGGTAGGGCTCGACGTACGACGGGTGGTTGTGCGACTCGACCTTGAACGTCACGGCCCAGCCGTCACCGATGTCGACGACGCCCGCGTTCTCGCCGATGCCGACGAGCAGGTGCTCCTTCATCGCCGGCGTGGTCTTCTCGCCGAACTGCCGCAGGTGCACCTTCGACGACTTGTACGAGCAGTGCTCGGACCACATGACGGAGTACATCGCGAGCTCGGCCGCGGTGGGGCGGCGGCCGAGGATGTCGCGGATCCGCTGGTACTCGTCCGGCTTGAGGCCGAGCTCGGCGAACGGCTGCTCGACCTCCGGGGTGGCCGCGGCGTGCTCGACGGTGTCGGACGCATGCGGGGCGGACGGGACGTCGGGGCGCGCAGGTGCGGTGGTCATCGGTTCCCTCGGTGGAGGCCGGGTCCGCAGGGGCGGCTCGCCCGCGCAGGTCCCGCGCCGCAGGTCGGCAGACCCGGTCAGCGTACCGGCGTGCGGGCAGCCGACGGGCCCGGTGTCCACCGTCGGGCCGCCTGGCGCGAACCCGCCCGTCACGGCACTCTCGTCGCAGCGACCACCCGCATCCCGCGGGCGCCGGAGGAGGAACCGTGACCACCATCCGCTCGCTGGGCCACGCCTGCGTCCGCCTCGACCGCGACGACCAGGTGCTGGTCATCGACCCCGGCACCTGGAGCGACGCCGACGCCCTCGCGGGCGCGACGGGCGTCCTCGTGACGCACGAGCACCCCGACCACGTGGACCCGCCGCGCCTCCTCGCGGCGCTCGACGACTCGCCCCGCCTGGAGGTGTGGGCCCCGGCCGGCGTCGTCGACCAGCTGGTGGCCGCCGGCGCGGACCTCGCACGGCTGCACGTGGTCGTGGAGGGGGACCGGTTCGAGGCCGCGGGCTTCCCGGTCGAGGCGCTGGGCGAGTGGCACGCCGTCATCCACCCCGACATCCCCCGGATCCCCAACCTCGCCTACCTGGTCGACGGTGTCGTGCTGCACCCCGGGGACTCGTTCACGCCGCCGCCGCCGGGCACCCACGTCGAGGTGCTGTGCGTGCCGGTCAGCGCGCCGTGGCTCAGGCTCGCGGACGCCGTCGACTACGTGCGCCTCGTCCGCCCGGCCCTCGCCGTGGCGATCCACCACGGCATCCTCAACGACGACGGGCTCGCACTGGTGGACCGCGTCGTGGGGCAGCTCGTCCCGCCGACGGGCTACCGGCGCCTGGCGCCGGGCGAGAGCCTGACGCTCGACGACGACTGACCCTGCGCGGCGTCCGCTCAGGCGTCGTCGTCGGTGGGGTTGCAGCGGGTGGCGAGCAGCGTGGTCGTCGGGACCTCGGGCCGCCACGGCTCGAGGTTCCACGACGCCTTGTCGCGCGCGCCGAGCACGTGGCACCACAGCTGGGCCTGCATCGAGGGCGACGCGGCCTCGGGCTCGGTGGCCGAGAGCTGGGAGGCGAGCGCCTGCTGCGCGGCCAGGCCGCCGTCGCGCACCCACGGGCGCGGCACCACGGCCAGGGAGCGGCCGCCCTCGTTCTCGCCCCACGTCGCGCCCTCCAGCGGCACGGTCCCCACGACGAACGACGCCGATCCCGTCGGCCCGTCCAGCGCCACCACGTCGCCGGAGGGACGCCAGGCGGCGCGGGTGCCGTCGGCCGCGACGGGGGCCGCGAGCGCCGCGACGACCGTCCCGGCCTCGTCGTGCAGGGTCAGTGACCCGTCGCTCTGCACCTCGCCGCGACCGCCGGACGGCGGCGCGACCCACGCGAGGGTGCCGGGCGCGCCCTGCACGGTCACCGCGACCGACCCGTCGCCCTGGTCGACGACCTGCAGGTCGCCGCCGTCGACGGGCAGCAGCGACCCGGCGTCGTGACCGGGCCGCGCGGCGTCGGCGAGGGGCGCCCCGTCCCGCAGGACGCTCTCGGCGTCGGGGACCACCGGGGCGGCACCGGCGGACGGGGCGTCGGCCGACGGCGCGGCCGTGCTCGCCGCAGGGGTCGCGGGCGCCGCCGTCACGTCGTCGGACGGACCGCACCCGGCCGTGAGCCCGGCCACGACGGCCGCGGCGACACCCGCCCGCGCGGCGCGCGCCGCGAGGACGCGGCGGGCCGCACCGTCCCGACCCACCGCGCGCGCACCCACGCGGCGACCGTACCGTCGTACTGCACGGTGAGGCGTGGACACCGCGCCCCCCGGGTGGCAGATTGCGTGCACCCGACGAAGGGACCGTCATGTCGAGCACCGAGCCCGGCCACGTGCCGGACCCCGAGCGGCAGGAGTTCCGCCGGCTCCCGGAGCCGATCGCGTTCGAGGACATGGTGGCGAGCGTGGACGTGCGCCCCGTGCCCGACCCCGACGGCGGCCGGGACCCCAACCACGAGTGGATGCTGCGGCACGGCTGAGCACCCCGGCCCGCGCCGGCACCGGATCGCGCGAGCCCGCGGCGCTGAGCGCGCGCCGGGCTGTCGCCGCCGTGGCCCGTCACGGCGCCCCCGCACGCACGTGTCACCGCGTCGAGAGGCCGTTGACCTCTCTCAGGTATAACGGTTAACCCGCTCGCCACGTGGTCGCCCTCCCGCAACGACGCCGGGCCCGACCACGTTCTGCGACCGGATGGTCGGCGCGACGGTCTCGCCTTCGACGTACGCGACCACGGGCCGGGTGACACGCCGGTCGTCGTGCTGCTCCATGGGTTCCCGCAGGACGCGTCAGCGTACGACGCCGTCGTGCCGCTCCTGACGGACGCCGGCGTGCGCACGCTCGTGCCCGACCAGCGCGGCTACTCCCCCGGCGCCCGCCCGCGCGGGCGCCGGCCGTACGCGGTGCGCGAGCTCGTCGCGGACGTCGTGGCGCTGCTCGACACCGCCGAGCACGCGCACGTCGCCGGGCACGACTGGGGCGGCGGGATCGCGTGGGCGCTCGCCGCGCACCGGCCGGACCGCGTCGCCTCGCTCACCGCGCTCGGCACCCCGCACCCGGCCGCGATGCGGTCCGGGCTGCTGCGCGGTCAGGCGCTGCGGTCCTGGGTACATCGGCGCGTTCCAGGTCCCGCGGCTGCCCGAGCGCGCTCTGCTCGCCGACGACGGCGCCCGGCGCGCTCACCGCCGTGATCGCCTGGTACCGCGCGCTCCCGCTCGCCGGGTCGGGGACCGCGCGTGCCGTCCGGGTCCCGACGACGTACGTCTCGGCCCGTCGGGACCGGTTCTTCGCACCGGCGTCGATCTCGACGCCGACCACTGGCTGCCCGAGCACCGGCCGGCCGACGTCGCCGCGGCCGTGCTCGGGCAGGTGCGTGCCTGAAGCACGCACGTCCCGAGCGGCCGTCCCCGCAGGCACGCGACCGCCCCGACCGACCACGATCGGTCGGGGCGGTCGGCATGACATCACGACCACCGCCCGGAGGTCAGCCTCCGGCGGTCGTGCCCGTCGGCGACGGGGTCCCGCCGGGTGTGACGGGGTCCGCGACGGGATTGACCAGCACGTTGTCGCTCGTCGCCCGCTCAGCCGTCGTACGGCGGTCCCACCCGGGGCGCCGCAGCGCGTAGAACAGCAGCGGCGGACCGCCGAGCACGATGACGACGGCCGCGACGACGAGCGGGTAGGCGACCTCCGACAGCCCGGTGAAGCCGGACGGACGGATGAACGCCAGCACGAACGCGACGGCGCAGGCGACGAACCCGACACCCGCGACGAGCTTCATCGCGGGCGTGCGGTACGTCCGCACCACCTGCGGCTGGGTCCGACGCAGCCGGATCGCCGACGCGAACATGATCATGTACATGATCAGGTAGAGCGCCGCCGCCATGTCGACGAGAGCGATGAAGGCGGTGTTGCCGTTCGGCACGAGGACGAACAGCAGCGCCAGCAGCGTGACGATCCCGCCCTGCACCATCAGGATGCCCACCTGCACCCCGGCCTTGTTGCGCCGCTGCAGGGCAGGGGGCAGCAGGCCGGTGTGGGCCGCGGCGAGCAGCCCGCGCGAGGGTCCCGCGATCCACGTGACGACCGACGCGAACGCCCCGAGCGCGATGAGCAGCGAGACCACCGGCGTGCCCCAGGCCATGCCCCAGTGGTCGAAGAACTGCTGGAAGGCGAGGTTGATGCCGTTGGTCACCCCGAGGTCGCCCTTCGGGACGGCCACGGAGATCGCGATGGTCGGCAGGATGAACACCAGGAGGATGAGGACCGTCGCGGCCGCGATCGACCGGGGGAAACCCTTGCCGGGGTTCTTCAGGTCGTTGGCGTGGACCGCGTTGACCTCCATGCCGGCGTACGCGAGCACGTTCGACACGATGAGCACGATCGACGCGATGCCCGTCCAGGGCGGGATCACCGCCGACGCCTCCAGCGGGGTCTGCGACGGTTCGCCGGTGGCCAGCCAGATGCCGCCGAAGACGATCAGGAGCAGCGCCGGCAGCAGCGTGCCGAAGATGCCGCTCCACGAGCCGACCTTGGCGAACAGGTTGCCTCCGGCGAGCGTGATGAGGGTCGAGCCCCAGTACAGGACGAGGATCACGACCGCCGTGTAGACACCGTTGGAGACGAGCCGCTGGTCGCCCACGACGAACGACAGGCTGGCCGCGATGAACGCGATCTGCGTGGGGTACCAGACGACGTTCTGGATCCACTGCAGCCAGATCGCGAGGAATCCGACCCTCTCGCCGTACGCCTCGCGCGCCCAGGTGAAGATCCCGCCCTTCCACCCCGTGGCGAGCTCGGCCGCGACGAGCGCGGTCGGCACGAGGAACAGGATCGCGGGGAGGACGAAGAGGGTCACCGACCCCAGCCCGTACGTCGCGATCGCCGGCAGCGACCGCAAGGACGCCACCACCACGACCGTGAGCATCGAGAGCTGGAGCACGGACATGAACGTCGCGGGGCCGGCCGCGGGCGCACCGATGGCGGGACCGGAGTGACCGGCGGGCTGCCGCGCCCCGGGCTCTCCGTAGGGGTGCGGCGTGACGTGATCAGCACTGGGGGCGTGCGTGCCGTCGGCACGCACGTAGGTTCCAGCGTCCCCGGGCACGGGGACGCTGCGGGTGGTCGACATGACAGCCTCCGTCCGTGCGTCAGTGGTGGAAGCCGGAGCGCTGCCTCTCGGTGGGCATCGGTCCGGTGAGGGCATCGAGGTAGGCGACCTCCTCACGCAGGTCGTCCAGGAAGGCCGAGGCCAGGTCGTGGCTGAACCCGTTGCGCACCACGATCCGCTGCACCGTGACGTCGGGGAGGTCGTCCGGCATCGGGTACGCCGGGACGAGCCAGCCCTTGGTGCGCAGACGGTCGGACAGGTGGTAGAGGTTCCAGTTCGTCGTGTACCCCTCGCGCAGCCGCCAGGCGAACACCGGGATGTCCGAGCCGTCGTTCCACAGCTCGAACGCCGGCATCTTCGCGATCTCGTCCGCCAGGTAGCGCGCGACGTCGTGCGACGTCTGCTGGACCGCCGTGTACCCGGCCCGGCCGAGGCGGAGGAACAGGTAGTACTGCAGCAGGACCTGAGCACCGGGCCGCGAGAAGTTCAGCGCGAACGTCGGCATGTCACCGCCGAGGTACGACACCCGGAAGACGAGGTCCTCGGGCAGCGACTCCAGGTCACGCCAGACCACCCACCCGAGACCCGGGTAGACCAGGCCGTACTTGTGGCCGGAGGTGTTGATCGACGCGACCCGCTCGACGCGGAAGTCCCACTCCAGGTCGGGCTGGACGAACGGAGCGACCATGGCACCCGACGCGCCGTCGACGTGGATCGGGACGTCGAGGCCCGTCGCCTCCTGGATGCGGTCGAGCGCGGCGGCGATCTGCTTCACCGGCTCGTACATGCCCGTGTACGTCACGCCCATGATCGCGACGACACCGATCGTGTTCTCGTCGACGTACTTCTCCAGGTCGTGCCCGTCGAGGACCTTGTGGTCCCACGAGATCGGCACGTAGCGCGCCTCGACCTCGAAGTAGTTGCAGAACTTCTCCCAGCACACCTGCACCGCGCTGGACAGCACGAGGTTGGGCCGGTCCGTGGGCTTCCCGGCGGCACGCCGCGCGTGCTGCCAGCGCCGCTTGAGCGCCAGACCGCCCAGCATCGCGGCCTCGGACGAGCCGATCGTCGAGGTCCCGATCGTGTGCTCGGGGTCAGGCGCGTGCCACAGGTCGGCGAGCATCGTCCAGCACCGCGTCTCGACGGCCGCGGTCTGCGGGTACTCGTCCTTGTCGATCATGTTCTTGTCGGCGGCCTCGAGGTACAGCCGCGACGCGTACTCGTCCATCCACGTGCCCACGAACGTGGCGAGGTTGAGGCGAGCGTTGCCGTCCAGCATCGCCTCGTCGTGGACGATCTGGTAGGCCGTGGCCGGTAGTGATTCCTCGTCCGGCAGTCTGAACTTCGGGACAGCCGTGGCCTCGCCCGGACGGGCGAAGACCGGGTTCAGCTCGACCACGTCGGGTTCGTCGTGGCGACGAGCCGCTCGGCGAGTGTTCGTAACCATGGTGGTTCCCCCTGTGAGCTACGAGCTCGCGGGCGCGAGCCCGTGTTTTCACGATATGCCTGGTCCCAGGATCGGATTCCTGCCCGAAGGTCCTAGTTCTCGCGCGGGTGGAGGGGCTTTCCTCGCGGCCGCGGCCGAGTGGCTCGACGCGCGGGCCTGCACGTCCCGAGCAGTCACCCCGGCCGGCACCTCCCCGACCGACCACGGCTCGGTCGGCTCGACGTCGCCTGACGTCTACGCACGGAGCTGCCCGAGCACCGACCGGGCGACGTCGCCGTCCGCGGGCGAGTGTGCCCGTGAGGCTGTGGTCGCTGCACCCGGCGCTCCTCGACCGCGCCGGCCTCGTCGCGTGCTGGCGCGAGGCGCTGCTCGCGCAGGCCGTCCTCGCGGGCCGCACCCGTGGGTACACCCGGCACCCGCAGCTCGCACGGTTCCGTGCGCACCCCGAGCCGGAGGTCGCGATCGCCGCGTACCTGCACGCCGTCGCCGACGAGCCGAAGACCCGCGGCTACCGCTTCGACACGACCCGCATCGAGGCCACCGCATCCGAGCGGATCGGCACCACACCACGGATCCCGGTGACCGACGGGCAGCTCGCGCTCGAGTGGCGGCACCTGCTCGCCAAGCTCGAGGTCCGCTCGCCCGAGCGGTGGACGCAGTCGGTGCAGGCCGGCCGGCCGTTACCGCACCCCCTGCTCGTCGTCGTCCCGGGTGACGTCGAGGAGTGGGAGCGGGCGACCTGACGCGCTCGTCGGGCGCCCTGGCGGACCACCTCGAACGGGGCCCGCCCGGACACCCGGCCCTCGATGCCGGCCGTGACGAACTCCTCGGCGCGAGCTGTTCGACGGTCTCGAGGCCGGGTGCACGCGTGACCCCGTCGGCCGACGGCGCGCCGGACGGCGGGGACCCGTGTCAGGGGTCCCCGCCGTCCGGCCGCCTGCTAGCCCGTCGCGGGCCGGCCGGTGCCCGGCCGCCCCGGTCCCGACCCCGCGGGCGGCGGTGCCGACCCCGCGGACGGGGGTGTCGACCCCGCGGATGGCGGGTTGACCAGCACGCTGTCGGTGGTCGCCCGCTCCTCCGCGGTGCGCTTGTCCCACGACGGTTTGCGCATCGCGTAGAACAGCAGCGGTGGGCCGCCCAGGAAGATGACGACCAGGCCCACGACGATCGGGTACGCCACCTCGGAGAGGCCGGTGAAGCCCGACGGCCGGATGAACGCGAGGATCAACGCGATGGCGCTGAAGGCGAACCCGACGCCGGCGACCGCCTTCATCGCCGGGGTGCGGTAGGTGCGGACCACGTTCGGCTGGGTGCGCCGCAGCCGGATCGCGGCGGCGAACATGATCATGTACATGATCAGGTAGAGCGCCGCCGCCATGTCCACCAGCGCGATGAACGCGGTGTTGCCGTTCGGCACCAGGACGAACAGCAGTGCCAGCAGCGTCACGATGACGCCCTGGACGCCGAGGATGCCGACCTGCACACCGGCCTTGTTGCGGCGCTGGAGCGCCGGCGGGAGCAGCCCGGTGCGGGCGGCGGCCAGCAGACCGCGCGACGGGCCGGCGATCCACGTGACGACGGACGCGAACGCCCCGAGCGCGATCAGCAGGGAGATCGCCGGCGTCCCCCAGGGGATGCCCCAGTGGTCGAAGAACTCCTGGAAGGCCAGGTTGATCCCGTTGGTGACGCCCAGCTCCTTCTTGGGCACGGCCACGGAGATCGCGATGGTCGGCAGGATGAACACCAGCAGGATGAGGCCGGTCGCGATCGCGATCGACCGGGGGAACCCGCGGCCGGGGTTCTTCATGTCGTTGGCGTGAACGGCGTTGACCTCCATCCCCGCGTACGCGAGGACGTTGGACACGATGAGCACGATCGACGCGATGCCGGTCCACGGCGGGATGACGGCGGACGCCTCCAGGGGCGTCTCCGACCGTTCGCCCGTGCTCAGCCAGATCGCGCCGAACACGATGAGCAGGAGCGCGGGCAGGAGCGTGCCGAAGATGCCGCTCCACGACCCGACCTTGGCGAACAGGTTGCCGCCCGCCAGCGTGATCAGGGTCGACCCCCAGTACAGGACGAGGATGACCACGGCGGTGTACAGGCCGTTGTTCGCCAGGCCCTGGTCGTTGATGACGAACGACAGGCTCGCCGCGATGAACGCGATCTGCGTCGGGTACCAGACGACGTTCTGGATCCACTGCAGCCAGATGGCGACGAAGCCGAGGCGTTCGCCGAACGCCTCGCGCGCCCACGTGAAGACGCCACCCTTCCAGCCCGTGGCGAGCTCGGCGGCGACGAGGGCCGTGGGCACGAGGAACACGATCGCGGGGATGACGAACAGCGTCACGGACCCGAGCCCGTAGGTCGCGATCGCCGGGAGGGAGCGCAGCGACGCGACCACCACGACGGTGAGCATCGCGAGCTGCAGGACGGACATGTAGGTGGCCGGGCCGACGGCCGGCGCGCCGATCGCGGGGCCGGTGTGGTCGGGCGGCTTGCGCGCGCCCGGCGTGCCGAACGGGTGCGGCTTGACGTGGTCGGCGGACGGCGCGTGCGTGCCGTCGGCCCGGATGTGCGGCCCGGTGCCACCGGATGCGGGCGTGCTGCTCTGCGCAGACATAGGTGTCCCCCTGCCTTGTCCGCGGCTCAGTGGTGGAAGCCGGAGCGGTGGCCCTCGGCCGGCATGGGACCGGTGAGGGCGTCGAGGTAGGCGACCTCGTCGCGCAGGTCGGCGAGGAACGCCGACGCGAGGTCGTGGCTGAACCCGTTGCGGACCACGATGCGCTGGACGGTGAGGTCCGTGAGGTCGTCGGGCATCGGGTACGCCGGCACCAGCCACCCCTTCGTCCGCAGCCGCTCGGACAGGTGGTAGAGGTTCCAGTTGGTCGTGTGCCCCTCGCGCAGCCGCCAGGCGAACACCGGGATGTCCGAGCCGTCGTTCCACAGCTCGAACGCGGGCATCTTCGCGATCTCGCCCGAGAGGTAGAGCGCGACGTCCCGGGACGTCCGCTGCACCGCCTCGTACCCCGCGCGGCCGAGCCGGATGAACAGGTAGTACTGCAGGAGCACCTGGGCGCCGGGCCGCGAGAAGTTCAGCGCGAACGTCGGCATGTCGCCACCGAGGTACGACACCCGGAAGACCAGGTCCTCGGGCAGCGACTCGAGGTCCCGCCACACCACCCAGCCGAGCCCGGGGTACACCAGGCCGTACTTGTGGCCCGAGGTGTTGATCGACGCGACCCTCGCCACGCGGAAGTCCCACTCCAGGTCGGGCTGGACGAACGGCGCGATCATGGCGCCGGACGCGCCGTCGACGTGGATGGGCACGTCGAGGCCCGTCGACTCCTGGATGCGGTCGAGTGCCGCCGCGATCTGCGCGACCGGCTCGTACATGCCCGTGTACGTCACGCCCATGATCGCGACGACACCGATCGTGTTCTCGTCGACGTACTTCTCCAGGTCGTGCCCGTCGAGGACCTTGTGCTCCAGCGAGATCGGCACGTAGCGGGCCTCGACCTCGAAGTAGTTGCAGAACTTCTCCCAGCAGACCTGCACCGCGCTGGACAGCACGAGGTTGGGCTTGTCCGTCGGCTTGCCGGCCTCACGGCGCGCGTGCTGCCAGCGACGCTTGAGGGCCAGCCCACCGAGCATCGCCGCCTCGGAGGAGCCGATGGTGGACGTCCCGATCGTGTTCCGCGGGTCCGGGGCGTGCCACAGGTCGGCGAGCATCGTCCAGCACCGCGTCTCGACGGCGGCCGTCTGGGGGTACTCGTCCTTGTCGATCATGTTCTTGTCGGCGGCCTCGATGTACAGCCGCGACGCGTGCTCGTCCATCCACGTGCCGACGAACGTCGCGAGGTTCAGCCGCGCGTTCCCGTCGAGCATCGCCTCGTCGTGGACGATCTGGTAGGCCGTCTCGGGCAGCGCCTCGTCGGCCGGGAAGTCGAACTTGGGGATGGCGGTGGCCTCCCCCGGCCTGGCGAAGACCGGATTGAGCTCGACGACCTCGGGCTCACCCTCGTGCCGCTTGGCTCGGCGCGTGTTCGTGACCATGTTCAGCCCCCCGCTGAGAACGACCCCGCACCACGCGGGCTCGATTCCGACGGTAACGGTCGTTTCGCCCACGCGCACTGCGGGAACGAACCGCCTGATCAGCGAGGTGGTCGGCGACGCTCCGCCCGTACTCGTCAGGGTTCGCCGGGGCTCGTCGCGGTTCGTCGGGGCGACCTCGCGGGGAGGTCAGGCGCCCTGGCGGACCACCTCGAACGGCGCTCGCCCGGACACGCGTCCCCGAATCCCGGCGGTGACGAAGTCCTTCGCCCGCTCGACGGCCGCACCGACCTCGGCGCCCTTCGCGAGCTCCGCGGTGATCGCGGCGGCCAGCGTGCACCCGGCACCGGCGACGCGCTCCTCGCCGACCTTCGGGGTCCGCAGCACCGTGACGTCGTCGCCGGCGACGAGCACGTCGACCGCGTCGTCACCCGGCAGCTCGACGCCACCCTTGGCGACCACGTACCGCGGGCCGAGCTGCTGGATGCGGCGGGCGGCCTCGGTGAGCTGCTCCACCGTCTCGATCGTGTCCATGCCGGACAGCGCGCGGGTCTCGAACAGGTTGGGCGTGACGACCGTGGCGAGCGGGACGATCTGCTCGCGCAGCGCGTTGTCGGTGTCGAGGGCCGCGCCCGGCTCCTGGCCCTTGCAGATGAGCACCGGGTCCAGCACCACGTGCCGCCACGGCTGCCGCCGCAGCCCCTCGGCCACGACGTCGATGGTCGCGGGCGTCCCGAGCATGCCGATCTTGACGACGTCGAGGTCGTAGGCGGCGGCTGCCGCCTCCATCTGCGCCGCGATGACCTCGGGCGGGACGGGGAAGAAGCGGTGCCCCCAGTCGTTCGCCGGGTCGAACGACACGATGCAGGTGAGCGTGCCGAGGCCGAAGGCGCCGAGCTCCTGGAACGTGCGCAGGTCCGCCTGGATGCCGGCGCCGCCGGTCGCTTCGGATCCGGCGATGACGTAGGCGAGGTCGACCACGGGTGCTCCTGGGAGGCTGGGTGTGCGGGGTGTCGGCTCCAGCCTAGGCACCAGGACGGGGTGCGCCGGGAGCGGACGCGGTCACACGGCGCGGCACGGCAGCGCGCGGCGCCGGGGTCAGGGGGCCGAGTGCCCGTCGTCACCGGCGGCCCGCCGCGCGTCCAGCGCCCGCAGCGCACGCTTCGACGCCCTGCGACGCCATGCGGACTCCAGCAGCTCCGCCGCGTGCTCCCAGTCGGGGTCGCTCGCCGGGTCGACGAGCATGCCGACCCAGCCGTGCGCCCCGTCGTAGTCGGGCACGAAGAAGCGTGCCGGGTCCCGCGCGACCAGCTCGCGCTGCTCCTCGGGCGTCGTCCCGATCCGCAGCGCGAGCAGGCCGTCGTCGTGGTGGTCCACCGTGAGCCCGGCGAACCGGCGTCCTCCCAGGAGGACCGCCGCGTGACCGTGCTCGCTCCGCAGCTGCACGCTGACCTCGGGCAGGGGCGCGACGACCTCGGCGAGGCGCGTCCGTGCGGCCTCGGCATCGCCCTCTGTCCACGAGGTGCCCATGTGGGCACGCTAGCGACGCGTCGTCGCCGGCGTCGAGCGCACCTCGGCACGACCTGCGGGACGTCGCCGGCGACGACCGGCCCTGCGGACCGAGGCGGCCGCTGGTCGGCCCTCCGCAGGCGCGTCGTCGCGACGGCCGGCGACGACGCCGAGCGGACCACCTTCGCCGTCCCGCCCGTCGCCGCCCGGCGGCCCGGGGGGAAGCCACCACCGCAGCCAGCCCGCCCCGACCAGGCCGAGCGCCCCGACGACCGTCGCCGCGACGCCCACGGTGGACGCGCCGACCACGGCCGCGACCAGCACCGGTCCGGACGACTGCCCGACGCCCGTGACGAGCCGCCATCCCGCGAGGAAGGACGCCCGTGCGTCCTCCGGCGCCGCGTCGGCGCCCATCGTCATCACAGCCCCCGAGGACAGGCCGTTGCCCAGCCCCAGCGCGACGCCGATGACGAACGCCCAGAGCACCGCATCGCCCAGCGGGAGGCAGAGCAGCGCGACGCCCATCACGACCATCGCGGGGACGACCGCCGCCCTGCGGCCGTACCGGTCCATCACCATCCCCGCCACGTAGAAGAGGCTGAGGTCCACGGCGGAGGACACGGCGAAGAGCAGGGTGACGGTGCTCTCGGAGAGCCCCAGGTCGTGGCCCCACAGGGGAAGCAGGGCGTCCCTCGACGCACGGACGAGCATGACGAGCGCACCGCCGACCCCCAGAGTGGCGAACAGCCGCCCGAACCCGGGCCGCCACATCGCCGGCGCCCGCCCGTCGGCCGCAGGGCCGGGCTCGGCAGGAGCGGTGAACGCGTACGTCGCGACCGCGGCGCACGCCGAGAGCCCGGCGGCGGTGAGGAGCGCCCACTCCATGGGCCCGAGGGTGAGGAGGAGCGACGCGATCAGTGCCCCGACCAGCGAGCCTGCGCGGAAGACGCCGCCGAGCAGGGCCATCGCCCGGCCCCGGACGCCGACGTCCACGGCCGTCGCGAGGTAGCTCTGCCGGGCGACGGCGAGGACGACCCCCGCGAGCCCCATGGCGAAGCCCGCGACGAGCATCGCCGGGACGGAGCGCACGACGCACAGGGCCAGGATCGCTGCGGTCTCCACGACGAGCGCGCCGGTGAGCGCCCACCGGTCCCCGAGCCGCGTGATGACGAGCGCGCTCGGCAGCGCACCGACGAACCCGCCCACGCTGAGCATCGCCACGACCAGGGCCGCGTCACCCGGTGCGGCGCCCCGCTCGATGGCGAGCAGCGCGAGGATGGGTGTGACGATGCCGAGGCTCGCCATCGCCAGCGCCGCCGGCGCGTACACCGGCACGACGAGACGCCGCAGGTCCGTCGACACCGGCACCGGCACCGCCCCGCCTCTCGCCCTCGGCACTCCGGTCACCGTTCGACGACCACGACGAACCGGTCGCGGCAGGCGGACCGCACCGCCTCGGGTCCGGCGTCGCACAGCAGGCGGTCGACCACCGTGGCAGCCTTCCCCAGATCCGTGCGATCCACGACCCGGACCTCACCGTCAGCGTGGAGGGCACGCCACCGGCTCCCGGGACGGCGCGCCCGCAGGCGGCGAAGGTCAGCGCGTCAGGTGCTTCTCCGGGATCGGCGCGTCACCGCTGGCCCGCTGCGCGCGGTAGTACGCACGCGCCTCGTCCTGCCGCTCCTGCTCCTGCCCCGACGCGATGGGCGCCCGCAGGTGCTCCGGGCCGTACCCGAACGCGTCGACCAGGTCCTGCGCGTGCGGCCGCAGCCGCGCCAGCAGCCGCTCGATGTACGACGTGACGGTGCGGGCACGCCCGGCCGACAGGCGCCCGTTGACCAGGTACCACGCGAGGTTGCGCTCGACGAGCGTGAGCCCGAACAGGTCGCGCACCCACGTGAGGACCTGCTTCGTCCCCGGGTCCTCCACGCGCTCGACCGCCCGCGTGAACGCCTCCCACTGCACGCGCTCGGCGTGCGCGCGCGCCGCCTCGATGAGCTCGTGCTGGTGGGCGTTGAACAGGTCCGCAGCCTTCTCCGGGCTCATCTTGCGGGCCGGGGCCAGTGCCTGCGCGACGTGCGCCACCATCGTCTCGACGCGGTCCGTGAGCAGGTCGCGCTGCGTCTGCGTGTCCCGCAGCCGGCCGACGGACCGCCGGGCGTCGCCCCGGTCACCGAGGGTCTGGACGGCCCGGATCAGAGGCGTGCGGTGCATCGCGGCGTCGGTGACGCGGTCGACGACGAACCGCGCGAGGTCGCCGCGGTCGGCCTGCGTGACCTTGAGCGCCTTCGCGTAGTCCCCGAGCAGCCGCTTGGCGACGAGCTGGTACAGCACGGTGTTGTCACCCTCGAACGTCACGTACACATCGAGGTCCGCGTGCAGCCCCGTCAGCCGGTTCTCGGCCATGAACCCCGCACCGCCGCACGCCTCGCGGCACTCCTGCAGCGTGCGCAGCGCGTTCCACGTCGACGTCGGCTTGAGCGCCGCCGCCAGCGTCTCCAGGTCCTCGCGGTTCTCCGGGGTGTCCCCGCGGCCGGAGAACACCTCGTCGAACGCCGCCAGCAGCTCCTCGTGCGCGAACGCCGTGGCGTACGCGTCCGCCACCAGCGGCAGCAGCCGGCGCTGGTGCTGGCCGTAGTCGAGCAGGACGACCTCGTCGCCCGTGCCGCCGGCGAACTGCCGGCGCTGGTTGGCGTACGTCACCGCGATGGCCAGGGCGATCTTGCTCGCGTTGGCTGCGGCGCCGTCGAGGGAGACACGACCCTGCACGAGCGTGCCGAGCATGGTGAAGAAGCGCCGCCCGGGGCTCTTGATGGGCGAGGAGTACGTGCCGTCGGGGGCGACGTCGCCGTACCGGTTGAGCAGGTTCGTGCGCGGGACCCGGACGTGCGTGAAGTGCAGGCGCCCGTTGTCGATGCCGTTGAGGCCGCCCTTGACGCCGTCGTCCTCGCCGCCGATGCCGGGCAGGAACTCCATCGTCCGGGGGTTGCGGATCGGGACGTAGAACGCGTGCACGCCGTGGTTGACGCGCGGGCCGTCGGGCGCGGCCGTGACGAGCTGGGCGAACACGACGGCCGCCGTGCCGTGCACCGCCGCGTTGCCGAGGTAGTCCTTCCACGCCGCACGGAACGGCGTGTGGATGACGAACTCCTGCGTCTGTGCGTCGTACTCCGCGGTCGTCCCGATCGACGCGACGTCCGAGCCGTGGCCGGCCTCCGTCATCGCGAACGCGCCGGGCACCTGCAGGTGCATCGCGTCGGACAGGAACGTGTCGTGGTGGTGCTGGGTCCCCAGGTGCAGGATCGCCGAGGCGAACAGCCCCCACTGCACGCCCGCCTTGATCTGCAGCGACGGGTCGCCGGCGACGAGCTCCTCGAAGCGCGCGAGCGAGCCGCCGTGGTCGTCGGCGCCGCCGAGGTGCGTCGGGAACGACCGCAGGACGTCGTGCTCGGCCTCCAGGCGGCGCAGCTGCGTGAGCACGCGCTCACGGTGCTCGGCCACCGACTGGCCGTCGATCTTGTGGAAGAACGGGTCGGCGGTGACCGCCCGCGCCTCGCGGCGCAGCTGCGCGTACTGGCCCAGCAGCAGGTTCTCGAGCGCTGCCACGTCGACGCGCGGGGGCGCGGCGGCAGCGACGGGGCGGGCCGTGGGGCGGTCGGTGGTGGTGGTCATCGCTGCTCCCTGGTGGTGTGCCCGGCGTCGTCGCCGGTCGTGTGCTGCTGGTCCGCCGGGTGGGCGGGCGTGCGGGGACGGGTGTCGAGGTCGGCGGTGCCCGACGGTGCGGGCTGCGCCGGTGGGCGGGGGTGCTCGCGGGCGAGCAGCCCGACCGGTCCGGCCCACAGCCACGCGGCGACCTGGGCCGTGAGGGTCTCGCGGTCGGGCGTGCCCGGCTCGCCCCGGTGGGCCAGCCACCACTCGCCGGCGCCGCGGACGAACCCGACGGCGCCGGCGGCCCACGACTCGGCGAGCGCCACGGTCGCCGGGTCCGGTCCGGTGTCGGACTCCTCGGCCTCCGGACGGCGTGCGACGCGCACGTCGTCCCGGTCCTCCGTGAGACCGCGGGCGAACGGGGCGGCGACGAGGGCCGTGACCGAGTCGAGGAAGTGCCCCAGCGGGCCTCCCGACTCCACCGACCCGTCGCGCGTGACGAACGCGTACACGTGCGGCGACGACTCGATCATCTCCAGGTACACGGCGACCATCGCGCGCAGGCCCTCGCGGGGCGTGGGCGCCACGCGCAGCACACCCTCCAGGGCGCCGCGGATCTGCAGGACGACGGCCTCGGCGACCGCGATCTGCAGGCCGGTCTTGTCGGTGAAGTACCGGTAGACGATCGACTTGGACGTCCCCGCCGCGGCGGCGATCTCCTCCATCGAGACGTCGGGGCCGCGGTGGTGCACGGTCTTGCGGGCCGTGCGGACCAGCTCGGCGCGCCGGGCCTCGCGGTGGTCGGCCCAGCGCGTCGAGCGGCCGTCGGCGGGGGCGTCCTCGTCCACACCGTCCGGCACGACGGCACGTGCGGACGGGGGCACCCGCGGCACGGGCCGGCCGGGCGCGTCGTCGCGCGATCGGTTCGAGGAGGTCGTCGTCGACGCTCCCGGAGTGACGGGGCTCACGCAACCGAAGGTATCAGGTACTGTGAGTTCCGGACACCCTTCCGGGACGAACGTCCCTCCCGCCAGAGCGGGACAGGGTCACCGGAACGACCGCACGCCACAGACGCCGATGCGAGAGGGAACGCCAGATGGCCACCCGTAAGCCGAGCACGTCCCCCGCCACGCCCACCACGCCCGCAGCCCTGCCCCGCACCGCGTACGTGCTCGGCGGCAACCGGATCCCGTTCGCCCGCGCCGGGGGCAGGTACGCGCAGGCGAGCAACCAGGACATGCTCACCGCGGCGCTCGACGGGCTCGTCGCCCGCTACGGGCTGCAGGGCGAGACCATCGGCGAGGTCGCCGCCGGGGCGGTGCTCAAGCACAGCCGCGACTTCAACCTCACGCGTGAGGCCGTCCTCGGGTCGGCCCTCGCCGCCACCACCCCGGCCTACGACGTGCAGCAGGCCTGTGCGACCGGCCTGGAGACCGTGGTCTCGCTGTCCAACAAGATCCGCCTCGGCCAGCTCGAGTCCGCCATCGCCGGCGGCGTCGACACGACGTCCGACGCCCCCATCGCCGTCAGCGACCGCCTGCGCCGCGTGCTGCTCGACCTGTCGCACGCGAAGACGCCGCAGCAGCGGCTCAAGGCTGTCGCCCGCCTGCGTCCCAAGGACCTCGCCCCGGCGACGCCCCGCACGTCCGAGCCGCGCACCCACCTGTCGATGGGCGAGCACCAGGCCCTGACCACCGCCCAGTGGGGCATCACCCGCGAGGCGCAGGACGAGGTCGCGCTGCGCAGCCACCAGCGCCTCGCCGCCGCCTACGACGCCGGGTTCTTCGACGACCTCGTCACGCCGTACCGCGGCCTGACGCGCGACGCGAACCTGCGCGCCGACACCTCGCTCGAGAAGCTGGCGAAGCTGAAGCCGACCTTCGGTCTGGGTCTGGACACGCCCGCCACCATGACGGCCGGCAACTCCACCCCGCTGACGGACGGTGCGTCCACCGTGCTGCTCGGGTCGGCCGAGTGGGCTGCCGCCCACGACCTCACGCCGCTCGCCGCGGTCGTCGACGCGGAGGCCGGCGCGGTCGACTTCGTGCACGGTGTCGACGGGCTGCTCATGGCGCCGGTCTTCGCGGTCCCGCGGCTGCTCGCCCGGCACGGGCTGCGGCTCGAGGACCTGGACTACGTCGAGATCCACGAGGCGTTCGCGTCCACCGTCCTCACGACGCTGGCCGCGTGGGAGTCCGCCGAGTTCGGCCGCGAGCGCCTGGGGCTGGACGGCGCGTTCGGCACCGTCGACCCTGCGCGGCTCAACGTGCACGGCTCCTCGCTGGCCGCCGGGCACCCGTTCGCCGCGACGGGCGGTCGCATCGTCGCCACCATTGCCAAGGAGCTGCACGCGCGGCGCGCCGCCCAGGTGGCCGCCGGCGACGACTCCCCCGTCCGTGCGCTCGTCTCGGTCTGCGCGGCCGGTGGCCTGGGCCTCACGGCCCTCCTCGAAGCAGCCTGACCCTCTGCGGCGGGAGCCCTCTCCCGCCGCAGCGCAGTCCCGCCCCTCCCCTCGGCGACAGAGCGATCGGCTCCCCGGTGGGAGCGGGCGACCCGCCGGACCCGACGACGCAGGAGTCGTGATGACCGACCGCTACCTCGAGCTCGTCAACAACGGGCTCACCCAGAAGCTCGCCAAGCAGCTCGGCCTGCCGCGCCCCGCCGTGCTGCGCCGCCACCGCCCCGGCCGGCCGCTGCTCGACGGCCCCGCGCTGGTGCTGGGCTCCGGGCCCGACGCCGACGCGGTCGCGACGCTGCTGTCCTCGCCCCCGGGCGGCGCCACCCCCACCGGTGACGCCCCGGCCGTCCTCGACGGCTGGGACGTCGAGGTGCACCGCCACGCGTCGCCGGACACCCGGTACGCGGCCGTCGTGCTCGTGCTCACCGACGTCGAGCACCCGGACGACCTCACCGCACCGGTGCTGGCGGCTGCGAGCACCCTGAGGTCGCTGCGCGGCGGCGCACGGGTCGTCACGATCTCGCGGCCCGCCCTGGACTCCGACGCCCCGGCCGTCGCGGCCGCCCGGCAGGGGGTCGACGGGTTCCTGCGGTCGCTGGCCAAGGAGCTGCGCGCCGGCGGCACGGGCAACGGCGTCGTCGTCGCCGAGCCGGTGCCCGTCACCGCGCCGAGCGTGGTCGCCGCGCTGCGGTTCTTCCTGTCCGCGCGGTCGGCGTTCGTCGACGGGCAGCTGCTGGAGGTCGACTCCGACGCGGGCGAGCTGCCCACCGACTGGGAGAAGCCGCTCACCGGCAAGGTCGCGGTGGTCACGGGTGCCGCGCGCGGCATCGGCGCGGCCATCGCCGACGCGCTCGCGCGGGACGGTGCCACGGTCGTCGCGGTCGACGTGCCCGCGGCGGGCGAGCAGCTCGCGCAGGTCGCCAACCGCGTGCGCGGCACCGCCCTGCAGCTCGACGTCACCGCGCCCGACGCCGGCGAGCGGATCCTCGAGCACGCCAGGAGCCGTCACGGCCGGCTCGACATCGTGGTCCACAACGCCGGCATCACGCGGGACAAGCTGCTCGCCAACATGAGCGACGACAAGTGGTCGTCCGTGCTGGCCGTCAACATCGACTCCCAGCTGCGCATCAACGAGGCGCTGCTGACCTCCGGGGACTTCGTGGACGCGCCGCGCATCGTCTCGCTGGCGTCCACGTCCGGCATCGCCGGCAACCGCGGCCAGACCAACTACGCGGCGTCCAAGGGCGGCGTCATCGGCATGGTCCGGGCGACCGCACCGCTGCTCGTGCCGTTCGGCGGGACCGCCAACGCCGTGGCCCCGGGGTTCATCGAGACCGAGATGACCGCGCGGATCCCGGCCGTCACGCGGCAGGTCGCGCGCCGGCTGAACTCCCTGCAGCAGGGCGGCCTGCCCGTCGACGTCGCGGAGGCCATCGCGTTCCTCGCCTCCCCGGCCGCCGGGGGGATCGTCGGGCGCACGCTGCGCGTCTGCGGCCAGAACATGGTGGGCCGGTGACAGGCGGTCCGACGTCCGGGCCGACGTCCGGGCCGGCGACCGAGGTCGTCCTGCCCGCCGTTCCCGGGCTCGGCGGGCTCTACGGCCGTGGGCTGGTCGCCTCCGCACGCTCGGTGGTGCCCGGTGGCGCGCGGGCGACGTCCCGCGGGCTGCCCGACGTCACCTACGTCGTGCACGACGTCCACGCCGACGCCGACCACCTGACCGCGTACCAGCACCTGCTCCACGAGCCCGGCACGGACGCGCTGCCGGCGGGGTACGTGCACGTCCTGGCGTTCCCGGTGGCGATGGCGCTGATGGTCCGCCCGGACTTCCCGCTGCCACTGCTCGGGATGGTGCACCTGGCCAACCGCGTCGAGCAGCGCCGTCCGCTCGCGCTCGGCGACCGGCTCGCCGTGCGGGCCTGGTCCCAGGACCTGCGGCCGCACCGCTCGGGCACCCAGGTGAACCTCGTCACCGAGGTGAGCGCCGACGGCGAGGTCGCCTGGCTCGGTGTCTCGACGTACCTCGCCAAGGCCGTCCGCCTGCCCGACGCGCCCCGCGACGAGACCCCGCGCCCCGAGTTCACGCCGCCGGTGCGCACGGGTCGCTGGGAGCTGCCGGCCGACGTCGGTCGCCGGTACGCCGCCGTCTCCGGCGACCGCAACCCCATCCACCTGTCGCCCGTCACCGCGCGGGCGCTGGGGTTCAAGCGGGCGATCGCGCACGGCATGTACACGGCGTCGCGGGCCCTCGCGGACGTGGGCGCCGCACGCGGCGACGCGTTCGTCTGGTCGGTCGAGTTCGCCGCGCCGGTCCTGCTGCCCGCGACGCCCGACGTGCGGGTCGCCCCGGACGGCGACGGGCACGCGTTCACCGTCTGGCACCCGCGCTCGGGCCGGCTGCACCTCGCGGGGCAGGTCACCCCGCTGTCCTGACCGCCCGCGAGCGCTCGGCCCCCAGTCCGCGAGAGGTCGATCCAGCACACCCCACCCGTGCTGGATCGCCCTCTCGCCGGCTGGGGGCCGCGGTGCGCAACGGCGTTCGCCCGGGAGGCCGTCGGGCGAGGGTGTCCGCGGTCCGTGGGAGGGTCGGGCCATGCTGAACGGTGACGCGTACGACCTCGAGCCCGACGCCGACCTCGACGGCCTGGCGTTCCGCGGGCTGGACCTGACCGGCCGCGACGCGTCACGCGCGAAGTTCCTCGACTGCGAGGTCGAGGACTGCGACCTCGACCAGGTCACGATGGACGGCGTGCGGGTCCTCGACACCACCTGGACGGGGGTGCGCGCCGGTGCGCTGCCCGCACCGTCCTCGACGTGGCGGGACGTGACGCTGACGGGCGTGCGCGTCGGCGCGCTGACCGCGTTCGGCTCCACGTGGACGCGGGTCCACGTCGTCGGCGGCAAGATCGACTACCTCGACCTGCGCGAGTCCACGGTGGACGAGCTGCGGCTGGAGGGCGTGACGCTGGGTGACCTGGACCTGAGCCACGCGCGCGTGCGCCGGCTCACCGTCGTCGACTGCGACCTGCGCCGCCTCGACGCGACCCAGGCACGCCTGGTGGCGTGCGACCTGCGCGGCGCGCGGCTGCGGGTCGTCGAGGGGGTCGGCAGCCTCGGCGGCGCGCAGGTCACCCACGACCAGCTGCTGGACCTGGCACCTCTGCTCGCCCACCACGTCGGGCTCGTCGTCGAGGACTGACCCCTCGACCGCACCGCGGCTCACCAGCCCGCGAGCGCGACCACCTCCGCGGCGACGTCCTGCGGCGTCCGACCGTCGGTGGCGACCCGGTGCACGCCCGTGCCGGCCCGCTCGCCCAGCCGCACCGCGGCGGCGTCCGAGCGCGCGACGTGCGCGTCGTACGACGCGCCGTGCTCGCGCCGGCCCAGCCGCTCCCGCGCGGTCGCGTCCGAGCCGGTGAGCAGCACCGACGTCACGTGGGGGCGGTCCCCCACGGCGGCGGCGAGCACGTCGGCCTGCAGCACGCTGACGGTGTTCGTGTACACCAGCCGCCGGTACCCCAGGGCGCGGTAGCGACGCCAGACGTCCGCCAGGTTGGCCTCGGCCACGCCGTGCTCCCACGGCGCCGGGTGCGCGAGGTCCAGCGCGTCACCCTCGACCCAGGCGTGCGGCACGTCCCGCGCGACGAGCAGGTCGTGGACCGCCGCGGCGACCGTCGACTTGCCGACCCCGGACCGCCCGCCGAGCAGCAGCACCGACGTGCGCGCGGCGGGCACCCCGTCCCCGGCGAGCCGCTCCTCGAGCCCCGCGCGCACGTCCGGCCACTCGTCCGCGAGCACCGAGAAGTACAGCGAGTCCTGGCGCGTCCCGTCGGCGGCGACACGGTGCCCCCGCAGCCGACCCTCCGGCCGGGCACCGAGCCGGGTGACCGCCGCGATCGACCGGGCGTTGCGCGCCTCGACGCGGTAGGCGACGCGCGCGACGTCCCACGTGTCGAAGGCGTGCGCCATCAGCAGCAGCTTGCAGGCGGGGTTCACGTGCGTGCCCCACACGCGCGGGTCGGAGAACGTGTGCCCGACCTCGAGCCGTCCCATCCGCAGGTCGACGTCGTAGAACGACGTGGACCCGACCACCTCGCCGTCCACGAGCACCGCGAACGCGTACCGCGCCGGCGTCCCGTGGGCCGTCCGCACGACGTCCCGCAGGTCGTCGACGCCCCGGGGCGTGGGCGACGTCATGCCCGCCCACACCCGCTCGTCGACGAAGGCCGCGAGCGCCGTCGCGTGGTCCTCGGCGAGGGGGACGAGGCGCACACCGTGGCCGTCGAGCGTCAGGTCGTGGAGCACGCGGACGATCCTCCCCCCGCCCCGACCGGGCGACCAGCGCATTCGCGGGTGTCCCGCACGGTGGGACGTCGCCCGCCGCGGGGCGCGCGTCGCCGGCGCGACGGCCGGGTCGGTGCGCCTCAGTCGTCCAGCGCCGGCCCGCAGGCGGCCGCCGCGGTCGCGGCCAGGTGGTCCAGCCCTTGCACCTCGATGAGCGGGCGCGTGTCGTCGACGACAGACCAGCAGCCGTCGACCACCTCGTACTCCGCCTGCGTCCCGCGCACCAGCAGCACGCCGAGCGCGGCGACGAGCCGGTCCACGTGCTCGGCCGTCGTCCCGACCCCGACCGACGCGCGCACGGCGCCGTGGGACGCCCCGAGGTGCGCGAGCAGCGGGTGCGCGCAGAACCGCCCGTCGCGCACGCCGATGCCGTGCTCGGCCGCCAGGTACGCCGCGACCAGGCCCGGGTTCAGGTCCGCCACCGTGAACGTCACGACGCCCACCGGGTCGGTCGAGTCCGGCCAGATCCGCGCGACGCGCACGCCGTCGAGCCGCTCGAGGCCTCGCACCAGGCGGTCCCGCAGCGCCTGCTCGTGCGCCTCGAGCGCACCCGCGGGCAGGTCGGCGAGCGTGTCGCAGGCCTGCGCGAGCGCGATCGCCCCGAGCACGTTGGGCGAGCCCGCCTCGTGCCGCGCGGGCGCGGGCTGCCAGACCGTCCGGTCGGCCCGCACGTCGCGCACCGCGCCTCCCCCTGCGAGGTACGGCACGCCCGTGTCGAGCCAGTCCCGGCGCCCCACCAGGGCGCCGGCGCCGAACGGGGCGTACGTCTTGTGGCCGGAGAACGCGACGTAGTCGACGTCCGTGGCGGCCAGCGAGAACCCGCGGTGCGGCACCAGCTGCGCCCCGTCGACGGCCACCCGCGCACCCGCCGCGCGCGCGAGCCCGACCACGCGGTCCAGCGGCAGCGCCTCCCCCGTCACGTTCGACGCGCCCGTCACCGTGACCAGCGCGTACGGGCGGCGTGCGAGCTCGGTGCGCAGCGCGTCGAGCGTGGCCGCGACCGTCGGCTGCACCGGCAGGACGGTCGCGACGCGCCCCGTCCCGGACTGCCCGCCCCCGCTGTGCTGCACCCACGGCAGCAGGTTGGCGTGGTGCTCGACGTCGAGGACGAGCACGGCCTCGCCGTGCGGCACGACGCCGGCGAGCAGGTTGAGCGAGTCGGTGGTGTTGCGCGTGATGATCGCGACGTCGTCCTCGCGGGCCCCCACGAAGCGGGCGATCGACTGCCGGGACGTCTCGTAGAGCGCGGTCGAGACCTGCGACAGGTAACCCGCGCCGCGGTGCACCGAGGCGTACAGCGGCAGCACCTCGGCGACGCGCGCGCCCACGGACTCCAGCGCGGGGGCGCTGGCGGCGCAGTCGAGGTTGGCGTAGGTGCGGCTGGTGCCGTCGACGAGCGGGACGGTGGTCGACGCGCCGACGACCGGCAGCAGCGGCGCGTCCCCGCTGCGCGGTCCGGGGGCCGCGGTGCCCGACGCCTCGTCGGCACACGCGAACAGCTCGGTGATCGTGGTCATGGTGCTCCTCCGGAACGGTCCGGGGACCGCCGAGGGCCCCGCGCTTGCCGGCGCCGAACGGCGCGCGGCCAGGTCGTCACCCGGGGCACCCCACCGCGGAGGAGGGTTGCCGGCCAGCGAGCCGGGGCTTGTCGCTGGCGCTCATGACCTGTGTCGAGGATCGGCCGCCCGGCGCGGGCATGTCAACGGCAGCACGCCGCCGCTCTCAGGATGCGAGACGCGCCGTCTCACCGTCCGTACCTCGCGGCGCGCGCTCCAGGCTGTGCAGCATCACCACGCTGCGGTACGTCTTGCCGGGCCACTGCACGACGTCGGCGTCGACGAAGCCCCACCGCCGGTACATCGCGCGCAGCGGCGCAGCGGGCTCCGCCGTGTCCAGGCCCACCGACCGCATGCCGCGCGCGAGGGACCACTCGCGCAGCACGCCCCACAGGTACGTCGCCAGCCCTCGCGCCCGCAGGTCCGGACGGACGGCGAGCTGGTTGAGCCAGACGCGGTCCGGCTCGAGCGCCAGGTCGGTGAGCGCCTTGATGCCGCGGCCAGGAGGGCTGGTCGCGGTGATGGTGCCCGCGAGGCCGCCGGCCGCGTCGACCAGCACCCACGAGGCGCCCACACCGAGACTGCGCCGGGCGGTCGTCGCCTCGTCCTGGGTGGCACCCGTGAAGTTCAGGCCGCGCGCGGCGAGGTCCGCGTACGCGTCATGCAGCAGGCGCGTCAGCGCCGGCACGTCATCAGGGGTCACGGGTCGCAGCACGAGGTCCTCGGGGGCGTCCATCGCGCACCACCCTGGCACGGCCCGCGGCCCCGTCGCACCGCGGCGGGGCGTGCGTGAGACGCCCTGCCGGTGGCGACGCACCCTGGCGTAGCATCGCGGCGACCATCCAGAGCGGCCGAGAGATCTGGCTCGACGACGCCGCAGCAACCCGCACGGGCGACCGTGGCCGAGGGTGCTACCGCCAGAGACGATGGGAGGACCATGACCGTGCAGCCACGTCCCGCACCCGGGTACGCCGGGGACCTCACCCCCACCGAGGCCTGGGACCTGCTCGCCGAGCGCGACGACGCCGTCCTCGTCGACGTCCGCACGGACGCCGAGTGGCGCTACGTCGGCGTGCCGGACCTGCGCGGCCTCGGCCGCCAGGCGGCGCTGGTGGAGTGGGTCTCCTACCCCTCGGGGCGGCCGAACGCCGCGTTCCTCGACCAGCTCTCGACGGCGGGCGTCGCGCCGGGCGACGAGCGCCCCGTCGTGTTCCTGTGCCGGTCGGGGCAGCGGTCGATCGGCGCCGCGCAGGCGGCGACGGCCGCGGGCTACGGCCCGGCGTACAACGTCCTGGAGGGCTTCGAGGGCCCGACCGGCCCCGACGGCCACCGCGGGCACACGGGCTGGCGTGCCGCCGGCCTGCCGTGGCTCCAGCCGTGAGCACGCCCGACCTGCCGCCCGACCTGCCGCCCGGCCCGGGCGACTGGGACGACCACCGCCTCGACCGCGAGACCCTGCGCCCCGACACCCTCGCCGTGCGCGGCGGGCTGGTGCGCAGCGGGTTCGGCGAGATGTCGGAGGCCGTGTTCCTCACGCAGGGCTACACCTACGCCACCGCCGCGCAGGCCGAGGCCGGGTTCGCGGGCGAGGTCGACCGGTTCCTGTACTCGCGCTACGGCAACCCGACCGTCGCGACGTTCGAGGAGCGGCTGCGGCTGCTCGAGGGCGCGGAGGCGTGCTACGCGACGGCCACGGGGATGTCCGCCGTCTTCACGGCGCTCGCCGCGCTCGTCCGGTCCGGCTCCCGGGTCGTGGCGGCGCGGGCGCTGTTCGGCTCCTCGGTGGTCATCCTCGACGAGATCCTCGCGAAGTGGGGCGTGCGGACCGACTACGTCGACGGCCACGTGCCCGAGCAGTGGGAGCAGGCCCTCGCGACGCCCGCGGACGTCGTGTTCTTCGAGACGCCGTCGAACCCGATGCAGGACCTCGTCGACATCGCTGCCGTCAGCCGCCTGGCGCACGCGGCCGGGGCGACCGTCGTCGTCGACAACGTCTTCGCGACGCCGGTCTTCTCCCGCCCGCTGGAGCACGGCGCCGACGTGGTGGTCTACTCCGCCACGAAGCACATCGACGGTCAGGGGCGGGTGCTCGGCGGCGCGATCCTCGGCTCGGAGGAGTACGTGCGCGGCCCGGTGCAGACGCTGCTGCGCAACACCGGCCCGTCGCTGTCGCCCTTCAACGCCTGGGTGCTGCTCAAGGGCCTGGAGACGCTCAGCCTGCGCGTCCGCCACCAGGCCGCGTCCGCGCTGGACCTCGCCGGCTGGCTGGAGCAGCAGCCGGGGGTCGCGCAGGTGCGCTACCCGTTCCTGCCCTCGCACCCGCAGCACGCGCTGGCCCGCGCCCAGCAGACCGGAGGCGGGACGGTCGTCACCCTCGACCTCGCCGTCCCGGCGGGTGCGACGCCCGACGTCGCGAAGAAGGCGACGTTCGGGTTCCTCGACGCGCTGCGCGTCGTCGACATCTCCAACAACCTGGGCGACGCCAAGTCGATCGTCACGCACCCCGCGACGACGACGCACCGCCGGCTCGGCCCGGCGGGCCGTGCCGCGGTGGGCATCGGCGAGGCCACCGTGCGGCTGTCGGTCGGGCTGGAGGACGTCGAGGACCTGCGGGAGGACCTCGCGCAGGCGCTGGCGACGCTGCCGGACTGACCCGCGCGGACGCCGCCGGCCCGCGCCGCGCGGGCTCGGTCCGGTTCGCTCAGCCCGGTCGGCTCAGCCCGCGGCGACCAGGCCGACCGCGACGACGGAGTCCGCCGCCGCCGTCACGCCGACGTCCACGGCACCGGCCGGGACCTCGAACGGGTCGCTGTCCGCCATCGTCGACCCGCCCTGGAAGACCGGGACGCACGGCGCCTGGTACGACGTGAGCTCGGTACCGTCGGCGGCGGCGGCGACGGTGACGGTGACCGGGCCGCCGTCCGACGACGTGCACACGACGCGGAGCAGGTACGGGCCCGCCGGCACGTCGGCCACCTGGCCGACCTCGCTCTCGCCCGCGTCGAGCGGGGCCGCGAACGCCTCCGTGGACTCGCCGGCGGAGGCCAGCGCCTCCTGCTGCTCCTCCACGGTCGGCAGCTCCGTCTGACCGCGCCCCGGGACGGTCGGGGCAGCGATCTGCCCGTCGCTCGCCGACGCGCTCGGCTCCGGCTCGGGGGTCGTGCCCTCGGAGCACGCGGCCACAGTGAGCAGCAGCAGGACGGGGAGCGCGAGACGCCGTCGAGATCGCATGGCCGGGACCGTAGCGCAGCGGGCCCGGCCGCCGTCAGGGGCGTCCACCAGGAGGACGAACCGGGAGGAACCGGGAGACCGTCGCCGGCTCACAGGTCGACGGTCGCGTTCTCGCCGCCGTCGTACGCCGTGCCCGTGACCTTGGCCTTCACGAGGCTGAGCACGGTCGCCAGACGCCCGCCCGGGCTGTCCCAGTACTCGGCCGTCTCGGCCCGCAGCCGCACGAGGCACAGCTCGGGGGTCGTCGGTCCGTCGGGGAACCACGCCGCCGCCACGGGGTTCCACAGCTCGTCGATGCGGGCCTGGTCCTTTACCACGTCCGCCGTGCCGGAGATCGACAGCCACGACGACGACCCGGAGAACGCGGCGTTGGCGGGCGAGCCCGCCCGGATCTCCGCGACCTTGTGGCTGTCGAGGGTCGTGAAGAACCACAGGTCCCCGTCGAACTCGGTGTCCTGGACCCCCATCGGCCGGCTGACGAGCGCGCCGGACGCGTCCTGCGTCGTCAGCATGGCCAGGTGGTGGTCCCCCAGCAGCTCGCGGACCTTGGCCAGGGCCTCGTCGCGCGTCGGGCCGTCCTCGGGCTCCGGGCTGTGGCCGGGCGTCAGCGAGGGGCCGGGCGTCGGGGTGCTGCCCGACCACGGGGTGCTGCCGGTCGTCCCCGGCAGGTCCTGGCCCTGCGGTGTGGTGGTCATCTCGCCTCCGTCCACCGTCGGGCGGGCGCCCGTCCGGTCAGGCCACGCTAGGAACGCGGGCGCCTGCGCGCATCCCGGAGGGGACCTCGACGAGCCGGGCCGGGCCGGGCGGTCAGCGCGCGGCGAGGGCGGCGAGCGTCGCGGCGCTCCGGCGCGAGTCCCCCACCAGGGCGAGCGCGACCGCGTCGACACCCGTACGGGCCGCCAGCGCCGCCGCGTCCGCGACCAGGACCTCCGGGGGCGCCACCAACCACGTCGCCGACGGGGACCAGGTCAGCGCCGCGAAGGCCTCCGCGTAGGCGACGGCGGCCCGGCGACGGGCGGCGTCCGCGGCGTCGGCCGCGACGACGGCCTCGACCTCGAGGACGACCCGCACGTCACCGCGGTCACGGCCGACCGCGCGCACCTCGTCCTCCAGCACCTCGACGAGCGCACGGACGGCGGACGGGGTCGGCACCGCGGCGGAGTGGACGACGCGCACGACGTCGGCCCGCGCGGCCGCGAGCGCGAGCGTCGTCGGGTCGAGCGAGTCGGCGTCGAGCAGGAACTCCGCGACCTCCCGGTCGGGCACGGTCGGCGCGACCTCGACGGCCGGGACGCGACGGACCTGCGACGCGCCGGTGTCCGAGGCGGCGACGGGTGGGGCGGGCACGGGCGAGGCGGGTGCCGCCGCGGCCCGGGCAGGTGCGGTGGCGGTGGATGCGGCGCGGGCGGACGACGGTCGGGCGGAGGTCGCACGGACGGTGGTCGCACGGACATGCGCGAGAACGGGCTGAGCCACGGGGAGGTCCTCGAGGTCGAACGGGGTGCGCAGCGAGGGCGGAGCCGCAGGCGCGCGGGGTCGTCAGCTCAGCGACAACACACCCGGACGGAGGACATGCGGGCCACAGTAGCGCCGGTCCTGGGATCGCAACAGCCCCGTCTCCCCCGGCGGACGCGGCGCGAGGGGTCGGCCGGCGGTGGTGCGGGGTGAGCCGGCTGCACGTGCCGCCCAGCAGCTCGGGCGGTTGGATGAGGACGTGACCGAGGACATCGCGCGAGGGGACGTCACCCCGGCGACGCGGCTGGCCGTCTCGTCGGCCGTCGGCGTCGTCGCGGCTGTCGTCACGGTGCGCGCGGTGCCGGACGCCACCATCGTCACCGCGCTGCTGGTCGGGTGGGCCACCGTGGCGACCGTGTCCTCCGCGTGGAGCTGGTCGTTCCTCTGGCCGCTCGACGCCGACCAGACCCGGACCCACGCCACCCGCGAGGAGCCGACCCGCCTCGCGGCCGGCGCGTTCCTGCTGACGGCGTGCGTGATGAGCCTCGTCGGGATCGTCGTGGTGCTCGCCGGCTCGCAGGGGCGCGCCCGCGACGTCGGGATCACCGCCGCGATGGCCGCCGTGATCGCGTCGTGGGTCGCGCTGCAGACGATGTTCACCGTCCGGTACGCGCTCGACTGGTACGCCGAGCCGGTCGGCGGCATCGACTTCCACCAGGACGCACCCCCGCGGTACTCCGACTTCGCGTACCTCGCGATCACGGTGGCGATGAGCTTCGCGACCTCCGACCCGGACATCGTCGACTCCGGGGCCCGGCGCACCGTGCTGGCGCACGCGCTGCTGTCGTACGTGTTCGGCACGTTCCTCGTCGCGCTGCTCGTCAACGTGCTCGCGGGGCTCTGACGGCGCTCACGCCAGCAGGCCGCGCAGGGTCCACGCGTTGCGCACGGCGTTGCCGCCGCCGTCGTTGTTGAAGTAGGCGACGACGTCGTGCCCGGCCCCCTCCCACTCCCGCAGCCGGTCCGCCCACCAGCGCAGGTCGTCGTCGGAGTAGGAGCCCGCGTACAGGTGGTGGTGGTCCGGGCCGTGCAGCCGCACGTAGACCAGGCGCGACGTGGCCCGCAGCACGCACGGGATCCCCGCCCCGGACACGACGCAGTACGCGGCCCCGTGCCGCGCGAGCAGGTCGAACACGGCGTCGGTCTGCCACGACGGGTGCCGCAGCTCGACGGCGACCTGCACCCAGTCCGGCAGGGAGCCCAGGAACCAGTCGAGCCGGGCGTCGTCCCGCTGCGCGTCCGGGCGCAGCTGCACCAGCACCGCCTCGCGCCGGCCGCGCAGCTCGTGCCACGCCCGGGCGATGCGCTCGGACCACACCTCGGGCCCGTACAGCCGCCGGGCGTGGGTCAGGCCGCGCGACGCCTTCACCGACATGGTGAACCCCTCGGGCAGCCGCTGGCGCCAGGACGCGAACGACCGGTCGCGGGGCCAGCGGTAGAAGCTCGCGTTGAGCTCGACCGTGTCGAACTCCTCGACGTACCGGGCGAGACGCTCGTGCGGCGGCAGCCCCGGGCGGTAGAGGACCCCGTCCCAGTGGTCGTACGACCAGCCGGAGGTCCCGATGCGGATCGTCACCCCCGTACCCTCGCGCGACCGGGCGCGGTCCGCACGGCGGTGCGGGGGCGCCCTGTGGCGGGCACGCGCACGGCGGATACCGTCGAGGCAGCGGCGGGGTGCGCCGCGGACCACGAGGGGGCGGCCATGGCACGCACGACGGGACGGGGCCACGGGCCCGCGACGGCCGGGCGCACCGCACGGCGCGGGGGCCGGCCACGAGCAGGCCGCGCACGGCGCACCCCGGCCACGGCCCTCCTCGTCGGCGCGCTCCTGCTGGTGGCGGCGTGCACGACCGGCACCGAGCCGACCGGTGGGACCACCACCGACGGCGGGTCGACCGCGACGGGCACCCCCGGCACCGGTGACCGGACCGACGGGGCGTGGGCGCTGACGTCCGGCGAGGTCGACGGGGCCGCGCTGACCGTGACCGGCGGCGCGCCGGTGACGCTGCTGGTCGAGGACGGGCGGGTGTCCGGGACGTCCGGCTGCAACACCTACACGGGCGCGGTCGACACGACCGACGGGTGGTCGGTCGGCGACGTCGGCCTGACGCGCATGGCGTGCGAGCCGGCGGTGATGGCGCTGGAGACGGCGTACCTCGACGCCCTGGCCCGGGTGGACGCCGCCGAGCTCACCGACGACGGGCTGGAGCTCACGGGGCCCGACGTCGTGCTCACGTTCGTCGCGGACCCGAACGCCGCCTGACGGACGCCGGCTGCGGGCTCCGGGCGGCGCGGCGGCTCAGAGGTCGCGTGCCAGCCACAGCGAGACGGGAAGCACCGGCCAGGCGTCCGCGGGCGGCGCCACCGGGCGGTAGCCCTGCGACAGGTACAGCTCCAGCGCGGCGGGCTGCCGGATGCCGGTGTCGAGCACGACGCGTGTGGCACCCCGCGCACGGGCGTCGACCTCGACCAGCCCGACGAGGCGTCGCGAGAGCCCTCGACCGCGCGCGGACGGCACCACGTAGACCCGCTTGAGCTCGGCCGTGCCCGGGCCCCAGGACGCCGCGGCATCACGGCGCGTCGCGCAGCCCACCGGCTCGCCGTCGCGCCGCAGCAGGAACGTCGTCGAGCCCGCCGTGCCCTGGTCGTCTGCCAGCCGCGCGGCCGTGCCCACCGCGTCGTCCGCGTGCTCGGGGTACAGCGGCGCGAGCTCGGCGACCATCGCCCGGCGCAGCGCGACCGCGTCGGGGTGCTCCCAGTCGACCCGCTCGACGCTCACGCGTGGCAGCAGGCGCTTGGCGAAGCAGCGGGACTCGACGACGCCCACGTACTCGCCGTAGCTCTCCACGGGCCGGTACCCGGCGGCCAGGTACAGGCCGATGGCCTCCGGCTGCAGCACGCCGGTCTCGAGCACGAGCCGGTCCAGCCCGCGCCGGGCGGCCTCCTCCTCGAGCGCGGTCAGGACGCGCGGCGACAGCCCTCGGCCGCGGTGCTCCGGGCGGACGTACATCCGCTTCAGCTCGCCCGTGCCGGGGCCGAGCTCGTCGGACGCGTCACGGAGCGCACCGCAGGCCACGGCCTCACCGTCGACGCGCAGCACGACCATCGCGACGATCGAGTCGCCGGTCATCGCGTGCCCGATGTCGTCGTCGCCGTACCGTGCCCGCAGCTCGGCCTGCTGGGCCGTGCGCAGCGCGGTGGCGTCCGGGTCGTCCCAGGCGACGAGCTCGAGACGCACGTCGCCGCGGGTGCGCGTGGCCACCGGGGTCAGGAGACGAGCGCCTGCAGGACGGACGTGAAGAACCGCAGCCCGTCGGTGCCGCTGCGCGGACCGGCCGGGCCGTCGGGACCGAAGCCCGCCTCGACGGCGTGCTCGGGGTGCGGCATCAGGCCCACGACGTTGCCGGCCGCGTTGGTGATGCCGGCGATGTCCCGGCGCGACCCGTTGGGGTTCTGCCCGACGTACCGGAACACGACGCGCCCCTCGCCCTCGAGCTCGTCGAGGGTGCGCTCGTCGGCGACGTACTGGCCGTCCTGGTTCTTCAGCGGGATCGTGATCCGCTCGCCCCGCGCGTACGCGCGCGTCCACGCGGTGTCGGCGTTCTCGACGGCCAGCACCTGCTCGCGGCAGACGAAGTGCAGGTGGTCGTTCTTGATCATCGACCCGGGCAGCAGGTGCGCCTCGGTGAGGACCTGGAAGCCGTTGCAGATGCCGAGGACCGGCAGGCCCGTGGCGGCCGCGTCGACGATCTCGCCCATGACCGGCGCGAACCGGCTGATCGCGCCGGCGCGCAGGTAGTCGCCGTACGAGAACCCCCCGGGCAGCACGACCGCGTCGACGCCCTTGAGGTCGGCGTCCGCGTGCCACAGCGCGACGGGCTCGCCGCCGGCCAGGCGCACCGCGCGCGCGGCGTCCCGGTCGTCCAGCGTGCCGGGGAACGTGACGACGCCGATGCGACCCATCAGGCCAGACCCTGCGAGACCACCGTCGCGGCCGCGTCGGCCTCGATGTCGGCCACGCGCACGACGTCCTCGATGACCGGGTTCGACAGCACCTGCTCGGCCGCGGCCGCGGCCGCCTCGAGGACCTCGGGCGTCACCGGCCCGTCGACCTCGAGCTCGAACCGCTTGCCCTGACGGACGGACGTGAACTGGCCGAACCCGAGCCGCGGCAGCGCGTTCGCGACGGCCTTGCCCTGCGGGTCGAGGATCTCGGGCTTCGGCATGACATCGACGACGACTCGTCCCACGGGTGCTCCCTGGTTCACGACGTACGGGTTCGGGCCGATCCTACGGGCACGCCCGCACGCCGCGGGGCGGCGTCCACCACGCAGGCGAGGGCCGGGCGGCCGCGCCACCGGGACCGCCGGACGACCCCGCCGGGCAGGGGCTACGGGCAGGGGCTACAGGGCGGCGTGGGCCCAGGTGCCGGCGACCAGGGTGCCCGTGACGCGGACGTCGCGGACCGCACCCGGCGTCGCCGCGAGCGCCACGGGGTCGTCGTCGAGGACCACGAGGTCCGCCGGGTCGCCGGTGCGCAGGCCCAGCGGGCGGCCGTCGACGGACGACGCCAGCGCCGTGCGCACGTCGACCGCCTGCTCCGGGTGCCACGACGGCCGGTCGTCGCCGGTGCGCCACACCGCCGCGTCGATCGCGAGCCACGGGTCCAGCGGCGCGACCGGGGCGTCGGAGCCCAGGGCGAGCGGGACCCCGGCGGCGTGCAGGTCCGCGAACGGGAAGGCGCGGTCGGTGCGGCCCGCCCAGTGCCGGTCGGCGACGTCGCGGTCGTCGGGCAGGTGGGCCGGCTGGACGCTCGCCGTGAGCCCGAGCGCGGCGAACCGCGGGACGTCCGCGGGGTCCAGCAGCTGGGCGTGCTCGACCGACCCGCGCGCACCGGTCGCGGCGAACGCGTCGAGCACCAGCGTGTTCGCGGCGTCCCCGATCGCGTGCACGGCGCAGCGCAGGCCGTGCGCGTGGGCGTGCCGCAGCAGCGGCACCAGCTCGTCGGCCGGCACGGTGAGCACGCCGCGCGCCAGCGGCCCCTCGACGCCCGGGTAGGGGTCGTGGCACCAGGCGGTGCGGGTGTTGAGCGAGCCGTCGACGATGACCTTCAGCGGCCCCTGCGTGACGCGCGGCCCCGCCAGCCGGTCACCGGTGTGCAGGTCCTCGGCCACCACGCGGTCCAGGTACGGCTGCCACACGCCGGCGCGCACGCGCACCACCGGGTCGCCCGACGCCGCCCGGCGCCGCCAGGCCGTGACGTTGTCCGCGATCTCCAGGTCCACCACGCCGACGACGCCCCGGGCGGCCGCGGCGCGCAGCGCGTCCGCGACCAGCGCGTCCTGCACGTCGTCGGGCACGTGGTCGAGCGCCCCCATGAGCGGCATCCACTCGGCCTCCCGCAGGACCCCCGTCGGGTGCGCGGTCACGCCGAACAGCCGCAGACCCGCGCTCGACACCCACGCGCAGTGCAGGTCCCCCGAGACGAGCACGACCGGCACGTCGCCGGCGACGGCGTCCAGCAGCGCGGCGGACGGCACGTCGGGCCACGTCCCGTCGCGGAACCCGATGCCGACCAGGGGGCGGCCCGCGGGCGGCGGCTGCGTGCGCAGCCGCTCGGCGACGAGCCCCACCACCTGCGCGGCCGACCCCGCGCCGGACACGTCGAGCCGCCCCCGCGCGAGCGCCCACTGCGTCAGGTGCGTGTGCTGGTCCCACAGGCCGGGCAGCAGCAACCGGCCGTCGAGGTCGACGGCCTCGACGGCCTCGCCGGACAGGTCGACCGCACCGCCGATCGCAGCGACGCGGCCGTCACGGAGCACGACGTCGACGGGCGCCTCCTGCCCGAGCAGGCGCGCGCGTCGCAGGACGAGGGGGTGTGGGACCTCCACCGGACCTCCGGGACGTGGACGGGTGAGCCGCAGGGAGACTACGTCGCCCATCGTGCCTCCACCCCCCGGGCCCGGCGCACGTCGCCCCCCGAGCACCCCGGCGGCCCGCGGCGGACGTGGGTACCGTGGTCGGGGTCCGGTGGTCCGCTCGGGGGCAGGGGTGGCTGATGGGGTACGACCCGACGTTCCTGGGGCCGCTGGTCCCGCTGCCCCGCGCGCCGCAGGAGGTGCGCGAGCTCCCCGCCACGCACTTCACGGTGCTGCTGGACCCGGCCCGTCGGCTGGCCGCGGCCACGGCCGTCAACATCGACGGGGTCGCGCTGCTCGACGTCCCGCGCGACGACGACTGGCGCCTCGACGAGCGCGTCCCGCTGCAGGAGCAGACGGGCCCGGAGCTGTACGCCCGCAACGACCTGGACCGTGGGCACCTGGTGCGGCGGCGCGACCCGGTGTGGGGCACCCCGGGGGAGGCGGCGCAGGCGAGCCGGGACACGTTCACGTACCCGAACGCGGCGCCGCAGGCCTCGGGGTTCAACCAGAGCCGCGAGCTGTGGCTGGGCCTGGAGGACCACCTGCTGGAGCACGCCCGCGCGCAGCGGCTGCGGCTGTCGGTGCTCACCGGCCCGGTCCTCGCCGGGGACGACCCGGAGTACCGGGGCGTCCAGCTCCCCCGCCGCTTCTGGAAGGTCGCCGCGTGGTCGCTCGACGCGGGGCGGCGCCTGGCGTCCGCCGCGTTCGTGCTCGACCAGACGCCGCTGCTGCCGGCGACCGAGCTCGCCGCCACCACGCACGCGGCCGCCGAGGCCGACGAGCCGCCGCCGCTCGGGCCGTACCGCACGTACCAGGTGCCGGTCGCCGACGTCGCGGACCTCACCGGCCTCGACCTGGGCCCGCTGCCCGCCGCCGACGTGCTGGCCGTGACCGCCCCGCAGGAGCTGGCCTGGCGGGAGCTGGGTGCCCTGGACGAGGTCCGGCTGGAGGCCACCGCCTGACGGCCGCCCGACCGAGCGGGCCGAGCCGCTGCGGTCAGACGTCCAGCGGTCGGCCCGTCAGCCGCTCGTACGCCTCGACGTAGCGCTCGCGGGTGCGCTCGACGACGTCCGCGGGCAGCGGCGGCGGGGGCGCGTCGGACGCACGGTCCCACCCCGAGGCGGGCGACGTCAGCCAGTCCCGCACGTACTGCTTGTCGAAGCTGGGCTGCGACCGGCCCGGCTCCCACGCGTCGGCGGGCCAGAAGCGCGACGAGTCGGGCGTCAGGACCTCGTCACCGAGCGTGATCGCGCCGGACGTCGGGTCGGTGCCGAACTCGAGCTTCGTGTCCGCGAGGATCACGCCCCGCTCGCGCGCGACCCGCTCGGCACGCGCGTACACGGCCAGCGTCAGGTCGCGCAGCCGCTCGGCCGTCTCGGGTCCCACCGCGTCGACGACCACCGAGAAGCGCACGTTCTCGTCGTGCTCACCGAGCTCAGCCTTGGTCGCGGGCGTGAAGACCGGCTCGGGCAGCCGCGAGCCGTCGACCAGGCCGGCCGGCAGCGCGATGCCCGTGACCTCGCCGTCCACCCGGTACTCCGCGAGGCCGGAACCCGTCAGGTACCCCCGGGCGACGCACTCGACGGGGAACATGTCGAGGCGCCGGCAGACCATCGCCCGGCCCGCGACGGCGTCGGGCACGTCGGTGGACACGACGTGGTTCGGCACCAGGTCCGCGAGCTGCTCGAACCACCACAGGCTCAGCTGCGTGAGGACCGTGCCCTTGCCCGGGATCCCGGGGCTGAGCACGTGGTCGTACGCGGACACCCGGTCCGAGGCCACGACCAGCACGACGTCGCCGTGCTCGTCGCGCAGCGCGACGCCCGCCACCGAGTCGTCGGGCTCGTACAGGTCCCGGACCTTGCCGGAGTACACGTGCCGCCAGCCCGGCAGCGTGACGGTCGGGGCGAGGGGTGCGTGGGTCACGCGCACAGTGTGGCGCGCGGCACCGCCGTTGCGCGACGGACGACCACGTGGTGGTGCGGTCCGTCAGGCCTCCGCGACCGCCAGCGCGATGTCGGTCCGGTGGTGCGAGCCGGCGAGGGCCACCTGGTCGACCGCGACGTACGCGGCGCGGCGGGCCTCGCCGAGGGTCTCCCCCACGCCGACCACCGACAGCACACGCCCACCGTCGGAGACCAGCAGCGGGTCGTTGAGCGGGTTGTCCGGGTTCTCCGGGTCGTCGACCGCCGTGCGCACCGCCGTGCCCGCGTGCAGGACGTGGACGCCCGGCACCGTGTCGGCACCGTCGAGGCCGGTGATCGGGTCACCCGTGCGCACGTCACCCGGGTACCCGGCCGACGCGATCACGACCGTGACCGCCGCGTCGACGCGCCAGTGCAGCGGCTCGAGGGCACCGAGGCGACCCTGCGCCGCCGCCAGCAGGACGCCCGCCAGCGGCGTCGCGAGGCGCGCGAGGACGACCTGCGCCTCCGGGTCGCCGAACCGGGCGTTGAACTCCACGACGCGCACGCCGCGGCTGGTCAGCGCGAGGCCGCAGTACAGGACCCCGACGAACGGCGCGCCACGGCGGGCCATCTCGGCGACCGTGGGCCGCGCGACCTTCTCGACGACCTCGTCGACCAGGCCGTCGGGCGCCCAGGGCAGCGGCGAGTACGCGCCCATGCCGCCGGTGTTGGGGCCCTGGTCGCCGTCCAGCGCACGCTTGAAGTCCTGCGCGGGCACCAGCGGCACGACGTCGGTGCCGTCGCTGAGCACGAAGAGCGAGACCTCGGGGCCGTCGAGGAACTCCTCGACGACCACACGGCCGCCGTCCTTGGCCAGGCACGCGGCGGCGTGCTCGAGCGCCGCGGCGCGGTCGTCGGTCACGACGACGCCCTTGCCGGCGGCGAGCCCGTCCTCCTTGACGACGTGGGGGGCGCCGAACTCGTCCAGCGCGGCGGCGACCTCGTCGAGCGTGGTGGCGACGCGTGCAGCGGCCGTCGGCACGCCGGCGGCGGCCATGACGTCCTTGGCGAACGCCTTGGACCCCTCGAGGCGCGCGGCCTGCGCCGACGGCCCGAACACCGGGATCCCGGCGGCCCGCACCGCGTCGGCGACGCCCGCGACCAGCGGCGCCTCGGGGCCGACGACGACCAGGTCGACGCCGAGCGACGTCGCGAGCGCGGCGACGGCCGTCCCGTCCAGCGGGTCGAGCGCGTGCAACGTCGCGTGCTGCGCGATCCCGGGGTTGCCCGGGGCGGCGTGCACCCCGGTCACCTCCGGGTCGAGGGACAGCGTGCGGGCGAGGGCGTGCTCACGGGCACCGGTGCCGACGACGAGGATCTTCACGGGGCCCGACCCTACCTGCGCGGTGGCCACCGGGCAGCGGCGACCGCACCGGGACGCCGGACGGCGCTGCGCGCCGGTGCGCCTCAGCCCTCGCCGGGCCGTCCGTGGCGCACCGGGAAGACGTCGAGGTGCACGCGCACGCGGCGCGCCCCGTCGACGCCGTCCTCGCCGCGCGCGTCGCTGAGCTCCTTGTACTCGTCGACCACCTCGAGCACGCGCTCGATGAGGCGGCGGGTCTCGTCCTGCGTGAGGTCGAGGCCGGTGCTGGACATCACCTGCGCCTCCCAGGTGAGGTCGACGTCCTCGACCCAGGCAGCGAGCTCCTGCGACCGCTCCGCGACCATCGCCTGCATCACCGCGTGGGCGGACGACGCCGTGGCCGGGTCGACGAGCAGGTCGGCGCTGTCCATCGTGAACCCGACCGCGCGCCACCAGCGCTCGCGCCCCCCGGTGTGGTCGGGGTCGTCCTCGACGAAGCCGTGCCGCTCGAGCTGGCGCAGGTGGTAGCTGGTCTGGCCGCTCGACTCCCCCAGCGCGCGCCCCAGCATGCTCGCCGTCGCCGGGCCGTCGTTGCGCAGCGCCCGGTACATCGCCATGCGCAGGGGGTGAGCGAACGCCTTGAGGGCGTCGGCGCCGATGCTCGGGCCGCGCAGGGACTTGTCGTCCGTCATGTGCAGAGATACCTTTGCAGAGTCTTCTTTGCATAGAACGCTTTGCAGAGCGTCCTCTCACCCTAGCGAGGTCCCGATGGACAGCACCGCCACCACGACGCCGGACGCACCGCCCGCGCCCCCGCCCGCCGCCGCACCTCCCGCCCCCACCACCGGCGACCGAGGGCTGGGGCCGCGGTTCCGCGCGCTGCTCGTCGCGTCCGGCGCGTCGAACCTCGGCGACGGCATCCTCATGGTCGCCGTCCCGCTCGTCGCCATCGGGTTCACCCGGTCCCCGGGCCAGATCGGGCTGCTCACCGCCGCGACGTGGCTGCCGTGGCTGCTGCTCGGCATCGTCGCCGGCGTCGTCGTCGACCGCACCGACCGACGCCGCGTCCAGGTGGTCGCGCTCACCGCACGGGCCGTCCTGCTCGCCGGCGCGGCCTGGCTCGCCGTCAGCGGCGGCCTGACCCTCACCTGGCTGCTCGCGATCGTCCTCGCCTACGGCACGACCGAGGTCTTCGCCGACCTCGCCGCCAACGCGCTGGTGCCCGACCTCGTCACCACCGAGCAGCTGCCCACCGCCAACGGCCGGATCGTGTCGGTGCAGGAGGTGGCCAACACGTTCCTCGGCTCCCCCGCGTCCGGGGCGCTGCTCGCGCTCGGCACGGGCTGGGCGTTCGGGGCACCGGCAGGGCTGGCGGCCCTCGCCGTCCTCGTCCTGTGGCGCGGGCTGCGGGGCAGCTACAGCCACGCACCCTCGCGCGCGTCCGGCGAGGAGACGCCGGGGGTCGTCCGGCGCGCCCTGGCGGACGTGCGCGACGGTCTCGCGCTCGTCCTGCGGCACCGGGTGCTGCGCCCGCTCGTCCTCGCCGGTGCGCTCGTCAACCTGACCAGCACCGCCTACATCACCGTCTTCGTGCTCTGGGTCGTCGGCCCCGGGTCCCGGGTCGGTGTGCCCGCGACCGTCTACCCGCTGCTGCTCACGCTCGCCGCCGTCGGCGCCGTCCTCGGCTCCGCGCTCGTGGGCCCCGTGCTCGCGCGGACCAGCGAGGTGCGCGGGATGGTGGGCTCCTGGTCGGTCGCGTTCGGCACCCTCGCGCTGCCCGTGCTCGTGCCGCACCCGGTCGCGATCGGCGCGGCCCTGCTGGTCATGGGCACGTTCAGCACGATCGGCAACGTCGTGAGCCAGTCCGTGCGCCAGCGCATCGTCCCGCGCGACATGCTCGGCCGCACGGGCGGCGCCACCCGGACCCTGGTCTTCGGCCTGATGCCCGTCGGCGCCCTGCTCGGCGGTGCCGTCGCCGAGCGCTGGGGCATCGCCACGACGCTCGTGGGAGCCACCGTCGCGGCGCTCGCCGTCGCGGCCGGTCTCGCGGTCGCGATGCGCGGCGTGACGCCGGCGGACCTCGCCGCCCCGCAGCCCGGGACCCGCTGACGTCGCGGCGGGCCGGGCGCGGAGGGCTCAGCCCAGCAGCTCGTGCCGGATGATCGTCGCCTCGCGGCCCGGCCCGACGCCCACCGACGAGATGCGCGTGCCCGACACGTCCTCGAGGTACTGGAGGTACCGCTGCGCGGCCTTGGGCAGGTCGTCGAAGTCGCGCGCGCCGCTGATGTCCTCGGACCACCCGTCGAGGTACTCGTAGACCGGGCGGGCGTGGTGGAAGTCGCTCTGGTCGATCGGCATGTCCTCGACCCGGCGGCCGTCCACGTCGTACGCGACGCAGACCGGGATCCGCTCACGGCCCGTGAGCACGTCGAGCTTGGTGACCACCAGGTCGGTGAGCCCGTTGACCATCGAGGCGTAGCGCACGACGACCGCGTCGTACCAGCCGGTGCGGCGCGGACGGCCCGTCGTGGTGCCGAACTCGCCGCCGGTCTGCCGCAGCCACTCCCCGTCGACGTCCAGCAGCTCGGTCGGGAACGGCCCCTCGCCCACCCGCGTCGTGTACGCCTTGGCGACCGCGACCACCCGGTCGATGCGGGTCGGACCGACACCCGAGCCCGTGCACGCCCCGCCCGCGGTGCACGCGGACGACGTGACGAAGGGGTACGTGCCGTGGTCGACGTCGAGCATCGTGGCCTGGCCGGCCTCGAACACGAGCGTCCTGCCCTCGTCGAGCGAGCGGTTGAGGAACTGCGGGGTGTCCGCCACGAACGGGCGCAGCCGCTCCGCGTGGCGCAGCAGGTCGTCGAGGGTCTCCTCGACCGTGATCGCGCGCCGGTTGTAGACCTTCACCAGCAGGTGGTTCTTCTGGTCCAGGGCGCCCTCGAGCTTCTGGCGCAGGATGCCCTCGTCGAAGAGGTCCTGGACGCGGATGCCGATGCGGTTGATCTTGTCGGCGTACGTCGGGCCGATGCCCCGCCCCGTCGTGCCGATGCGGCGCTTGCCGAGGAACCGCTCGGCGACCTTGTCCATCGTCCGGTTGTACGGCGCGATGACGTGCGCGGCCGACGACACCAGCAGGCGCGAGGTGTCGACCCCGCGGGCCTCCAGCGCGTCGATCTCCTCGAACAGCACCTCGATGTCGACCACGACACCGTTGGCGATGACCGGGACCACGCCCGGCGTGAGGATCCCCGAGGGCAGCAGGTGCAGGGCGTACTTCTCGCCCTCGATGACGACCGTGTGCCCGGCGTTGTTGCCGCCGTTGAACTTCACGACGACGTCGGTGCGGTCACCGAGCTGGTCGGTCGCCTTCCCCTTGCCCTCGTCACCCCACTGGGCTCCGAGCACCACGACGGCCGGCATGACGATCACCACTCCCAGGCTGCCTGCGGTGCGGCTCAGCCCGCAGACGGGCGCGAGCGGGCTCGCGGCGCGGGTGACCCCAGCACGCGCGGCAGTGAACGCGTACCACCGGGAAGGGTACCGGAGCGCCGCGCGGCCACGGTCGGGACGGGTCCCCGGCCGGTTCCGGGCGGGGACCCGAACAGGCCCGGCCCGCCCGCCGCGGACGGCTCACCGCAGCGCGGCGACCTCCTCGGCCGACGTGCCGCAGTCCCGCAGGAACGTGCGGCAGCGCTCGCCCTCGGCCGTCTCGCCGATCGCGTCCGCGGCGCCTGCGAGCGCGAGCAGCGCCCGCAGGAAGCCCTGGTTCGGTTCGTGCGCGACCGGGACCGGGCCGCGGCCGCGCCAGCCGGCGCCCCGCAGCGCGTCCAGGCCGCGGTGGTAGCCGGTGCGGGCGAAGGCGTAGGCCGTGACGGGGTCGGCCGCGCGCTCCGCGAGCAGCGCCCAGACCAGGGACGACGCGGGCGCCAGGGGCACGACGTCGCGCGGGTCGGTGCCCGCGGCGAGCGCGGCCCGGGCCGTCGCGTCGGCGCCGTCGGCGGGCAGCAGCGTCGGGGGCGGTCCGTCCAGCAGGTTCTCGTGGGTCATGGCGCCAGTGTGCACCGCGGTGCGCGGCGGGAGGTCGCCGGGCACCGCACCGACGACCGGGCACGCTCGGGCGGACCCCGCGGGGCACGACCGGACCGGCCGGGCGAACCGGGACGAGCCGGGCGTGCGCTCGCACGTCGCGGGACCCGCGACTACAGTCGAACGGCCGACCAGTACCCGCCCCCGCGCCCCCCTCCCCGGTCGGTACGGAGCACAGGACCCATGATCGAGATCTCGACATCGTCCACGACCACGACCCTCGTCGTGGCGGGCGACCTCGACCTGGCCGAGCGCGACCAGTTCCCCGAGGTGACGGCGCGCGTCGTCGGGCTGCGTCGTCAGCTGCTCGTCATCGACATGTGCCGGGTGACCTTCATGGACTCCACGGGCGCGGCGTTCCTCATCTCGCTGGCCGACGCGGGGCGTCGACGCGGCGGCGCCACGGTGCTGCGCGGTGCGGCCGACCGGGACCTCTTCGTGCTGGAGATCTGCGGCGCGCTCGAGCTGTTCCGCATCGACGCGGACCACCGCTGCGAGCTGGGCGCCGAGGCGGCCCTGACCCCCGAGGACGCCCCCGCCCCCGCCTGAGCCCGAGCTCGGGCAGGCACGCGAAGGCCCGCCTGCCGGACGACCGGTCGGCGACCCCCGCCGCGCGACCGCCCTCAGGCGTGCCGCGCCGACGCGGGCAGTGACCCCGGGCGCACCTTCGCCCACACGACCTTGCCGCCGCGCGACTGCCGCCACCCCCAGTCGGCGAGCCGCTCGACGATCTGCATGCCGAAGCCCCCCACGCGGCCGGGGTGACCGTCGGTCGTCACCGGCGGGGTCGGGTTGGCGTCCTCGACCTCGATGCGCAGCCCGTCGCCCGTGTCGTACAGCTGCAGGGCCACGTGCCCCCAGCCGTGCAGGACGGCGTTGGCCACCAGCTCGGAGACCACGAGCTCGGCGTTGGCGGCGTCGGGGATCTCCCACGCCTGGCAGGTGCGCACCACCGCGTGGCGGGCCCGGCCGATCGACGCCGGCTCGCTGGGCAGCGCCCACCGCCGCCGCCGCGGCGAGACGGCTCCCGCCAGGTGGTCGTCGGTGCCGGGCACACGCAGGACCACGACGGCGACGTCGTCCTCCGGGTGGTCCGCGAGCCGCGAGAGCAGGTCCTCGCCGATGCCCGCGGCGTCCCGCGCGGTCACGGCGGCGGCCACCGTCTCCAGCTCCTCCAGCCCGGCCCGCAGGCTGCGGTCGCGACGCTCGACCAGCCCGTCGGTGTAGTAGACGACGACGTCACCCGGTGCGAGCTCGACCTCGTCCGTCGCCCGCCCGCCCTCGCCGAACCCGACGAGCCGACCACCCGTGCCGCGCAGCAGCCGGGTGCGCCCGTCGCGCACGTGCAGCAGCGGCAGGTGCCCGGCGCGGGAGTAGCGCAGCGTCCAGCAGCCGCCCTCGCCGCGGACCAGCGCGGAGTAGACCAGGCTCGCGGCCCGCGGGATCCGCATGCCGCCGAACAGCTGGTCGACCCGGTCCAGCACCGGACCCGGCGTGGTGATGTCGAACGCGTACGACCGCACGACCGAGCGCAGCTGACCCATCGTGGCGGCCGCCTCGACGTCGTGCCCGACGACGTCCCCGATGACCACGCCGACGGTCTGCGGGTCGATCTGCAGCACGTCGTACCAGTCGCCGCCCACCTGCACGTCGTCGGAGTTGGGCGAGTAGTACGTCCACACGTCGAGACCGTCCACCTCGGCCTGCTCCGGCAGCATCGCCCGCTGCAGCGTCTCGGCCAGGCGGTGCTCGCGGTCGTACAGCCGCACGTTGTCGATGGACAGCCCCACGCGTCGCGCCACCAGCTCGACGACCGTGCGCTCGGAGGCGTCCAGCGCGGCGGTCCCCCCGCCGCCGCGGGGCCGCACGACGAGCATGCCGACCGGCCGTCGCCGGCCCGGGACCACCTGCACGACGACCCGCTGGTCGCCGTCGGCGTCGTCCGACGCGAGCCGTGCCGACAGCCACTGCGCGTAGGTGCCCTCGGGGTGCTCGGCCGCCAGGTCCAGCTCCAGCACGTCGCCGTCGGTGCCGGCCAGCAGCCGGCCCACCGGGTCCTGCCGGCACCGCGACAGCATCCGGCCCGACGGCCCGTGGTGGCGCGCGACGCCCGCACGGACGGGCTCGAGCCCGTCCGCCGCCCACAGCCCGTTGTCGAAGAGGAAGAAGTCGGCACGCTCGACCACCTCGGACTCCAGCAGCGCCGCGATCTCGCGCAGCCCGTGGGGCTCGTCCACGTCCATGAGCAGGTCCGACACGCGTGCGATGAGCGACAGGCTGCGCCGCTCACGACGTTCCTCGGCGACGAGCGCCGCCTGCTCGGCGGACGCGCTGAGCTCGGCGGTGAGGTCCTGCACGCCCGCGACGAGCGTCCCGGGCGGGACGTCGGCACCGGCGGGCACGGCCGAGACGTGCGCCACGCACCGCACGTGCACGCCGTCGGCGCGGCGCAGCACGACCGGGTGGGTCGACGGCCCGCGCCGGTACTCCCGCACCGCCTCCGGGTCGGTCGGCCGCACCCGCGGGTCCGCCAGCACGTCGAGCCCCACGATGGTGTCGGCCGCGTACCCGACGGCACGCGCGAGGGCGTCGTTGACCCACACGACACGGATGCCCGAGGGTTGCGTACGCAGCACCGCGTAGGGCACCTCGGTGGCGGCGAACGCGGCCCCGAGCGCCGCCGCGGTGGGCGCAGGACCGGTCAACGGCAGGGCGACCGGACCGTTCCCCCGGTTCGCTGGCGTAGTCTCGGACGTCGGTTCCGTGGCGTGGGAGTTGACCACCACCACCTCCGATCGTCTAGCGTGCCGAACGGATGGACGGCTCGACCAACCCGGCGAGCCCCACCAGCGCCCGGAAGGAGCATCGTGCGAGACGCTAACAGTCCTTCCGCCGACGAGGATGCCGCCACGGCGGACCCGACCGACCCGGTCACGGTCGGCGAACCCGGCGCAGTGCAGGTCATCGTGGGGACCGACCGCACCCGCATCGTCCTGTCGGGCGAGGTGGACGCGGACCTCGGCCCCGAGCTCCAGGAGGCCACGGCAGAGGCGGAGCAGCGTGGTCTGCCGATCGAGGTGGACGCGCACCACGTCACGTTCATGGACTCGTCGGGCGTGGCCTTCCTCGCCCGGCTGTCGATCCGCAGCGAGCACCGCGTGCGCCTGCTGCGCGTGCCGCCCACCGTGCGCTTCCTCCTCGAGGTGACGCGCATCGGCGAGCTGCTCGACGTGGTCGACGACGACGACGCCCCGTTCCAGCCGGTCGAGCCCACGTCCTGACACGAGCCCACGTCCTGACGCGTCGCCCCGACGCCGGTGACGTCGGGCCCCGGACGACGACGGCCCCGGTCCCCCTCGCGGGGACCGGGGCCGTCGTGCAGGCTCAGCGCACCGGTCAGGAGATCCGGGTGCCCGCCGAGCGCAGCTGCTGGCACGCCTCGACGATGCGGGCGGCCATGCCGGCCTCGGCCAGCTTGCCCCACGCGCGCGGGTCGTACGCCTTCTTGTTGCCGACCTCGCCGTCGATCTTCAGGACGCCGTCGTAGTTGGTGAACATGTGGCCGACGACCGGGCGCGTGAACGCGTACTGCGTGTCGGTGTCGATGTTCATCTTGATGACGCCGTTGTCGACCGCCTCGGCGATCTCCGCGGCCGTCGACCCGGACCCGCCGTGGAAGACGAGGTCGAACGGCGACTCCTTGCCGATCTTCGCGCCGACCTCACGCTGGATGTCCGCGAGGATCGACGGGCGCAGCTTGACCGCACCAGGCTTGTAGACGCCGTGCACGTTGCCGAACGTGAGGGCCGTCAGGTAGCGGCCCTTCTCGCCCGCACCGAGCGCCTCGACGGTCTTCAGACCGTCCTCGGCCGTGGTGTAGAGCTTCTCGTTGATCTCGGCCTCGTGGCCGTCCTCCTCGCCACCGACGACGCCGACCTCGATCTCGAGGATCGTGCGGGCCGCCTGCGAGAGCTCGAGGAGCTCGGCCGCGATGACGAGGTTCTCGTCCAGCGGGATGTCCGAGCCGTCGAACATGTGCGACTGGAACGTCGGGTTCTCGCCGCGCTTGACCTGCTCCGCCTCGAGGGCGAGGAGCGGGCGGACCCACGAGTCGAGGTTCTTCTTGACGCAGTGGTCGGTGTGCAGCGCGATGGTCACGCCGTAGTTCTTGGCGACCTCGGTGGCGTACGCGGCGAGCGCGAGCGTGCCGGAGACGCGGTTCTTGACGGTCGAGCCGGAGGCGTACTCGGCGCCACCGACGGAGACCTGGATGATGCCGTCCGACTCGGCCTCCGCGAAGCCCTGGATGGCGGCGGTGACGGTCTGGGACGACGTGATGTTGACGGCGGGGTAGGCGAACTTGCCGGCCTTCGCCCGGTCGATCATCTCGGCGTAGACCTCGGGGGTGGCGATGGGCATCGCGGCTCTCCTGATGTTCGGGTGCGGTACGACACGAGTCTGCCACCACCGGGCCCCGAGCGTTCCGGGACGTCCACCGGGACCAGGTCGCCCGGCCCGGGAGAGGTCGTGGTGCACGCGCCCGAGGACCGCCCGGGAGCGCGACGCCGTCAGTGCGCGCCGGCGCCGCCGGGCGGCGTCACGTGCTGCACCATCCACGTGTGCATGGCGATCGCCGCCGCCGCGCCCGCGTTCAGCGACCGCGTGCTGCCGTGCTGGGTGATGTGCAGGACGACGTCGCAGACGTCCTGCGCCGCGGCGGTCAGCCCCGTGGACTCCTGCCCCAGCAGCAGGACGCACGCGCGCGGCAGCGCGTACCCCTCGATCGGTACCGACCCGGGCACGTTGTCGAGGCCGACGACCGGCAGGCGCCCGCCGTCCGGCCCGGCGCCGGCGGCCCACGCCGCGAGCGCCGCCGCGTCGGCGTGGTGGTGCACGTGCAGGTAGCGGTCCGTCACCATCGCGCCGCGCCGGTTCCAGCGACGACGCCCGACGACGTGCACACCCGCGGCGTTGAACGCGTTGGCCGTGCGCACCACCGAGCCGATGTTGAGGTCGTGCGCCCAGTTCTCGATCGCGACGTGGAACGGGTGCCGCCGGCTGTCGAGGTCGGCCACGATCGCCTCGACCGTCCGGTAGCGGTAGGCGTCGACGACGTTGCGCCGGTCGCCGTGCGCGAGCAGCTCGGGGTCGTAGCGGGGGTCGAGGCGGTCCGTGCCGGGCAGCCGTGGCCAGGCCGCCGGGCCCCCGGGCCAGGGCCCGACGCCGACCTCGTCCGGCGGGCCGCCCACCGCCGGGCCGGCCTGCGCCGCACCCGCGACGGAGCCTTCCTGACCTGCAGGGTCGTCCGATCGCGGCATGCTGCCGAGCGTAGTCGCGGGCGCCCGCGGCGCGGTCCGCACCGCGGCCCCGGTGGCGCGCGCCGTGTCCGCACGCCACGGTTCGCGACCGCGGGCTCCTAGGCTGCAGGCATGGCACCCCCGCAGGACGAGGCACCGGTCGCCGGTGACGCCGTCGGCGCGGGGGCGTCACCGGTCGAGGCCGTCGACCGGGCGCTGCGGGTGCTCGAGGCGCTGGCGGCTGCCGGGCCGCACGGCACCGGGCTGGCGGAGCTCGCGTCGGGGCTGGGGCTGAACAAGACGACCGTGCACCGCACGCTCGCCGCGCTGCGCCACCGCGGTTTCGCGACGCAGGAGCCGTCCGGCCGGTACGTGCTCGGCCCCGCGGCGACGCGGCTGGGTGACGACTACCTCGGCGACGAGAACCTGCCCGTGCTGCTGCACCCCGCGCTCGTGGCGCTGAGCCGGGACGTCGACGAGCTGGTCCACCTGGGCGTGCTCGGCGGGCGCGAGGTCGTCTACCTCGACAAGGTCGAGCCCGAGCGCCCGGTGCGCGTCTGGTCGGCGATCGGGCGCCGCAGCCCCGCGGTCACCACCGCGCTCGGTCGGGCGCTCCTGGCGTACCGCGGGACCGACCGCGCGGCGCTCGCCGGCTACCTCACGGCGGGCGAGGTCGACGCCGAGCACGTCTGGGACGTCCTCGAGCGGGCGCGCCGCACGGGGTACGCGACGGAGGTCGAGGAGAACGAGGCGGGCATCAGCTGCCTCGCGGTGCCGCTCGTGCGCGCGGGTGCAGCGGTCGCGGCGGTGTCGGTCACCGCCCCGGTCGAGCGCATGACGCCCGGACGCGTCGCGGAGCTGCACGCCGCCGTGCTGCGCGTGCTGCCGCCCCTGCTGCCGGACGGGCTCACCCTCCCCCACCCGTGAGCCGGCCGGCCGGTCCCACCCCCTGCGGTTGACCGCTGGTCGTCCCGGAGCACCCAGCCGGGCCCGGAGCACCGCCGAACCGACCACTGGTCACCCCCGCGCAGCGGCGGCCCCCCCGGGCGGGTGTGCCGCGGCGCGCCCGCCGGTGACGGGGTGGACCCCGACATGAGACAGTGTTCCCCTCAGCGGCACGAGCGTTCCGCTAGGCGCAACACGTTCGAAGGAGAACCCGCGATGGACACCCTGGACCAGCTCGCCGCCGCCCGGCTCGTCCCGGTCGTCGTGCTCGACGACGCCGCCGACGCCGCGCCGCTCGCCGCCGCGCTCGTCGCGGGCGGGCTCCCCGTGGCCGAGGTGACCTTCCGCACCGCCGCGGCCCCCGACGCCATCCGCGTCATGAGCGAGCGCGGCGACCTGCTCGTCGGCGCCGGCACCGTCCTGACCGCCGCACAGGTCGACCAGGCCGTCGCGGCGGGCGCCTCGTACGTCGTCTCCCCCGGGCTGAGCCGGGCCGTCGTCGAGCGGTGCCAGGAGCACGGCGTGCTCGCCCTGCCCGGTGCGGTCACCGCCACCGAGATCCAGGCCGCGCTCGAGCTCGGCCTGACGACCGTGAAGTTCTTCCCCGCCGGCACGTCGGGCGGCCCGAAGGCGATCGCCGCCCTCGCGGCCCCGTTCGGCGGGGTGGGGTTCGTCCCCACCGGCGGTGTCAGCGCCGCGAACCTCCACGAGTACCTCGACGTGCCCGCCGTCGTCGCCGTCGGCGGCTCGTGGATGGTGGGCAAGGACCTCGTGCGTGCCGGCGACTTCGCAACCGTCACCCGCCTCACCGCCGAGGCCGTCGCCCTCACCCGGCGCTGATCCGCGCCGCACCGCCCCCGGACGCCGACCTCCACGAGACCGAGGACCCCATGAGCAGCCTGCCCATCCGCCCCGCGGCCGAGTGCCGCTACGACGTCGTCTCCCTCGGCGAGGTGATGCTGCGCCTCGACCCGGGCGAGGGCCGCATCCGCACCGCCCGGCAGTTCCGCGCGTGGGAGGGCGGCGGCGAGTACAACGTCGCCCGCGGCCTGCGCCGCGCGTTCGGCCTGCGCGCGGCCGTCGTCACCGCTCTGGCCGACAACGAGGTCGGCCGCCTGGTCGAGGACCTCGTCCTCACCGGCGGCGTCGACACCTCGTTCATCCGGTGGGTGCCCTACGACGGCATCGGCCGCGGCGTGCGCAACGGCCTGAACTTCACCGAGCGCGGGTTCGGCGTCCGCGGTGCCGTCGGGGTCTCCGACCGCGGCCTGACCGCGGCCTCGCAGATGAAGCCCGGCGACGTCGACTGGGACCACCTGTTCGGGGACCTGGGCGTGCGCTGGCTGCACACCGGCGGCATCTACGCCGCGCTCAGCGGGACGACGGCCGAGCTCGTCGTCGAGGCGGTGACCGCCGCGAAGCGTCACGGCACCGTCGTGTCCTACGACCTCAACTACCGGCCCTCGCTGTGGAAGGCCATCGGCGGGCAGGCGACGGCCCAGGAGGTCAACCGGCGCATCGCCGAGCACGTGGACGTCATGATCGGTAACGAGGAGGACTTCACGGCCTCCCTCGGGTTCGAGGTCGAGGGCGTCGACGAGAACATCTCCGCCATCGAGGTCGACGCGTTCGCCGCGATGATCGAGCAGGCCGCCGCCGCGTACCCGAACTTCCAGGTCATCGGCACCACGCTGCGCACCGTGCACTCGGCGTCCTGCAACGACTGGGGCGCGATCGCGTGGTCCCGCGACACCGGGGTCGTGCAGGCGACGTACCGCGAGCGCCTCGAGATCCTCGACCGCGTCGGCGGCGGCGACTCGTTCGCGTCCGGGCTGATCTACGGCCTGCTCGACGGGCAGCCGCTGGCGACCGCCGTCGAGTACGGCGCCGCGCACGGCGCGCTCGCCATGACCACGCCCGGCGACACCACGATGGTGACGAAGGCCGAGGTCCTCAAGCTGGCGGGCGGGGGCAGCGCGCGGGTCGACCGGTGACCCGGCCCCCACGCCCGCCCAGCGCCGTCACCGTCCGCGCCCGGGGCGCCGGCGGCCCGACGTGCACGGGTCCTGCACCCGGGGACCAGCCGCCGCCCACGTCGCGCGCCGTACGCTGGGACCCATGCTGACGACGACGGTGCTCGCTGCCGCCCTGACCGATGCCCCGATGCAGGCCCTGGCGGCCGGCCCGCTGCCCGCGCTGGGCCCGGACTTCCTCGACGCCGAGAAGCTCATCAACTCGTTCGGCACCGCGGCGCTCATCGGCATCGTCGCCGTCGTCTTCATCGAGACCGGGCTGCTGTTCCCGTTCCTGCCCGGTGACTCGCTGCTCTTCACCGCCGGGGCGCTCGTCGCGCAGGACTCGCTGCAGCTCAACATCTGGGTGCTGTGCCTCCTGCTGTTCCTCGCCGCGTTCACGGGCGACCAGGTCGCGTACGTGATCGGCCGCAAGCTCGGGCCCAAGGTCTTCAACCGGCCCGACTCGCGGTTCTTCAAGCAGAAGTACATCGACCAGACGTACGCGTACTTCGACAAGTACGGCGGCCGCACGATCATCGTCGCGCGGTTCGTGCCCTTCGTGCGGACGTACGCGCCCGTCGCGGCCGGCGTCGGCAAGATGCACTACCGCCACTTCGTGTCGTACAACGTCATCGGCGCCCTGCTGTGGGGCGTCGGGGTCACGCTCCTGGGCTACTGGCTGGGCAACTTCTCCTTCATCAAGAACAACATCGAGGCCCTGCTGATCCTCATCGTCGGCGTCTCGGTGCTGCCCGTGGTGTTCGAGCTGTGGAAGGCGCGCCGCAAGGAGAAGGCCGGTGAGACGGTCGAGGGCCGCGACACCGACTACGACGAGCCGGTCGAGCGCGCGGCCGTCGAGCGGGAGGTCTTCGGCCACGCCGCCACGCCGCCCGTGGACGGGCAGGCCGGCACGGAGGTCGTCGACGACGGTGCGGCGGAGCGCACCGAGCGATGACCCGCGAGATCCGGTCGTGGCTCTCGGACATGGACGGCGTCCTGGTCCACGAGGGCACCGCGCTGCCGGGCGCGGCGGAGTTCGTCGACGCGCTCAAGGCCGCCGGCCGTCCGTTCCTCATCCTCACGAACAACTCGATCTTCACGCCGCGCGACCTGCGGGCGCGGCTCGCCGCCACCGGGCTCGACGTGCCGGAGGAGTCGATCTGGACGTCCGCGCTGGCGACGGCGCAGTTCCTCACCGACCAGATGCCCGGGGGCTCCGCGTACGTCATCGGCGAGGCCGGCCTGACGACCGCCCTCTACGAGGCCGGCTACACGCTGACCGCCACCCGCCCCGACTTCGTCGTGCTCGGTGAGACGCGCACCTACTCGTTCGAGGCGATCACGCAGGCCATCCGCCTGGTCCAGGGCGGCGCCCGGTTCATCGCCACGAACCCCGACGTCACGGGGCCCAGCGCCGACGGCGACCTGCCGGCGACCGGCGCCGTGGCCGCGATGATCTCGGCCGCGACCGGACGCAAGCCCTACTTCGTCGGCAAGCCCAACCCGATGATGATCCGCTCGGCGCTCAACCGGATCGACGCGCACTCGGAGACGACGGTCATGGTCGGCGACCGCATGGACACCGACGTCGTGGCCGGCATCGAGGCGGGCCTGCGCACGTACCTGGTGCTCACGGGGTCCACGCGGGAGCAGGACGTGCAGCGCTTCCCGTTCCGCCCCACGGCGGTGCTGGACTCGGTGCAGGACCTGCTCGCGCTCGTCTGAGGGGCGTCCGGGCCGCCCAGGGGCTCCTCCGGGGCCGTTCGTCCCGCCTGCACGCCCTGCGCCGGGGGCACGCTGGAGCATGCGCAACAGCGAGCTCGCCCAGGTGCTGCGCGCGGCCAACCCCTGGTGGTCGCGTCGCCGCCGTGCGTCCTGGGTGCTCGACGACGCCGACCTGGCGACCCGCGCACGCCACGAGTGGCAGCCGGCGACGCAGGCGGCCCGCTCGCTCCTGGCGGACCTCGCCGCCGGACCCCGTCCCGGCACGGTGACCGTCGTCGCCGGCCCGCGCGGCGTCGGCAAGACGACCGCGGTCAAGGACGTCGTCGCGCATCTCGTGGCGGACCCCCGCACCGACCCCCGCCGCGTGGTGCTCGTCCCGGTCCAACGGACCGAGCCCGACGGCACGGTCGCGCAGTGGGAGCCTGCCGACCTCTCCACGACGGTGCGCACCCCCACCCGGACCGGTGCTCCGGCGTGCGACGACCCGCGCGTGCTGGTCCTGGACGAGGTGGGCACCGTCGCCGGGTGGCCCCAGGTGGCCGCCCACGCGTTCCACCGCGGCGACCAGGTGGTCGTCACGACGTCCGTGCTCGACCCCGCCGACCTCGCCGCCCTGGAGCAGGAGGTGCCGGCCGCCACGGTCCGGCGCCTGCACCCCGCGAGCATGTCCGAGGTCCTGCTCGCCCAGCCGGGCGGTGGCACGCAGGACGTGCGCAGCGCCTACCTGCGCCACGGCGGCCTGCCGCGCGCGCTGGCCGAGCACCGCGACCTGGGCGACGTCGGCGACGAGCTGGTCCGGTGGCTGGCGGCGGGGCTGCACCACGACGTCTGCCGCGGCGAGGGCGGCTGCCCGACCGAGCTGCTGCTGGCGGCGCTGTGCGCGACCACCGACCGGTTCGTCGAGCCGCAGCAGCTGGCACGTGCGCTCCGCCTGTCGACGGCCGAGGTGGCGCGGCTGCTGGCACGCCTGGAGCAGGCGCACCTGCTGGACCCGCGCCGCGGCCTGGTCGACCCGCTGCTGCACCGGCTGCCGTCACTGCTGGCGCCCGACCGGTACGCCGCACCGTCGGCCCAGCACATCGCGACGTTCTCGCACTGAGCACGACGACGCCCGGCCACCACGGGCCGGGCGTCGGGTGGTGCGGCAGCGGCGGCTCAGAACCCCACGGTCGGGGCCCGACGCACCTGCGGGTCGTCGACCTCGAAGTACTCGGCGCGCGTGAACCCGAACGCACCGGCCACGAGGTTGGCGGGGAACGACTCGACCTTGGTGTTGAGCTCGCGCACGTTGGCGTTGTAGAACCGGCGCCCCGCGGCGATGCGGTCCTCGGTGTTGGCCAGCTCGGCCTGCAGCTGCTGGAAGTTCTCGCTGGCGCGCAGCACGGGGTAGTTCTCGGCGACGGCGAGCAGCCGGCCGAGCGCGGCGTTCAGCGCGTTCTCCTGCGTGGCCTGCTCGGCGGGCCCGGCGCTCGGTCCTGCGGCCGCCGCGCGGGCGCGCGTGACCTCGTCGAACACGCCGCGCTCGTGGGCGGCGTACCCCTTGACCGTCTCGACGAGGTTGGGGATCAGGTCGTGCCGGCGGTGCAGCTCGACGTCGATCTGCCGCCACGACTCCTGCACGAGGTTCCGCAGGCGGACGAACCCGTTGTACTGCGCGACCCCCCACAGCAGCACGAGGACGACGACGACGGCGATCACGACGAGGGCGATGAGGCCTCCGCTCACGGCGACTCCTTGGGTCGGGACGTGCGCCGATCGTACCGGCCGCGTCCCCGTGCTCAGGTGCCGCGTGCGACGTCGTCCCGGGCCGGGTCGTACCCGTGGTCCTGCCACACGTGGCGCGGGACCCCCCGCACCACGGCCGCCAGCACGCCCAGCCGGGGTGCGATGCGGGCGGTGTCCGTGGCGCCCGTCTCCCAGGACGTGATCCACGTGCCCTCGATGCGCCAGGCGACGCCGAGGGCGTCGGGCCGCAGCAGCCGTTCGAGGGTGCGCGGGTGCAGGATCGCGTGCGCCGTGCGCGCGTCCGGCGCGTCGACCCGGTACGCGGCGTTGAACGCCGCGGACTCCAGCTGCAGGTCGCGCGCACCGAACGCCTTGGCCACGCGGGCGCCCACGCCCTCGGCGGTCACCTCGAGCGTCGGCAGGTGGGCGGGCAGGCGGAGCGCGACGACGTGCACCTCGTGCTCGCGCCGCTCGTCACCGCTGCCCGTGGTCCACGTGTACGTGAACGACACGGCGGACAGCCCCTCGTACGTGCCGGTCAGGACCTCCGTGACCGTGCGCGAACGGCCCTGGCCGAAGGGCCGGCCCGTCTGCAGGGCGGCCAGACCGAGCCCGGGGTCCCGCGGTGCGAAGGTCCAGCCGGTCGCCGCCGCCCACGCCGTCAGCTCCGCGGCGCGCCGGCTCCGCAGCCACGCGCCGCCCACGGCGCTCAGCACGGCGACCGCGCCGATGAGCAGGAGCATCCCGCCGCCCTGCGGAGCCAGACCGGTCCACGAGCCCACGGTGACGAACGCGACCAGCCCCAGCACGGCGTACGCGCCGAACCGCACCCCCTGCCGCACCGCGGTGCCCGTCAGGCCAGGCCGAGGTCGGACAGGTCGAGCAGGTGGTGGTACGCGACGCCGAGCGCCTCGATCGCCTCGCGCGCGCCGGTGCCGCGGTCGACGATCGTCGCGACGGCCACGACCTCGCCGCCCGCCTCCCGCACGGCCTCGACCGCGGTGATGGCCGACCCGCCCGTGGTCGACGTGTCCTCGACGACGACCACGCGACGACCGGCCACGTCGGGGCCCTCGATGCGGCGCTGCAGGCCGTGGGCCTTGCCCGCCTTGCGCACGACGAACGCGTCGAGGTCCTGCCCGCGCGACGCGGCGGCGTGCAGCAGCGCCGTGGCGACGGGGTCCGCACCCAGCGTGAGCCCGCCGACGGCGTCGATCTCCGCGGTGCCCAGACCGACCTCCTCGAGCAGGTCGAGCAGCAGGTGGCCGATGAGCGGGGCAGCCCGGTGGTGCAGCGTCACCCGGCGCAGGTCGACGTAGTAGTCGGCCTCCTTGCCGGACGACAGCGTGACCCGCCCGTGCACGACGGCGAGGTCACGGACGAGGGCGACGAGCTGGTCACGGGGCGCTGCGGCGGGGGCGTCGGTCACGGCCCGAGGGTACCGGGCCGCCCCGGCGCCCGGCGTCCGGCGTCCGGGTGCCGGGGCGGCCGCTGCCGCGGGCACGCAGCCCGACGGGCCGACGGGTCAGGACTCGTCGGTCTGCGCCTGCGCACCGTCCGGCAGCGCGCGCCGGTACCCGCCGAACGCCCGCACCGCGGAGCGGGGCGCGAGGCGCAGCAGCGCCGAGACCGCCTTGTACCGCAGGCTCGGCGTCGACAGGACGACACCGCGGCGGACGTCCGCGAGCGCGGCGGCCACCACGTCCTCGGCGTCGAGCCAGCCCACCTCGGGGTAGTGCGCCGTGTCGATGCGCCCGCGCTCGTGGAACTCGGTGCGCGTGAACCCCGGGGCGACGACGGTCGCGGTGACGCCCGTCCCCTTGAGCTCGACCGACAGGGCCTCGGTGAACACCCGCACCCACGCCTTGTGCGCGGAGTAGGTGCCGGTCGCGATGAGCCCGGCGACGGATCCGACGTTGAGGATCGCGCCGCGGCCGCGCGCCCGCATCGCGCCGGCGGCCTCGTGCGACAGCACCATGACGGCCCGGACCATGAGGTCGAGCGCCCGCTCCTCCGCGGCGAGGTCGCCGTCGACGAAGCTCTGGTTGAGCCCCATGCCCGCGTTGTTGACGAGCAGCCCGACGGGCCGCTCGTCCGAGCGCAGGCGGGCGGCGACGCGCTCGAGGTCGCCGCGGTCGGTGAGGTCGGCGGCGAGCACCTCGGCACGGACGCCGGCCGCGGCCTCGAGCTGCGAGGCGAGGCGGGTCAGCCGCTGCTCGTCGCGGGCGACGAGGACGACGTCGTGGCGGGCGGTGGCGAGCTGCCAGGCGAACTCCAGACCGAGTCCGGCGCTGGCGCCGGTGACGAGTGCGGTTCCCATGGGCGCCACCCTACGGATCGCGCGCCCGTCGCGTCGCGTCGGCGGGTCCGCCGCGCGGCGGATCCGCAGGTGGCGGGCCCTCGTGCGGTGTCAGGTGCCCGGTCCGCGGTCTCCGGGTGCCCGCCTGCCGGACCGCCCGTAGCGTGGTGCGCCCGACGTCGACCCGGAGGTGCGTGCCATGGAGACGCCCCTGCTGCCCGCCCCGCTCGCGCTCGTCACCGGTGCGTCGAGCGGCATCGGCCTGGAGATCGCGACGCGGCTGGCCGAGCTGGGCCACGACCTCGTCGTCACCGCCGAGGACGAGGCGATCGGCCTGGTCGCCGAGGGCCTGACGCAGCACGGCCGCGCGGCGCGGGCCGTGCGCGCCGACCTCACGCAGGCCGAGGGGGTCGACGCGCTCGTCGCCGACGTCGTGGCCGGGGGACGGCCGCTGGACGTGCTCGTGCTCAACGCGGGGCGGGGCGCCGGCGGCGCGTTCCTCGACGTGCCGCTGGAGGACGACCTGGCCACGATCGCGCTCGACGTGGTCGCCCCGGTGCGGCTGGCCAAGGCGCTGCTGCCCGCGATGGTCGAGCGCGGTGTCGGCCGGGTCCTGGTGACGTCGTCCGTGGGCGCGCTCATGCCCGGGCCGTACTACGCGACGTACGCCGCGTCGAAGGCGTTCGACCTGTCGTTCGCGCAGGCGCTGCGGTACGAGCTGCGGGACACGGGTGTCACCGTCACGGCGCTGCTGCCGGGCCCGACCGACACCGACTTCTTCGAGACCGCCGGCATGCAGGACACGCGCGCGGGGCAGGGCCACAAGGACGACCCCGCCGACGTGGCCCGGCAGGCGGTCGACGGTCTGCTGAAGGGGGACGAGAAGGTCGTGGTGCGGTCGCTGCAGGCACGGGGCCAGGCCGCCGCGGGTGCGCTGCTGAGCGACGGCGCCGGGGCGGCGCTGCAGGCCCGGTTCGTCGAGCCGCGGGACACCGAGCCCGCCGACGGGCGCTGAGGCGCCGGGTCCCGGCCTCCCGTCCACAGCCGGACGCCGACGCGCCCCGCCGCACGCCCGACGGCTCGTAGGGTGGGGGCGTGCTGCCGGACCCCGCCGTTCCCGAGACCCGTCGCCGACGGTCGGCCGGACCGCTCGACGACCCGCCGCCCGCCGACGCCCCGACCTGGGACGACGCGCCGGCCGAGCCGTGGTGGGACGACGCTCCCCCGCCGCCGGACGACGCCCCGCCGCCCGAGGCGTGGGACGAGGACCCGTGGGGCGCGCCGGCGCCGGGCCGCACGAGCGCGCGCCGACCGGACGCGCCGCGCAGCACGGCCGCGGGACGCCCGGCCCCGTCCCACGGGACGCCGGCCGAGGTGCTGCACCGGGTCTGGGGCTACGAGGCGTTCCGCGGCGAGCAGGCCGCGATCGTCGACACCGTGGTCGCCGGCGGTGACGCGGTGGTGCTCATGCCCACCGGCGGCGGCAAGTCGCTGTGCTACCAGGTGCCCGCGCTGGTGCGCGAGGGCACCGGGGTCGTCGTCTCCCCGCTGATCGCGCTCATGCAGGACCAGGTCGACGCGCTGTCGGCCCTGGGTGTGCGCGCCGGGTTCCTCAACTCGACGCAGGAGCGCGACCAGCGCCGGGCGGTGGAGGCCGCGTTCCTGGCGGGCGAGCTGGACCTGCTCTACCTGGCCCCCGAGCGGCTGCGCGTCCCGGAGACCCTCGACCTGCTGGACCGCGGCCACGTCGCGCTGTTCGCGATCGACGAGGCGCACTGCGTGTCCCAGTGGGGGCACGACTTCCGCCCCGACTACCTGGCGCTGTCGCTGCTGCACGAGCGCTGGCCCGACGTGCCGCGGATCGCGCTCACCGCCACCGCGACGCACACGACGCACCGGGAGATCTGCGAGCGCCTGCAGCTGACGGACGCCGCGCAGTTCGTCGCGAGCTTCGACCGCCCCAACATCCGCTACCGGATCGTGCCGAAGGACAACCCCCGCGCCCAGCTGCTGCAGCTGCTGCGCACCGAGCACGCGGGCGACGCCGGCATCGTCTACTGCCTGTCGCGGGCGTCCGTCGAGCAGACGGCCGAGACGCTGCGCAAGGAGGGCATCGACGCGCTGCCGTACCACGCAGGGCTCGACCGGCGGGTCCGGGCCGCCAACCAGTCCCGGTTCCTGCGGGACGACGGCGTCGTGATGGTCGCGACCATCGCCTTCGGGATGGGGATCGACAAGCCCGACGTGCGGTTCGTCGCGCACCTGGACCTGCCCAAGTCGGTCGAGGGCTACTACCAGGAGACGGGACGCGCGGGCCGCGACGGGCTGCCGTCGACGGCCTGGCTCGCGTACGGCCTGGCGGACGTGGTGCAGCAGCGCCGCATGATCGACACGTCCGAGGGCGACGCCGCGCACAAGCGGCGCCTCACGCAGCACCTGGACGCGATGCTCGCGCTGTGCGAGACGGTGGACTGCCGCCGGGTGCAGCTGCTCGCGTACTTCGGTCAGGAGTCCGACGGGCCCTGCGGCAACTGCGACACGTGCCTGGAGCCGCCGCAGTCGTGGGACGGCACCGTGCCGGCGCAGAAGCTGCTGTCGACGGTGGTGCGGCTGGACCAGCGCGGGCAGCGGTACGGGGTGGGCCACCTGGTCGACATCCTGCGCGGCAAGGTGACGCCGCGCGTGCAGCAGCTCGGGCACGACCAGCTGTCGACGTTCGGGATCGGGCAGGACCTGTCGGACGGCGAGTGGCGCGGCGTGGTGCGTCAGCTGCTCGCGGCCGAGCTGCTCGCGGTCGACACCGAGGGCTACGGCACGATCCGCCTGCTGCCCGCGTCGGCGGAGGTGCTGCGCGGGGAGCGCGAGGTGCGGCTGCGCCGCGAGCCGGAGCGCACCGGGCGCTCGACGCGGGAGCGACGCGGCTCCGGACGCACCCCGGCGGCGGCGGCGGACCTGACGGGCGGCGACGCCGGGCTGTTCGAGGCGCTGCGCGCGTGGCGCGCGGGCGCCGCCAAGGAGCAGGGCGTGCCCGCGTACGTGGTGTTCCACGACGCGACGCTGCGCGAGATCGCGACCCGTCGCCCGACGACGCGTGCCGAGCTCGGCACGATCAGCGGGATCGGCGCGGCCAAGCTCGACCGGTACGCCGAGGGGGTCCTGGCCACGGTCGCGGCCGACGGCTGACGCCCCGGGCTGTCGACCTGTCGGGCGGCGTCAGCCCACGGGCCCGGTCGAGGACCGGACGACCAGGTGCGTGGGCAGCAGCACGGGGTCGGCCGCGTCGCGGCCGCGGGTGACCGGCTCGTCGTCGAGGTCGGGCGCCCGGTCGAGGTCGGAGGCCTCGTCCGGGTCGGCCGCCGGCGCCGCGTCGGGGTCGTCGTCGGCCGGGCGGTTCCCCTCGAGCCGCGCGAGCAGCAGGTCGGCCGCCATGCGCCCCGCCTCCTCCACGGGTGACTCGACGGTCGTCAGGGCGGGACGCACCAGGTCGGCACCGAAGATGTCGTCGCACCCGATGACGCTCAGGCGCTCGGGCACGGGCACCTCGCGGGCGTCGAGCCGTTCGAGGACACCGAAGGCGAGCAGGTCGTTGAACGCGACGACGGCGGTGGCACCGGCGTCGAGGGCGGCGTCGGCCGCGGCCGCACCGGCCTGCCGCACCGGGGCGTAGGGGCCGAGCACGACCAGCTCCACGCCCAGGCGCGCCGCGGCCGGCTCCAGTGCCTCGCGGCGGCGCCGGTCGGACCACGACGTCACCGGGCCGGAGGCGTAGGCCACCCGCCGGTGCCCCAGCGAGGCCAGGTGCTCGAGCGCCTGGACCATGCCGCCGGCGGTGTCGAGCAGCACGCCCGGTGTGCCGGGGATGGTGCGGTTGACCACGACGAGCGCGAGATCCGCCGCCGCGGCCGCGATCTGCTCGTCGGACAGACGCGAGGCGGCGAGCACGGCGCCGTCGACCTGGCCGCGGAGCTTGCGCAGGGTGTCGAGCTCGACCTCGGCGGACTCCTCGGTGTCGGCGAGCACCTGCACGTACCCGGACTCCCGCAGCCGCGCACCGGTGCCCCGCACCAGCCCGAAGAAGAACGGGTTGGTGACGTCGGGCAGCACGAGCGCGACGGTGGCGGTGCGGCCCGAGAGCAGCGCGCGGGCCGACGCGCTCGGGATGTACCCGAGCTCCTTGGCGGCCGCGACGACGCGGTCGGCGGTGTCCGCGTTGACCCGGCCGGGGCGGGTCAGCGCCCGCGACGCGGTCGACACGGCGACCCCTGCGGCCGCTGCCACGTCCCGCAACGTGGGCTGTCGCCTGACGGCCATGCACCCTCCAGGTCAGCTCGTCGCCGACGGTGCGGCGGTGCACCGGGCGGATCTTGCTGGCAAACGATTGCCAGCCTAGCGTGTCGGGGCCTACTCTCACCAGTGCCCCTCGCGACGTCGCGATCGGGCGAAAGGAGCCTCCCACGATGCCCGGCACGACGATCCGCTCGGCCGAGGTGCTGGTGTCCAGCCCCGGCCGCAATTTTGTAACGTTACGCCTCGTCACCGAGGATGGCGTGGAGGGCCTGGGTGACGCCACCCTCAACGGGCGCGAGCTGGCTGTCGCCAGCTACCTGACCGACCACGTGGTCCCCCTGCTCATGGGCAGGGACGCGCACACGATCGAGGACACCTGGCAGTTCCTCTACCGCAGCGCGTACTGGCGCCGCGGGCCCGTGACCATGGCCGCGATCGCCGCCGTCGACGTCGCGCTGTGGGACATCAAGGCCAAGCTGGCCGGGATGCCGCTGTACCAGCTGCTCGGCGGCGCGTCGCGCAACGGGATCATGGCGTACGGCCACGCGTCGGGCCGTGACCTGCCCGAGCTCTTCGACTCGATCCGCCAGCACCTCGACGAGGGCTTCCGGTCCATCCGCGTGCAGACCTCCGTGCCCGGCGTCGACGCCGTCTACGGGGTCGCCGCGCAGCCGTCGTCGTCCGGGCGCTACGACTACGAGCCCGCGCAGCGCGCGCCCCTGCCGGCCGAGGAGGACTGGGACACCCGGGCCTACCTGCGCCACATCCCCCGGGTGTTCGAGGCCGTGCGCAACGAGTTCGGCCCCGAGCTGCCGCTGCTGCACGACGGTCACCACCGCATGACGCCCATCCAGGCCGCGCGCCTGGGCAAGGACCTCGAGCCGTACGACCTGTTCTGGCTGGAGGACTGCACGCCGGCGGAGAACCAGGACGCCCTGCGCCTGGTGCGGCAGCACACCGTGACGCCGCTGGCGATCGGCGAGGTCTTCAACACCGTCTGGGACTACCAGACGCTGATCCGCGAGCAGCTCATCGACTACGTCCGCTCGGCGGTCACGCACACCGGTGGCATCACGGCGCTGCGTCGCATCCTCGACTTCGCGGCGCAGTACCAGATCAAGTCCGGCATCCACGGCCCCACCGACATCTCCCCCGTCGGCATGGCCGCAGCGCTGCACCTGGACCTCGCGATCCACAACTTCGGCATCCAGGAGTACATGAAGCACTCCGCCACCACGGACGAGGTCTTCCGCACGTCGTTCACGTTCGCGGACGGCTACCTGCACCCGGGCCACGAGCCCGGCCTGGGCGTCACCTACGACGACGACGCGGCCTCGCGCCACCCCTACCAGGCGGCGTACCTGCCGTTCAACCGGCTCAAGGACGGCACGGTGCACGACTGGTGAGCGCCACCGACACGCCCCAGGTCCACCCCGCGTGGCTGCCCGACGCCGCGTTCGCACCGCTCGGCTCCCGGCGCGTGCTCGTGGCCGTCGGCCCGGGCGCCGGGCCGGTCGGCGCGACCGTCGTCGACGAGGTCCGGCGGGCCACCGCCGCGCACGGCGGGTCGGTCACGGTCCTCGCACCCGGCGAGGCGCTGCCCGATGCCGCGTCCGTCCGGTCGCACGACCTCGTGCTGGTCGTGGCGTCGCGTGCCGCCGAGCGCGACAGCGGGGCGGCCCGACAGGTCCCGCCCCCGGGTCGCGCCCCGCAGCCGCCGCACCCGAACGACGCGCTGGTGGCCGTGGCCACCGACGGCGCGCTCGTCGCCGCCGACGGGGCGCCGGGCCTCAGCCCTGACATGTTCGTCCGGGTCCGCGCAGGCGGCACCACCGTGGTCGTCGCCGGCGCCGCGACGGGCCTGCTCTACGGCCTGCACGACGTGGTACGGCTGGGCGAGGACGCGTTCGGTGACGACGCCCCGCCGGTGCGCGACCTGCCCGTCGCCCCGGTCCGCATGCTCGACCACTGGGACAACATCGACGTCCACCCCGTCATGGGGCAGGTCGAGCGCGGGTACGCGGGCGGCTCGATCTTCTACGCGGACGGCCGCGTGCGCGAGGACCTGTCCCGCGTCGCCGACTACGCGCGGCTGCTCGGGTCGATCGGGATCAACGCGGTGGCGATCAACAACGTCAACGTCCACCGCACCGAGGCGCGGCTGCTCACCGACGGGCTGGCCGACGTCGCGCGCGTCGCCGACCTCTTCCGCCCCCACGGGGTGCGGACGTACCTGTCGGTGTCGTTCGCGTCGCCCGTGGTGCTCGGTGGCCTGCCGACGTCGGACCCCGCCGACCCGGACGTCCAGGCGTGGTGGGCTGCCGCGGCGGACCGCGTCTACGCGACGATCCCCGACTTCGGCGGGTTCGTCGTCAAGGCGGACTCCGAGGGGCAGCCCGGGCCGTTCGCGTACGGCCGCGACCACGCCGACGGGGCGAACCTGCTGGCCCGCGCGCTGCGCCCGCACGGCGGGACGGTGTTCTGGCGCGCGTTCGTCTACAACCACGAGCAGGACTGGCGCGACCGGCGCACCGACCGCGCGCGGGCCGCGTACGACCACTTCGCACCCCTGGACGGCCGGTTCGACGACAACGTCGTGCTGCAGGTCAAGTACGGGCCGATCGACTTCCAGACCCGGGAGCCGATCTCGCCCGTGCTGGCCGCCATGCCCCGCACGCGCCTGGCCGTCGAGCTGCAGGTCACGCAGGAGTACACGGGCCACCAGAAGCACGTGTGCTACCTGGGGCCGCTGTGGTCGCAGGTGCTGACGTTCCCGCTGGCCGAGGACGCGACGCGGGACGTCGCGGCGCTCGTCTCGGGGCTGCCGGGGCGGCGGGACACGCCGTCCGGGGAGCTGCCGGCCGGTGGCGTCACCGCCGTGTCCAACGTCGGGGACGACGAGTTCTGGACCGGCCACCCGCTGGCGCAGGCCAACCTGTACGCGTACGGGCGGCTCGCGTGGGACCCGGAGGCGGACCCGGTCGCGCTGCTCGACGAGTGGATCGGCCTGACGTTCCCCGGCGCCGACCCGCGCGTGCGCGACACGCTGCACACGCTCATGGACGGCTCGTGGCTGACGTACGAGGCGTACACGGCCCCGCTGGGCGTGGGCTTCATGGTGGACCCGGGGCGCATGCACTACGGGCCCAACGTCGACGGGTACGAGTACTCGAAGTGGGGCACGTACCACTTCGCGGACCGCGACGGCATCGGCGTCGACCGGACCGTCGCGACCGGGACCGGCTACGCCGGGCAGTACCCGTCGCCGTGGCGTGAGACGTACGAGGACCTGGCCACCTGCCCGGACGAGCTGCTGCTGTTCTTCCACCACGTGCCGTACTCGCACGTGCTGCACAGCGGCACCACCGTGATCCAGCACGTCTACGACTCGCGCGCCGACGCCGTCGACGTCGTCGAGTCGTGGGTGCCCGCGTGGGACGCGCTGCGCGGCCTCGTCGACGACCGTCTGCACGCGCGGGTCGCCGAGCGGCTGACCGAGCAGGTCCGGTCCGCCACCGAGTGGCGCGACCAGGTGCGCTCCTACTTCTTCCGGAAGTCCGGGGTCCCGGACGCCTCGGGGCGGCCGATCTACTGACGCCCGTCCCGGGCGATGCGTGAAGGGGTGCTGCCGGACCTCGGCAGCACCCCTTCACGCCTCATCGGCCGAACCGCCTCAGCGGCCCGTCCCGTCGACGGCGTGCTCGTCGATCGCGGCCAGCTCGTCGTCCGTCAGCGGCGGCGCCGACAGCGCGGCCACGTTGTCCTCGAGCTGGGCCACCGAGCTCGCGCCGACGAGCGCCGAGGTGATGCGGTCGTCGCGCAGCACCCAGGAGAGCGCGAGCTGCGCGAGGGTCTGGCCGCGTCCCGCCGCGATCTCGTTCAGCGCACGCGCGCGCGCCAGGTACGTCTCCGAGAGCGCGCGCTCGGAGAGGAAGGGGCTGGCACCGGCCGCGCGGGACCCCGCCGGGGCGGCACCGCCCAGGTACTTGTCGGTCAGCAGCCCCTGCGCCAGCGGCGAGAACACGATCGTCCCCACCCCCAGGTCGCCCACGACGTCGAGCAGCGACTCGGTCTGCCCCTCGGCGACGTTCTCGACGTGCCGGTTGAACATCGAGTAGCTCGGCTGGTGGATGAGCAGCGGCACGCCCATGCCGGCGAGCACCGCGTGCGCCTCGCGGGTCTGGGCCGGCGTGTAGTTGGAGACCCCCACGTACAGCGCCTTGCCGCTGCGCACGGCCTGCGCCAGCGCACCCATCGTCTCCTCGAGCGGCGTCGAGGGGTCCGGGCGGTGGTGGTAGAAGACGTCGACGTACTCCAGGCCCGTACGCCGCAGCGACGCGTCGAGCGAGGACAGCAGGTACTTGCGCGACCCGCCGTCCTGGTACGGGCCGGACCACATGTCGTAGCCCGCCTTGGTCGAGATGACGAGCTCGTCGCGGTACGGCCGCAGGTCCGCCGCCAGGTGCCGGCCGAGGTTCTCCTCGGCCGCACCCGGCCGCGGGCCGTAGTTGTTCGCGAGGTCGAGGTGCGTGATGCCCAGGTCGAACGCGCGGCGCAGGACGTCACGCTGCGTGCCGAACGGCGTCAGGTCACCGAAGTTGTGCCACAGCCCCAGGGACAGCGCGGGCAGGTCGAGGCCCGAGCGCCCGGTGCGGCGGTAGGGCATGGTCGCGTACCGGTCGTCGGCGGCGCGGTACGGCTGCAGGGCGGGCATGCGGGGGCTCCTCGTCGTCGGGGGTGGGGTGTCAGCCCTGCTGCTGCTGCAGCGCCGCCCGCGCCGCGGCCGCCTCGGCCGGGAACGCCTCGTCGAGCTGGGCGAACAGCTGCAGCGTCGTGGCGATGCCGCACGCGAGGTGCTGGTCGACCTGGACGTCCGCGACCCCGTGGGCGTAGTCCACCGTGTGCTCGCCGTAGACACCGAGGACGTCGTCCTCGGTCCGCACGTACCCCTTGGGCCACAGGTGGGTCGAGTTCCACTCGTTGACCAGCGCGGTCACGTCCGCGAGGCGCGCGGCGGGCACCTCGCGGCTCCAGCGACCGCGCACCTGCAGCGACATGTCGCCGGGGCCCAGCAGGAAGAAGTAGAAGAGGTGCCCGTCGAAGTACCCGCCGACGTCACCGTCCTCGTCGATGCCGTACTCCAGACCACGCGCGTCCAGGACCGCGGTGACGCGCTCCCGCTCGAGGGGGGCCAGGGCGGGCGTCGGACCGGACGTGTCGTCACCGAGGAGAGCCATGGTCGGGGAGCCTAACCACCCCGGGCGACGCCCGCGCGGTGTGCTCAGCCGCGCAGGACCAGGACCTCGGCCGGGGCCAGGGTCAGGTCGTCGCCCACCCGCACGACCCGCCCGGTCAGCAGGTCCTCCCCCGCCACCTGCGCGGTCACCGTCACCGGCGCGTCGCCGTGGTGCAGCACGAACGTGGACGTGGTCCCGTCGGGTGCGACCCGGCGTGCGACCTCGACGCCCACGTCGTCCGCGTGCGGGCCGACCAGCCCGTGCCCGGTGAGCACGTGCCGCAGCACCCGCGCCAGGCCGGCGTCGTCCAGGCCCGTCGCGACGTGCCACGCGGAGCCGGCGCCCCGCCGGGCGCGCGTGACGGCCGCCCGGCCCGCGTAGAAGTCGGCGCCGTACGTGCCGACGACCTCGGTGCCCTCGTCGGGGACGAGCAGCTCGAACACGAGCGTCGCGTCGTGCGTCGTCGCGACCCCGTCGAGCTCGAGCGTCACCGGGTTCGCCGCACCCGGCACGCCCGAGTCCGTCTCCTCCACCCGCGTGCCGAGCAGCGGGTCGAGGGGCGGCACGCCGCAGTACGCGTTGTCGTCCTCGTCGACGCGGCCGCCGTAGAACGTCGTCACCAGCGAGCCGCCGCCCTCGACGTGCGCGGTCAGGCGCTCGACGACGTCGCCCTTGAGCAGGTGCAGCAGCGGCGCGACGACCACGTCGTACGGTGCGAGGTCCGCGGTCACCGGGACCACGTCCACCTCGGCGTTCAGGGACCACAGGGCGCGGTGGTGCTGCAGCAGCGTCTGCAGGTAGGAGACGTGGCGGTTGTACCCGTCGGTCATCTCGACCGCCCACCACGAGTCCCAGTCGAGCAGCAGCGCGACGCGGGCCGGCGTGCGGGCGCCCAGCAGGGCGTCCCCGGTGCGCGCCAGGCCCGCACCGAGCTCCGCGGCCTCCCGGAACACCCGCGTGTCCGTGCGCCCGGAGTGGTCGATCAGCGCGCCGTGGTACTTCTCGCACGCGCCCTTCGACTGCCGCATCTGGAAGTACAGGGTGGCGTCCGCACCGTGCGCGACCGACTGCCACGTCCACAGGCCCAGCACGCCCGGCCGCTTGACCGGGTTGACGTCCCGCGACGCCGTGGTCGACGGCGTCTGCTCCATGACCCAGAACGGCTGGCCGCCCTTCAGCCCGCGCATGGCCGCGTGGGTGGCCGCCATGCGGGCCGCCGTCCGCAGCGGGTCGTCCGGCAGCGGCGGGTAGTTGTCCCAGGACACGAAGTCGAGGTCGTCGGCCCACCGGTGGTAGTCGAGGGGCTGGAAGAACCCCATGAGGTTGGTCGTGACGGGCAGGGCGCTGCGCTCCCGGATCGCCGCCTTCTCGTCCGAGTACCCCTCGCGCAGGCGGTCGGACATGTAGCGCCGGTAGTCGAGCGTGATGCCCTGGAACGCCGTGTGGTTCGGCCCGCGCCAGTGCTCGGAGAGCATCGACGGCGGCACGACCTCGTCCCAGTCACCGAAGACGTGGGACCAGAACAGCGTGTTCCACGCCCCGTTGAGCCGCTCCAGCGTGCCGTACCGCGCCCGCAGCCACTCGCGGAACCCGGCCGCGCACAGGTCGCAGTAGCAGGCGCCGCCGTACTCGTTGCCGACGTGCCACGCGACCACCGCGGGGTGGTCCCCGTACCGCTCGGCCAGCCGATCGGCCATCGCCACGGACAGCCGCCGGAAGTCCGGCGACGACGGGCAGTGGTTGTGCCGCTGCCCGTAGACGTGCCGGCGCCCCTCGAGATCCACCCGGCAGGCGTCCGGGTACGCGCGGGCGAGCCACGGCGGCATCGCGCCGCTCGGCGTCGCGAGCACGACGTCACGGCCCTGCGCGTGCGCCCGCTCGACGATCGCGTCGAGCCGCGAGAAGTCGTACACCCCCTCCGCCGGCTCGGTGTGCGCCCACGCGAACACCCCGACCGTCAGGGTCGTGACGTGCGCGAGGTCGAACGCCGCGTAGTCGTCGTCCCACACCTCCGTGGGCCACTGCTCCGGGTTGTAGTCGCCGCCGTAGCGGATGTGGTCACCGGCAGGGAGGGACACGGGCACCTCAGGGGGACGGGTCGGGATCGGCGGACGGGGCCGCCGCGGACGGCTCGGGATCGGCGGACGGGTCGGCGGTGAAGCGGGCCACGGCGTCGCGCACGACCGGCTCGGTGGTGGTGACCACCGCGAACGCGAGGGGCCCGGCCAGCATCACCAGCACCCAGTCGGACGTGAACAGGACGATGCCCACGGCCAGCACCACGAGGGACAGCACCCCGAGCGTCACCAGCGGCTTGGCCGCCAGGTAGTACGTGGACAGGCGGGCCACGTCCCGCGTGCGCAGGCTCAGGTGCGACGACAGCGCCAGGGCCGTCACCGCCCACATGAGCAGCGCCACGGACAGCACCACGAGCACGATGCCGTAGCCGCCGGGCACGCCGGCCGTGTCGAGGTGCGCGAGCGAGAAGGCGATCACGGCCAGCGCCGCGAGCACCGGCACCCACCACCGCAGCACGTCGAGCGCGTTGAGACGGTAGCCCCGCCAGAAGTGCCGGGCGGGCGCCAGGTCGCGCTCCTCGATGAACCGGCGCCACGCGAACATGGCCGCCGCGAGCGCGGGACCCATGGGGACCAGCAGCAGGGCGACGACCCACACGTTGGAGGCGTCCCCCGTGAGGAAGGGGACGAGCACCAGCGGCACGCCGCCGACGACGACCGTCAGGGCGCTGATCACCAGCACCCACATCACGACGGCGGCGCCGCGGGACAGCGGGCCGGCGCCGACCTCGTCCAGGTCGTCGCGGCGGGACATCACGCCCGCCCCCGCTCGTGCGCGGCGACCAGGCGGTCGTCCGACGCGCCCAGCAGGCGGCGGTCGTCCAGACCCTCGTGGTGCGTCGGGGACACGGGCGTGAGCTCGACGAACGTGATCTCGTGGCGTCCCAGGACGAGGTCGAGGTCGACGCGCCCGTCCGCGCCACGGGCCAGGTCGTGCTCGACGGCGGGGCGGGCGCACGCGCGCAGCACGTCCAGCTCGCGGGCCGTCGGGGACGTCGGGCGACCCATCTCGCGCCACGCGGCGAACGCGTTGCCGTCGTGCTCGTTGACGCGCTCGCGCAGCACGAACGCGGCGTCGCCGCGCACCGGCAGCGACAGCTCGACGCGGTGCTCGGCGGGCGTGTCGGCGGCGTCGGTGCCGCCCACGGGCTGCCAGGCCAGCACGGTGACGCGGCCGTCGGGGTCGGCGCAGACCAGGTGGTCCGCACCGCGCGACAGCACGTCGCGCCCCATGCGCGCCATGAACGTGTAGAGGTGGTAGGTCGGCTTGGCGACCTGCCGGTGGGTGAGCATGCCGAACCCGCCGTGGAAGAACGACGTGGGGACGTTCGCCTCCTCGAAGACGTCGCAGAACGTCCAGTACGAGAAGGAGTCGACGACGTCGCCGCCGCCCGCCAGCACGGGGGCCAGGTACGCGGCGTTGTACGCGGTGTCGTGGATCGGGTTGTCCGGGCGGTACGAGGTGTTGAACTCCGTGATGTGCACGGGCAGACCGGCCAGCTTCGTGCCCTCCAGGTACCGGCGCGGCGCGTCGAACTGGTCGAGCAGGTCCTGCGGCTCCACGAGCGTCTGGTAGACGCCGAACGGGATCCGCTGCACGGGCCCCGAGGCGTACGCGTGCCGGCTGACGAAGTCGATCGGCACGTCGCGCCGCGTCACGAAGTCGGTGAACGGCGCCCACCACTCGTCGTCGGAGCCGCCGCAGATGGCCGGGCCGCCGACCTGCAGGTCCGCGTCGATGTCCTTGATCGCGCGCGCCGTCTCCTCGTAGAGGCGGAAGTACGCCTCCTGGTCGGCGTCCTTCCAGAACACGGTGAGGTTGGGCTCGTTCCACACCTCGATCGGCCAGCGGCGCACCTCCTCGATGCCGTACCGGTGGATCTGGTGGCGCACGAACGCCCGCACCAGCGCGGTCCACTCGTCGTGGTCGCGCGGCGGCGTCACGTTGCCCTTCCACCAGAACACCGTCTGGTCGCCCGACGCGAGCTGCGACGGCATGAAGCCCAGCTCGAGGAACGGCCGGATCCCGACCGACAGGAAGAAGTCGTGCACCTGGTCGACGTACGTGAAGGCGTACCGGCTGTGGGTGCGGCCGTCGACCTCGTCGGTCCGCAGCACACCCATGTCGTCCGACAGCACGCCGTGGCCGCGGATGTGGTGGAACCCGACCTCGCGCTGCACCTGGGCCAGCGAGTCGCGGTAGTCGGACCGCAGGGCGAGGTTCATGCGGCCGGTGCCGACGCACGCGCGCCAGGCGTCGGGCAGCGGGCCGGTGGGCTGGGCGGGGACGACGGTACGCACGGGTGCGACCTCCAGGCGACGGTGGCAGGGGGTTCGACGTCCGCCGCGGCGGACGGGGACAACCCTCGCACGTGGCGGTACGTGTCAGGAGAGACGGTGCAGGGGTCGCACCGGGCGGCCTCCGCCGCCCGGCAGCGGAAGGGCCCGGCCCTCGTCGCCAGGACGAGGACCGGGCCCGCTCCTGTCAGCCGTTCGCGTCGGCGAAGCGCTGCTGCGCGCCGTTCACGACGTCCAGGTACTGCTGGACGTTCTTGCCCTCGAGCTCGGCGACGTACGCGTCCCACTCGTCGAACGAGCGCTGGCCGAGGATGAAGGCGGCGGTGTTCTGCCAGACGTGGTCCTTGAGGGCCGTCGTCCACAGCGACACCTGCTCGCGCTCGAGCTCGTCGAGCGGGGCCGGCGGCGCCACCGGCGCGAGCTCCTTGTCGGACATCGACTCGACGAACTCCACGACCTCGGGCCGCAGCATCGACTGGTCGAGCTCGTCGGAGGAGCCGTGCTCGAGCATCCACACACCGTTGTGGTAGCCGTAGTCGACGTTGAGGAACTTCGGCGCACCGGGGTTCAGACCGTTCTGGTCGATCTCCGGCATGAGGGTGCGCTTGCCGTCGGCGTCCTTGGTGTAGGTCTCGCCCTCGACGCCCCACTTGGCGAACTCGAGGCCCTCGTCGGAGTAGAACAGCCAGTCGAGGAACTGGAGCATCGCGAGGAAGTCGTCCTCCTCGGCCACCGACGACGAGAGCATGACGCCGCTGACGAGGCGCCCGCCCGCGACGATGTCACCGGCCGGACCGCCCGGGACCCGGATCATCGCGACCTCACCGGCGGTGCCGGTCTCGGTCATCGCGGTGCGGATCTTCAGGATCTCCTGGTCGTTCGTCAGCTGCGCGAACGTCTGGCCCGACGCGATCTTGGTGAGGGCCTGGTCGTCCTCCTGGATCAGGCTCTCGGGGTCCATGAGGCCGTCCGCGACGAGGCCGTTGAAGTACTCGAGCAGCTCGCGGTACTCGTCCATGGCGCCGGTGTAGACGAACTCCTCGGCGTCCTCGTCCCACCACACGCCCTCGCCGTAGCCCCAGCCCGCAGCGGTGCCGAAGTTCGGGGCGGCGACGTTGAGGGTCGCCTCGAGCGGGCCGTTGGCCGACCAGCGGTCGGACAGCGGGTACTTGTCGGGGTAGGCGGCCTTGACCTTGGCCAGGTCGGCGGCGAAGTCCTCGTAGGTCTCCGGCGCCAGGCTGAGGCCGAGCTGCTCCCACACGTCCTTGCGGACCGCGTAGGTGTAGGACGGCCGGACCGACTCACGCAGACCGGGCAGCACGTAGTACTTGCCGTCCTCCTGGCGCATGCGGTCGATCTCGGCCTGCAGGTCCCACTTCTCGACCTTGTCGAGGAAGTTCGGCATGTACTCGACGTAGTCGCTGACCGGCAGGATCGCCCCGCCCGCGACGAACGCCGACTCCTGGCCGGGGTACGTCACCGAGATGATGTCCGGTGCGTTGCCGGCGCCGATGGCGATCGACTGCGCCTGCTGCCAGTCCGACAGCGGGGCGGTCTGGATCTCGAACTCGACGTTCTGGTTCTCCTTGAGCTTGGTCAGGATGTCCCAGTCGTCCTTGAGCGGGTAGTTCGGGTGGTCGCGGTACATCAGCCCGAAGCTCACCGGCTCGGTGGCCTTGAACGTCGTGCCGACCTCGTAGTCCTCCATGGCACCGACCTGCCCGAGGTCGCTCACCTCGGGCGTCTGCGCCGTCTCCTCGTCCGTGCCACCCGAGCAGGCCGCCAGGGCCAGCGCGAGGGTCGCGGCGGTCGCGGCGAGCGCGAGGGGCCGCTTCTTCGTCGTCCTCATCATTCTCCTTCGGGTGGAACGTCGTCGTCCTGATCCGGGGAAGTGCACCGCAGCCCGGGGGGCAGCGGGGGTATGGGGGTCCGGCGGCTCACCGCGTGCCGGGCCTCACTGCTTGACGGAGCCGAGCATCACGCCCGACACGAAGTACCTCTGCACGAACGGGTAGAGGCACACGATCGGCAGGACGGTGAGCAGCATCGTCACCGCCTTGACGTTGGCCGCGATCTGCGTGGCCTCGGCCGATCCGGCGGCACCGTCGACGCTCGTCGCACCGGCGATGAGGTTGCGCAGGTAGACCGTCACCGGGTAGAGGTCGCGGTGGTCCATGTAGAGGAACGCGGCGAACCACGAGTTCCAGAAGGAGACCGCGTAGAACAGGATCATCGTGGCGATGACCGCCTTGCTCAGCGGCAGCACGATCCGCCAGAGCTTGCCGTAGGTGCTCAGGCCGTCGATCTCGGCGGCTTCCTCCAGCTCGGTCGAGAAGTTCTCGAAGAACGACTTCATCACGAGCAGGTTGAACACGCTGATGGCGTTCGGCAGCGCGATCGCCCACACGGTGTTGCGCAGTCCCAGCTCGTTCACCAGGACGTAGTTGGGGATCAGGCCGCCATTGAAGAACATGGTGAACACGGCGATGCCGATGAACACCTTGCGGCCCTTGAGGTGGTACTTCGAGATCGCGTACGCGAACGTCGTCGTCAGCACCATCGCCACGAGCGTGGCGACCACCGTGTAGTACACGGTGTTCTGGTAGTTGCGCCAGAACATCGCGTCGCCCATGACGAGCTGGAAGGTCGTGAAGTTGAAGCCCTTGGGCCACAGGTTGACCTGGCCGGCGTTGATGTACGACTCGGAGCTGAACGCCTGCGCGATGAGGTTGATGAACGGGTACAGCGTGACCCCGGCGATGATCACCAGCAGCGTGCCGTTGATGATGCGGAACGCCGTGTAGGCGCGGGTGTCCTTGACGGCGCGGACTGTCGACTGCGACAGCCGCTCGTCGAGGTGCGTGACGTTCTCGGCGGTCACCACAGGGACGCTCCCACCACTCGACGCGAGATCGCGTTGGCCGACAGGACGAGGGTGAGGCCGATGATCGCCTCGAACAGGCCGATGGCCGTGGCGTACGAGAACTGGCTCGAGCCGATGCCGACCCGGTACAGGTACGTCGCGATGACGTCGGCCGTCGGGTACAGCAGGGGGTTGTACAGCAGCAGGATCTTCTCGAACCCGACCGCCATGAACGACCCGATGTTGAGGATGAGCAGCACGACCATCGTGGGGCGGATGCCGGGCAGCGTGACGTGCCACGTCTGGCGCCAGCGGTTGGCCCCGTCGATCCGGGCGGCCTCGTAGAGCTGCGGGTCGACCGTGGACAGCGCGGCGAGGTAGAGGATCGTGCCCCAGCCGACTGTCTGCCAGATCTCCGAGCCGACGTAGATGGTGCGGAACCACTCCGCCAGCTGCATGAAGGGGACGGCCTCACCACCGAACGTGGTGACGATCTGGTTGATGGTCCCGCGCATCGCCGTGAGCTGGAACACCAGGCCGGCGACGATGACGACCGACATGAAGTGCGGCAGGTACGAGATGGTCTGGATCAGCCGCTTGAAGCGCCGCGAGCGCAGCTCGTTGAGCATGAGCGCCAGCACGATCGGCAGCGGGAAGATGATGACCAGGCTCAGCACGCCCAGGACGAGGGTGTTCTGGAAGACGTTCCAGAACGTGGGGTCGTTGATGAACATCCGCACGTAGTGCAGACCGACCCACTCCTCGCCGAAGATCGAGCCGCCGGGCCGGAACCGCCGGAACGCGATGACGTTCCCGAACATCGGCAGGTAGCGGAAGATCAGGAAGAAGACCAGCGGCAGGACCAGCAGCGAGTAGAGCTGCCAGTCGCGGCGCAGCGCGCGCCGCCAGGTCCTGTGCCCGGCACGACGTCGGCGGGCTGCCCGGCCGCCGGGCCCCGAGGGGCCGGCGGTGGCGGAGTGCGCCGCAGCGGCTGCCGTCGGGTCCTGGAGCGCCGCCTGGGGAGCGCCCCCGGCGACGGTCACACCGTCCGTGGACATGGCTTCACCACCCTTCGGGTGAGAGGAACGCCCCGAGGGCGGTCCGGAGGTGACGGCCATGGCCGTGCGGCGACGGACCGGGCGGAGCCGGGTGCACGTCCTGCTGCTGCGCCTGCATCGATCTCCACGCCCTCGTGGCCGAAAATGTGTCGACGGACGATCCCGTCGCCGTGTGGCCGCCACGTTAGGCAAACGTTTGCGGTGCGTCAACCCGCGTGACCGAACCGAGACCCGGCAGCGTGCGTCCCGGCCGCCGACGCACATCTCGGACAGACCCCTGCGGCCGGTGCTACCGTCGCTCTCGAAACTTGCGAACCCGTCCCGGGTGCGCCGCGCCGGCACCCGGCCGACGCGAGGGGGCCCCGGTCAGAGGAGAGCACGTGACCACGTCCAGCGACGGCGGTCGGAACGTCACCATCGCGGAGATCGCGGCGCTCGCCGGGGTGTCGGTCCCGACGGTGTCGAAGGTGCTCAACGGGCGCGCCGACGTCGCCGCCGGCACCCGCACCCGCGTCGAGGCGATCCTCGAGGAGCACAGCTACCGGCGCCGCCGCGGGCGCGGGGCGGGCGACCCCAACCTGATCGACCTGGTGTTCAACCACATCGACAACGCGTGGGCGCAGGAGGTCATCAAGGGCGTCGAGGACGCGGCCGCCGCACGGCGCGTCGGCGTGGTCCTGTCCGAGCTCGGCGGCGCGCACCGCCCGCAGCAGGAGCTCATCGACGACATCCTCGCCCGTCGGCCGCTGGGCGTGCTGCTGGTCCTGTCCAGCCTGGACGCCACGCAGCGGCACCAGCTCGAGTCCCGCTCGATCCCGTTCGTCGTGGTCGACACGTTCGGCGAGCCGCCCGCGGGCGTCCCGACCGTCGGGTCGAACAACTGGAACGGCGGGCTCATCGCCACCCGGCACCTGCTGTCCCTCGGGCACCGCCGGGTGGGCGTCATCGCCGGCCCGGCCGACGTGCTGTGCTCCCGGGCCCGCGTCGACGGGTACCGCAGCGCGCTGGAGGAGGCGGGGATCCGCCCCGACCCGTCGCTGGTCCGCTGGGGCGACTTCCACGTGACCGGTGGGTACGAGCACGGCCTCGAGCTGCTGTCGCGCGCCGACCGGCCCACCGCGATCTTCGCCGGCTCGGACTACCAGAGCCTGGGCGTCATGCGGGCGGTGCGCGAGCTGGGCCTGTCGATCCCCGAGGACGTCTCCGTCGTCGGGTACGACGACATCCCGCTCGCGCAGTGGCTCGGCCCGTCCCTGACCACGGTGCGCCAGCCGCTGCGGGAGATGGCCGGGACAGCGACCGAGATGGTCCTCAGCCTGGCCGCCGGCCAGCGGCCCGCGAACCTGCGGATCGACCTGGCGACCGAGCTCGTCGTGCGCGAGTCCACCGCACCGGCCCCCGCCGGCACGGTGTAGACCCGGGCCTCACTCCCCCACGACGACGACCGGCACCCCCGGTCGCAGCGTCACGTGGCGCCGCGCGTCACCCTCGCGCACGTCGACCACTCCGGGGCGGTCCGCCGTGAGGACCGCTCGCACCACCCGACCGTCGCGCCACCGCAGGTCGGCGAGCCGCAGACCCCCGCGCAGCCGCAGCCCCTGCACCCGACCGGTGGGCCACACCGCGGGCAGCGCCGGCAGCAGGTGCACCTCGCGCACACCGTCCGCACCGCGGTGGTGCGCCTGCACCAGCGCCTCGGCCACGCCGGCGGTGAACCCGAGGTTCCCGTCGATCTGGAACGGCGGGTGCGCACACAGCAACGAGCGGTACACCCCGCCGCGCCGACCACCGTCGGGAGGGTCGCCGAGGCCCTCCCCTCGGTCCGCGTCGACGGGGTGCAGGAAGGCGTCGACGAGCGTCGCGACGCCCGCGGGGTCCCGCAGCCGCGCCCGCAGCGCCAGCCGCCACGCGAGCGACCACCCCGTCGAGTCCGGGCCGCGCGCGTCCAGCGTGCGCGTCGCGGCGGCCGCCAGCCCCGGTGCGGTGTCCGGGTCGAGCGACGTGCCGGGGAACACCCGGTACAGGTGCGACTGGTGACGGTGGCCCGGCTCGGCGTCCGCGACGTCCGTGTGCCACTCGGCCAGACGCCCGTCCGCCCCCACCCGCTCGGTGGGCAGCCGGTCCAGCGCACCGTCGACGTCCGCGCGCAGGTCCTCGTCGCGGTCGCCCACGACCGGCGCCAGGCGTCGCACGTGCTCCAGCAGGTCCCGGACGATCGCCAGGTCGGCCGTGGTCGACACCGACACCGACGCGGGCCGCCCGTCGGGCAGGAGGTAGAGGTTCTCCGGGCTGGTGGCCGGCGACGTGCCGAGCGTGCCGTCGGGCAGCTCCACCAGCAGGTCGAGCACCGCGCGGGCCGCGCCACGCACCACGGGCCAGTGTCGGCGCAGCGCGTCGACGTCACCGGTCCAGTCGTGGTGGTCGACCACGTGCCGCGCGAGCCACGCCCCGCCCAGCGGCCAGGACGACCAGCTCGCCGAGTCCTGGCCGCGGCCGGTAGGCCCCGTGAAGCACCAGGGGTCGCTGTTGTGGTGGGCCACCCAGCCGCCCACGTCGTACAGCGTGCGGGCCGTGCCCGCGCCCGCGACGGCCAGCCGGTCCAACCAGCCCAGCAGCGGCTCGTGGCACTCCGCGAGGTCGCCGACCAGGGTGGGCCAGTAGTTCATCTCCGTGTTGATGTTGATCGTGTAGTTCGAGCTCCACGGCGGGCGCACCCGGTCGTTCCAGATGCCCTGCAGGTTCAGCGGCAGGGTGCCGGGACGGGAGCCCGCGACCGTCAGGTAGCGACCGTGCTGGAACGCGAGCACCGCCAGGTGCGGGTCCGCCTCGCCCCGTGCGTGCCGCACCAGCCGCGCGTCCAGCGGCAGGTCCGGCACGGGGACGTCGGTCAGCTCGAGGTGGACGCGCCCCATCAGCGCGGCGTGGTCGGCGACGTGCCGCGCCGCGATCCCCTCGACGTCGGCGAGCGCCCGTCCCAGCGACGCGAGCGCGTCGGCCGTCACGCGCGGGCGGTCGCCGTGCAGCGTGCCGGTGGCGGTGTCGTGGTCGGAGGCCGTGGTGAGCAGCACCCGCACGCGGCGGGCCCCGCGCACCTCGACGACATCGTCGACCACGCGCGCGGACGCCCCGGGGCCGTCCACGAGCACGGCGAGCGCGACGGCCGCGTGCACCGCCGGGCCGCCGTACCGGACCGGGTCGGGCGCCTGCACCCAGTCGGGCAGCACGTGCGCGGGCATGTCGACGGTGGCCACGACCACGGCCGCCCGGGGGTCCGGCGCGGTGCCGTCGCCGGGTGCGGGGTCGGAGCCGGGTGCGGGCGGCGTCGCGGGTGCCGTGGCCCACGGGTGCGGCGTGGTCAGACGCACCTGCGCGTCGGCGGCCGGGCCGGTGCGCTCCAGCAGCAGCGCGCCGTCCGGGTGGCTCACCAGCACGTCCTGCCGCCACGCGGCGCCCGCGCCGGACCGCCAGCCCGTCGTGACGACCCCGGTGCCGAGGTCCAGCGTCCGCCGGTACCCCGTGCCGCCTGCGGCCTCGGGCTGGTCCAGCAGCACGTCGACCAGCGGCTGGTACGCCTGCACCCAGCCGCTCTGGAGCCGCGCGAGCTCCGCCTCCGCCGCGAGCGGGTCGCCCGCGGCCAGCAGCTCGCGCGCCCGCCGGACCACCTCCGGTGCACCGCCGGCCGGCAGGGGCCCGACCGGCTGCGGCGGTCCGTCCAGCGGCGCGCCGGACCAGCACGCGTCGTCGTTCACGTGCAGGCGCTCGTGGTCGGTACCGCCGCGGACCATGGCCCCGAGCCGCCCGTTGCCCACCGGGAAGGCGTCGGTCCAGGTGCCCGCCGGGGCGTCGAGCCGCAGGACGAGACCGGGTGCGTCGGTCGCGCTCCCCGTCGTCGTCCCGTCCGCCGTGCCGTCCGCGGTCGTGGTGTCGATCACGCCCACACCCAACCACCCCCGCCGCGAGCCCCTTCGTCCCCGCGCGGGGCGTGTCGCCCGGGGTGGCAGGATCGAGCGGTGCACGTCGCCTTCCACGAACCGCGGATCCCCGGCAACACCGGCAACGCCATCCGCATGTGCGCGGGCACCGGGGCGACCCTCCACCTCGTCGAGCCGCTCGGCTTCGAGCTGTCGGAGGCCCGGCTGCGCCGTGCCGGCCTCGACTACCACGACCTCGCCCACGTCGTCGTGCACCCCGACCTCGAGGCGCTGCTGGCGGCGCTGCCCGGCTCCCGCGTGCTGGCGTTCACCACCGGCGCCACCCGCCGGTACACCGACGTGGACTGGCGCGACGACGACGTCCTGCTGTTCGGGCCGGAGCCCACGGGCCTGTCCGCCGCCGTCCTGGACCACCCGCGCGTGACCGACCGGGTGCGGATCCCGATGCTGCCGGGCCGCCGGTCGATGAACCTGTCGAACGCGGCGGCGGTCGCCACGTACGAGGCGTGGCGCGTGCTGGGCTTCCCCGGCGGCGAGTGAGACCCGCGCGCCGTCGGGACCCCGTGGCACCCTGACCGCATGATCACGACCCGCCCCGTCCTCACCGGCACGTTCGGCATGGTCGCCTCGACGCACTGGCTGGCGAGCGCCGTGGGCATGCGGGTGCTGGAGGCGGGGGGCAACGCGTTCGACGCGGCGGCGGCCGCCGGGTTCACGCTGTCCGTCGTCGAGCCGCACCTCAACGGCCCCGGCGGCGACGCCCCGGTCATCGGCCACCGCGCGGCGGACGGCCGCACGTTCGTGGTGTGCGGGCAGGGGGTGGTGCCCGCGGGGGCCACGACCGCGGCGTACCGGGACCTGGGCGTCACCGAGGTCCCGGGCACCGGGCACCTCGCGGCGGTCGTCCCCGGCGCCTTCGGGGCCTGGCTCGACCTGCTGGCGCGCTACGGCACCCTGCCCCTGGCCGACGTGCTCGGTCCGGCGGTCGGGTACGCCCGCGACGGGTACCCGCTGGTGCCGGCGGCGGCGCGCACCATCGCGACGGTCGCGGAGATGTTCCGCACGCACTGGCCGAGCAGCGCCGAGGTGTACCTGCCCGGCGGGGCCGTCCCGGCCGCGGGCGCACGGTTCGCCAACCCGCAGCTCGCGGGCACGTTCGAGCGGCTGCTGGCCGAGGCGGCCGCTGCGGGTGCGGACCGCGAGGCGCAGATCGAGGCAGCGCGCCGCGCGTTCTACGAGGGGTTCGTCGCGCAGGCCGTGGACGCGTTCGTCACCGGCACCCCGGTCATGGACGCGACGGGCCGCGCGCACACCGGGTTCCTGCGGGCCGACGACCTGGCCGCGTGGCACGCCACCGAGGAGCCGACCGTCGCGGTGCCGTTCGCAGGCGTGGAGGTCCACAAGACGGGGCCGTGGGGCCAAGGGCCCGTGCTGCTGCAGCAGCTGCGGGTGCTCGAGGCGCTGGGCGTGGCCGACCTGGTCCGCGACGCCGTGGCCCGGGTCGACGTGCCCGGGCCGACGGCCGACCTGGTGCACGTGGTGGTGGAGGTGGCCAAGCTCGCCATGGCCGACCGCGACGCCTGGTACGGCGACAGCGCCCCGGTGCCCCTGGCCACCCTGCTGTCGCCCGCGTACGCGGCCGAGCGCGCGCGGCTGGTGGGACCGGTCGCCGACGGCGGGTTCCGGCCCGGCAGCCCGGACGGCCGCGCCCCGCGGCTCGCGGCTGCGCTGGTCGCCGCACGGGCGGCGGCGGACGCCGGTGCGGCGCCCCGGCTCGACGTCGGGCTCGGCGAGCCGACCGTCTCGCCGATCGGCCTCAGCCCGGGCGACACGTGCCACGTCGACGTGGTGGACCGGTGGGGCAACCGGGTGTCGGCCACGCCGTCCGGCGGGTGGCTGCAGTCGAGCCCGGTGGTGCCCGGCCTGGGGTTCTCGCTGCCGACGCGTGCGCAGATGTGCTGGGTCGAGGACGGGCTGCCCGCGAGCCTGCTGCCCGGCCGCCGGCCGCGGACGACCCTGAGCCCGGGACTCGTGCTCGGCGACGGCCACGGCTTCGCGTTCGGGACGCCCGGCGGGGACCAGCAGGACCAGTGGACGGTGCCGTTCCTGCTGCGCCACCTGCTCGGCGGGCTGGACCTGCAGGCCGCGATCGACGCGCCCACCTGGCACTCGTCGCACGTGCACCAGTCGTTCCACCCCCGGTCGCACACCCCGCGGGGCCTGGTGGCGGAGCAGCGCCTGGGGGCGGACGTCCGCACGGCGCTGGCCGCGCGGGGGCACGCGGTGCAGGAGGCGGCGCCGTGGTCACTCGGTCGGCTCAGTGCGGCCGGCGTGGGTCCCGACGGTCTGCTGCGCGCGGCGGCGGACCCGCGGGGGCAGCAGGGGTACGCCGCAGGGCGATGACTGGGGCGCGTCGAATGCTGTGACACGCAGCCTCCAGCGCTGTGACCTGGGCAGTCACGGCATCCGGGCGACCCCGGCCGCCGTGTGAACGTTCAACATCGCGCCCCGGCAGACATTGGATGTCTGACGCAGTCACAGGCTTTATTATGAGGGTTCTATGAGGGATTGACCGCTGCGACGATTCAGACATCGGAGCACAGCTACCGTCGACGACATGCCCTACGACGTCGTGGATGCGCATCTGCAGGTGTGGGACCCGGAGTCGGTCCATTACCCGTGGATGTCGCAGGACCCCTCCCTCCTGCATCGCACCTACCGAGTCCGTGACGTCGGCGGAGCCCTGGACGAGCACCACGTGGACGGCGTGGTGCTCGTCCAGTCCGCCGACAACCGTGCGGACAGCGAGCACCTGCTGTTCCAGGCGCTGTGCTCGCCGCACGTGCTCGGCGTGGTCGCGTGGGTGCCCCTCGACGCGCCGGACGAGGCCGCCACCCAGCTCGACCACTGGCGCGTCGAGCCCGTCGTGGGCATCAGCCACCACGTCGACCGCGAGCAGGACCCGCAGTGGCTCCTGCGCGACGGCGTCGACGACGGGCTGACCCTGCTGACCGAGCGGCGCCTCGTCCTCGACCTGCCCGCCACCACCCCCGAGCTGCTGCGGCACGTCGCCACCGTCGCCGACCGGCACCCCAAGCTGACGATCGTCCTCGACCACCTCGGCGCCCCGCCCCTCGCCGCGCGCCGCGCCGGTGACACCACCGCGTGGCAGCACTGGACCGCCGCGCTCGAGGTGGCCGCCGAGGCACCGAACGTCGTCGCCAAGCTGGCCGGCCTCGGCCGCGCCGCGGGCCCCGGCTGGACCGTGGACGACGTGCGCCCGGCGGTCGACCACGCGCTCGACGTGCTCGGCCCGGACCGCCTCATGGCCGGCAGCGACTGGCCGACGTCGCTCGACGCCCACGGGTCCTGGCACGAGGTCTGGGGTGGTCTGCGCGCCACGCTCGACGGCCTCGACGACGCCGCGGTCGACCGCGTCATGGGGCGCACCGCGGTCGAGACGTACGGCATCCCGCCGCTCGTCCCCGAGCGCTGAGACACCCGCGTCGCACCGACCACCCCACCGACCGAGCCCACCGACAGCCCCGACCGACCGCCGCAGCGGACGACGACGGAGACGAGCACGTGTCACGCACCCAGGACGTCGTCGAGGACGTCCAGCGCCTGATCCTGGACGGCGTCCTGCGCCCCGGTGACCGGCTCCCGGCCGAGAAGGAGCTCGCGGCCGAGCTGGGGGTCTCCCGCGGGTCGCTGCGCGAGGGCGTGCGCGCCCTCGTCGTCCTGGGGATCCTCGAGGCGCGGCACGGGGACGGCACGTACGTCACCGACCTCGACGCGGCAACGCTGCTCGCGCCGCTGGCCTTCCTCGCCGACCTGCCCGGCGACCAGGGCCCGCTGCACGCCGTGCGCGCCACCCTCGAGACCGAGGCCGCCGGCCTGGCGGCGCTGCACATGACCGACGCGCACCTCGCCAGGGCCCGCGCCGCCCTGGACGACACGGCCCGCGCGCTGGTCGCCACGCGCGCCGACCCCGCCCGCCTGGCGGCCGCGGACCTCGCCTTCCACCGCGCGGTCGCCGACGGGTCCGGCAACACCGTCCTGTCCGCGCTGCTCGCCGCGCTCGCCGGCGGCCACGCGCGGCGGCGCGTCTGGGACGAGCTGCACGACCTGGCCGGGGACCGCACGTTCGAGGACCACGACGCGATCCTCGCGGCCGTCGCCGCACGCGACCCGGACCGCGCGCGCCTGCGGATGGCGATGCACATGGTGATGGTGGAGGACCTGCTCGCGACCGCCAGCGGTGACGGGCCCGCCCCTCGCCGGCGCGCGGCCACCACGGCCTGAGCCCCGCGGCGCGAGCGGGGACCCCGTCAGCCGCCCGAGCCGGTGGGCAGCCCGCAGGCCGCGAGCACGACCTCGTACAGCGCGCCGCGCAGCGTGTCGGAGGCGGCGACGTGGAACACCGGCTGCTCGACACCGTCCACCTCGGTGCGCAGCCCCAGCACCGTGCCCCGCTTGTCCTCCGCGATCGCGTGCAGGTCGCACCGCGCCGGCACGACCGGCAGGACCACGCGGCCGTCGGGCGGCGGGGCCGCGGAGTCCACGTCCACCGCCCAGTCGGGCTCGGCGCCCGGGGACCGCAGCAGCGTCGTCGAGCGCACGGCCGTCAGGCGCACGTGCGGCCCGTCGGGCACGGTCCGCACCAGCAACGTCACGTCCGCGACGACGTCCCCGCCCACCTCCCGCACCGTCAGCTCGTCGGACAGCCGCACGTCCAGGCCCGCCGCGACGGCGGCACGTGCGCAGTCCTCGCCCCGGATGCGGCGCAGGTCGTCGGTCTCGTCGCTGGGGGTCACGACGACCGTCCCGGCGCGGCCGTCGGCGGTGGTGACGTCGAGCGCGACCCGGGCGTCGGGGTCCGCGTCCGGCGCCGCGTCGCACCGGGTGGCGTCCAGCGGCACCGCCAGGCGGCGCAACCGGTCCGCCTCGACGACGCGGTCCTCGTCGGTGGCACCGCCGACGGACGTCCCGGTCAGGCGGGCGCCGGTGACCGTGACGTCCAGCGGGCCGGTGTTGCGCACCTGGAGCTGGACGATGCGCGCCACGCGGTCGGTGCGCGCCTGCGCGACCTCCACCTCGAACGTCACCGCGGCCGGCAGGGTCGCCGCGGGGCGCGCACCGCCCGTGCCGCACGCGGCCGGCACGAGGGCGAGCAGACCGGCCACGACGAGGCCCCCCGACCCCTGCCCGCGCACCCTGCCACCCATGGGTCGAGCGTGGCACCGTGCGGGGCGCGGCGGTAGGCCGCGGTGTCGGCGGACGGACCGACCGGGCGTCCGACCCCTCGTCGCGTCAGGCGGTGCGCTCCGGGGTCGACGCGCGCAGGACGACCTCCGTGGGCACCGTGCGCACCCGCGGCTCGGCGGACCGGTCCGCGAGCGCGAGCTCGGTGGCCAGCCGGCCCACCTCCACGAGCGGCACGCGGACGGTCGTCAGCGGCGGCACCACGTCCCGCAGCGTGAGGATGTCGTCGAACCCCGCGAGCGCGAGGTCCTGCGGCACGCGCACCCCCAGGTCGCGGGCGGCGGCCAGGGCGCCGAGCGCCATGACGTCGTTCACCGCGAACACGACGTCGACGTCGGCAGCCACGGCCAGGAGCTCACGCATGGCCGCCTCGCCGCCCTCGTGCGTGAACTCCCCCGGCACCACGTGCGCGGGGTCCACCGGGGAGCCCAGGTCGGCGAACACGTCCGCGAACGCCTCGCGCCGCTCCCGCGCGGTCAGGTGCGTGAGCGGACCGCCCAGCACGGCCGGACGCCGGTAGCCGCGCGCGTACAGGGCGCGGGCCAGCGCGGCGGCCCCCGCGGCGTTCTCGACGACCACCGTGTCCACGCCCAGCACCGGCTGCCCCACCAGCGCGACCGACCCGCCCGCCGCGGCGTAGTCGGCGAGCGCGGTGCGCATGACCTCGTTCGCGTCCTCGTCGTCGTACCGGCTGCCGGCCACGACCACCGCGCGGGCGCGCTGCCGCTGCAGCAGCCGCACCAGCTCGACCTCGCGCTCGGGCCGGTGCTGCGTGCTCGTCAGGGTGACCTGCAGGTCCGCGGCGTCGGCCGCGCCGGTGACGCCCGCCGCGATCGACGAGAAGTACGGGTCGGTGATGTCGTGCACCACCAGGCCCACCGACGTCGTGCGGCCGCGCGCCATGGCCTGGGCGTTCGCGTCGGGCGTGTACCGCAGGCGCTCCGCGGCGGCGAGGACCCGGTCGCGCAGGTCCGGGCGGACGGTGCGCGTGGCGCTGCCGTTGATGGCCCGCGACGCGGTCGCCAGCGAGACGCCCGCCTCTCGGGCGACGTCGCTCAGGGTCACGCTGGCGGCCATGGTCGAAGGCTAGGGCACGCGTCGGCGTCGCGTGGCCGGTCCTCCGTCCCGCCGCGCGGGGGTGGCGGGACGGCGGGTCAGGCGCCGGCGACCTGCCGGTCCGACCCGGGCGCCGGGGTGGCACGCTCGACGGTCCCGGCCGGGGGCCGGGCGTACGCGGTGCGCGGCAGTCCGTAGGCCAGGTCGACAGCCGTCTCCAGCGCCTCGTCGAGGTCGAGCCGGTGCTCGACGACCAGCCGCGCCAGGTAGCCCGCGTCGATGCGGCGCGCCAGGTCGTGCCGCGCCGGGATCGACAGGAACGCGCGCGTGTCGTCGACGAACCCCGTGGTGTTGGCGAACCCGGCGGTGTCGGTGACCGTCTCGCGGAAGCGCCGCATGCCGTCGGGGGTGTCGAGGAACCACCACGGGGCGCCGAGCCGTACCGCGGGGTAGACCCCCGCGAGGGGCGCCAGCTCCCGGCTGAACGTGTCCTCGTCGAGCGTGAACAGGACCAGCCGCAGGTTCGGGTGGTGCCCGAACGCGGTGAGCAGCGGGCGCAGCGCGCGCACGTACTCGGTGGCCACCGGGATGTCGTAGCCCACGTCGTTGCCACGCACGGCCAGCACGTGCGGGTCGTGGTCGCGCAGGGCACCGGGGTGCAGCTGCATGACCAGGCCGTCCTGCGTCGACATGCGCGCCATCTCGAAGAGCATGTGCGCCGAGAACGCCCGCGCCGCGGCCGCGTCCACGTCGCCGCGCAGCGCTGCCGCGAACACCGCCGCCGCGTCGGTCTCGTCCATGGGCGTCGTGTCGGCCAGCAGGTGGCCGTGGTCGGTCGCCCGCGCACCCGCGTCGACGAACGCCCAGCGACGGGCCTCGAGCGCGCGCAGGTAGTCCCGGTAGGAGCCGATCGTGGTGCCGGCGCGCTCACCGAGCAGCGCGACGTCCTGCGCCCAGCCGGGGCGGTCGACGTGCAGCACGGCGTCCGGGCGGAACGTCGGCACGATCCGCTCGCCCCAGCCGCGGGCGGCGAGCGCCGCGTGGTCGGCGAGGGTCGCGGAGGCCGGGTCGGTGGTCGCGATCGTCTCGATGCCGAAGCGGTCGAGCAGCGCCAGCGGCCGGAAGCCCGGCTCCGCGAGGCGTGCCGCGATCGTGTCGTACGCGGCGTCCGCGGTGGCGGCGGAGAGCCGCTCGGTGACGCCGAGCACGTCGACGAGCACGTGCTCCATCCAGAAGCGCGTCGGCGTGCCGCGGAACAGGTGCCAGTGCGCGGCGAACGTGCGCCAGACCGCGCGGGGGTCCGTCTCGACCGGCCGCCCGTCGAGCCGCGGGACGCCGAGCGCGTCGTGCGGGACGCCCTGGGACACGAGCATCCGCACCAGGTAGTGGTCGGGCACGACGAGCAGCGACGCGGGGTCCCCGAACGGCTCGTCCCGGGACAGCAGGCCGGCGTCGACGTGGCCGTGCATCGAGACGATGGGCAGCGTGCGGGTGGCCTCGAGGATCTGCCGGGCGACGGGCCGCGTGACGGGGTCGGCGGGGAGCGCGCGGTCGGGGTGCAGCACCCAGGGGGCGGCGGGTGCGGTGTCGGGCATCAGGTCCTCCGGCGCGGTCCGCGACGGCGCGGCGGTGCGCCCCACGGTGCGGCCGACAGACGTCGACCGCCTCGATGAATACGTTTGCAGGCTTGACCATGCCACCGTGTCCAGCCTGATGCAAGAACTGCACCCCGTACTTGCCGCGGCCGCGGCCAGCGTGCTGCAATCGCTTTCATCATCTGCTCGTGCGGGCAACCACGCGGAGGAGCATCCATGGCCGTCACGCTGCGCGACGTCGCACGTGCCGCCGGCGTCTCGGCCGCGACCGCGTCGCGCGCGCTGTCCGCGCCGGACCTCGTCTCCCCCGAACGGCGTGAGCTCGTGCGCCGCGTGGCGCGCGAGCTCGGCTACCGCCCCAACCGCGCGGCCCGCGAGCTCATCACCGGACGCAGCGGCCACCTGTGCCTCGTCGTGCCGGACCTCGAGAACCCGTTCTTCTCGGCCGTCGCCAAGGCCGTGCAGGCGCGCGCCCGCGCCGCGGGGCACGCCGTGGTCGTCGCCGACGCCGAGGAGGACCCCCGGCTGGAGGCCGAGCTCGTCGCACAGCTCGGGGCGCAGGCCGACGGGGTCCTGCTCTGCTCCCCGCGCATGTCCTCCGACGACCTCGCGGCGGTCGCCGCCGACGGTCGGCCCGTGCTGCTGGTCAACCGCGAGGGTGCCGACCTGCCCTCGGTCGTCGTCGACAACCGGGACGGCCTGCGTCAGGCGGTGCGCCACCTGCACGCCCTGGGCCACCGCCGCATCGCCTACGCGGGCGGCCCCGCCGGGTCCTGGTCCGACGCCCGGCGGCGCGACGGCCTGGCGGCACTCGACCTGGACCTCGAGGTGCTGGACCTCGGGGCGCACGCCCCGGTGTTCGCCGGGGGCGTCGGTGCCGCCGACCTCGCGGTCGCCAGCGGCGCCACCGCCGTCCTGACCTACAACGACCTCATGGCGCTCGGGGTGCTCGACCGGCTCCGGACGCGCGGGGTGCGGGTGCCGCAGGACGTCTCCGTGGTCGGGTTCGACGACGCGCCCGTCGCGACGCTCGTGACGCCCTCCCTGACGACCGTCGCGGTCCCGCTGGCCCGGCTCGGGCGCACCGCGGTCGACCTGCTGCTGACCCCGCACGACGACGACGCGCCGCACACCGTGCTGCCCGTCGAGCTGGTGGTGCGCGGCACCACCGCACCACCACCCCGACCCCCGGAGACCCGATGAGCCTGCCCCGCCTGTCCGCCGACACCTGGGCGCAGCGCACCGCGCGCGGGCTGCCCGACACCGTCCGCGGCCCGGCTGTCGACCCCCGCGCCCTCACGGTGGGCCAGGTGCACCTCGGGATCGGCGCGTTCCACCGGGCGCACCAGGCCGTGTGCACCGAGGACGCCGCCGCCGCGACCGGCCGGACCGACTGGGGGATCCTCGGCGTCACCCAGCGCAGCCCTCGCGTGGTCGACCAGCTCCGCCCCCAGGACGGGCTGTACGGCGTGCTGACCGCCGGTGCGCAGGCCTCCACGCTGCGCGTCGTCGGGTCGGTGCGTGACGTCGCCTTCCCCGGCCGGGACACCGCACGGGTCCTCGACACGATCGCGGCGCCGACGACGCACGTCGTGACCCTGACCGTCACCGAGAAGGGCTACCGGCGCGCGGCCGACGGCGGGATCGACGCCGCCGCTCCGGACGTGGCGGCGGACCTCGCGGCCGCCGCGGTGGAGCTGACGCGCGACGACGAGACGCCCAGCCGGACCGCGATCGGGCTGCTGCTGCGCGGGCTCGTGCGCCGCCACCGCACGTCCGGCGCCCCGCTGACGGTGGTGTGCTGCGACAACCTCACCGACAACGGCGCGGTGCTCGCGGGCCTCGTCGCGCAGGGCCTCGCCGCGGTGCACGGGGCGCAGGACGTGGCCGCGTGGGTCGCCGCGAGCGTGCGCTTCCCCTCGACGATGGTCGACCGCATCGTGCCGGCCACGACGGACGCGCACCGCGCGGAGGCCGCCGGCCTGCTGGGCCTGCACGACGAGGCGCTGGTCGTGGGCGAGCCGTTCCTCCAGTGGGTCGTCGAGGACGACTTCGCCGGACCGCGTCCGGCGTGGGAGCGCGCGGGGGCGACGTTCACGCACGACGTCGCGCCGTACGAGCGCGCGAAGCTGCGGGTGCTGAACGCGACGCACTCGACGCTGGCGTACCTCGGCGCGCTGCGCGGGTACGCGACGATCGCCGAGGCGGTCGCCGACCCGCACCTGGCGACCCTGGTCCGCGCCCTGGTCGACGAGGACGTCATGCCCACGCTCGTCGCCCCCGACGGCACGGACCTGGCCGCGTACCGGGACGAGGTGCTGCACCGGTTCGCCAACCCCCGCACGGGCCACACCACCGTGCAGGTCGCCATGGACGGGTCGCAGAAGCTGCCGGTGCGCCTGCTGGGGACCGTCGCCGACCGGCTCGCCGCCGGCGCGGTCCCGCACGCCGCCGCGCACGCCGTGGCCGGGTGGGTCGCGTACGTGCGCGCCGCCGCCGCGGGTGAGCTCGTCGTCGCGGGGCGCACCGTGGCGCTCGACGACCCGCTCGCGCCGCGGCTGGCCGAGGCGGCCGCCGGGCCGGATCCGGTCGGCGGGCTGCTCGCGCTGCGCGAGGTGTTCCCCGAGGCCGTCGCGGCGTCGACGCCGTTCCGGGACGCCGTCACGTCCGCGCTGCGCGACCTCACCCCCCTGCCCACCACCCCCTGACCCGTCGGCACCCACCCCTCCCCGCGGGAGGGGTGGGTGTTGACGGCCGGTGGGTGCGGGCCGCTACAGTGCCGGAAAGCGCATTCCTCCTGCCGGTTCACCCCGGCGCCAGGCGACGACGCCGCGACCCACGGAGACGACGATGACCACGCGCACCCTGCGCATCGCCATGAACGGCATCACCGGCCGCATGGGGTACCGCCAGCACCTGCTGCGCTCGATCCTGCCCATCCGCGAGCAGGGCGGCGTCACGCTGCCCGACGGCACGCGCGTGCAGGTCGAGCCGGTGCTGGTCGGCCGCAACCCGGAGAAGGTGCGGGAGGTCGCCGAGCGCCACGGCGTCGAGCACTGGACCACGGACCTGCAGGCCGCGATCCACGACCCCGCGACCGACGTCGTGTTCGACGCGTCGATGACGAGCCTGCGGGCGGCCACCCTCACCGAGGCCATGAAGGCCGGGAAGCACGTGTACACCGAGAAGCCGACCGCCGAGACGCTGCACGAGGCGGTCGAGCTCGCCCGGCTGCGCGAGACGACCGGCGTCACCGCGGGCGTCGTGCACGACAAGCTCTACCTGCCGGGGCTGGTCAAGCTCCGGCGCCTGGTCGACGAGGGCTTCTTCGGCCGGATCCTGTCGCTGCGCGGCGAGTTCGGGTACTGGGTGTGGGAGGGCGACGTGCAGCCCGCGCAGCGCCCGTCCTGGAACTACCGCGCGGCCGACGGCGGCGGCATGACCGTCGACATGTTCTGCCACTGGAACTACGTGCTCGAGGGGATCGTCGGGCGGGTGCGCACGGTGACGTCCCAGACCGCGACGCACATCCCCACGCGGTGGGACGAGCAGGGCGAGGCCTACGAGGCCACGGCCGACGACGCGGCGTACGGGATCTTCCAGCTCGAGACGCCGGCCGGCGACCCCGTCGTCGCGCAGATCAACTCGTCGTGGGCCGTGCGCGTGCACCGTGACGAGCTCGTCGAGTTCCAGGTCGACGGCACCGCCGGGTCCGCGGTCGCCGGCCTGTTCCACTGCGTCGCGCAGCCCCGCTCGGCCACGCCGAAGCCCGTGTGGAACCCCGACCTGCCGACCACCGAGCGCTTCCGCGACCAGTGGCTCGAGGTCCCGGCCAACGCCGACCTCGACAACGGGTTCAAGGCGCAGTGGGAGGAGTTCCTCGTCGACGTGGCCCTGGGCCGCCCGCACCGGTTCGACCTGCTGTCCGCCGCGCGGGGCGTGCAGCTCGCGGAGCTGGGGCTGCGCTCGTCGGACGAGGGCCGTCGGCTCGACGTCCCCGAGATCACGCTGTGAGCACGCCCGTCGCCCCGGTCGGCGAGCCGGCCGCCGGGCGCCGCCCGGACCTGGCCCGCCTGTCGCTCAACACCGCGACCACCAAGCACCTGACCCTGCCGCAGGCGGCGGCCGCCGCCGCCGACGCCGGGCTGTCGTCCATCGGCGTGTGGCGCGACCGCGTGCAGGAGGTCGGCGCCGACGTCGCGGCGAAGGTCGTCGCCGACCACGGGCTGCGCGTCTCGTCGCTGTGCCGCGGCGGCTTCCTCACGACGGCCGACGACGACGCCGCCCGCGTCGCCCTCGACGACAACCGGCTCGCGATCCGGGAGGCCGCGACGCTCGGCACGCACGAGCTCGTCCTGGTCGTCGGCGGCCTGCCCGCCGCGTCCGGCCCGGGCGGCCCGGCGCTCCCCTACCCCGCGGGTACCCCGGCCGCCGACGGTCCCGACGACCCGGCCCGCGACGTCGTCGCGACCCGTCGGCGCGTCGCCGACCGCATCGCCGAGCTCGCCCCGTACGCGGCCGCGCACGGCGTGCGACTCGTGCTGGAGCCGCTGCACCCGGTGTTCGCGGCGGACCGCGCCGTGATCTCGACGCTCGGCCAGGCGCTCGACCTCGCGGCCCCGTTCGACCCCGACGTGGTCGGCGTCGTGGTGGACACGTACCACGTGTGGTGGGACCCGGACCTGCAGCGGCAGATCGCCCGCGCGGGAGCCGAGGGGCGCCTCGCCGGGTACCAGGTGTGCGACTGGGTGCTGCCGCTCGCGGCCGACCCGCTGCTCTCCCGCGGGCACGTGGGCGACGGCTACGTGGACTTCGCGACGATCACCCGGTGGGTGCGCGACGCCGGCTACACCGGCGACGTGGAGGTCGAGATCTTCCACGAGGAGGTCTGGGCGGCGCCGCCCGAGCGGACGCTCGGCACGATGGCGGAGCGGCACGTGCGGTACGTCCTGCCGCACCTGTGACCGCCGCGCGGCGCACTCACAGGATCGTCACCGGATCGAGATCCGACACGATCACGGCCGCAGGGGTCGGGCTGCTTCACTGCTCGCCGTGACCTTCCGTACCCGGCGCACGACCGCCGTCCCCGCCCTCGCTCTCGCCCTCACCGTGGCCCTGTCCGGCTGCGGCACCGTCGTCGACGCCGTCCTGGGCGACAGCCCCGAGGCCGCCCAGCGCGACGAGCCCGGCGGCGAGATCACGGCCTCCGCCGAGGCCGACGTCTTCTCGCTGCAGGTGGGCGACTGCCTCAACTACCTCGCGGAGTCGGAGGAGGCCACCGAGTTCGCGGCACTGCCGACCGTGCCGTGCGCCGAGCAGCACGACGCCGAGATCTACGCCGAGACGACCCTCACCCAGGAGCAGCACGAGAGCGACCTGGCGCTGGCCGCGGACGCCGAGGCCGAGACGCCGACGCACGCCGACCAGTTCTGCTACGACGCGTTCGCCGGGTTCGTCGGGACGTCGTACGAGGAGTCCACGCTCGACTACACCTACCTCTCCCCCACCCCGGAGAGCTGGGCGCAGGGCGACGACGTGGTCCAGTGCCTCGTCGTGCACCTCGAGGGCGGGCTCACGGGGAGCATGCGCGACTCGGCCCTCTGACCGGCCGCGGCACCCCCAGCCGCTCCAGCAGGACCCCGCGGGCGTCGCACGACCCGGGCTCGACGGCGGCGGTCAGCCGGCCGCCGTCGAGCACGCGGACCTCGTCCGCGAGGGCGAGCGCCTCGTCCACGTCGTGCGTGACCAGCACCGTGGCCACCGGCCGCGCCGCCCGCACCTCCCGCAGCAGCGCGTGCGCACCGAGACGGGTGAGGGCGTCGAGCGCACCGAACGGCTCGTCCAGCAGCAGCACGCGCGGCTCGCGGTGCAGCGCGCGGGCCAGCGCGACGCGCTGCGCCTCCCCGCCGGACAGCGTCAGCGGCCACGCGTCGGCCAGGTGCGCGAGGCCGACCTCGACGAGCGCGGCGAGCGCCCGCGGCCGGTCCGACGCGCGCGGCACCGGGCCCGGGCCGAGCAGGACGTTGCGCCACACCGGCTCCCACGGCAGCAGCCGCGGCTCCTGGAACACGACGGCCGTGGGGTCCGCCACCTCCAGGTGGTCGGCCCGCGCGCCCGGGTCCAGGCCCGCCAGCGCGCGCAGCAGCGTGGACTTGCCGCCCCCGCTGCGCCCGACGACCGCCACGCACGCGCCCGCGGGCACGTCGAGGTCGAGGCCCGCCAGGACGTCCCGACCGCCGAACCCCCGCCGCAGCCCGCGCGCCCGCACGCTCACGGCCGCACCCCGCCGTCCTCGGCACGGATGAGCCGCGTCGCGTCGACGGCGACGCCCGTGACGTCGACCGCGCCCGGAATCATCCCCTCCTCGACGTAGAGCGCGGCGACGCGCGCCAGCTCGGCGGCGAAGCCGTCGTCGGCCGGCCGGACGTCCGGCGTCTCCAGCGCGCCGAGCGCGGCCGCGACCTGCGCGTCCGCACCCGACGCCCGGTACGCCCCGGCCCGGCGCGCCGGGTCGGCCCGCAGCGCGTCGGCCTCCGCGACCAGGGCGTCGTACAGCGCGGCCACGGCCGCCGGGTGCCGCTCGACGACGTCGCGGGTCGTGACGTGCACGGTCCGGTTGTCCGACCCCAGGTCGCGCGCGAGCGCGACGGTCCGCACCCCCGGCAGCGCCTGCGCGCCCACGAGGTACTGGTCCCACGTCGCCCACGCGTCGACGCGCCCGGCGGCGAAGGCGCTCGCGGCGTCCGGCGGCGCGAGGTGCTCGACCGTGACGTCCTCGGGCGTCAGCCCCGCCTCCCGCAGCGCGAGCCGCAGCAGGTACTCCCCCGTGCCGCCGCGGTTCACCGCGACGGAGCGCCCGGCCAGGCCGGCCACGTCCGTGACGTCACCGTGGGCGACGATGCCCTGGGTGTCGCCCGCGTCGTGCTCGACGGCCACCACGACGAGGTCGGGTGTGCCGGCGAGCGCGGCGACCACGGCCGTGGTGGAGCCGGAGACGACGTCGACGTGGCCCGCCGCGAGCGCCTCGGCGGCGGGGGCGAAGGCCGGGAACGACGGGGACACCGCCAGGTCGACGCCGACGTCCGCCAGGTGCTGGGCGGCCAGGCCGTCGTCGACCGCGAGCGTCAGCAGGTTCTGCGTCGACAGCGGACCGACGCGCAGGGTGGTGGCGGGTGCGCCGGTGGGCGCGGACGACCCTCCGGACCCAGCGCCCGCCGCGGCGCAGCCCGCCAGCGCGAGCACCGCGACCACGGCCGACGCGGACGCGCCGGGCGGACGGGGGCGTGACCGGGTGCGGCACGGGACGGCTCCGCGCGGTGCACGGCGGGGACGGGGGCGCGGTGTCATGCGGGCTCCTGGGTCGGGGGTCGGGCGGGTGGCAGGGGATGCCGGGCCGGCGGGGGCCCGCCGGGGGCGTCGGACGCCGGGACGGCAGGGGTGGGGGCGACGGCCCGGGCGACGGGCCCGGGAGCACGCCAGTGCAGCGCCCGGTGCTCCACACCGCGCACCAGGGCGTCGGTGACCAGGCCGAGCACCGCGTACAGCGCGACGCAGACGAGGACGACGTCGGTGCGCGCCCACGTCCGGGCGTCGGTGAGCAGCGCCCCGACCCCGCGGTCGGTGGCGACCTGCTCGGCGACGATCACCGCGACCCAGCCGGTGCCCAGGGCGAGCCGCACGCCGGCGAGCACCGAGGGCAGCGCGCCGGGCAGCACGACGCGCCGCACGGTGACCCACCGGCCCACGCCCTGCGCCGCCGCGACCTCCCGCAGGCGGGAGTCGACGCTCCGGGCCCCGGTGACGGTCGCGACGTACACGGGCACGGCGCTCGCCAGCACGACGAGCAGCACCTTGGGCGTCTCACCCAGCCCCCACCACACGACCAGCAGCGGGGTCAGGGCGGTGAACGGCACGGCCCGCACGGCCTGCAGGGGCCGGTCGACGACGTCGTGGCCGATCGGCGACAGCCCGGCGACGAGCCCGAGGACCAGCCCGGCCCCCGTGCCGAGGAGCGCACCCGCCGCGAGACGGCCCACGCTGACCGCGAGCGCGGGCAGCAGCGTCCCGGTGGCCACCAGGTCGGCCGCGGCGCGCGCGACGTCGACCGGTCCGGGCAGCACCCGGGGGTCGACCGCACCCGTCGCACTGGCGGCGGCCCACGCCACGAGGACGGCGCCCAGGCTGCACCACGCGCGCCAACCACCCGTCCGGCGGCCCGAGGCCCGGGTCACGGCGTGGCCCCGTCCGCGGTCGGGGCCGTGCGGGTCGGGGCCGTGCGGGTCGGTGCAGCCGGGGTCGGACCGGCGGGTGCTGCGGGCACGGGTGTCTCCGGTGGGTCGGTGCGGGCGCGACGGCACCGCCTCCAGGCGCGCGTCACCCCCGCCACGACGACGCGGGCGGCAGGACGTGCGCGGAGGCGTGCGCCGCCCACCGCGCGCGGCGGTACGGGACGGGCACGACGACGCCCGCCCGCGTGACGTCACGCGGGCCGGCGTGGGCGGGTCAGCCGGCCCCGGGACCTCGCCGTGCTCGCACGCCGGGCAGGCCGTGCGGGTGCAGGGCGTGCGGGTGCAGATGGGCGGACGGCAGCGGACGCATGGGAGACATGCGCGACATCCCTTCGCTAGTGCGACCTAGATCAGGTTCGACGGGTGTGATCTCAGCCGCGGATGCGGCACCCCGTGTCACGACGCCGCCGACGCTACCCCCGGACGTCCGGTTCGTCCGCAGGCGTCCGCACTGTGGCCGCGCACGCCGACGACCCCGCCCGGGACCTCCCGGACGGGGTCGCACCCGACGCGGCGACGGACGCATCAGGGCACGTTGCCGTGCTCGCGGAACTCCCGCCAGACGTTCTCGAAGAAGTCGTCGTCCTCCGGCACGGGACGCCGCGGTCGCCACCGGAAGACCGGCAGCCCCGCGGGGTCGTCGGCGTCGCGCGGCGCCACCGGCGCCCAGGCCCGGCCGTCGTCGGTGACGGGTGACGCCCCACCCGGCGGGACCCAGGCCGTCTCCTGGATCTCGCCGTCCAGGGCGCCCGCGTCGAGCCGGAACCGGTACAGCTCCGGCAGGTCGAGCGGCTCACCGTCCGGCCCGGCCAGCGGCAGCTCCCCGTCGGGGTCGGTGTACAGCACCGACCCGCGGGACCGCCCGCCGTGCGCCAGGTAGTCGGCCATCGCCGACAGGTACACGTACGCGCTGGTCAGCACGTCGCGGACCAGGAACGTCCGGTCGACGGACCGCCGGGAGCCGGGGTCGGCGGTGACCAGGTCGCGGTAGCCGGTGAGCCAGGCGTGCACCTGCTCGAGCGCGGCGTGGACGGACGCGGCCGAGCGCACCGGCCCGGCGTCGCGGCTCATGAGCACCTGCACGTCGCGCAGCAGGTCACCGGTGTTGTCGGGGACGCCGGCCGCGGCCCGGCCGGTCGCACGGACCGTCAGGTCGAGCGCGGCGCCGAGCACGGGCGCGGCCGCCGCCGCGAACGCCGCGTCGTCGAGCGGCGGGCTGTCGCGGCGCGCAGCGACGAGCTGCGCGGCCCGCGTCGCCCCCACCTGGCCGCTGTTGAGCGCGGCCCCGCCCGGGCGGTACACGCCGTGCGCCCCGGCCGCCTCGCCGACGGGGAACAGGCCGCTGACGTTCGACTCCCACCAGGCGTCCACGACGAGGCCGCCGTTGTTGTGCTGCGCGCAGACGTCCACCTCGAGGAGGTCGGTCTCCAGGTCCACCTGGGGGTTGCGCTCGAGGTAGAACCGGTACGCGGGCTCGTTCATGCGCCGCAGCCGCTCGATCGGCGTGCCGCCCAGCACCCCGGCCCGCTCCAGGTACCCGTACGCCTCGGGGCTCATCGCGGTGGCGTCGAAGTCGTCGCGCACGGGGTTGCGGCGGAAGTCGAGGAAGACCCGGCGCCCGCGCAGCACGGTCTCGCGGTGCACCAGCAGGTCGATCAGGGACGACCCGTCGCGCGCCTTGCGGATGTCGAAGGGCCACTGGTAGCCCTTGAGGAACACGAGGGTCAGCAGGCGCCCGTAGTCCTCGACCGCCTCGGTGAGGAACTCGCGCTCGTCGCCGCCGTCCGCGTCGGTGGACACGAAGCGCGGGACGACCTGCATGTACGTGCCCGAGACGTTCCACCGCGGCCTGGTCGACGCGAGCCCGAACTGCCACTCGGTGAGGTTCTTGCCGTGCACGCCCGCGCGGTACGCCGCCCCGGATGCACCCCACTGCCCGTGCGGGAACACGCGCGTCGCGTACATCCCCGCCGGGCCGCCGGTGGCGTACACGAGGTTGGTGCAGCGCAGCAGCAGCCACGGGCTCGCCGCGCCGTCGTGCGGCACGTCGGTGCGCAGGACGAGCAGGCCGGCGACCCGGCGCGCGCCCGGCCCGGCGTCGGGGTCGGGCACCGTGACGACGTCGACGACGCGGCAGCCGTCGAGCACCGGTGTGCCGTCCGCGCGGACCCTCGCCTCGAGCCGCTCGACCATGGTCCGGCTCGTGTACGGGCCGACGGACGTGGCGCGCCGCCGCGGGTCGTGGTCGGTCTTGTAGCCGATGAACTCCCCGAACCGGTTCTGCGGGAACGGCACCCCCAGGTCCACCAGGTGCAGGAACGCGCGCGCCGACAGGGCGGCCTCGGCCAGCGCGTTGTCGCCGTCCATCGCACCGCCGCTGAACAACGTCTGCGCCATCTCGCGCACGGAGTCGTCGTCACCGCCGGACAGCGTCAGCTTGTAGTACGTCTGCTTGTCCGAGCCCGCGTTGCGCGACGCCCCCGCGTTCACCTTGTCGGCGACCATGACGACGTCGTCGTGGCCGAGCTGCACCAGCCGCGCGGCCGCGCAGTACCCGGCCGAGCCGGTGCCGACCACGACGGTGGTCGCGGTGACGACCGGCACGTCGTGGCCCGCCACACGCAGGGTCCGCGGCTCGTGGCGCCGCTCGGGAGCCGCGGGACGTGCGGCGCCCGTCGGGTCGTCGCCTCTGCTCATGGGTGATCGCCTCCGTGGGTCACAGGACCGGGACGTGCATGCCGCCGTCGACGTGGAAGACCTCGCCCGTCGAGTACGGCGTCTGACCGGACGCGAGCAGCGCGACGGCGCCCGCGACGTCGGCGGGGCGGCCCCAGCGGTTGACCGGTGCGAGGCCCTGCGCGATGAGCGCGTCGTACTTCTCGGTCACGCCCGCGGTCATGTCCGTCGCGATGACGCCCGGCCGCACCTCGTGGACGACGACGCCCTCGGGGGCCAGGCGCACGGCCCACAGCTGCGTCGCCATCGCGACGCCGGCCTTCGAGACGCAGTAGTCGCCGCGGTTCGTCGAGACGGTCGTCGCCGAGATCGACGAGACGTTGACGATCGTCGCGACGGGCCGCTGCGGCGGTTCCGGGGGCGCGTCGAGGGGGCCGCGCAGCTCGATCACGCGCCGCGCGAACTCCTGCGTGAGGAAGTACGGCCCGCGCAGGTTGATGCCGAGCACGCGGTCGAACGACTCGGGCGTCGCGTCGAGCAGGTCGGCGCGGACGCTCGGCGCGACGCCCGCGTTGTTGACGAGCAGGTCGAGGCGGCCCCACGCGTCGACGGCGTCGGCGACGTAGCGGCGGTGGTCGTCGAGGTCGGCGACGGAACCCCGGACGTACCGCACGAGCGCCGGGTCGCCCGCGGCCTCGCGCAGCTCGGCCAGCACGTCCGCGGGCTCCTCGCGCGTGGCCAGGATCGAGACGGCGAACCCGTCGGCGACCAGGCGACGGCTGATGCCGAGCCCGATCCCGCGGTTGCCTCCGGTGACGAGCGCGACGGGCGGCATCGGTGCCCTCCTGCGGGTCGTGCACCGAGGGCGGCGCGCGGGTGCGCGGTCCGGCGCGGCGGTGCGGCGGGTCGTGCGGGCCGGGGAGTCCCGACGACGGCGTCGGGCGGCCCCGTCGTCGTTGCCGACGGGGCGCGGACCGACGCGGGGATCGTCGCATGCCGCGCGCTCGGTTGGCAAGCGCTTTCCTGCCAGGTCGACGTCCGTGCGAGGATCGACGCGTGCTCCGGACGCCCCCCGCCGCCCCGCCGCGCCCGGGGACCCCGCGACCCCGCGACCTCGCGCGCCGGACCCGCGCGTGAGTGCCGTCCTCGCCGCGCTGGGCACGATGGGCGCCGTCGTCGCGCTCGGCTGGGTGCTCGGGCGGTGGCGCGTCCTCGGCGAGCGCGCCGCCCCGGTGCTGGCGCGCGTCGTGTTCGTCGTCGCCGCACCCGCGCTGCTCCTGTCGACCGTCGCCCACGCCGACCTGCACCTGCTGGTGTCCCGCACGGCCGTCGTCACGTGGACGTCCACCGCGCTGGTCGCGCTGCTCGCCGCCCTCGTCCTGCGGGTCGTGTGGCACCGGTCCGCCGCCGACGTCACCGTCGGCACTCTCGTCTCGTCGTACGTCAACGCCGGGAACATCGGCCTGCCGCTCGCGGTCTACCTGCTCGACGACCCCGTCGTCGTCGTGCCCACGCTGCTCTTCCAGCTCCTGGTCCTCGCGCCCGTGGCCTTCGCGGTCCTCGACGCCCGCCCCGCGCCGCCGCTGGACGGCCCGGAACCCGCGGGCACCGGCCCGGACGGCTCCGACACCGCACCGGCTGGGATGCGGGTCGCCGGGGTGGCGCGCCGCACGCTGAGCAACCCGATCATCGTCGGGACCCTCGTCGGGCTCGTCCTCGCGGCGCTGCCGTGGTCGGTGCCCGAGGTCGTGCTCCAGCCGTTCGCGCTCGTCGGCGCCGCGGCCGCACCGCTGGCGCTCCTCACGTTCGGCATGTCGCTCGCCGCCCCGCGCACCACCGCGGACGCCGCACCCCGCCGCGACCTGGCGCTGGCCGTCGGGCTGCGGTCGGTCGTGCACCCGGTGCTCACCTGGGGCGTCGGGACCGCCCTCGGGCTGCCCGCGCCGGCGCTGCTCGCCGTGGTCGCCATGGCCGCCCTGCCCACCGCCCAGAACGTGCTGGTCTACGCGATGCAGTACCGCCACGGCGAGGCGCTGGCCCGCGACGCCGGCCTGCTCACCACCGTGCTGTGCGTGCCGGTGCTGCTGGTGGTCGCGGCGGCCCTCGGCTGAGGGCCCCTCGGGTCAGCCGTCGGCGCGGCGGGGCCGGGCGCGCACGTGCATGCGCTCCCCCTGCGGTCCGTACAGCGCCAGGACCTCGACGGGCTCGTCGCCCACGTTCCCCAGCCAGTGCGGCACACGGGTGTCGAACTCGGCAGCCTCGCCCGGGGCCAGGTCCAGCGCGCGCCCGCCGAGCACCAGCCGCAGCGTGCCGCTGAGCACGTAGACCCACTCGTACCCGTCGTGCACACGCGGCTCGCCCTGCTCCGGCGTGCGCGGCGGGTACACCATCCGGTACGCGCGCGGCCCGTCCGCACGGCGGCTCAGCGGCACGTACGTGACGCCGTGCCGCACCGTCGGCTGCGCCGTCACGCGCGGGTCGTCGCCCGCCGGGACGTCGACGAGCTCGTCGATCGTCACCTCGTGGAACCGCGCGAGCGGGAGAAGCAGCTCCAGCGCGGGCCGGCGCAGCCCCGACTCCAGTCGCGACAGGGTGCTCACGGAGATGCCCGTGGCCGCCGCGACGTCCGCGAGCGTCGCCTCCCGCTGCTCGCGCAGGGCCCGCAGTCGTGGTCCCACGGTGCCGAGCACCGCGTCGAGGTCGTCGTCCATCCCGCAGTTTGCCGATACGGCAACTGCACTTGTCAACCCGGCACGTGAGGCGCAGGCTCGTGCCATGCCGACCACCCCCACCCCCGTCGACGTCCTCGTCATCGGCGGCGGCGCCGCCGGGCTCGCCGCCGCCATGAGCCTGGGACGCTCCCGACGCACCGTGCGCGTCCTGGACGCGGGCGAGCCGCGCAACGCCGTGTCGCCGCACGCGCACAACCTGCTGACCCGGGACGGTACGGCGCCCGCCGACCTGCTCGCGACCGCACGCGACGAGGTCGAGCGGTACGACGTCGAGATCGTCACGGCACGGGTCGTCGACGCACGGGAGGTGGACGACGCCGCCGGCGACCGCGGCCCGGCCGAGCCGGCCTTCGAGGTCCGCACCGCCGACGGCGCCACCCACCGTGCGCGTCGCCTCGTCGTGACCACCGGCATGCGCGACGAGCTGCCCGACGTCCCGGGGCTGGCCGCCCGGTGGGGCCGTGACGCGCTGCACTGCCCGTACTGCCACGGCTGGGAGGTCCGCGAGCGCACCCTGGCGGTGCTGGCCACCGGGCCGCGGGCCGTGCACCAGGCGCTGCTGGTGCGCCAGCTCAGCGACGACGTGACCCTGCTGACGGGCGACACCTTCGAACCCGGCGCCGACGACGCGGCGGACCTCGCGGCCCGCGGCGTGCGGGTGGTCCGCGGCCCGGTGACGGGCGTGCGGACCGAGCAGGACACGCTGACCGGCCTCGTGCTCGCCGACGGCGGGCTGGTGCCCTGCGACGCGGTGTTCATCGCCACCCGGGCCGTGCTCGACGCGGCCGTGGTCGACGCGCTGGGGCTCGAGACCACGACGCTCGACGCGGACGGCGAGGACACCGGACGCGCCGTCACGGTCGACGAGACGGGGGCCACGTCCGTCCCCGGCGTGTGGGCGGCCGGGAACGTCACCGGCCCGCAGCACGCGCTGCCGTCGAGCATCGCCGCGGGGTCGAAGGCGGGTGCGCACGTCAACGCCTCCCTGGTGGCCGCGGACGTCGCGGCGGCGCGCGCGACCGTCGACGCCTGACCGGGCGCCCGCACGACCTGACCGCCCGACCGACCCGCCCCTCAGGAGACCCCGTGCACGAGCACTCGACACCCGACCAGAGCCGGCACGACCGGACCGACCACGACCGGACCGACCACGACCGGACCGTGCACGACCGGACCGTGCACGACCTGCCCGAGGAGACCCTCGACCCCGCCTGGTGGGAGGAGCGGTACCGCTCGCAGGACCGGCTGTGGAGCGGGCGGGTCAACGCCTCGCTCGTGCAGCTCGCGTCCGACCTGCCGCCCGGGACGGCGCTCGACGCCGGTGCGGGCGAGGGCGGGGACGCCGTGTGGCTCGCCGAGCGGGGGTGGCGGGTCACGGCGGTGGACGCGTCGCGCACGGCCCTCGACCGGGGTGCCGCCGAGGCGGCGCGGCGCGGGCTCGACGTCACCTGGGTGCAGGCCGACCTGCGGACCTGGGTGCCGTCGCAGCGGTACGACCTGGTGACGTCGCACTACCTGCACGCCGAGGGTGGGCGTGGGTGGCACTGGCTCGCCGACGCCGTCGCGCCGGGCGGGACGCTGCTCGTCGTCGGGCACGACCCGTCGGACCTCGACGGGCCCGTGCCCCGGCCCCACCTCGCGCGGCTGGGGCACACGGCGGACCAGGTGGCCGCCGACCTGGACCCCACGCAGTGGGCGTCGATCGAGCCGCAGGTGCTCGTGCGCACGATCCCGCACGACGGCGTCGAGGTCACCGTGCGCGACGCGGTCCTGGTGGCGCGTCGCCGCTGACGGCACGGCCGCGCGGTCACCGCGCGGGACGTGAGCCCGGTGGCGCGTCGTCCGCCGCCGACGCGCCGACCAGGCCCGTGCGGTGGGCCAGCACCACGAGCTGGGAGCGGTCGCGCGCGGCGAGCTTGGTCAGCAGGCGGGAGACGTAGGTCCGCGCCGTCGCGGGACTGAGGTGCAGCCGGTCGGCGATCTCCTGGTTGGAGCGACCGGACCCGATCTCCCGCAGCACCTCACGCTCGCGGTCCGTCAGCACCCCGAGGGGGGCCGTGTCGGCGGCGGGCGGTCGCGCGGCGGCGGCACGCATGACGCGCCGGGTCACGGCGGGGTCGAGCAGCGCCTCGCCCGCCGCGACGGTGCGGACCGCCTGCCGCAGCTCGTCGGGGGCCACGTCCTTGAGCAGGAACCCGGCGGCGCCGGCCCGGATCGCGGCGAACACGTTCTCGTCCTCGTCGAAGGTGGTCAGCACCAGCACCGCGGTGCCCGCGAGCGCGGCGTCGTCGACGATCGCGCGGGTGGCCTCGATGCCGTCGAGGTCGGGCATGCGGACGTCCATGAGCACGACGTCGGGGTGCAGCTCGCGCACGCGCGCCACGGCCTGCCGCCCGGTCGCGGCCTCCCCCACCACGGCGATGTCCCCGTCCCGCTCGACGAGGGCGCGCAGGCCGGCGCGCAGCAGCTCCTGGTCGTCGGCCAGGACGACGCCGATCATGCGTCGAGCCTCGCGGGGAGCCGGGCGTGCACGGTGAAGCCGCCGCCGTCGCCCGGGCCGGAGGCGAGCGTCCCCCCGAGCAGCGCGGCGCGCTCGGCCATGCCGCGCAGCCCCTGCCCCGCGGTCGCCGCGGCGCGCACCGGCCCGGTGCCGTCGTCGTCGACGCGCAGGTCGAGCCAGCCGTCGGCCACGCCCGCCGCGACCGTGACCCGGGCGGCGTCGGCGTGCCGCATCACGTTGGTCAGGGCCTCCTGGACGATCCGGTAGGCGCCGGCGCCGATCGCCCCGTCCACCGCGCCGTCCGGCACGTCGAGCCGCAGGTCGACCTCCAGCCCGGCGGCACGCGCCGACGCCGCGAGCGCGCCCACCCCCGCCAGCCCGACGGCGCCGCGGGCCGTCCCCTCGTGCGACGCGCGCAGCAGCCGGACCGTCGCGCGCAGCTCGCGCAGCGTCGCACCGGTCGCCTCCCGCACCTGCGCGATCGACGCGGCGGCCAGCGCGTCGTCCCGGCCCACGGCCTCGGCGGCGACGCCCGCGTGCACCGCGACCACGGACACGGTGTGCCCGATGCTGTCGTGCAGGTCGCGCGCGATCCGCACGCGCTGCGCCTCCATGCGGCGCTCCGCGTCGGCGGCCTGCTCGGCCAGCGCCGCGACCCGCAGCCGTTCCTGGTCCTCCCGCGACCGGCGCCGCGCGCGCACGCTCTCGCCCAGGGCCACGGCCGCCGCGACGAGCGCCACGTTGGTGAGCAGGTCGTAGCTCAGCAGGTAGCTCACCGGCAGTCCTTCGGCGATGCGGAAGTACGCGGCGACGCCGACGAGCACCGCCCCCACGGCGAGCGCCGCCCGGGTGCGCCCCAGCTCGGCCGCGGAGTACAGCGCGGCCGTCGCCGGCAGCGCCTGCCCGATCGCGGGGAACCCGAGCGCGTAGTACACGAAGATGCCGAGCACCGTCACGACCAGGACCGCGACGGGCCACCGGCGGCGCACGAGCAGCACGGCACCGAACCCCACGGCGAACGCGTACGCCACGGGCGACGGGTCGCGCTCGGCCGAGACGCCCGCGCCGATGGTGAGCGCGACGACGGCGACCGTCCCGAGCGCGAGCCCGAGGTCGGTCGCGCGCGGCGTCAGCTGTGCGGTCACACCCCGAGCGTAGGAACACCGGGCCCTCCGGGACATCCCCGGCATGTCGACTCCCCCGGGTCGCCTCCTGACGACACCCGCAGTCGACGACGGACGAGCGACACGGACGACACCTGCCGGATTCCCCGCGGACCCCGGCTGCCTAGCGTCGGGAGGCATGGAGAACACACCGATGACCAGCCAGTCCGTCCCTCTCACCGCGCGCCGACGGGTGCGTGGCCGCGTGGTCGCCGCGCTCGCCGCGACCGTCCTGCTCTTCCCCGCGATCGGGGTCACCAACGCGCCCGACCAGGTGGTCCCGGCGATCGTCCTGCCCGTCACGGTGGCCATCTGGGTCGCCGTCCTCGGCCTGCGCGACATCCCCCGGCCCGTCCTCACGGGCACCCTCGCGGGCCTCGCGTACGGCGCCGTCCTCATGACGGTGTCGCTCGTGTCCGGCGCCGGCGAGGTGTCGCCGGGCCTGCACGCCGTGGCCGCCGTCTTCGAGATCGGGTGGTCGACGCTGCTCGGTACCGGCCTCGGGCTGCTCGGCAGCGGGCTGCAGCAGATCCGGGGGCGACGGCCGTGAGGCGCCCCCGAGGTGCGCTGCGGCTCGTCGCGAGCGCAGGGGCCGCCCTCCTCGTGGCCGCGGGCGTGAGCGCCTGCAGCGAGGTGTCCGTCTCGGCGGTCGACGTGCCGGAGACGTTCGACGTCCCGCTGCCCGTCCCCCCGCTCGCGCCGTCGCGCGTCGCGGCGGACGGCACCCGCACCTTCCGGCTGACCGCGCAGGAGGGCTCGACCCAGTTCACCCCCGGCGTCGACACCCCCACCTGGGGGTTCGACGGCGACCTGCTGGGCCCCACCCTGCGGGCGGCACGCGGCGAGAAGGTCGCCGTCGAGGTCCGCAACGACCTGCCCGAGACGACGAGCGTGCACTGGCACGGCATGCACCTGCCCGCCGCGATGGACGGCGGCCCCCACCAGAGCGTCGAGCCGGGCGCCACGTGGCGCCCGACCTGGCGCATCGACCAGCCCGCCGCGACCCTCTGGTACCACCCGCACCCGCACGGCCAGACGCAGGAGCACGTCTACCGCGGGCTGGCCGGGTTCTTCCTGCTCGACGACCCCGCCGCACCGGACGTCGGCCTGCCGACGGAGTACGGCGTCGACGACGTGCCGGTGGTCGTGCAGGACCGGAACGTCGACCGCGACGGGTCGCTCGACATGTCCGGCGGTGAGCTCGGGGTCCTCGGCTCGCTGGTGACGACGAACGGCGTGCGCGGCGCCCACCTGCCGGTGACGACGCAGCGCGTGCGCCTGCGGCTGCTCAACGGGTCGACGGCGCGCACGTACGCGTTCGGGTTCGCGGACGACCGCCGGTTCCTGCAGGTCGCGTCCGACGGCGGGCTGCTCACCGAGCCGCTGCCCACGACCCGCGTCCAGCTGTCACCGGGCGAGCGGGCGGAGGTCGTCGTCACGGCGTCGCCGGGCGAGAGGGTCCGGCTGCGCTCGTTCCCGCCGGACCTGGGGCGCGTCGTCGCGGGCTTCGCGATGGGCGCCCAGGACACCTTCGACGTCCTGGAGCTGCGCGCCGCGCCCGACCTGGCCCCGTCGCCCGAGGTGGCGCCGACGCTGACGACCCTGGAGCCGATGTCCGCCGCGGACGCGGACGTGACGCGCACCTTCGAGCTGGAGGACCGCTCGATCAACGGCCGCCGCATGGACATGGACCGCGTCGACGTCACCGCCGAGCTGGGCACGACGGAGGTGTGGGAGGTCCGCAACCGCAACGCGTTCCCGCACAGCCTGCACGTGCACGACGTGCAGATGCGGGTCCTCGACATCGACGGCGAGGCCCCGCCGGCGGCGCTCGCGGGCGCGAAGGACACCGTCTACCTGGCACCGAACCGCACGTACCGCCTGATCATGCGGTTCGAGGACTACGCGGACCCCGACACGCCCTACATGTTCCACTGCCACCTGCTGCTGCACGAGGACCAGGGCATGATGGGCCAGCTCGTGGTCGTGGACCCGGACGACGCGACGGGCGGGCAACCGCCCCGCGGCGGGGACGACGCCGGCGGCGACGACGCCGGCGAGGACGCCCACCACCACGGGTGACCGCGGCCGGTCGGGCCCGCGGCAGCCCTCGTCGCCTGCTGGCCTCCGACGTCGCCGACCGCGCGGCGGACGTCGCCGTGCGCCCGGCGGGGGCGGGATCGATCCGCCGGGGCCGTACGTTGGGACCAGCAGGCGCGCCAGAACGGCGCCACGACGAGACGAGACGAGCACCGACGCATGAGCAGCACCCCCGCAGTCCTCGAGGCCACCGACGTCTGGGCCGGGTACGGCGGCCCGCCCGTGCTGGCGGGCGTCTCCCTCACCCTGCGCCCGGGCGACGCCCTGGGCGTGCTCGGACGCTCGGGCGTCGGCAAGTCCACGCTCGTCGAGATCCTGGGCGGCGGCATGCGCGCGAGCCAGGGACACGTGACCCTCGACGGCGTGCCGGTCGGCAAGACCCCGCGCCGACGGCGCAAGGAGGTCAAGGCGCGCCTGCGCACGGTCCACCAGAACGGCCTGGCCGGGATCGACACGCAGCGCACGGTCGAGGAGACGATCCTCGACGCGTTCAAGGAGGCCCGGAAGGCCGGTCGCACCACGAACAACGACGTCGAGGCGGCGCTGGCCGTCGTGGGCCTGCCGATCCGGTTCGTCACGCGGCGCGTCGGCACGCTGTCCGGCGGGGAGCGGCAGCGCGTCGCGATCGCACGAGCCCTGGCCACCCGGCCCGACCTGCTGCTGCTCGACGAGCCGCTCACGGCCGTCGACCAGTCGATGCGCGAGGAGATCGCCGACGACATCCGCGCCCTGGTCCGCGCCGACGGCATCGGGCTGCTGGTCGCGTCGCACGACGTGCGGCTGCTCGACCGCCTGACCGACCGGGTGCTGGTGCTCGCCGACGGCACGTTCGTCGAGTCCGGCCCGTTGCGCGACGTCCTGCGCGACCCGCAGCACCCGGACACGCAGGCCGTCGCGGCGTCGCTGCCCGAGCTGACGGGCGGCCGGCCGCCCGCCTGACCGGCGCGGTCCGCCTGACCGGCGCGCGACAGGCGACCGGTCGGGATCCCGCACGGAGCGGGCCGGGCGGCCCCTGCCGCCCGGCCCTCCCCGGCTCCGAGCCCGGGCCACGAGGTCCGCACCGCCGCCCCCGCGGGCGACGGTGCGGACCGGTTGCCGGTGGGACCGTCCCGGCTACCGCTGCAGCGTGAGCAGCCCCGGACGGTACGGCAGCAGCCCGTAGTCGCCGCCCGAGCTGGGGCTGCGACCCTGGTAGAGCAGCTGCAGGTTGCACGGGTCGACCGTCATGGTCTGGTCCGCGCTGGTGCGCAGCAGCTCACCGTGGCTGATGTCGTTCGTCCACGTCGCGCCGCTGTTGGCCTTGCCCGCGAACGGGTTCGACTCGGTGGCCGCCTGCGGGGTCCACTGCCCGTCCAGGCTGGTGGCGGTGAAGGACCGGAAGTAGCGGCCCTGGCTGCCGATGGCCTCGACGATCATGAGGTACCGCTGCTGGCCGGCGAGCTTGTAGACCTGCACGGCCTCGAACAGGTTGTTCGTCGAGTCGGTCATGATCGTCTCGTAGCTCGACCCGAAGCTGCCGGGGAAGTTCCCGATCGGCATGCTGGCCCGGTAGATGCGGCCGTTGTCGCCGGCGAAGAACAGGTACATGTTCCTGTCGTCACCGATGAGCGCCTGGTCGATCGGACCGGTCCCCGAGTTGCTGATCGAGCCGGTGAACAGGTCCTGGTGCGGACCCCAGCTGTTCACGTCCGTCGGGTTGGTCGACGTCCGGTAGGAGAACGCCGGACCGCCCCACTGGTAGGCCAGCACCCAGACGTTCTTGGGCGCGAAGTAGAACAGCGACGGCGCGACCGCGCTGAACGGCATCGCGTTCTGGCTCGCCGAGCCCATCTGCGACCAGCTGGAGAACAGCCCGAAGTTCATCGAGCCCCAGCGCGTGCCCGTGTCGTGCGTCGTGGCGTACACGAGCTGCTGGCCGTTGACCGGCGCGACCGTGAAGTCCTTCAGCGAGACCCAGCCCGAGCGCGGCTGGGCGAGCGCACCGGAGGACGACCAGCGGTACGTCGACGGCAGCGTGCACGTGGCCGGCGGCGGGGTGGTGGGCGGCGGGGTGGTGGGCGGCGGGGTGGTCGGCGGCGGCGTCGTGGGCGGCGGCGTGGTGGGGTTCACCGTGGGCGACGCGGTCGGCTGCTGGGTCGGGGTCACCGCACCGTTGCAGCCGGCACCGTTGAGCGTGAACGCCGTGGGCACCGGGTTGCTGCTGCCGGAGAACACGCCGTTGAAGCCGAGCTGCACGGTCCCACCGCTGGGCACCGACGCGTTGTAGTCGGCGTTCCTGATGGTCACCTGGTTGCCGTTCTGCGTGGCCACACCGCTCCACGCCTGCTGCACCGACTGGCTGCCGGGGAACGTGAACCCGAGGGTCCAGCCGTTGAGCGCGGCACCGCGGTTGGTGATGCGCACGTCGGCCGTGAAGCCGCCGGGCCACTGCGCGGTGACCGTGTAGACCACGCTGCACGTCCCGGTGCCGGGGTCCGGCGGCGGGGTGGTGGGCGGCGGGGTGGTGGGCGGAGGCGTCGTCGGCGGAGGCGTCGTCGGCGGCGGGGTCGTCGGCGGCGGGGTCGTGGGTGCGGCTGCGTTCAGCGCGTTGAGCACCGAGGTGTAGGCGGCCTTCTTGTTGCCCGAGGAGTCGAACAGCAGCGGGTTGGCCCCGGTGCGCCAGGAGTCCGAGTCGCGCACGCCCCACACGGTGATGCCGGTGCAGCGCGAGACCGCCAGGCACGCCTCGGTGACCTGCCGGTAGGCGTTGGCCTGGTTCGAGCCCTGCTCGATGTCGAGCTCGGTGATCTGCACGTCGACGCCCAGGTCGGCGAAGCGCTGCAGGTTGGCCTGGTAGTCGCTCGGCACGCTCGTGCCCAGGTGCGACTGGAACCCCACGCAGTCGATCGGCACGCCGCGGGACTTGAAGTCCCGGACCATGTTGTAGACGCCGGTGGACTTCGCGTTGACGCCGTCGGTGTTGTAGTCGTTGTAGCAGAGCTTGGCGCCCGGGTCCGCGGCACGAGCGGCACGGAACGCGGCCTCGATCCAGTCGTTGCCCGTGCGCTGCAGGTTCGAGTCACGCCGCGAGCCGCGCCCGTCGTCCGCGAACGCCTCGTTGACCACGTCCCAGCTGTGGATCTTGCCGCGGTAGTGCGACGCGACCTGCGTGACGTGGTTGATCAGCGCGTCACGCAGCGTCTGGCCGGACAGGCTCTGCATCCAGCCGGGCTGCTGCTGGTGCCAGGCCAGCGTGTGGCCGCGGACCTGCTTGCCCTTGCCGAGCGCGTAGCTGACGATCCGGTCGCCGTTGGTGAAGCTGAACTGGTTGCGGTTCGGCTCCGTGGCGTCCATCTTCATCTCGTTCTCGGCCACGATCGAGCTGAACTCACGGTCGACGATCCCCATGTAGGTGGAGTCGTTCATGCGGCCGGCGGCGATGGCCACACCGTAGTAGCGCCCGCTCTGCTGGGCGGCCGCGCCGAGCGTGCTCTCGGCGGCCTGCGCCGGCAGCGTGGTGAGGACCCCGGTGATGGTGATGGCGGCGGCCGCGGTCGCGGCGACCAGCACCCGCCGCCCTGGTCGCGTCGTGTTCGTCATGCGTCACCCTCTCTGCGGCCCGCCGGACGGCGGGGATCGCGGCCGTACCGGGCACCTCGGAGGGCACGGCGGTCCCACCCGTGTGCGGGTGCAGGCCTGGTGCGTCCGGTGCCGACCGCGCGGGTGGACGCCGTCGGCCCGCCGCACGGCCGGGTGGTGCAGGGTCCCGTTCCAGCCGTTGTGTACGTTCACAATCCCACGCGGGCCACCGGAGTCGAAGGGCTTGCGCGACGGCGAATCGTTTCGCGGAGGGCCTCGCCGCCGCGCGCGCCGCCCTCCGCGCGGCCCTCCCGCAGACCCCGTCGGGCGGGCGCGCCGTTTTGACCCCGTTTCCACCAGCCGGGACCGCTTTCGGGGGTTAGCATCGGGCGGCGGACCGGCCACCGACGGCGGTCGCAGACGGGCGGGGGGGTCGTCGATGACGACGAGCGGCGACCGACCGCGACGACCGTCGATCACCGACGTCGCGCGGCGCGCAGGGGTGTCCGTCGGGACGGTGTCCAACGTCCTCAACCGCCCCGACCACGTGGCCTCGTCGACACGCGACCGCGTCCAGGCGGTCATCGAGGACCTCGGGTTCGTCCGCAACGCGTCGGCGCGCCAGCTGCGGGTGGGTTCGGCGAACATGCTGGGGGTGCTGGTCCTCGACCTCGCCAACCCCTTCTTCACGGGGATCGCTCGCGGCGTCGAGGACCGGATCGCCCCGGAGGACTACACGCTCGTCCTCTCGTCGTCGGACGCGGACACCGAGCGTGAGGCCCGCTACCTGCGGCTGCACGAGGAGCACGGCGTGCAGGGCATCCTCGTCAGCCCGGCGCGCGCCTCGATCGACCAGGTGCTGGCGGTGCGGGACCGCGGCATGCAGGTCGTCCTCCTGGACGCGTCGGCGGACGTCACCGAGATCTCGAGCGTGGGCGTCGACGACGTACGGGGCGGCGCGCTGGCCACCGAGCACCTCCTGGCGCTGGGGCACCGCCGCATCGGGCTCGTCAACGGCCCGGGCGACGTGCGGCCGTGCGCCGACCGCCGCGCCGGCACCGTCGCGGCGCTCACCGCCGCCGGCCTGGACCCGGGCAAGGTGCTCGCCGAGGTGACCGTGCCCGCCATGACCGCGGACGCGGGCGACGCGGCGATGACCGAGCTGCTGGCGCTCGGCCCCGCCCGCCGACCGACCGCGACGTTCTGCACCAACGACCTCCTGGCGCTCGGCGCGCTGCGCGCCCTGCGGCGCGCCGGCGTCGCCGTGCCCGAGCAGATGGCCGTCGTCGGGTACGACGACATCCCCGTGCTCGGCCTGCTGCCCGTGCCGCTGACCTCGGTCCGGCAGCCGACCCACACCCTCGGCTGGACGGCCGCGGACCTGCTGCTGCGGGAGGCCGCGGCGGGCCGCGGCGTCGAGCACCAGCGCGTGCTCTTCCAGCCGGAGCTCGTCGTGCGGGCCAGCACGGCCGGGGCCGCGGCACCCGACCCGCGCTGAGCCCGCGGCGCCGGCTCAGCCGGTGACGGCGAAGCCCGCGCGCAGCAGGTCGCGGTCCCGCGAGGAGCGGCCGACGAGCAGCTCGAACTCCCCCGGCTCGACGACGCGACGGCCCTCGGAGTCGACGATCGTGCAGTCGGCCACGGGCACCTCGACGTCGACCACGACGGACTCCCCCGGTGCGACGTCGACGTGCCGGTACGCCTTGAGCTCCTTGTCCGCCCAGGTCAGCGACGTCACGAGGTCGCTGACGTAGACCTGCACGACCTCGTGCGACGGGCGCGTGCCGGTGTTCGTCAGCGTGACCCGCGCGCGGACCACGTCGTCGCGGCCGAGCACCGGCGTGGCCACCGTGAGGTCGGTGTACTCCACCGTCGAGTACGACAGGCCCTCGCCGAACGCGAACGCCGGGTCCTGCGTGAGGTCGGCGTACCGGGTGCCGTGCTGACCGCGCAGCCCGTTGTAGTAGACGGGCTGCTGGCCGACGTGCCGCGGGAAGGTCAGCGGCAGCCGACCGGCCGGCTCGATGGTGCCGAGCAGCAGCTCGGCGATCGCGCGCCCGCCACGCATGCCGGGGTTGGCGGCCCACACGATCGCGTCGGCGCCCAGGGCCGACTCCGGCAGCACCAGCGGCTTGGACGCGATGAGGACCACCGTCATCGGCGTGCCGGTCGCGGCCAGCGCGTCGAGCAGGGCGACCTGCCCGCCCACCAGCTCGAGCGTCGCGGTGGACCGCGTCTCGCCCATGAGGCCGATGGTGTCGCCGACGACGGCGACCACGTGGTCGGACGCCCGCGCCGCGGCGACCGCCTCGGCGATCATCGCCGCGTCCGGTGCGGCCGCGTGCAGGATCGGCATCTTGGGCTGCCCGTCGGGGTAGAACTCGCCCTCCGGGTCGGGCCCGAGGGTGCCGATCTCGGCGCCCTTCGCGTACGTGAGCTCCCACGTCTCGGGCAGCAGACCGCGCAGACCGTCCAGCACGGTCTCGGTCATCTCGCGCGGGTGACCCTCCTCGCGCATCCAGTCGACCTGGCCGGAGCGACCGGCCCAGTCGCCCAGCTGGGCGTCAACGTCGTCCGCGTTGGGGCCGACCACCGCGAGCCGCAGCGGCGCCGGGGCGGCGCCGTCCGGGGCCGTGGCGTGCCCGTCCAGCCGCGACACGAGGCCACCACCCAGCGGCAGCACGCCGGAGTTCTGCAGCAGCACCAGCGAGCGGCGCGTCACCTGCAGGTTGATGTCCTGGTGGTCGTCCGACCCGATGACCTCGGCCTGCCGCACCGGGTCGGGCCGCCGCGGGTCCTCGAAGAGGCCCAGCTCGAACTTCACGGTGAGGATGCGCGCGACGGCGGCGTCGAGCTGCGCCTCGTCGACCAGGCCGTTGGCGACCGCCTTCTGCACGCCCTCGAAGAACCCGGGGGTCGTCATGACCATGTCGTTGCCGGCGTCCACGGCGTTCGCGGCGGCGTGCTCGTGGTCCGGGGCGATCTTCTGCTCCCAGACCATGCGCCCGACGTTGTCCCAGTCCGTGACGAGGGTGCCGGTCCAGCCCCACTCGCCGCGCAGCACGTCCTGCAGGAGCCACTTGTTGACGACGATCGGGACCCCGTCGGTGGACTGGTAGCCGATCATGAACGTGCGGGCGCCCTCGCGGGCGACGCGCTCGAACGGCGGCAGGAACCACGAGCGGAGCTTGCGGCGCGAGATGTCGGCCTCGGACGCGTCGCGCCCGCCCTGCGTCTCGGAGTACCCGGCGAAGTGCTTGGCGCACGCGAGCACCGCGGTCGGGTCGTCCAGGCCGTCACCCTGGTAGCCGCGCACCATCGCGGCCGCGAGCTCACCCAGCAGGAACGGGTCCTCGCCGAACGTCTCGTCGACCCGGCCCCAGCGCAGGTCGCGCGTGATGCAGACGACCGGCGAGAACGTCCAGTGCAGGCCCGTGGCCGACACCTCGACGGCCGTCACCCGCGCCATCGCCTCGGCCGCCGCCGGGTCCCAGGACGCGGCGACGCCGAGCTGGGTGGGGAAGATCGTCGCGCCCCGCCAGAAGGAGTAGCCGTGGATCGCGTCGTCGGCGACGAGGAGCGGGATGCGCAACCGCGTGCGCTCGACCGCGTCCAGGGCCTCGAGCACGCGCTGCGGCGACGCGTGCAGGATCGACCCGACGTGCTTCTCCAGGACGAGGTCCTCCACGCCCGGCTGGGCGTCGAGCTGCAGCATCTGCCCCGCCTTCTCGGGCAGCGTCATGCGGCTCAGCAGGTCGGCGACGCGCGCCGGGACGGGCAGCGACGGGTCCTGGTACGGGAGCGTGTCCACGAAGGGTCCTCTGTGACGTTCGGAGCGTTGCGACCGGCCGCACGACGCTAACGCAGGTCGGGCCGGGTGCGGTAACCGCCCGTGACGGGGTCGCGCGCCCGCCGTCGACGGGTCGCGCGGCCCCGGCCGGGCCGCGCGGGTCGGCACTCCGGACCGCGTCACCCGATCGCCCGGTATCTCACCCCGCGATCCACCCCCCTGTGTCGGTGGGCCCGGCTACCGTCCGAACCGGCGCGGCCCGGCCCGCGGTCGACCCGGGTGCAGGGGCCCGGGCGTCGGGGGACGAGCAGCGAGAGGGTGACGACATGGGCGAGACGGGTGCCGTCCCGGTACTGACCTCGGCGGACTGCGTGCTGGTGCACACGTCCGCGACGGTGGCCACGACGGTCCACCGCGAAGGACCCGACCTGGTCGTGCACTTCCTGCAGCTCGGCGGGGTGACCCGCTGGACGTGGCCGTGCGAGGTCGTCGCCGCGGCCCTGGCGACGCCCGGCGTGGTGCGGGGGGACGACGCCATCGAGGTGGTCGTCGACCCCGAGACCGCCGACCTGGTGGTGACGCTCGACGGTGCGGACGGCAGCGCGCTGCTCGCGGTGCCCGGTGAGGCGGTCCGGACGGCCCTCGCCCGCTGACCCGGCGGGTGTCGGCGGGCACCGGTAGCGTCGGGCGCACCCGACCGGGAGCACGTCCGAGGAGCACGTCCGAGGAGCACCGATGCCGCTGCGCTGGTACACGACCGTGATCGAGTCCCGCGACCCGCACGCCCTGGCCCGGTGGTGGGCCGACGCGCTGGGCTGGGACTACGCACGCTATGCGGACGACGAGGCCGGTGTGCTGCCGCCGTGGGCCCGCGAGCTCGCACCCACCCTCCCCTTCCACCAGGTGCCGCCCGGCCTGTGCTTCGTGCAGGTCGAGCACGACAAGTCGACCAAGAACCGGTTGCACCTGGACCTCGCGCCGCACACCTCCGACGACCGCGACGCCGAGATCGCCCGGCTGCTCGACCTGGGGGCGACCCTCGCGGACGTCGGGCAGGGGCCGGACGTCTCGTGGACCGTCCTGGCGGACCCCGACGGCAACGAGTTCTGCGTGCTGTCCAGCCGCGAGCAGTGAGGCTGCTGTCGGTGGGGCGCGCGAGGATGGGGCGTGCCCGCGTACGTCCTGCTCACCCGTGACCCGCGCGGCCGCACCGTCACGCTGACCTCGCTGGACGCCGACGCGGCCGTCATCGGGTCGCGCGCGGTCGACGCCGACGCGCTGCCGGCAGCGGTCGCCGGGGTCGAGGCCGAGGACCGCCCACGCTGGGTGTGGGACGACACGCGCCGCTGGTACCCCGCGCTGATCGCCGCCGGCGTGCGCGTGGAGCGCTGCCACGACCTGCGGCTGTGCCACGCGATCCTGCGGCACGCCGCGACGGCGGCCGGGTCGCGGCTCCAGAGCGCGCCTCCCGGCCCGTTCGACGCACCGGCCCCGCACGAGGAGGCGCCGCGTGAGCCCGACCTCCTCGACGCGCTGCGCGAGCTCACGGACGACGCGCCGCCCACGGCAGGGTCGCCCACGACGCCGCGGGCAGCGGCGGGGCCGGCCGGCACGGGGCCGGCCGGCGCCGGTGCGGCCGGCGCCGGTGCGGCCGGAGCGGGTGCGGCGACGCCGGCCGGGCAGCCGGCCGCCCACCCGGGCACCCCGCACGCGCCGGGCGCCCCGCACGCGCCGGACGCCGACGACGGTCCCGACCTGCTCGCGGAGCTGCGCGACCAGCTCGCCGCGGTCGCCGGGTCCACCCGACCGGGCCGGTTGCGGCTGCTGCTGGCCGCGGAGTCCACGGGCGCCCTGCTGGCCGCGGAGATGCAGCACGACGGCCTGCCCTGGGACCCGGTGCGCCACGACGAGCTCCTGACGGCGATGGTCGGCCCCCGGCCCGTGGGCGGGGGGCGTCCCCGCCGGCTGGAGGAGCTGGTCGGCCGGATCCGCGAGCTGCTGGACGACCCCCGCCTCAACCCCGACTCGCAGCCCCACCTGCTCGCGGCGCTGCGCCGGCAGGGCTTCTCGGTGGGCTCCACCAGCAAGTGGGAGATCCGCGAGCTCGACCACCCCGTCGTCGAGCCGCTGCTGGAGTACAAGCGCCTGTCGCGCCTGCTCAGCGCGAACGGCTGGGCCTGGCTCGACGCGTGGGTGCACGACGGGCGGTTCCGGCCCACGTACGTCGTCGGGGGCGTCGTCACCGGGCGCTGGGCCACCGACGGCGGCGGGGCGCTGCAGCTGCCCGCCTCCCTGCGTGCCGCGGCCCGCGCCGACGACGGGTGGCGCCTGGTCGTCGCCGACGCCTCCCAGCTCGAGCCGCGCGTGCTCGCGGCGATGTCCGGCGACCGCGCGATGGCCGAGGCCGCCCGGGGGTCCGACCTCTACCAGCGCATCGCCGACGCGGGCACGGTGCCCACCCGCACGGACGCCAAGTACGCCCTGCTCGGCGCGATCTACGGCGCCACCACCGGCGCGGCGGGCATGCTCATGCCCCGGCTGACGCGCGCGTACCCGCAGGCGGTCGCGCTGGTGGAGGCCGCCGCCCGTGCCGGTGAGCGCGGTGAGCCCGTCTCGACGTGGCTGGGTCGCACGTCGCCGCCCGCGAGCGCCGCCTTCCTCGACCGCCTGGGATCGGCGGGCGCCGAGGGCGCGGACCCGGACGACGTGCGCGACGCCCGGCGCCGGGCCCGCGACCGCGGCCGGTTCACACGCAACTTCGTCGTCCAGGGCACGGCCGCGGAGTGGGCGCTGTGCTGGCTCGCGGCGCTGCGCCGCCGGCTGCGGGAGATCGGCGACGGTCGCGCGCACCTCGTGTTCTTCCTGCACGACGAGGTGGTGGTGCACTCCCCCGTGGCGGACGCCGAGGCCGTCGCGCAGGCCGTGCGGGACGCGGCCGACGAGGCCGGGCGGCTGCTGTTCGGCACCGCGCCGGTCGAGTTCGCGCTGGACCTGGCGGTGGTGGAGTCGTACGCGGACGCGTGAGCGCCCGGCCCGCCTCAGTCCCCGAGGCTCCCGAGCAGCGCGAGGTCGGCCGTGGTGATCTCCTGCTGCGCCCGGGCGCGCGTCACGGTCGGCTCACCGTCGCCGGGCTGCGGGCCGTAGTCCGCGAAGAACGCGTGCACCGCCCCGTCGACCACCGTGAACGTCGTGCCGCGGGGCAGGTCCGCCACCGACGCCTCGACGTCCGCCGGGGTCGTCAGGCCGTCGCGCGAGCCGGACACCGAGGCCACGCGCAGGTCGGCGTCGCTGATGTCGCCCATCGGGTACGACGCGTGCAGCAGCAGCCCGTCCACCAGGTCGTCGTTCGCGGCGGCGTACGTCGACGCCACGACGCCGCCGAGCGAGTGCCCGCCGACGGCCCAGTCGTCGATCTCCGGGTACGCGGCGATCGCCTGCCCCGACTGCGCGGACGACGTGAGCGCCACACCCAGCGGCTCCTTGAGGGCGACCACCAGGTAGCCCGCCTCGGCGAGCGGGCGCAGCACCGCGGCGGTCGCTCGCACGTCGACCCGGGCACCCGGGGAGTAGACGAGGCCGGCGGTGGGCGACGTCGGTCCCTGCGGGACGAACGCGTACCAGCCGGACTCCTCCCGCACCTCGACGAGGTCGTCGGAGCGCAGGGGGGCCAGCGCGTCGTCCGTCGCGGCGAACGGCCGCAGCCACACGACGGCGCCGGCGAGGAGGGCGAGGACCAGGTACCCGACCGTGACGCCGCTCGCGGCCAGCACGCGGGACGCGGGCCCCCGCCGCCCGACGGCTCCGCTGGTCCCCGCAGCGGGGGCCGCGGCGGTGCGGGCCACGGCGCGCGCGGACCGGCGCCGCGCGAGGACGACGACACGCACGAGCACGGCCACGCCCGCCAGGGCGGCCACCACGAGCAGCACGGTCAGGGCACGGTGCTGGTGCGCGACGACGTCGCCGGCCGTCGCGACGACCCACGCCGGAGCGGCCAGCAGCGCGAGCCCCACCAGGCCGCGCGCGACCAGGCCGGGGGCACCGGGCGGGCGGCCGTGCGCGGCGGTCACCTGCGGGGTCGTGCCGGGGGTGTCACGCATGGGCGTCACGCTACGTCGCCCCCCACGGCGGTGCGACGCAGCCCCGCGGTTGCGGGGGCCGCCTACGATGCCCGCGACCCCCTCGATCCCCGGAGTGCCCGTGCTGCTCGTCGCCGTCGCCGTGCTGGCGGTGCTCGGCGCGGTCGCGTGCCGCCGGTCGGACGACGCGAGCGCGCGCCTGGCGGTCGCCACGACGACGCTGACGGCGCTCACCGGGGCGCTCGCCGCGTGGGGCGCCGCCGCAGCCGTGGTCCCGGGGCGCACCCCGGCGTGGCTCGTCCTGCTCGTCACCGCCGTCGTGGCCCCGGCCGCCGTGCTCGGGGCGGCGCGCGCCGTCCCCCGGGTTCGGGCCCGGGTACCGCAGCGCGACCGGCCGACGGTGCTGGACCGCGCGGACGCCTGGGCTCGACGGCACCCGGTGCGCGTGCGCGGCCTCGACCTCCTGCCGTTCGTCGTGCGGTGCGTGCGCCGGGTGATCGACGTCCGGGTCACGGGCCTCGCCGCCGAGATGACGTACTACGCCCTGCTGTCGGTGGTGCCGCTGACCTCGGCGCTGGGCGCGAGCCTGGGCTACCTCGAGCGGTTCACCAGCCGCGAGCAGGTCACGCAGGTCGAGGACGGCGTGGTCGACGCCGTGTCCGGCGTCCTGGCGGACGACGTCGCGCAGGACGCCCTGGTCCCCCTGGTGCAGGGGCTGCTGCGCGAGGAGCGCACGGGCGTCGCCGTGGGCTCCCTGCTGCTCACGCTGTTCCTGGCGAGCCGGATGTTCCGGGCCGCGATCAGGGCGCTCGACGACGCGTACACGGTGCCGGAGCGCCGCGGGATCGTGGCGCAGGGCGTGCTGGGGGTCGCGCTGGCGCTCGGCGCCGTGGTGACGCTCCTGGTGGTGCTGGTGCTGGTCGTCGTGGGGCCGCTGCTGGGCGGTGGCGAGCAGATCGCCGACCGCCTGGGCCTGGGCGACGCGTTCGGCACCGTGTGGGCGCCGGTCCGCTGGCCCGTCGCCGTGGGCGTCGCGGGGGCGTACCTCACCGTGCTCTACCGGTACGGCCCGCAGCACGAGCCGGGCACGACGTGGCGCCGGGCGGTGCCCGGCGCCGTCGTCGGGTCGCTCGGGGTGCTGGTCGTCGCGGCCGGCTTCGCCTGGTACCTGCGCACCGCCGGGCCCACGGCGCCGCAGGTCGACGGCGAGGGCACCGTCCAGGTGGCCGCGCAGGTGCTCGGCACGATCCTGGCGGCCGTGCTGTGGCTGTGGATCTCCGCGATCGTCGTCCTCACGGGCGGCGTCGTGAACGCCGAGCTGGACCACCGCCCCGCCGCGCACCCGGCCGGCCGCGGGGGCGCGGCGGACGGGTCGCACGCGCGCCCGCCGGAGCGCCGCCCCGGCCGGGCGCGTGCGCGGTCCCGCGGCGCCCGCGCCTGACGGGCGTCGGACGCGGACCGGGAGAAGCGCACGGTCGCGAGGGTCCGGCGCGGGGGTCAGGCCAGCGTGCCCGGCCGGCGGTAGACGAACTCGCGGTCCGCGTCGGTGATCGGACGCAGCACGCGGGCCGGCACCCCGCCGACGACGACCCCGGGCGGCACGTCCTTCGTCACGACGCTGCCCGCGCCGACGATCGACCCGGCACCGACGGTCACGCCCGGCAGGATCACGACGTGGGCGCCCAGCCAGACGTCGTCCTCGATGGTCACGGGTGCGGAGAACTGCGCCATGCCGGAGCGCAGCTCGGGGTGCACGGGGTGACCGGTGACGCTGATCGTGACGTTCGGCGCGATCATCACGCGCGAGCCGATCGTCACCTCGATGTCGTCGACGAGCGTGAACCCGACGTTGACGAACACGTCGTCGCCGAACGACACGTTGTACCCGTACGACACCTGCAGCGGCGCCTCGATCCACACGCGCTCGCCCATCGGGCCGAAGAGCTCACGCAGGATCGCCTGGCGCGCGGCGACGTCCGTCGGGTTCGTCATGTTGAAGCGCCACGTCAGCTCCTTGGCGCGCTGCCGCTCGGCGACGAGCGCCTCCAGCCCCGGCCCCTCGTCGTCGTACAGCTCCTGCGAGCGCATCGCGCGCCGCACCTCGTGCTCGTCCATGCCTGCCTCTCCCTCGGCCCGGCCGGGGCGCCGGGACCTGCGCCACCCTACGGTCGCCCGCCGGGCGTCACCGGGGACAGGCGTCCTTGCGGGCCCTAGGGTGTGCGCGTGAGCAGCACCGAGACGATCCGCCCCGACGTCCCACCCGGTGCCGTCCCGGCGGGGTGGGTCCCGCCGCGGCGGACGACGACGGTGCGGGACGTGCTCGCGATGCTGGCGGTCGCGCTGATCGCGGTGGCGGCGCTCGGTGCGCTCGCGATGGTCCTCGTCCAGGTGGGCGTCGGGGCCGGGGTGGTCGGCACCGTGCTCGCGGTGGTGCCGCTGACGGTGGTGCTGCTCGGCATCCGCTGGCTCGACCGCTGGGAGCCGGAGCCGCGCGGCGCGCTGCTGTTCGGCCTGCTGTGGGGCGCCGGCGTCGCCGTGCTCGTCTCGATCGTCGTCAACGACCTCACCCTGTACACCGTCGCGCAGGCGACCGGCAGCCTCGACGCCGGGCTCGTGGCGTCCGCGGTCGTGTCGGCGCCCGTGGTCGAGGAGCTCGCCAAGGGCGCGGGCGTGCTGGTGCTGTTCCTGGCCCGGCGCCGCTACTTCGACGGCGTGGTCGACGGCCTCGTCTACGCGGGCGTCGTCGCGGCGGGCTTCGCGTTCATCGAGAACATCCTGTACTTCGGCCGGGCGGGGGACGCCCTGGCCGAGACGTTCGTGCTGCGCGGCCTGGCCACGCCGTTCGCGCACCTGCTGTTCACGGCGTGCACGGGCGCCGCCCTCGGCCTGGCCGCCCGCTCCCGCGGCCGGCACGCCGCCTGGTGGCTGTTCCCCCTGGGGCTGTTGGGAGCGACCGTCGGGCACGCGCTGTGGAACGCGACCAGCCTGGTCGCCGGCGGCGCGTACCTCCTCGTCTTCGCGGCGGTGCAGGTGCCGCTGTTCGCCGGCGTCGTGGGCCTGACGTTCTGGCTGCGGCGCCAGGAGTCGGTGGTCATCGCGCGCCGGCTCGCCGAGTACGCCGCGGCCGGGTGGTTCGCCCCGCACGAGGTCGAGATGCTGGCGTCCCTGCAGCGGCGGCGCACGGCCGTGGCCTGGGCGACGCGGGCGGGCGGCCCGGCGGCCGGCGAGGCGATGCGCCGGTTCCAGCGCGACGCGACCACGCTGGCGTTCCGCCGCCAGCAGGCCGCGACCGGCCGGGCGGACCTGCGGGCCCACGCCGAGTCGGAGCGGGACCTGCTCGTCGCGGTGACGGCGGACCGGCACCGGGTCCTCGCGGCCGCCGCACCCCGCTGACCCGGACCCCACCGCCGGGGCGCCGACCGTCAGCGCAGGTCCCAGGTCTCCATCCGACCGCACATGCCGTACCGGCGGGGCGCGGGGTCGGACTCGACCCGCTCGGAACGACCGTGGGCGAGGTGCGGCGCGGCCCCGCGCATCAGCCCTTCGAGCACTGCCGCGGTCGCGTCGGTCGCGGCGAACGCCGTGCGGCCCCACAGGTCCTGCCAGTGGGGCACCGAGGGTCGCACCAGACGCACCGCGGCCTCGTGGAACGGCCGCAGCGCCGCGGCCGCACCGTGCCGCGCCGCCGCCTGCAGCAGCTGGCCGTAGCCCTGCAGCGCCAGGTCCCGCCGTGCCCGGACCGCCTGGGCCACGTGCTCGTCGGTGACCTCGGCGTGCGCACCGCCGACCGGCAGCGCCGCGGCGTCCCGGTACGTCACCGTGTCCGCGAGGGCCGGGGGCGGGAACGTCATGACCGCGTCGCCCGCCTCGGGCAGCCCGGCGTTCGACATGACGACGAGCACCTCGAGGTCGCCGTCGTTGACGGCCCGGTGGACGACGCCGGGCTGGACCGTGACGACCACGCCCGGCCGGAGCGGGTGCTCGACGAACCCCTCCGGGCCGAGCGTGTGCAGCGCGCCGGTGCCGGACAGCACGACGTACGCCTCCGTCGAGGCCACGTGCAGGTGCGGTGTGCCGCTCCCGGCGCGGCCGACCCCGTCGGGCGCCGGCCAGTCGTACACGCGCAGCCGACTGACGGACACCCCACCGGGAAGACTGGTCATGTGTCCAGCATGCCTCCTCCGGCGGCCGACGACGCGACGCCGGGCACCGACTCACCCGCGGGCGTCAGGGCGACGTCGTCCGCCAGCCCCAGGTCCTCGACGCGCACCGGCAGCCCGGTGGCCATGGACCGGTTGGCGGCGATGCCGACCACCACCGCCCGCAGCCCGTCGCGGTAGCCGGCGGCGCGCCCGAGCCGGTCGGGCCCCTCGCGCAGGTCCCGCCGGAAGACGTCCATCAGCAGGATCGCGTCGCCGCCGCCGTGCCCGCCGACGCCCGCCGGGATCGGCCACTCGCGCGCCGCACCCCAGTGCTGCTGGACCAGCAGCCGCTCCCCCGCGGGCCGCCCGCCCGCCGCCTGCACGGCCTCGGGCGTGGCCGAGGGGTCGAGGACGGCGTGCCCGTCGTCGTCGAGCACGACCGCGCCCCGCTCGACCACCTCCAGCTCGGCCCGCCCCCGGGTGCCGTTCACGGTGACCCGGTAGCCCTCCCAGGGGCTGTGCGCGGTGAGCGAGTACGTGAGGGTCGCACCACCCGCGTAGTCGACGAGCACGGCCATGTTGTCCTCGATGGTGATCCCGGGTGCGAAGACGTCCTGGTCGCGGCGGTACCCGTCGTGCTGCTCGGCGTCGAGGTACAGCGCCCGCAGCCGCGGGTCGCGGGTCAGGTCGAGCGACCAGGGATCACCCTGCGCGCCGGTGCCGCGCTCCGGGCGCGGCCCCATGCCCCGCTCGGCCGCGTTGGCGTCCCCGTAGAACCGCAGCCCGCCCGACGCGAACACGCGTGCCGGGACGTCCTGCAGCCACCAGTTGACGAGGTCGACGTGGTGGCTCGACTTGTGCACGAGCAGCCCGCCGGACATCCGCTTGTCCCGGTGCCAGCGACGGAAGTAGTCGGCTCCGTGCACGGTGTCCAGCGCCCACTCGAAGTGCACGGACGTCACGCGCCCGATCTCCCCCGACGCGATCACCTCGCGCAGCGCGGAGTTCCGCGGCGCGTAGCGGTAGTTGAAGGTCATGACGACGTCGCGGCCCGTGCGGGCGACGGCGCGCGTGATGGTGCGGCAGCCCTCCACCGTCGTCGTCAGGGGCTTCTCGACCACGACGTCCGCACCCGCGTCGAGCGCCCGCGCGACGAGGTCGGCGTGCGTCGCGTCGGGCGTGGTGACGACGACGACGTCGACCCGCTCCTCGACGATCATGCGCTCGAGGTCGTCGGGGCCGTACTGCGGCAGGCCCGCCGGGCCACCGAGGCCGAGGGCGGCCCCCGCCTGCGCGTCGTGGTACGCCATGCGGGCGGGGTTCGTGTCGCACCACGCGACGAGCTCGGCGACGTCCGCGTGGTCGCCGGTGAGCGCCCCGACGTACATGCCCGCGCGGTGGCCGGTGCCGACCACGGCGTGACGCCGGCGGCGTCGTCCGGGCGGCGGCGGCGCGAAGGTGGGCACGACGGACGGGTCGCCCTGCGTGCGGCGCGCGGACGGCGGCCGCGGGGCGGTGGGGTTCTGGTCGAGCGTGCGGGGGTCGGTCGGCTCAGTCACAGGTGTCCTCCGGCGGCGTCGACGATGGGGCGCGGGCGGCGTCCGCGGTGCGTGCCGCACCGTGCGGAAAGCGCGTTCCGTCGCGTGGGTCACAGTAGCCCAGGTACCGCCGGGCGCACCCCGGGGCGGCGCTATGCTGAACCCGTTTACAACGTTGTGAATTCGAATCGGAGCTCCGCGATGACCCCGCACGCCACCGTCCTGCTGCACCCCGACTTCCGCACCGGCGCCATCGACCGTCGCCTGTTCGGCTCGTTCGTCGAGCACCTGGGACGCGCCGTCTACACCGGCATCTACGAGCCGGAGCACGCCACGGCCGACGAGCACGGCTTCCGGCGCGACGTCGCCGACCTCACGCACGAGCTCGGCGTGACCATGGTGCGCTACCCCGGCGGCAACTTCGTCTCCAACTACGTCTGGGAGGACGGCGTCGGGCCGGTCGAGGACCGCAAGCCGTTCATCGACCTGGCGTGGCGGACCGTCGAGCCCAACCTGGTCGGCACGGACGAGTTCCTGCAGTGGGCCGAGCGCGAGGGCATCGAGCCGATGATGGCGGTCAACCTCGGCACGCGCGGCGTCGCGGCCGCGGCCGCCCTGGTCGAGTACTGCAACGGCGTCGCCGGCTCGCGCTGGGCGGACCTGCGCATCGCCAACGGCCGCGAGGAGCCCTACGGCGTGACGCTGTGGTGCCTCGGCAACGAGATGGACGGGCCGTGGCAGATCGGCCACAAGGACGCCCACGAGTACGGCAAGCTCGCCGCCGAGGCCGGCAAGGCCATGAAGCTCGTCGACCCGTCGATCGAGCTCGTCGTCTGCGGGTCGTCCTCCATGCAGATGGAGACCTTCGGCGAGTGGGAGCAGACGGTCCTGTCGTACACGTACGACCTGGTCGACCACATCTCGATGCACGCGTACTACGAGGAGCTGGACGGCGACCGCGCCTCGTTCCTCGGCTCCGCGACGGGCATGGACCGCTTCATCCGTCGCGTCGTCGCGTCGGCCGACGCGGTGGGCGCCCGCAAGCGCTCGGACAAGCGGATCACGATCTCGTTCGACGAGTGGAACGTCTGGTACCTCGAGTCGCGGTTCCCGGGCGAGACCAACCTGCCGCTGCAGCACCAGCCCGCGCGCATCATCGAGGACGTCTACTCGGGCCTCGACGCCGTCGTGGTCGGTGACCTGCTGGTCACGCTGCTCAACCACGCCGACCGCGTGCCCGTCGCGTGCCTCGCGCAGCTCGTCAACGTCATCGCCCCGATCATGACCGAGCCGGGCGGCGAGGCCTGGAAGCAGCCGACGTTCCACCCGTTCGCGGCCACGGCCCGCCTCGCGCAGGGGGACGCGCTCGACGTGCGCGTGCAGGCGCCCACCCTCACGACCCGGCGCCACGGCGACGTGCCGACCGTGACGGCGGCCGTGACGTGGGCCGGTGAGCCCGACGCCGGCGAGCTGGGCGTCTTCCTCGTCAACCGCACGGCCGAGCCCGTCGAGGTCGAGCTGCGCCACCCGGGCGTCGCCCTGACCCTCGGCGGGGGTGTGCAGGTCACCGCGGACCACGAGCCCGCGGTCCACGGCCCGGCGCACGCGGCGAAGGTCGAGGCGGAGCACGTCACGACCCTCGACGCCGCGCCCGTCACGGCGACGACGACCGGCACGACCACCGTCCGCCTCGCCCCGGAGTCCTGGACCGCCCTGGCGGGCACCGCGACCCTCGCCTGACCCACCCCGGAACGGGCTGGATCGACCCCTCCCCGCGAGAGGTCGATCCAGTCCTCCCCTTCCCCCGGCGCGCACGACGAACCGCCGGCCCTCGAGGAGCTCCGATGGACGAGCAGTACGGCTACCTGCTGGTGCACCACGTCGAGGACCCCGACGGGTACGGCGAGCAGATCTACTTCTCGCTGTCGCAGGGCGACGACCCGCTGCGCTGGCGGCGCGCCAACGGCGGCCGGCCCGTGCTGCGGTCCGACCTCGGCACGACGGGGGTGCGCGACCCGTACCTCGTCGCCGGGGACGGCGAGTGGTTCCTCCTCGCCACCGACCTGCGCATCTACGGCGGCGACGACGCCGGCTGGGACGCGTGGACCCGCCACGGCAGCCGGGACCTCGTGGTGTGGCGCTCCACCGACCTCGTGCACTGGTCGGAGCCGTGGCTGCTCGAGGTCGCGCCGCCGCGGGCGGGCATGGCCTGGGCACCCGAGGCGACGTACGACCCGTCGACCGGCGAGTTCGCGGTGACGTTCTCGTCGTCGCTGTACCCCGACGACGACCCCGCGCACACGACGGCCGCGTACTCGCGCGTCCTGGTGGTGCGGACCCGCGACTTCCGCACCGCCTCACCGGCACGCGTCCTCATCGACCGGGGGACGGGCGTCATCGACACCACCGTCGTCCCGGCGTCGCTGTCACCGGACGGCCGGGTGCACCGCTTCTCCAAGCAGGACGCCGACGCACCGGACTCCCTGAAGGCCTTCCACGAGGTGGGCTCCGCGCTGGACGCCGACGACTTCGAGGTGCTGGCCTCGCGCCTGCTGGACCACCGGTTCGACCACGTCGAGGCACCGCTGGTGTTCCGCGACCACCGCACCGGCACGTGGTACCTGTGGCTCGACCAGTACTCCGTGCGGCCGCAGGGCTACGTCGCGCTGCGCACCGACGACCTGGCGTCCGGCGACTGGCAGGAGGTGCCGGACGGCGCGCTCGTCCTGCCGCCGAACACGAAGCACGGGGTGGTGGTGCCGCTCACCCGGGCGCAGCACACGGCGCTGTCGGCGGCGTACCCCGCCTGACCGCGGGGCTCGGTCGGACAGGCTCGGTCGGACAGGCTCGCTCGGACAGGCTCGGTCGGACAGGCCCGGTCAGACGGCCCCGGTCAGACGGGCTCGGTCAGACGGGCTCGGTCAGACGGTCGACGACCGTCGGGAGCCACGCCGCGGCCTGCTCCCGCGCGCGGGCGGCGGGCTGCGGGCCGCCCGAGAGGTCCGCGGCGCTGAGGTCGGCCATGTACCCGGCGGTGAGCACGCGCAGCACCTGGCGCGCGGGCAGCACCAGCCGGCGGCCGAGCACCGGCATCAGCCGCTCGATCTCGTCGGCGACCTCGTCGGTCATCTGCCGGTCCAGGTCGTGGTGGTGCCGCGCGATCGCGGGCTGGCGCATCGCCAGCAGGGTCAGCTCGGCGCTGATGACCCGCCAGCGGCGGTCGTCGGACATGCGCTCGAGCAGGATCTCGAGGAAGCGGCTCAGGGAGTCGACGTCGAGGTCGCTGCCCGTGCCGTGCCCCAACTCCGCCTGGGCGGCGGCCAGCGCGCCCCGCAGCTCGCTCAGCCGGCGCCCGTGCTCGCGCGCGGCCAGGGCCAGCAGGAGGGCGTACTTGCTCTCGAAGTTGGAGTAGAAGGCGCCGCGGGTGAACCCCGCGCGCTCGCAGACGGCCTCGATCGAGGTGGCGTCGACTCCCTCGTCCGCGAAGAGGTCGAACGCCGCGTCGAGCAGCCGCTCGCGCGTGTGCTGCCGACGCGGCGAGACGGCCGGGTCCGCGGCAGGCGCGGGGGCGGCTCCGGTGCCCGCCATGCCCTCACACTCCTCCGGCCGGGTCCTTGCGTGACGAGGACGAGCGTAGCGGTTTCGATACACACCTGTATCGCATACAGTCCTGTATCGGCTCACCGTGCACGCGCGCCGACCGGACACCGTCGTCCTCCTACCCCACCGACCCAGGAGCCCCTGTGTCCTCTGCGCTCTACCGCCTCGGCCGCTCGGCATTCGCCCGGCGCCGCGCCGTCGTCGCCGCCTGGCTGGCGCTCCTCGTGCTCGTCGGGGGCGGCGCCCTGCTCCTCGGCGGCAAGCTCGACAACTCGGTGACCATCCCCGGGACCGAGTCGCAGGCCGCGCTCGACCGCCTCGCGGCGACGTTCCCCGAGGCCGCGGGCACGACGGCGCAGGTGCTCGTGGTCGGCGAGGACGGCGCGCAGGTCGACGACCCGGCCGTGGTCGACGCCGTCACCGACGCGGTGGGCGCGTTCGAGGACGTCGAGGGCGTCACGTCCGTCGTGTCACCCTTCGACTCCGAGGGGCCCGGTGCCACCCCGGTCAGCGACGACGGTGAGGCCGCACTGGTGACGCTCTCGCTCGAGGGCGAGGGCGTCGCGATCGGCGACGACGTCAAGGACGGCCTGCGCGACATCGCCGCCGACCTCGACACCGCGCTGCCGGACGGCTACGAGGCGACGATCGGCGGGCAGCTCTTCTCGCAGGAGTTCCCCGGCCTGACGATCACCGAGGCGCTCGGTGTCGCGGTCGCGTTCGTCGTCCTGCTGGTCACGCTGGGCTCGTTCGCCGCGGCCGGCATGCCGCTGCTCAACGCGCTGCTCGGCGTCGGGCTGTCCACGCTGCTCGTGCTCGTCGCGGCCGCCTTCACGTCGGTCACCAGCACCACGCCGCTGCTGTCGCTCATGCTCGGCCTGGCCGTCGGCATCGACTACGCGCTGTTCATCGTCTCGCGGCACCGCGAGCTGCTCGCCACGGGTCTGCCACCGCAGGAGGCCGCGGCCCGCTCCAACGCGACCGCGGGCTCCGCCGTGATCTTCGCGGGCCTCACGGTCATGATCGCGCTCGTGGGCCTCGGCGTCGCCGGCATCCCGTTCCTCACCGTGATGGGCGTCGCGGGTGCCGTCGCCGTCGGCATCGCCGTGCTGGTGTCCATCACGCTCGTGCCCGCGATGCTCGGGTTCGCCGGCGAGCGGCTGCGCCCGCGCCCCTCGCGCCGCGCCCGGCGCGCCGCGACGACCCCGGCGACGGGCACCCCGGCCGCCGCAGCGGCGCCCGCTGCCGCCCACGCCACGTCCGGCGACGACTGGGACCTGCCCCCGCACCACAACCGCTTCTTCGCCGGCTGGGTCCGCCTCGCGACCGCCCGCCCGTGGATCACCGTCGTGGTGACCGTCGGCGCGCTGCTCGCGCTCGCGTTCCCGGCGCTCGACCTGCGCCTCGCCCTGCCCGACGCCGGCGTCCAGCCCGAGGACTCGTCGGCGCGCGTCACCTACGACCGGATCACCGACCACTTCGGCCCCGGCGCCAACGGCCCGCTCGTGGTGACCGGCAGCATCGTCACCAGCGAGGACCCGCTGCAGCTCATGGAGGACGTCGCCGACGAGCTGCGCGCCCTGCCCGGCGTCGAGGACGTCCCGCTGGCCACGCCGAACGCGTCGATCGACACCGGCATCGTGCAGGTCGTGCCCACCACGGGGCCGACCGACCCGGAGACCGCCGAGCTGGTCAACGCGATCCGCGAGCTGCGCCCCCACATCCTCGACGAGTACGGCTTCGACCTGTCGGTCACGGGCTTCACGGCCGTCGGCATCGACGTGTCCGCCAAGCTCGGCGCGGCGCTGCTGCCGTTCGCGGTGTTCGTCGTCGGGCTGTCGCTCGTCCTGCTGACGATGGTGTTCCGCTCGATCGCGGTGCCGCTCAAGGCCACCCTCGGGTACCTGCTGTCGGTGGCCGCCGCGTTCGGCGTCGTCACCAGCGTCTTCGAGCACGGCGTGGGCGCCGACCTGCTGCACGTCGCCAAGCTCGGCCCGATCATCTCGTTCATGCCGATCGTCCTCATGGGCGTGCTGTTCGGGCTGGCGATGGACTACGAGGTCTTCCTGGTGTCCCGCATCCGCGAGGACTACGTGCACTCCGGTGACGCGCGCGGCGCCATCGCCAGCGGGTTCGTCGGGTCCGCCAAGGTGGTCACCGCCGCCGCGGTCATCATGGTCGCGGTGTTCTTCGCCTTCGTCCCCGAGGGCGACATCAACATCAAGCCCATCGCCCTGGGGCTCGCCGTCGGCGTCGCGGTCGACGCCTTCGTCGTGCGGATGACGCTCGTCCCGGCCGTCCTGCAGATCCTCGGCGACCGCGCGTGGTGGATGCCGCGCCGGCTGGACCGCGCGCTGCCGTCGTTCGACGTGGAGGGCGAGGCCCTGCACCGCGAGCTGAGCATGGCCCGCTGGCCGGAGGACCCCGACGTCGTCGTCGCCGCGCGCGGGCTGCGCCTGGCCGCAGCCGACGGCAGCGACGTCCTCGACCTCGCGGTGCGCCGCGGCGACGCGCTCGTCGCGCACGCCGACGAGCCGGCCCGCGTCGCGGCGCTGCTGCTCACCGTCGCCGGGCGCCTCGCCCCGGCCGGCGGCGACCTCAAGGTCGACGGGTACCTGCTGCCCGTGCGGGCGGCCGCCGTGCGGCGCCGGGTCGGGTACGTCGACCTGCGCACCGAGGGCGTCGACGCGCTCGACGCGGCGGTGGCCGAGAAGCCGGCCGTCCTGGCGGTCGACCGCACCGACCTCGTCACCGACCCGCACGAGCGGGCACACGTCGCGGCGGCGCTCGCCCGCGCCGTCGACGCGGGGGCGACGCTCCTGCTCGGCGTCGTCGGCACCGGCGCCGCGGACGACCTGCTGCCCGACGGCACCACCGTGACCACCCTCGCGCCGCAGACCGGCGTCCTCGCGTGAGCGCGCAGGAAGGAACCCCGATGTCCCGCACCCCGGTGTCCCGCCCGTCCGACCGGCGCTGGCCCGCCGTCGTCGTCGCCCTCGCGGCACCGCTCGCGCTGGTCGTGCTGCTGCTCGCCGCCGCGTGGGCGCCCGCCGACGGGCTGGCGCGCGTGCAGGCCGCCGTCGTCAACGAGGACGAGCCCGTGACGCTCGAGGGGCAGTACACGCCGCTCGGCCGGCAGCTCGCCGGGGCCCTCGTCGACGGCTCCGAGACCGACACCACCTACGACTGGGTGGTCACCGACGAGGCCGACGCGACCGCCGGCCTGGCCGACGGCACGTACGCCGCCGTCGTGACGATCCCGGAGAACTTCTCGGCCGCGGCCACGTCGTTCGCGTCCGGCGACGGCACGGCCGAGCAGGCCACCATCGACATCACGTCGCCCCCGGGGGCCACCGCCGTCGACCAGGTCATCACCTCGACCGTGACGACGACCGCGACGCGCGTGCTGGGGCAGCAGCTGACCACCACGTACATCGAGAACGTGCTGGTCGGGTTCACGACGCTCAGCGAGCAGCTCGGCGGGGCCGCCGACGGCGCGACGCAGCTGGCCGACGGCGCCGCGCAGCTCGCGGCGGGCACGGGACAGCTCGCGACCGGCGCCGACGGGCTCGCCGGCGGTGCCACGGCCCTCGCCGACGGCACGGAGCAGCTGCGCGGCGGGTCGTACGACCTCGCGACGGGCACGCAGCAGCTCGCCGGCGGGGCACGGACCCTCGCCGGCGGGGCGCAGGAGCTCGCGGACGGGGCGGGGCAGTCGGCGGACGGCGCGCGGGAGCTCGCGACCGGGGCCGCTGGGCTCGCCGCCGGGACGTCGCAGCTCGCGGGCGGGCTGGCGCAGACCGCGGCCGGGGTGAGCGACCCGGCAGGTCTGCCCGCGCTCGCCGCGGGAGCCCGGCAGCTCGCGGGCAAGGTCGCCGCGTCCCGTGCCGACCTCGACACGTTCCTGGCCCAGGCCCAGGGTGGTCTCACCCGGGTCGAGCAGGGCATCGAGGCCGCGGCCTGCGACGCCGCGGCGCCGACGCCCACCTGCCTCCCACTGTTCGTCCAGCAGGGCGTCCTGGAGTCGCAGATCGACACGCTCGAGGAGCAGATGACGCAGCTCGACGAGCTCGCCTCCGGGACGGGGCGCCTCGCGGGCGGGATCACCGCTGCGCTCGACGGCGACGGCACACCCGAGAACCCGGGCCTCGTGGCCACCCTCCAGCAGCTCTCCGGCGGCGCCGCCGCGCTCGACACCGGCGCGCAGCAGCTCGCGGGCGGCGCCACCGCGCTGGCCGACGGCCTCGACCAGCTCTCCGCGGGTACCACGGGCCTGGCGGACGGCGCGTCGACCCTCGCCGGCGGCGCCTCGCAGCTCGCGGGCGGGTCCTCGCAGCTCGCGGCCGGCGTCGCGCAGCTCGACAGCGGTGCCGAGCAGCTCGCCGACGGCAGCACCCAGCTCGCCGACGGCGTGCGGCAGACGAACGACGGCGCGACGCAGCTCGCGACCGGCACGGCGGAGCTCGGCACCGGGCTGGGCCAGGCGGTCGAGCAGCTGCCCACCACGCCCGAGGACCAGCGCGCGAACCTGGCCAAGGTGGTGACCGCACCGGTGGCGGCACCCACGACGACGGTCTCGGCCCCCCTGGGCCAGGTGTCGGTCCTGGTGGCCGTGGCCCTGTGGGTCGGCGCGCTGGTGCTCTTCCTGGTCTTCCGGCCGCTGCCCGTGCGCGTCGCCGGCTCGACCCGCTCCGCGTTCGCCCAGGCGGCCGGCGCCCTGGCGCTCCCGGCGGCGGTCTCGGCCGTGGCCGGTGCCGCCGTCGGCGCCCTCGCCGGCGGCCTGACCGACCAGGGCCTGGGCCGCACGCTCGGGCTCGTGGCGGTCGGGGCCGTCGCCGCCGTCGCCCTGGCGGCGTTCCACCAGGCCGTGGGCGCGTGGTTCGGCACCGCCGGCCGCATCGTCGGCGTCGTGGCGGCGTTCGTGTACCTCGTCGCCGGGCTCGCCGCGACGGTGCCCACCTGGGTCGGGTCGGTCGTCGGCTGGCTGCCCCTGGCACCCACGGCCGACGCCCTCGGCACGATCGTCGACGAGTCCTCCGCGTCGCTGCTCGGGGCGGTCGTCGCGCTGGTCCTGTGGGGCGTCGCGAGCCTCCTGGCGACCGCCGGGGCGGCCGCTCGCGCCCGGCAGGCCGTCGGTCCCCGCACGGTGGCCGCCTACGCCTGACCCCCCGGAACCGGCGAGAGAGGTCGACCCAGCCCGAGCGCTGGGTCGACCTCTCTCGTCGTCGGAGGGCGGCGCCTCAGCGGCGGCGGACCGCCAGCACCCGCTGCAGGATGACGAACGCGAGCAGCACGACGCCGATGAACACCCGGGTCCACCAGGAGTCCAGGCCCTCGCGGGCGATGAGCACCTGGATCAGCCCGTACACGAGCACGCCGGCGCCGGTGCCGAGCACGAACCCGACGCCGCCGGACAGCAGCGTGCCGCCGATGACGACCGCCGCGATCGCGTCGAGCTCCATGCCGACGCCGGTGAGGTTGAACCCGGACTTGGTGTACAGCGCGAACAGCACGCCCGCGATGCCGGCGCACGTGCCGGAGATGACGTACACCCACACGCGGGTGCGCGCGGGCCGCAGGCCCATGAGGTTGACGGCCGCTCCCCCGTCACCGGCGCCCAGCCCGTACACGGACCGGCCGAACCGCGTGTAGTGCAGGACGAGGAACGCGATGAGCAGCACCGCCAGCGCGATGAGCATGCTGGCGTTGATGCGCCACAGCTGGCGCCCCTCGCCGAACTTCAGGCCCCACGCCGCGAGCGCCGAGAACCCCTCGTCGTCGATCTTCAGCGAGTTGACGCTGATGACGTTCGCCAGGCCGCGCGCGAGGAACATCACCGCGAGCGACGCGATGAAGGGTTGGATGTCGAACACCTGCACCATCACGCCGATGAGCAGCCCGCACGACGTGCCGATCAGCACGCCGACGACGAGCACGACCGGCAGCGGCAGCCCGGCGGTGAACATCTCGGCGATCGACAGCCCGACGAGTGCGACGACGGCCCCGACGGACAGGTCGATGCCGCCGGTGAGGATCACGAACGTCATGCCGACCGCGAGGACCAGCAGGTAGGAGTTGTCGACCAGCAGGTTCGACAGCAGCTTCATGCTGACGAAGTCGACGCGCTCGGTGGAGTACCGCTGCTGCCCGATGCCGAGCATCAGCGCGAGCGTGAGCAGCGTGCCCAGCACGGGCAGGAACCGGCGGTCCAACCCGCTCAGCGCCCGGCGCGCGCGCGTCGCCACGGCCGTCCGTGGCGTGCGGACCATCTCGTCGGTGCTCATGCCGTCACCTCCGCGGCGGTCGTCGTGTCCACCGGGGCGGCGGGGGCGTCCTCCCGGTCGGCGCGCCGTCGTCCCCGCAGCATGGCGCGCAGCGTCGGCGACGCCGCCACGCACACCGCGATGAGCACGAGGGCCTTGAACAGCGGGGTGGTCTGCGACGGGAGCTGGAAGATGATGACGGCACGCTCCAGCGTGCTCAGCAGCATGGCGCCGACCAGCAGGCCGCCCAGGTAGAACCGGCCGCCGTCGAGCTTGGTGCCGCCGAGCACGACGACCATGATCGCGTCGAGCTCCTTCATCAGGCCGATGTTGTTGGCGTCGGCCGCCATCGTCGGCGCGCCGTAGACCAGGCCGGCCAGCGCGGCGAGCACACCGGCGATGACGTAGACGGTCCACGTGGTGCGCCGTGACCGGACGCCCGCGAGCCGGCTGGCCTCGCGGTTGATGCCGATCGACTCGAGGAACATGCCCAGCGCGGTGCGCCGCACCACCACGGCCACGACGACGAACGCGGCGATCGCGATGACGACCGGCGTCGGCACGCCCAGGAAGAACCCGGAGCCGATGGTCTTGAACGGCGGGCTCGTGACCGTGGTGATCTGCCCCTGCGTGATGAGCATCGCGATGCCGCGCCCGGCGACCATGAGGATCATCGTCGCGATGAACGGCTGGATGCCCAGCCCGGCGACCATCGCCCCGTTGAACGCCCCGCCGAGCGCCCCGACGGCCAGCCCGAGGACGATCGCCGTGAGCACCGTGGCGACGGACCGCGGGTCGGCCGCGTTGTCGAGGTACGTGAGCGACACCGCGAGCGCGATCGCCATGACCGCGCCGACGGACAGGTCGATGCCACCGGTCGCGATGACGAGGCACATGCCGAGCGCGAGCAGCAGCGGCGTGGCGCTGTTGCGCAGCAGGTCGACGAGCTGGCCGAACAGGTGCCCGTCACGGACCGTGACGTCGAGGAAGCCGGGGCTCGCCACACCGCAGGCGAGGATCAGCAGGACCAGCGCGAGGAGCGGCCAGAACAGGCCGTGGTGGGTGACCTCGCGCCAGACGGCGGCACCGCGGGACGCCGCGGGGGCGGGCGCGGGGGTGGTCGGGGTCATGCGTGGGCTCCGCTCGGGGGGACGGTCGCGGCGATGGTCTCGAGGATGGTCGACGTGGTCACGTCGTCGGTGTTGACGAGGTCGTCGACCTTCTCCCGGTCCCGCATCACGACGAGCCGCTGGCTCAGGCGCAGGACCTCCTCGAGCTCGGAGGAGATGAACACGACGGACATGCCGTCCTGGGCCAGCTCGGTCACGAGCTTCTGGATCTCGGCCTTGGCACCGACGTCGATGCCGCGCGTCGGTTCGTCGAGGATGAGCAGGCGCGGCGCGGTGGCCAGCCAGCGGGCGAGCAGCACCTTCTGCTGGTTCCCGCCCGACAGGTTGCGGATCAGCGCGTTCGGGTTCGGCGGGCTGATCTGCAGGGCGGTGATGTACTTCGCGACGACGTCGTCGAGCTGCCGGCGCGGCAGGGGACGCCAGGTGCCGCGGCGGGCCTGCAGGGCGAGGGCGATGTTCTCGCGGACCGTGAGGTCGGCGACGATGCCCTCCTTCTTGCGGTCCTCGGTGGAGTACGCGATGCCACGGGCGAGGGCGGCGAGCGGCGACGTCAGGCGGGTGAGCACGCTCTGGACGCGGACCTCCCCGGCGTCGGGGCGGTCGGCGCCGGCCAGCAGCCGCGCCATCTCGGTGCGGCCCGAGCCGAGCAGGCCAGCCACCCCGAGGATCTCCCCGGCGTACAGGTTGACGTCGAACGGCTGGACGGAGCCGGACTTGCCGAGCCCGACCGCGGTGAGGAACGGCGTCTCGCGCTCGGAGTGGATGGTGATGGTCGAGCGCGCCTTCTCCTCGATGCCCGCCAGCGCGTCGCCGGACTTGCCGATCATGGCGGCGATGAGCTCGCGTCGCGGCAGGTCCTCGATGCGGTGCTCACCGACGAACCTGCCGTTGCGCAGCACGGTGACGCGGTCCGAGATCTCGTAGATCTGGTCGAGGAAGTGCGAGACGAACAGCACGGCCACGCCCTCGTCCTTCAGGCGGCGCACGACGCGGAACAGCTCGGCGACCTCGGCGTTGTCGAGGCTGGACGTCGGCTCGTCGAGGATGAGGACCTTGGCGTCGACGACCAGCGCGCGGGCGATGGCGCACAGCTGCTGCACCGCGATGGTGTGCGACGACAGCATGGAGCGCGGGTCGAGGTCCAGGTTGAGACGGGCGAGGAACTCCGCCGCGCGCCGGCGCGTGGCCCGCCAGTCGATGAACGGCCCGCGGCGCACCTCGTGGCCGAGCATGACGTTCTCGGCCACGGTGAGGTTCGCGCAGAGGTTGACCTCCTGGTACACGGTCGAGATGCCGGCGGCCTGCGCCTGGCTGGGCCCGTCGAACCGGAGGTCGCGGCCGTCGACCTCGATGTGCCCGGCGTCGATCGTGTACACACCGGTCAGCGCCTTGATCAGGGTCGACTTGCCCGCACCGTTCTCCCCCATGAGCGCGTGCACCTCGCCCGGGAACAGCCGGAACGACACGTCGTCGAGCGCCTTGACGCCCGGGAAGGAGATGGAGATGCCGCTCATCTGCACGACCGGCGCACCGCTGTGGGGGCCGGATGTCGTGGGGCGGCCGGGGGCACGGTCGTCGTCGAGCGCGTCGCCGGGGGTGTCGTCGAGCGCGTCGCCGCGCGCGTCGTCGGGCAGTGGTGCGGACATCGGTGTCCTTCCTGCGGACGGGACCCGGACGGCAGGTGGTCACCTGCCGTCCGGGGCACCGGTCACGTGTCAGTACGCGCGGGCGTCGACCGTCTCCTGCGTGATGGTCTGGTCGAACGCCTCGTCGATGACGATGGTCTCCTTCGGCACGTCCTCGCCGTCGTAGACCTTCTTGATGAGCTCGGCGAGCTGGTCGCCGAACACCGGGTTGCACTCGACGACGTAGTTGAACTTCTTGTCGACGAGCGCCTGCAGCCCGTCGCGCACACCGTCGACGGACACGATCTGGATGTCCTTGCCCGGCACCTTGCCGGCCGCCTCGATGGCCTCGATGGCGCCGAGGCCCATGTCGTCGTTGTGCGTGAAGATCATGGTCATGTCGGGGTACGCCTGCAGGGCCGCCTCGACGGCGGTCTTGCCCTCGGCGCGGGTGAAGTTGCCCGACGCCTTGCCGATGACCTGCTCGCCCACGACCTCGCCGAAGCCCTCCTCGCGGTCCACCTGCGCACCGGAGCCGAGCGTGCCCTGCAGCTCGAAGATCTTGGCGTCGGGCGCGTTCTCCTTGACCCACTCGCCGGCGGTGGTGCCCTCCTGCGTGAAGTCGGCACCGATCCACGTGACGAACGGGTCGTCCACCGTGGTGTCGACGGTGCGGTCGACGAGCACGACGGGGATCCCGGAGTCCTTGATCTCCTGCAGCACCTCGTCCCAGCCGGTCTCGATCACGGGCGAGAACGCGATGACGTCGACGTCCTGGGCGACGAAGTCGCGCAGCGCCTTGATCTGGTTCTCCTGCTTCTGCTGCGCGTCGACGAACGTCAGGTCGAAGCCGTTCTCCTCCGACAGGCTCTCCTTGACGGACTCGGTGTTGGCGGTGCGCCAGCCGGACTCGGCACCGAGCTGGGAGAAGCCGACGCGGATGACGTCACCCCCACCGTCCTCGCCGTCGCCGCCGTCGCCCGCCGTGTCGGAACCGCCGCCACAGGCGGCGAGGGCCAGGATCGTGAACGTCGCGACGACACCGGCCATGCCGGTCCGCGCGCGGTTGATGCCCTTCATGCAACTCCTCCTCGAGCAGCGCGGCCGACGTCGTCGTCGACCGGTCCAGGATGCGTGTGACGCGTTGAGTGTGAACGTTCTCAACGGACACGTCAACGGTCTCTGGTTGCGGTTCGATCACGGGTGTCGACGCAGGCCACGAGCGGAAACCGCCGGGCGGGCGGGCGCCCGTGTGAGCGATCACATCGCGCCACGGCCCGCCTCCTCGCCCCGTGCGCCGTCAGAGCAGCACGCGCGCCGGGTCCCGCGGCGGTGCCGTGCTCTCGCGCACCAGCAGCCGCGGCGAGACCGCCACGGACGACGACGTCGCCGTCCCGTCCCGGGCGGCGAGCAGCAGCTCGACGCAGCGGTACCCCAGCTCCTCCAGCTCCTGGGCGACCGTCGTCAGCGGCGGGACGAAGTGCGCGGACCCGTCGCCGTCGTCGTACCCGACCACCGACACGTCGTACGGCACCTTCAGCCGGGCGTCCGCGAGCGCGTGCATCATGCCCAGCGCGAGCAGGTCGTTGGCCGCGAAGATCGCGGTCGGCAGCGTGGACCGCCGCCGGCGGACGCGGGCCACCAGCTCCTGGCCGGCCAGGTACCCGACCTCCGCGCTCCAGTCGTCGGCCCACAGCGTGCGCGGCGCCAGTCCCGCGGCGGCCATGGTCTCGCGGAAGCCCACGGCCCGCGCCCGCGCGTCGACCCACGGTGCCGGACCCGCCAGGTGCAGCACGTCACGGTGCCCCAGGTCCAGCAGGTGCCGCGTCGCCACCTTGGCCCCGGCCTCCTGGTCGATCGCCACCGCGAGCGCGTGCTCCCCGCCGGCGCGCCCCGCCACCACCACCGGCACCTGCGTCGTCGACTCGAGCACGGCCGCGGCGGCCTCGTCGTGCGACGCGACGACGACGATGCCGTCGACGCCCTGGTCGAGCAGGTGCTCGATGGCGGCCGCGACCTCGTCCTTGTGCTGCAGGTCGACCGTCGCCAGGGACACGAACAGGCCCTTGGCCCGCGCGGCCTGCTCGATCGAGACCAGCGTGCGCGTGGGTCCGAACAGGTGCGATCCCGACGCGACGACGCCGAACACCCCGGTGCGCCGCGTCTTGAGGGCGCGCGCCGCGATGTTGCGGCGGTACCCGAGGCGCTGCATGGCGTCGAGCACGCGCTCACGGGTGTCCGTCGCGACGTTGGGGTGGTCGTTGATGACGCGCGAGACCGTCTGGTAGGACACGCCCGCGGCGCTGGCGACGTCGGTGATGGCCGGTGGGCGGGGGCGCGCGTTCACCGGGCGTCCCCCCGGGGGCGGAGGTGTACCGGGCGGACGGGTGCCGCGGGCATCGGTGCACGGGCAGCGGCAGGCACGGGGCTCACCTCCACCTGGTCGTCGGCCGGACCGGGCTCCACCGTGAGCCGCTCCTGGCACAGTAGCGCCGATGCGCGCCCGCCACCGGCGGTCTCCACGGGCAGGATCGCGGGCGGGGTCGTGCGCACGGTCCCAGCCTGCCATGCGTCGGGCACCGGTCCGGTGGACGGCCGTCCCACCCGGGTCCCCCGGTGAAATGTTTCGACGCCCTGCGCCGGCAAGCGCTCGCTCGTACGTTCGGCACGGCACCGGGCGCCGCAGCGCCGCGGCGACCGGTGCCCTCGCCGCGCGACGACCCCCGGAGGGCTCAGCCATGCCACGTCGGACGTCCTCTGCCCTCGCCGTCCTGGCCGTCGCCGCGGCGGTCGCGACCGTCGTCACCGCCCCGGCCGCGTCCGCCGCGGTGGCCTGCCGTGTCACGTACACGGTGACCAACCAGTGGCCCGGTGGCTTCGGCGCGGACGTCCGCGTCGACAACCTCGGTGACGCGCTGTCCGGCTGGACCGTGACCTGGGCCTTCACCGGTGGCCAGACCGTCCAGCAGGCCTGGAACGGCACCGCGTCGCAGTCCGGCGCCCAGGTCGCCGTGACCAGCGCGTCGTGGAACGGCGGCGTCGCGAGCGGCGGCACGTTCTCGTTCGGGTTCAACGGCAGCTCCGGTGGGAGCAACCCCGCGCCGACGTCGTTCGCGCTCAACGGCACGGCCTGCACCGGGTCGGCCGCCCCGACGTCGCCCGCGCCGTCCCCGACGGTGGTGCCGACGGTGGTGCCGTCGCCCACGCAGGAGCCGACGCGCGACCCCTCGCCCACGCCCTCGCCCACGCCGTCCCCCACGCCGTCGCCCACGGCCGTACCGGTCCCCGTCCCCACGACGCCCGTCGCGGGCTCCCGACAGCTCGAGAACCTCGACCGTGGGCTGATCTCCGTGCGGTCCGGCACCGGCAACCTCGTGCAGTGGCGGCTGCTGGGCTGGGAGGACCGCACGACGGGCTTCCACGTGTACCGCGACGGCACGCGCATCACGTCGTCCCCGGTCACCGGCTCGACCAACCACCTCGACCCCGCGGTGACCCCGGGCGCGCGGTACACGGTGCGCGCCGTGGTGGGCGGCGCCGAGCAGCCCGCGTCCGCGCCGTCCCTGACGTTCGACGACGGCTACCTCGACGTGCCGCTGCAGCGCCCGTCGTCGGACCACGTCATCAACGACGGCTCCGTCGGCGACCTCGACGGCGACGGCGACCTCGACGTCGTCCTCAAGTGGGACCCGTCGAACGCGAAGGACAACAGCCAGGCCGGGGTCACGGGCAACGTCTACCTCGACGGCGTGACGCTGCAGGGCCAGCGGCTGTGGCGCATCGACCTGGGCCGCAACATCCGCGCGGGCGCCCACTACACGCAGTTCCAGGTCTACGACTACGACGGCGACGGGCGCGCCGAGGTCGCGGTGAAGACCGCCGACGGCACGCGCTCGGGCACCGGCCAGGTCATCGGCAACGCGTCGGCCGACCACCGCAACTCCGAGGGCTACGTGCTCTCGGGTCCGGAGTACTTCACGGTGTTCCGCGGCGACACCGGGGCGATCGGCGCGACGACGGACTACGTCCCGCCGCGCGGCACGGTGTCGAGCTGGGGGGACTCCTACGGCAACCGGGTCGACCGCTTCCTGGCCGGCACCGCGTACGTGGACGGTCAGCGGCCGTCGATCATCATGGCGCGCGGCTACTACACGCGGACCGTCGTCGCGGCGTGGGACTACCGCGACGGGCGCCTGACGCGCCGGTGGACGTTCGACTCCACCAGCTCGACGCCGGGCAACGCGGCGTACGCCGGCCAGGGCAACCACTCGCTGTCCGTCGCGGACGTCGACGGCGACGGGCGCGACGAGATCGTGTACGGCGCGTCGACCATCGACGACGACGGCCGCGGGCTGTGGGTCAACGGCACGGGCCACGGCGACGCCGGGCACGTGGGCGACCTGGTCCCGTCGCGGCCCGGGCTGGAGTACTTCAAGGTCACCGAGGCGACGAACCAGCCGAACATGTGGGTGGCCGACGCGCGGACGGGCCAGACCCTCTGGCGCAGCGGCAGCGGCGCGGACAACGGGCGCGGGGTGGCCGGCGACGTGTGGGCGGGCAGCCCGGGCGCCGAGGCGTGGTCGTCGGCCGAGGCGGACCTGCGCAACGCCGCCACCGGTGCGTCCGTGGGCCGCAAGCCGTCGTCCGCCAACTTCCTGGCCTGGTGGGACGGCGACCCCGTGCGCGAGCTGCTCGACCAGACGCGGATCGACAAGTACGGACCGGGCGGTGACACGCGCCTGCTGACCGGCACCGACGTCCGGTCGAACAACGGCACCAAGGCGACGCCGGTGCTGTCGGGCGACATCCTCGGCGACTGGCGCGAGGAGGTCGTGTGGGCGCGGTCCGACGAGGGCGGGCTGCGCATCTACGCGACGCCCGCGCTGACGTCCCTGCGGGTGCCGACCCTGCTCCACGACTCGATGTACCGCGTCGCGCTGGCCTGGCAGAACACCGCCTACAACCAGCCCCCGCACCCGTCGTTCTTCCTCGGCGACCCGTTCACGGCGCCCGCCCAGCCGAGGATCTACGTCCGCTGACCCGCTGCGCCGGTCCTGCCGGTGCGAGGCGGGTCAGCGGGTCCAGGGGGCGCCGAGGGCGGTGAAGGTGGCGGACTCCCGGCCCACGCGGTCGCACCACGCCACGACGTCGTGCACGACCGGGTGGGCGTCCGGGCCGTCGCCCTGCCACGTGACGTGCTCGGCGGCGATCGGCCGGGGGGCGGGGGCGGTGCGGACCGCGTCGAGGACCGCCATGAACGCCCCGGTGTCGGCGACGTCGCAGCTCAGCCGTACCGAGGGGTCGGCCCGGGCGGCGAGCAGGTTCTCCAGCAGGTCCGTCCGCGTCGCGCTCACGCCGCGCGTCCCACGGTGCGAGGTGATCCGCAGGTCGTCGTGCTCGTACCGCAGCGTGGCGCTGCCCTCGGTGCCGCGCACCACCACCGTGGCGTCGGCACGCTCGGGCGCGCACAGGGTCAGGCCCGCGGCGACGCGGCGCCCCCCGGCCAGGGTCACGACGACGGACGACGTGTCGTCCGCCTCGATGGGGTGCGCGCGCCACAGGTCCGTCTCGACGTCGAGCACGTCGGCCGCGCGCGTGGCACCGGCGACCAGCAGCGCGGACGCGACCGCGTGCGCGAGGGGGTTGGTGACCACGCCGTCGACGACGGGCACCCCGTCGAGCGTGCGCCGGCCCGCCCAGCGCGAGCGGGCGTAGTAGGCGGACGTCCGCACCCAGGTCCCCACCGCGGCCACGGTGGTGACGTCCCCCAGCTCCCCGCTCGCGACGACCCGCGCCAGCTCGGCGAGCGCCCCGGACCCGAACGTCTGGAACCCCACCTGGACCCGGCGGCCGGCGGCTGCCGCGGCGGCGACGAGCGCGTCGTGCTCGGCCAGCGACGCAGCCGTCGGTTTCTCGAGCAGCACGTCGCACCCGGCGAGCAGCGCGGACCGCGCGAGGTCGAGGTGCGTGTGGATCGGGGTGGCCAGCACCACGACGTCCGGCGGGGAGTCGGCGAGCAGCGCGCCGAGGTCGGCGTACCAGGGCGTGGCGGCCGGCACGAGCGGCCCCTGCGGACCGTCGGCGGCCAGCGTCGTGCCCGCGACGGGCCGCGGGTCCACCACCGCGTGCAGCACCGCCCGGCCGCGGGCCGCCAGGGCGCGCACGGTGCGCAGGTGGCTGCTGCCGTGGCCGTGCACGCCGACGACGGCGACGCGTGCCGGCGCGCTCACGCCCAGGCCCGGGCGGCCAGGTCGGCGGCCTCGTCGGCGGACAGGGCCCGGTCCACGAGCACGGCCGCCAGCCCGGCGTCGAGCGTGCCGCCGTCCGGGACGTCGCAGACCTGGTCCCACGCGAGCGACGGCCCGGCCCCGGGGTACTCGGACACGCGCACGAACCACGGGCGCACCTGCGCCGGCGGCTGCACCAGCAGCAGCGTCGTGGTCGCCAGCTCGCGGCGCTGCACGAAGGCCAGCCACGGCGAGCGCGACCCGTGCACGGCCGCCTCCCCGACGAGCCCGTCGCCCAGCACGGACGTGGTGTCGGCGGCCGACAGCCGCCAGAACAGCCCGCCGTACCCGGCCTGCGGGCGGCCGTTGGTGGCGGGGCTCTCGATGCGCAGGGCGCCGTGCTCGGCGTGCAGCACGCTGCGCCAGCGCAGCGCCCACGCCAGGGCGTCGGGCCAGGGCGCGGCGTCGAGGGTGCGCTCCTCGCGCAGCAGCGGGCGGCCGGACTCGTCCAGCCACGTGAGGTCCTCGTGGAGCGTCGCGCCGGCAGCGCGGCGCGCCGTGGGGACCTGCCGGCCGTGGTTGGGCAGCAGCGTGGGGCCCTCGTCGCGCAGGAAGGTCCGCCCGCCCCAGTACGACGTCCCGTTGACGACCGGCACGGCGAAGGACATGCCGTAGTGGTGCCGGTGGTCGACGGGGCTGACGTCCGTGAGCGACGTGCCCCCCGGCGTGTGCACGGGGTGCAGGTAGGGGCGCGGGGAGTGCACGGGCGGCACGGCGGCGCCGGTGACGTAGCGCGCCAGCGGCAGCTCCCCGATCCCGGCGGCCTGCGAGGTGCCCAGCAGCTCGGCCGTCGGCACGGCGGCACCGGGGTGCGGCTCCGCACCGTCGGGCGCGTCGGCGCCGACCGCCGCGAGGCGCCACGCGACGTCGCGCAGCGGGGCGGGGTCGGCGGGCTGCGCGCCGCCGGGGACGGCGGTGCGGGCGAGCCGTACGGACGGCGGGACCGGCCCGGTGCTCGCCCGCACGGCCAGCCGCGGTCGGATCGGGACAGGATCGGGCACGGGGTCCTCCCCGGTGAGCAGGGGCCGCAGGTGCTGCCACGCGAGGCGGCCGAGCTCGGCCTGCGGGACGGCGGCGGTGGTGAGCGAGGGGGTCGCGAAGCGCGCGAGCTCGACGTCGTCGAACCCGACGATCGACAGGTCCCCGGGCACGGCGACGCCGATCTCGTTGAGGCGCGCCAGCAGCCCGAAGGCGACCAGGTCGTTGTAGGCGACGACGGCGGTGGGGCGGGCCGCGAGCACGTCCTCGGCGACGACGTAGCCGGCCTCGACGGTGGCGCCCGCGGGCATCTCCGAGAGCCGGACGTCCGCGCGGTGGGCGGCGGCGGCCCGCAGCGCCTCGAGCCGGCGCCGGTGCGACGCGCTCTCCGTGGGACCGGCCAGGTACAGCAGGTGCCGGTGCCCGAGCGCGAGCAGGTGCTCCACGATCTGGCCGATGCCGTGCGCGTAGTCGATCTCGAGCGTGGGGGTCGTGCCGTCGGGCGCACGGTTGACGACGACCGCGGGCCGCACCTCGGGCAGCAGTGCGCGCAGCGCACGCTCCGGCATGCGCGGGGACACGAGGACGAGCGCGTCGCACCGCATGCGCGCGTCGAGGACGACGCGCTCCTCCTCGCCCGCGTGCTCGGCGGTGTCGGCGACCAGGACGCGGTAGCCGGCGTCACCGGCGGCCGTGGCCACGCCGCGCAGCACCTGCTGGAACATCGGGTTGGCCAGGTCGGGCACGACGACGGCGACGGTCTCGGTGCGGCCGAGCGACAGGCTGCGGGCGACGTTGCTGGGTCGGTAGTGCAGGCGGTCTGCGACCTCCCGGACACGCGCGACCAGGTCGGCGTCGACGGTGTCGTGGCCGTTCATCACGCGGGACACGGTCGCGCGCGAGACGCCGGCGGCGTCCGCGACCTCGGCGATCGTCGCCGTGCCCCGCGGTCGGCGGGTCTGCGGCCGTGGCGTGGTCAACTGCGGCCTCCTGCGGGTCGGGCGGGTCGGCGTGGGCCACGCCGTCGTGGCACCCGGACCCAGCACTGTGGTCGGGACCATACACCACGAGAAACCGGTTCCCAGCGGACATCGTGCGTGGTAGCGTCCCGGCCGGGAACCGGTTTCCAGTTCCGGGTGAAGCGCGTCGACGCGGCACCGCGGAGCCGGGCCGCGCACCGCAGCCTCCGCCGCGACGACGCGACGGGGCCGGGCCGAGCACGAAGAGGTGATCGACGATGTCCGTGGTCTCCGAGCTGCGCCGCGCGGCGCGCCCCGGACCGCCGGGCCCACCGGGGCGAGCTCCGCTGCGACGGGGCGACGGCCGCGCGGCCGCCGTCTTCCTGGCCCCGTGGTTCCTCGGCCTGTTCGCCATCACCGTGGGACCGATGGTCGCGTCCGCCTACCTGGCCTTCACGGACTACAGCCTCCTGACCGACCCCAGCTGGGTCGGCCTGGAGAACTTCGCCCGGATGCTCGACGACACCCGGCTGCACAACGCGCTGCGCGTCACGTTCACCTACGTGCTCACGGGTGTGCCGCTGCAGCTCGTCGTGGCACTGGGGCTGGCCATGCTGCTCGACCGCGGCATGCGGGGCCTGCCCTTCTACCGCTCGGTGTTCTACCTGCCCTCGCTGCTCGGCGGCTCGGTGGCGATCGCGATCCTGTGGCGCCAGATCTTCGGCGTCGACGGCCTGGTCAACTCGTTCCTCGCGTTCTTCGGCGTGCCCGGCCGGGGCTGGGTGTCGGACCCCGACACCGCGCTGTGGACGCTCGTGATCCTGCACGTGTGGACCTTCGGCGCCCCGATGATCATCTTCCTCGCCGGGCTGCGGCAGATCCCCGAGATGTACTACGAGGCCGCGTCCATCGACGGCGCCGGACGCGTGCGCCAGTTCGTCCACATCACCCTGCCGCTGCTCACGCCGATCGTGTTCTTCAACCTCGTCCTGCAGGTGATCGGGGCCTTCCAGTCGTTCACGCAGGCGTTCGTCGTCTCCGGCGGCACCGGCGGCCCGGCCGACTCCACGATGTTCTACACCCTCTACCTGTACCAGAAGGGGTTCACGTCGCTGGAGATGGGGTACGCCTCGGCGATGGCGTGGCTGCTGGTGATCATCGTGGCGGTCCTCACCGCCATCAACTTCCTCGCCTCGAAGTACTGGGTCTTCTACGATGACTGAGGTCCGCGTGCGCACCGATCCGCACCCCCCTGCCCCCCGCGACGCCGGCCTGGCCGCGCGCACGTCCGCCCTCGCCGCCGAGAGCACGAGCCGCCACCCGCGCTCCCCGTGGCCCCGGCGCCTGCGCTCCGTCGGCAAGCACGTGGCCCTCGTGCTGCTCGCCGTGGCCATGATCTACCCGCTGATCTGGTTGCTGGTCAGCTCGATCAAGCCCAGCGAGCTGATCTTCCGCGACGTGTCGATCATCCCCACGCAGGTCGACCTGACCAACTACACCGAGGGCTGGAACGCGCTGCTCCACCCCTTCGGCCACTACATGCTGAACTCCGCGATCGTCGTCCTGGGGTCGCTGGTCGGCAACCTGGTGGCGTGCTCGATGGCTGCCTACGCCTTCGCGCGCCTCGAGTTCCGCGGCCGCAGGGTGTGGTTCGCGATCATGCTCATGTCGATCATGCTGCCGATCCACGTGGTGATCGTCCCGCAGTACGTGCTGTTCTCCCAGCTGGGGTGGATCAACACGTTCCTGCCGTTGATCGTGCCCAAGCTGCTGGCCACCGACGCGTTCTTCGTCTTCCTCATGGTGCAGTTCTTCCGGGGCATCCCCCGCGAGCTCGACGAGGCGGCGCGGCTCGACGGGTGCGGCCACGGCCGCATCTACCTGCGGATCATGATGCCGCTGGCGATGCCTGCCCTGGCGACCACGGCGATCTTCACGTTCATCTGGACGTGGAACGACTTCTTCAGCCAGCTGATCTTCCTCACCAACCCCGACATGTACACCGCACCGATCGCGCTGCGGACGTTCATCGACGCCACCGGCCAGAGCTCCTGGGGCCCGATGTTCGCCATGTCGATCGTCTCGATCCTGCCGATCTTCCTCGTGTTCCTGCTCGGCCAGAAGTACCTCGTCAAGGGCATCGCCACGACCGGCATCAAGTAGCACCCCGGCCCGGCCGGGGCTGTCGTCGTGACGGACACCGCCGTCCTGCTCACCCCTAGGAGAGACATGCGCACCCCTCGCACCCGCCGCGGCCTGCGGCCCGCCGGCCTGACCGCCGGCCTGCTGGCCGCCGCCCTCGCCCTCACCGCCTGCGCCCAGGGCGGCAGCGCCGACACGGGCGGCTCCGCGACGTCCGACGCCGCGGACCCGGACGAGCCGGTCACCATCCGCTGGTCGTGGTGGGGCTCGGACACCCGCCACACGCTCACGCAGGAGGTCATCGACCTCTTCGAGCAGAAGAACCCCACCATCACCGTGGTCCCCGACTACACCGACTGGGGCAGCTACTTCGACAAGCTCTCGGTCTCCGTGGCCGGCGGCGACGCGCCCGACGTCATCACGCAGGAGGAGCGCTACCTGGCGGACTACGCCGCCAAGGGCGTCCTGGCGGACCTGTCGGCCCTCGACGTCGACACCTCGAAGATCGACGACACGATCCTGCAGTCGGGCACCATCGACGACGCGGTGTACGGCATCGCCACCGGCGTCAACGTGTACTCGGTGGTCGCGGACCCGCAGGCCTTCGCCGACGCGGGCGTCGAGATGCCCGACGACACGACCTGGACGTGGGAGGACTACGTCGAGATCGCCAACGAGATCACCGAGAAGTCCGGCGGCGCCGTCTACGGGGCCCAGGACTACGGGTTCAACGAGCCGGGCTTCTCGATCCTGGCCCGCCAGAACGGCCAGTCCCTGTACGACGAGGACGGCGCGCTGGGCTTCGAGCCCGAGCTGCTGGCGCAGTGGTGGCAGCACTCGCTCGACATGCAGGCGGCGGGCGGCCAGCCCGAGGCCGCGAAGACCGTCGAGGTCGACGCGGGCGGCCCGGAGCAGTCGCTGGTCGGCACCAACACCGGTGCGATGGCGTGGTTCTGGTCCAACCAGCTCACCGCCCTGTCCAACGCGTCCGGCCGTCCGCTGCAGCTGCTGCGCGTGCCCGGCGAGTCGCAGTTCGACCGCACCGGCATGTACTTCAAGCCCGCGATGTACTACTCGGTGTCGTCGAAGTCCAAGCACCCGGAGGCCGCCGCGAAGCTCGTCGACTTCCTGCTCAACGACCCCGACGCCGGCGCGATCCTGCTGTCCGACCGCGGCCTGCCCGCCAACACCGACGTGCGCGCGGCGGTGACCGACAAGTTCGCCGAGACGGACAAGCAGGCCGCCGAGTTCCTGTCCTCGCTCGAGGACGAGATCGTCGACGGCCCCGTCGTCCCGCCCGCGGGTGCGGGGCAGGTCACGGAGATCACCAAGCGCCTGAACGCCGAGGTGCTGTTCGGCCGGATGACGCCGCAGCAGGCCGCCGAGCAGTTCGTCCAGGAGGTCGAGGCGGCGATCTCCTGACCCCGCCGCGCGACCGACGCACCGACGCCCCCGGAGACCGCCTCCGGGGGCGTCGTCGCGTCCGCGCCGGGCCACCCCGCGCGGGCGCGAGGGCGCGGGTGCGAGGCGCACGGCAGGTGTGTGAGGGTGGGCGCCGGGAGGCGACGTGACCGACAGGACGGACAGCACGGGCGGGACGAGCACGACCGCCCGCGAGGCGGCCCGGGCCGGCTACGCGTTCGCCAACGAGTTCGTCAACGTGGTCGCCACCCTGCCCGGCGGCGTCCGCGTGCGGACGGCGGGCCGGTGCGGCGGCATGTCGTTCTCCGTGCTCGACCACCTGGCCGCCGGACGCGACGCGCCGTCCTGGCCGCCCGCCCTGTTCGCCCCGGGGCGGGTGCCGCCCGACGGGCACCTCGTGGCGGACCACCTGCGCGCCCGCCAGCTCGACTCGTTCCGCTCCGCCTCGGCGCTGCGGTTCCTCACGTGGTCCGTGCTGCCCGACGCCGACGTCGGGCCGCTGGCCGGGGTCCGCACGCGGACGTGCCGCGAGCTGCCCCGCGTGCTGCGCGCGCTGGCGGAGGGCCACCCCGTGGTGCTCGGCCTGGTCGTCGCGCGCACCCTCGTGCGCTCCGGGGACAACCACCAGGTCGTGGCGACGGGGTTCGTCCGCGACCCGGTGACCGGCGCCGTGACGCTCACGGTGCTGGACCCCAACAGCCCGCGGCGCGAGGTCACGCTGCATGCGACGGCCGACGGCTGGCGTGCGGACGACGGGCGGCTGTGGCGCGGGTTCTTCGCCCACACCTACCGGCCGCGGACGCCGCCGCCCCTGCCGGGCGCGTCGCGACGCCCCGGCACCGCGGTGCGGCCCGACGCGTCGCTCGCCCTGGTCCACGTCGCGACGGGGCGCCGGCTCGTCGTGGCCGACGGCGTGCCGGCGCTGCGGGCGCAGGGCACGACGACGTGGGCGCCGTCCGCACCGCGCACGGGACGGGGCCTGGCCGACGGCGCCCTGGTGCTGCTGGTGGCGGCGGGCGACGCACCCCGTGCGCTGACCCTGGGTCCCGACGGCCCCGCGCTGGCCGACCCACCGGCCGGGGCAGGGGCGCCGGGCGGCCACGACGCACCCGGTCCGGAGGCGTGGCGCGTCGTCGTCGAGGGGGGCGGCGCCTGGCGCGAGGGGTCGCGCGTCCGTCTGCTGCACGCGGCGACGGGTGCGCTGCTCCGGGGTACGGGTGACCGGCTCGGGAGCACGTTCACGCCGGACGCGCAGACCTGGTGGACCGTCGGGTCGTGACGGGCAGGGTCGGGCTCAGGCCCCCACGGCGGCGGCGTCGAGCACGCGCAGCACGTCGGCGAACCACGGGGTGACGACGCCGGCGGCGACGAGCTCGTGCGCGCGGGCCGGCGTGACCCACTCGGTGCCGTCGACCTCGAGCGGGTCGGGGGCCAGCTCGCCCTCGCACCGGCCGACCAGGACGTGGTCGTACTCGCACTCGACGTGCCCGGAGACGTCGTCGGGGGCGCGGTAGCGGAACGTGCCGACCTCGCGGGCGTCGACCAGCTCGACGCCCAGCTCCTCGCGGACGCGCAGCGCGGCACGCTCGTGCAGGTCGGTCCCGGGCAGGGGGTGGCCGCAGCACGAGTTGGTCCACAGGCCCGCGAACCGCAGCTTGGTCAGCGCGCGGCGCTGCAGCAGCATGCGCCCGTCGGGGCGCGTGAGGACGACCGAGAACGCGCGGTGCAGCCGTCCCGGCGCGCGGTGGGCCTCGGCCACGGTCGTGGTGCCGGTCGCCCGACCGTCCTCGTCGACCAGCTCGACCCGGTCGGTCTCCGCCATGGGTCCCGCCCTCCCTCGTGTCGCGGTGCGGCGCGCGCGCCACGGACCTGCGGCTAGTACGACACGTCGGGCCGCCGGGAGCAAGCCGGTGCGGGCGCCCGCAGCGGGCGGCACGGCGGATCCCGCGGCACGTCGCGCCCGTGACGTCTCAGGATGCGATCACCGGGTTATTCCCGACTGATCCGGTATGCAATTGTCGACGCATGCCCGCACCGACCCCCACGCACGCCGCCGCCCCCGTGCTGCGGTCCCGCGCGTGTCGGTCGTGCCCGGCCCCGCGCTGTCGCTGACCAGCGCCCCGGACCCCGCCGCCGCCCGGCCGCGCGGTCCCGCCGTCACCGGTCCCGCCGGTCCCCGCCCCTGATCCCGGCACGCCTCCGTCACGCCCACCACCCGCAGGCCGACACCCCGAGGCGTGCCCGCACCACCCCCACCACGACCGCCGTGCGCACCTCGCGCCCGGCACCCGCACCCTGCCCGGAAGGCCCGTCATGCCCCTCGCACCCCCCGGCCCGGTCACCGGCCGGACACCCGCCCCGCCCACCGCCCGGCCCGTGCCCGCTCGCGTCCGTGGACGCCGGCTCGCCGCGCTCGCCGCCGCCGCGCTGCTGCCCGCCCTGCTCGGCGCGTGCACCGGCGACGCCGTGGCCGACACCCCCGCCGCGACGGGCGCCCCGTCGGCCCTGCCCACCGCGGTACCCGCCGGGACCACGCTGGTCGTCGGCGACCCCACCACGCAGGAGGCCGTCGAGATCGCGGGCGACGACCTCGACGCGGACCTCGGCTTCACCATCGAGTGGGCCAACCTGTCCGGCGGTCCGCAGACCAGCGAGGCGTTCCGGGCCGGCGCCCTGGACGTCGGCGCGGTCGCGGACATCCCGCCCATCCACGCCGAGTGGACGGGGCTCGACGTCAAGATCGTCGCGGCGGTCTACCGCGAGGACTGGGAGCAGAACCCCATCTACGAGTTCGGGGTCGGCCCCGACGTCGACGGCGTCGAGTCGCTCGAGGACTTCGCCGGGCACCGCATCGCGTACTCGCCCGGGCAGGCCCAGGGCGTCATCGTGCTGCGCGCGCTGGAGGCGGCGGGTCTCACGACCGACGACGTCACGCTCGTCGAGCTGCCCAGCAACGGCGACGTCTACACCACCGCGCTGGCCGCGGGCGAGGTCGACATCGCGCCCATCGGCGGCGTGCAGATCGCGCGCTACCTCAAGAAGTACGGCGTCGACGGGGCGCACACCGTGCGGCACGGCCTGCGCGACGACCCGAGCCACCTCTACGTGCCGACGTCCGTGCTGGACGACCCCGCCAAGGCCGCCGCGCTGCGCGCCTACGTGCAGCTGTGGACGCAGGCCAAGCTCTGGGTGCACGACCACCCGGAGGAGTGGAAGGCCGGGTACTACGTGAAGGACCAGGGCCTGAGCCCGCAGGACGCGGACTACCTGGTGGAGCGCGCCGGCGTCCCCGACATCCCCGAGGACTGGACCGAGCACATCGCCCGGCACCAGGAGACGGTCGAGCTGCTGGCCGCCGCCACCGGCAACGAGGTGCTGGACGCGGCCGACCTGTGGGACGAGCGGTTCGCCCCCGTGGTCGCGCAGGCGGCCGCCGACTACCGCGCGAGGGAGGCCGGCTGATGTCCACGCTGTCCCTCCCCCACGGCCTGGCCCGCCGGCCCGCCGCCCGCACGGCACCACCGGCCGCACCCGCCCGGCGTCGCGCCCGCGGCACCCGGCGCCTCGGCCCCGGCCGTCCGCTGCGCGGCGGCACGCTCATCGGCCTCGGCGCGCTGCTCGCCGTGTGGTCCGTCGGCTCGGCCGTCGGGTTCATCGACCAGCGCACGCTGTCGGCGCCCTGGACCGTGGTGACCACGGCCGCCGACCTGGTCGCCGACGGCCGGCTCCAGGAGCACCTGGCGGTGTCGGCCGGGCGCGCGCTGTCCGGGCTCGTCCTCGGCGTCCTGGCCGGGACGGTGCTCGCCGTGGTCGCCGGCCTCAGCCGCTGGGGCGAGGCCGTCGTCGACGGGCCGGTGCAGCTCAAGCGGGCCGTCCCGAGCCTCGCGCTGCTGCCGCTGCTCATCCTGTGGCTCGGCATCGGCGAGACGATGAAGATCGTCACGATCCTGCTGGGCGTGCTCATCCCGGTCTACATCCACACGCACAACGGCCTGCGGACCATCGACGCGCGGTACGTCGAGCTCGCCGAGACCGTCGGGCTGTCGCGGTGGGGGTTCCTCACCCGGGTGGTGCTGCCGGGCGCCCTGCCGGGCTTCCTGCTGGGGCTGCGGTTCGCCGTCACCGGCTGCTGGCTGGCGCTCGTCGTCGTCGAGCAGATCAACGGCACCGCCGGCATCGGCTACATGATGGAGCTGGCCCGCACGTACGGGCAGACCGACGTGATCGTCGTCGGTCTCGTCCTCTACGGGATCCTCGGCTACGGCTCCGACCTGCTCGTCCGGATCGTGCAGAGGAGGGCCCTGTCGTGGCGACGCACCCTGGCGGACTGACCGCACCCGGCCCCACGGAGGACACCCGCGTCCCGGTCCGCTCGGCCGTGCCGGCACCCGCGCACGGGGTGCTCGCCGACGAGCGCGTCACCACCGACGACGGCTCGGTGCGCGTGCGGGACCTGGCCCGGGCCTACGGCCTGGGCGAGGGCGACGGGCGTGTGCTGCGCGGCCTGGACCTGACGATCGCCGCCGGGGAGTTCGTCGCGATCCTCGGACGCAGCGGCTCGGGCAAGAGCACGCTGCTGCGCGCGCTGGCCGGCCTCGACCACGACGTGCACGGCACCGGGACGATCGCCGTGCCGGAGCGCGTGTCCGTGGTGTTCCAGGACTCGCGGCTGCTGCCGTGGGCGCGGGTCCTCGACAACGTGGTGCTGGGCCTGCGCGGCCCGGGGGCGCGTGACCTGGGCGCCGAGCGCCTGGCGGAGGTGGGGCTCGCGGGCCGCGAGCGCGCCTGGCCCACCGAGCTGTCGGGCGGTGAGCAGCAGCGGGTGTCGTTGGCCCGCTCCCTGGTGCGCGAGCCGCAGCTGCTGCTGGCCGACGAGCCGTTCGGGGCGCTCGACGCCCTCACCCGTACCCGCATGCACGCCCTGCTGCGCGACCTGTGCGCGCGGCACCGGCCGGCGGTCCTGCTGGTCACGCACGACGTCGACGAGGCGATCGTGCTGGCCGACCGGGTCGTCGTCCTCGACGCCGGACGCATCACCCTCGACACCCCCGTCACCCACCGCGACCCGGCCGACCCCGGGTTCGTGGCCCTGCGCCGAGGGCTGCTCGACGCCCTCGGCGTGCCCCCGGTCGTCCCCTCGTCCGGCACCCCGTCCACCTCACTGCCCACCTCCCTGCCCCACAGGAGCACCCCATGACCGCACCCCGACGCGAGGGGCAGCTGCACCTCAACGCGTTCCTCATGAGCACCGGCCACCACGAGGCGTCGTGGCGGCTGCCCGAGTCCGACCCGTCGTACCGCAGCACCGACATCGGCTACCTGCAGCGGCTCGCGCAGACGGCCGAGCGCGGGCACCTCGACTCGATCTTCTTCGCCGACGGCCCGGCGCTGTTCCGCGACGTGGGCCGACGCCCGTCCGGCACGCTCGAGCCGACGGTCGTCCTGGCGGCGATCGCCGCGGTGACGAGCCGCATCGGGCTGATCGCGACCGCGTCGACCACCTACAACGACCCGTACAACCTGGCCCGCCGGTTCGCGTCCGTCGACCACATCAGCGGCGGGCGCGCGGGCTGGAACATCGTGACGACGGCGCACCTGGAGGCCGCCCGCAACTTCGGCCAGGACGAGCTGCCGTCGCACCGGTCCCGCTACGAGCGCGCCGCGGAGTTCATCGACGTCGCGCTGCGGCTGTGGGACTCGTGGGAGGACGACGTCGAGATCGGCGACAAGGAGGCCGGACTGTGGGGCGACGCGACGCGGATCCACCCGCCCGAGCACGTCGGCGAGCACTTCCGGGTCGCCGGGGCGCTGACGACGCCGCGGTCGCCGCAGGCGTACCCGCTGCTGGTGCAGGCCGGGTCCTCGGAGGACGGCAAGGACCTCGCCGCGCGCTACGCCGAGGCCGTGTTCACGGCGCAGCAGACGCTCGACGACGCCCTGGCGTTCACCACCGACCTCAAGCGCCGGGCCGTCGAGTGGGGCCGGGACCCCGCCGGGCTGCTCGTGCTGCCGGGCATCGTGCCCGTCATCGGGGCGACCGAGGATGAGGCGCGGGCGAAGGAGGAGGAGCTCGACCGGCTCATCCGGCCCGAGTACGCCCGCGCCCAGCTCGCCAAGACCCTGCGCGTCGACCCCGACGACCTGCCGCTCGACCGCGAGCTGCCCGCCGACCTGCCGAGCGAGGACGAGATCGAGGGTGCGAAGTCGCGGTACACGCTGATCGTCGAGCTGGCGCGGCGCGAGCACCTGACCGTGCGGCAGCTCATCGGCCGGCTCGGGGGCGGCCGCGGGCACCGCACGTTCTCGGGGACGGCCGAGCAGGTCGCCGACGCCATCCAGGAGTGGTGGGACGCGGGCGCCGCCGACGGGTTCAACATCATGCCCGCCGTGCTGCCGTCGGGCCTGGAGGAGTTCGTCGACCAGGTCGTGCCCGTCCTCGTCGACCGGGGCCTGTTCCGCAGCGGGTACACCGGCACCACGCTGCGCGACCACTACGGGCTCGCGAGGCCCCCGCACCCCCGCACGCGCACCACGCCCGGCCTGGGCATCGGCGTCCTCGCCGCGGACGCCACCTCCGGCACCACCCACGAAGGAGCACACGCATGACCACGTACCGCCCGCTCGGCCGCACCGGGGTCCAGGTGTCCCCGCTGACGCTCGGGACCATGAACTTCGGCGCCTGGGGCAACCCCGACCACGACGAGACGGTCGCGATCCTGCACCGCGCGCTCGACGCCGGCATCAACGTCGTCGACACCGCCGACGTGTACGCCCGCGGGGAGTCCGAGACGATCGTCGGCAAGGCGCTCGTCGGTCGTCGCGACGACGTCGTGCTGGCCACCAAGGTGCACGGCCGCCTGTCCGACGAGGTCAACCACGCGGGCAGCTCGCGCCGGTGGATCGTGCGGGCCGTCGAGGACTCGCTGCGCCGGCTGCAGACCGACCGCATCGACGTCTACCAGGTGCACCGCCCCGAGCCGGGGACGGCCCTCGACGAGACCCTCGGTGCGCTCGACGACCTCGTGCGCGCCGGCAAGGTGCTGTACGTCGGGACGTCGACGTTCCTGCCCTCGCAGCTCGTGCAGGCGCAGTGGGTCGCGGCCGACCGGCGGCTCGCGCGGCCGGCGACCGAGCAGCCGCCGTACTCGATCCTGGCGCGCGGCGTCGAGCGCGAGGTGCTGCCGCTGGCCCAGGAGTACGGGCTCGGCGTGCTGCCGTGGAGCCCGCTGGCCGGCGGCTGGCTGTCGGGCCGCGCGCTCGACGGGTCCCGCGCGGGCTCGCCCCGCCACGAGCGGCAGCCGGGACGGCACGACCCGTCACTGCCGGAGAACGTCGGCAAGGCGGTGGCCGTGCAGCAGCTCACCAAGGTCGCCGAGGCCGCCGGGCTCACGCTCGTGCAGCTCGCGCTCGGGTTCGTCCTGGAGCACCCGGCGGTGTCGAGCGCGATCATCGGCCCGCGCACCCAGGCCCACCTCGACGCGGCCCTCGCGGCGCTGGACGTCCGGCTGCCCGCGGACGTCCTCGACGAGATCGACCGCATCGTCCCGCCCGGCGTCACCCTCAACCCCGCCGACGCGGGCTGGCACCCCCCGTCGGTCACCGACCCCACCACCCGCCGGCGCTGACCCGCCGGCGTCCGCTGCGTCGGGCTGCGGGAGGGGCCCGGGCGGGGCGCGGCACGGGGGCGTTGCGGCGAACGGGTGAGCGTCGCCGCTCGAGGGGCGGGCCCCGCGTCCTGGTGATGAGATTTCGGGGTCCCACCCGCCTCACCGAGGAGCCACATGTCCCAGGCCCCGTACCCGTCCTACCCGGCCTCCGACCAGCAGGACTCGCTGCCGCCGATGCCGGCCAAGCGGTCCAACCTGCTGTCGATCATCTCGTTCCCGCTGTCGGCGATCGCGCTGCTGTTCGTGCCGATCCTGTTCGGTGGTGTCGCGATCGTCCTCGCCAGCATCGCCAAGTTCTCGCGGCGCGAGCCGCTCGGGACGGTGGCGTTCGTCATCTCGATCGTGGCCACGGTCATCGGCATCGTGCTCGGGGCGGTCGTCGGCATGATGAGCGCCGTCGCCTGACCCGACGACGACCGAGGCCCGACCCCCGCGCGGGGGTCGGGCCTCGTCGTCGTGCGGCCGTGCGGTGCGCCGGCCGCCCGTCGGCACGTCAGCCGGCGGGGGCGTACTCCACGCGCTCGACGTGCGCCACGGTCTGCGTCGGGGCGCCGGCGCTCGTGCCGTAGACCCCCAGCCACAGGCCCAGGAAGCCACCGGTCGCCACGGTGTCGAGCTGCGTCGCGTCGGCCGTGGCCACGACGACGGGAGCCGTGTCACCCACGCCGGCCAGCAGCTGCAGGTCCGCGCCGCGGGCCCGGACGCCCAGCACCAGCGGTGCGTCGGCGGACGCCGCGAGCGTGACCTCGCCGAGCACCCGCTCCTGCCCGCCCTGGCGGTGCACGACGCGGACGTGCCGGACGTCGCCGTCGGCCGTGACCGCGAGCCGCGCGTGGTCCTTCTCGGACTGCCGGACGACCAGCCCGACCTCCTCGCCCTGGCCCAGGTCGGCGCGCACGCGCGCCGTGAGGTCGGCGTCCCGGTGCTGCAGCCGCAGCCCGAGGAACGCCGGGACCTCCAGGTCGGCGAGCGTCGCCGGGCGCAGCGGCAGGTCCCAGCCCTCACCGGCGGGCGTCGCGACCTCGCTCGGCTGGGCGCGCACGGCGGTCCAGCGCAGGTCGGCCGGTGGCACGACGCCGGACGCCGCGCCCTGGACCACGCCGGGCGTCGGGGTGCCGGCGAACGGCACCTCGACCTCGTCGGGGATCTTGCCGACGCCCGGTGCGAACACCGGCCAGCCGTCCTCCCAGACCACCGGCACGAGGAACGTCTCGCGGCCCAGCGGGTAGTGGTACCCGCCGTAGGTGCGCATCGCCAGCAGCACGGCCCACCAGCTGCCGTCGGCCGCCTCGACGAGGTCGGCGTGCCCCGCACCGACGACCGGGTGCCGCCGCCCCAGGTGACGGTGCGTGAGCACCGGGTTGCCCCTGGTCCCGACGTACGGGCCGGTCACGGAGTCCGAGCGCGCGACGCTCTCGGCGTGGTGGAACTCGGTGCCACCCTCGGCCGCGATGAGGTAGTAGGTGCCGTCCACCTTGTAGATGTGCGGCGCCTCCGACCACACGACGCCCTCGACGGCGCCGTGCCAGATGACGGTCTCCGGCCCGACCCACTGCATCGTCTCGCGGTCGAGCTCCCGCACCCAGACCTCGGTCTGGTCGTGCCAGCGGGGCTCGAGGGCCAGGCGGGTGCCGTGCACCCAGATGCGACCGTCGTCGTCGAAGAAGATCGACGGGTCGATGCCGAACGACTCCAGCCAGATCGGGTCGGACCACGGCCCGGCCGGGTCCTTCGCGGTCATGAGGAAGTTGCCGCCGCGGCTGCCGTCCCGCTGGTCGACGAGCGTGCACACGACCCAGAACTGCCCGTCGTGGTACCGGATCGTCGGCGCGTACAGGCCGCCGGACGACGCGATCCCCGTGAAGTCGAGCTGCCCGGGCCGGTCGACGACGTGCCCGATCTGCTCCCAGCTCACCAGGTCGCGGCTGTGCAGCACCGGCAGGCCCGGCAGGTACTCGAACGTCGAGGTGACGAGGTAGTAGTCGTCACCGACCCGGCAGATCGAGGGGTCGGGGTAGCACCCCGGAAGGATCGGGTTGCTCACGGTGCTCATGCGTGGTCGACCTCCACGTCGACGATCCGCCGGTCGGCGGCGGTGACCTCGTGCACGGCGCCCGTCACCCGCAGGGCGGCGCGGCGCGTGCTGCTGCCCGGCAGCACGTGGCGGGTGACCTCGCGGCTGTTGGTGATCGCACCGCCGGTGGCCGCGGCCACGTCGGAGGGGTCCGCGACACCGGCGTGCGAGGCGACCCAGACCTGGACGTCACCGGGCTCGACCACGCGCACCAGGCGGCGGTCGACCAGCGCCAGGCGCGTGGTCGGCACGCGGAACGTCACGCGGCGCGACGCACCCGCCTCGAGCTCCACGCGGGCGTAGCCCAGCAGCTGCGCGACGGGACGCACCACGGAGCCCTGGACGTCGCGGCCGTAGAGCTGGACGACGTCCGCCCCGGCGACGTCACCGGTGTTGGTCACCGTGACCGACGCGGTGAAGACGCCCGCCGAGTCGACCTCGGGGTCCACCTGCAGGTCGTCGTACGCGAACGTGGTGTAGCCGAGGCCGAAGCCGAACGGCCGGACCGGCGTGGGGTCCGTCGACGTCACGTCGGACGGGCCACCGAGCACCGGGTGCAGGTACCGGAACGGCTGGGCACCCGCGGCACGCGGCAGCGAGACGGGCAGCCGGCCGGACGGGCTCGCGACGCCGGTGAGCAGGTCGGCGATCGCGTCGCCGCCGCCCTCGCCGGGGAAGAACGCCTGCACCACCGCGGCGGGCCGCGGCCCCTCGCCGTCCAGCGCCCAGCCGATGGCGTAGGGACGCCCGGTCAGCAGCACCATGACGACGGGCGTGCCCGTGGCGACGAGCGCCTCGACGAGCCGGCGCTGCACGCCCGGCAGCTCGAGCGACTGGACGTCGTTGCCCTCACCGACCGTGCCGCGGCCGAAGAGCCCGGCCTGGTCGCCGACCACGACGACCGCCACGTCGGCGTCCTGCGCGGCGGCCACCGCGGCGTCGAAGCCGCTGGTGTCGTCGCCCTCGACCGTGCAGCCCTCGGCGAACGTGACGTCGCCGGTCAGGGTCGCCGCCAGCGCCTCGTGGACGCTGCGGATCTCGAAGCCGAGCGGGAGCCCGGGGTGGTGCGCCAGCACGTGGTTGGCGAAGGAGTAGCAGCCCATGAGCGCCTCGGGGCGGGCCGCGTTGGGGCCGACGACGGCGACCTTGCGCGGCTGCGCGAGGGGCAGGACACCGTCGTTCGACAGCAGGACGACCGACTCCTGCGCGAGGCGACGCGCGAGCTCGCGGTGCCGCGGCGAGTCGAGGTCGATCTCGGTGGGAGGCTCGTCCTCGAACGCCTCGGGGTCGAGCAGACCCAGCTCCTCCTTCTGCGCGAGGGCGCGCAGCACCGCGCGGTCCACGAGCGCCTCGTCCGTCAGGCCGGCGCGCACGCGCTCGGCCAGCGGCTCGAGGAAGGCGTCACCGGTCGGCAGCTCGATGTCCAGGCCGGCGGCCAGCGCGAGGGCGGCCGCCTCGCCGCGGTCCGCGGCGACACCGTGCATGACCTGCAGGAACGCGACCGCGAAGTAGTCGGCCACGACGACACCGTCGAAGCCCCACTGCTCGCGCAGCACCTCGGTCAGGTAGTGCGGGTCCGCCGCGACCGGCATGCCGTCGACGTCGGCGTAGGAGTTCATCACCGAGCGGACGCCGCCGTCGCGCACGGCCATCTCGAACGGCGGGAGGTAGATCTCGGCGAGCTCGCGCGGGCCGGCGTGGACCGGTGCGTGGTTGCGGCCGGCCGCGGAGGCCGAGTACCCGACGAAGTGCTTGAGCGTGGCGTGGACGCCGGCGTCCTGCAGGCCGCGGACGTACGCCGTGCCGACGGTGCCGACCAGGTACGGGTCCTCGCCGATGCACTCGTCGACGCGGCCCCAGCGGGGGTCGCCGACGACGTCGAGCACCGGGGCCAGGCCCTGGTGGATGCCCAGCTCGCGCATCGAGTCGCCGATGGCCCGCGCGGCCTCGTGCACCAGCTCGGGGTCGAAGGACGCGCCCCACGCGAGCGGCGTCGGGTAGCTGGCGGCCTGCCAGGCGGCCAGGCCCGTGAGGCACTCCTCGTGCACCAGCGCGGGGATGCCCAGGCGCGTCTCGCGCTTGAGGCGACGCTGCTCGGCCCACAGCCACGCGGCGCGCTCGGCCGGCTCGACAGGACGCGTCCCGTACACGCGGGTGTAGTGCCCGAGGCCGTGCCGCGTGATCTCCGCGAGCTGCCCCGAGTCCTTCTGGCCCGAGGCCATCTCGGACTGCATGGGGGCGACGGTGCCGTTCTGGTCGAGCCAGTAGCCGACCAGCTGCGCGAGCTTCTCCTCGAGGGTCATCCGGGCGTGCAGGTCACGCACCCGGGAGGAGACGACGGGCATGGCGGGGACGTGCGACGACCGCTGCTGGGCGGCGCTGCCGAGGGTGTCGGACACGGGGTGGTGCTCCTTCGGAAGGTATGGCGAGGTGGTACGGCTGCGCGCCCGCCCGGGACGAACCCGGACGGGCGCGCAGAAGGGGTCGTCAGCCCTTGACGGCGCCGGTCAGACCGCCGACGATCCGCCGCTCGAACAGCGAGAAGAAGATCAGCGCCGGGATCATCGACAGCGACGTGAACGCGAGGACCCGGGCGGTGTCGACCGAGTACTGCGAGGCGAACGACTGCACACCCAGAGGCAGGGTGTACATCGACTCGTCGTTGAGGATGAACAACGGCAGCATGTAGCTGTTCCAGGCCGCCACGAAGGCGAGGATACCGACCGTGACGACGCCCGGGACCGACAGCGGGACGACCATCCGGAAGAAGAACCCGATGCGGCTGGCCCCGTCGATCGCGGCGGCCTCCTCGAGCTCCTTGGGGATGGCCCGCAGGAACGGCACCAGGATGATGATCGTCGTCGGCAGAGCGAAGGCGATCTGCGGGAGGATGATGCCCGCGAGGCTGTTCATCAGACCGAGGTTCTTGATCATGATGTACAGCGGCGTGATCGCGACCGTCATCGGGAACATCAGACCCGCGGCGAACAGCGAGTACATCGCCGTGCTCGCCTTGAAGTCGTAGCGGGCGAGCACGAAGCTCGCCATGACCCCGAGGATCACGACACCGGCCGTCGTGGCGATCGCACTGATCGCCGAGTTGCCGGCCTGCTGCCAGAACAGCGAGCTGTTGAGGACCGCGGAGTAGTTGCCCCACTCCCAGGTCGTCGGGAACCCGGAGGGGTCCGCGGTGATCTGCGAGTTGGTGCGCAGACCGCCGAGGATGATGTAGATGACCGGCCCGACGCAGATGCCGACGAGGAGCCACGCCACCACGTAGACGAGCGGGTTGACCTTGTCGAGCGTCTTGACGCGCCGCCGCACGGGTGCGGGCAGCTTCGCCGGGGTTGCCTGAACCGCGTTGGCGGCCATCACTTCTTCCCTCCCGTGAGCGCGCCCTCGGTGTCCCGCTTGAGCACGAAGCGCTGGTAGGTCAGCGCGATGACCAGCGAGATGAGGAAGAGGACCACGGCGACGGCGTTACCGAAGCCGTAGTTCCCCGCGTTGCGCCCGTTGAGCACCATGTAGGTCGCCATCGTCGAGGTACCCGCCGTGGCGGACACGTACTGGCCCCAGATGATGTAGACGAGGTCGAACAGCTGGAGCGACCCGATGATCGACAGGAACGCCCAGATGCGGACGGTCGGGCCGAGCAGCGGCAGCGTGATGCTGCGCTGCGCCTGCCAGTAGGACGCGCCGTCGATCGCGGCGGCCTCGTGGAGCTCCTCGGGGATGGACTGCAGACCCGCGAGGAAGAGGATCACGGCGAAGCCGATGTACTTCCACGTGATGATGATCATCAGCGACCAGATCGCGACGTCGGGGTCGGACAGCCAGTCGACCGCCCACCCCTCGAGCCCGATCTTGGCGAAGAGGTCGTTCACGGCACCCGTGGTCTGGAGCATGAGGCTCCAGCCGGTCCCGACGATGACCTCGGAGACGACGTAGGGCACGAAGATCAGGACGCGGATGAGCCCGCGGCCCCGCATCTTGCGGTTGAGCAGCAGCGCGAGGACCACGGCCGCCGGTCCCTGCATGACGAGGGACATCACGACGATGAAGCCGTTGTGCATCAACGCGTCGTGGAAGGTGGTGTCCTGCAGGATCGTGGCGTAGTTCTCCAGTCCCACGAAGTCCGTCGGGACCCCGTAGCCCTTCCACTTGTAGAACCCGTAGTACGCCGCCATGACGACGGGGAAGATGACGAACGCGACGAAGACGACGATCGCGGGGCCTGCGAGGAGGGTGATCTCGGCACGCTTGCGCCAGTCACCCCTGCGGCGGGGCCGGCGCGCCGGGGACGGTGCCGTACCGGCACCGCCCCCGACGACCGAGCCATCCCCGGGCGTCGACGTCCTCAGCAGCGCGTTCCCGCCCTGGGAGTTGCTCATCGGACCAGTTACTCCTTGGCTGCCGCGGCCTGGACCGTGGACACGATGCTGTCAGCGTCACCGTTGCCGGCGAGCATCTCGACGACCGCGCCGTTGAGCGCGTTGCCGACGTTCTGGCCGAGCAGGGTGTCCAGCCAGACGCTCACGTAGGCGGCGTCGTTGTACGAGGCGAGCACGTCCTGCAGGGCCGGGTCGGTGACGGCGCCCTGCGCGTCCTTCGAGGCCGGCAGGGTGACGAACGCCTCGGCGTAGCCCTCCTGGTGCTCCTGCCCCATGTAGAAGTTGAGGAAGTCGGCGCACACGTCCGGCGCGTCCACGTGGCAGGCGTAACCGTCGACGCCACCCATCATGGCCGTCGCGTCACCCTCGCCACCCTCGATCGCCGGGAACGGGAACCAGCCGAGGTCGGCCAGCGGCTCGCCGTCGGGCGTCAGACCGGCGATGACGCCCGGGTTCCACGCACCCATGAGCTCCATCGCGGCCTGGTGGTTGGCCAGCAGACCGGCCGAGGAGCCGGCACCCTGCTGCGCCGTCGTCGTCAGGAAGCCGTTGTTGAACGGCTCGACACCGGCGAACTCCTCGTACGCCTTGCCCGCCTCGGCCCAGCACGGGTCGTCGAAGTTCATCTCGGCGGCCGACTCGTTGATCGTGTCCTGCGAGCAGGCACGCAGCGCGAAGAAGTAGTACCAGTGCGCGGCGGGCCAGGCGTCCTTGGCGCCCAGGGCGATGGGCTGGACGCCCGCGGCCTTGAGCTTGGCGACGGCGTCCTCGAGCTCGGCCATCGTCTTCGGCGTCTCGGTGATGCCGGCCTGCGCGAACAGGTCCTTGCTGTACCAGATGCCACCGGGGAGCACGGCGGTCGGCATGCCGTAGATCTTGCCGTCCACCTTGAACGCGTCGAGCGCGCCGCCGACGGCCTCGCGCACGTCGTCGTCGACCTTGTCGGTGAGGTCCATGACCTGGCCCGAGTCGACGATGTCGGCGAGCTTGCCGCCACCACGCGCCATGAAGATGTCCGGCGCGTCGCCCGAGTTGAGGGCGGTCTGGAGCTTGCCGTCCATGTCCTCGTTCTGGATGGACTGGATCTTGATGGTCACGCCCGGGTTGGCCTCCTCGAAGGCCGCCGCGGTGGCCTCCCAGTAGGCCTTGCCGTCACCCGTCGTGGAGTTGTGCCAGAACGTGAGCTCGGCGTCGCCGCCGTCGCCCCCGCCGGCGTTGTCGTCGGAGCCGCCGCAGGCGGTGAGCGCCAGAGCGCCCATGAGCACGGCGGCCGTGGCCGCCAGTGTCTTCCTTACCTTCATGGTCTGTCCCTCTTCGTTGAGCCACACAGTGGTTGGACGAGCCCGTGGGGGCCGCCTCGAGGGCGGGTCGAGCGTTGCAGTGCGCTCACGTCCGGACGACGTGCGACGCAACCGTGCGGCGCCTCCACCCTCACCCCGCTGTACGGGGCTGTCGTTGACTCTGACAGCGGCCTCGCGGGATCGTCAAACTGGTTCGATAACGATATCGAAACAGTGGGGGCATATGTGCTGGACGTCGGCCGACGCTCCTCCGTCATAGTGGGCACGCCGTCGGGCCGACCACGGACCGAGGTCCTACCCGCCGCACCTGCGCGACGCGGTGCCGTGC